>NCEV01000023.1 GCA_002280875.1 Caulobacter sp. 32-67-35 | reverse complement strand
GACCGGTCGAGTATCCCCCTCGACCCCAGTCCCGCTCGATCACCCCCCGCCGCCGCAATGGTCGCTGGCCTTGCGCCCTTTCCTCGCGACGAGGTGGGATGATTATGCGGCAGGTTTCGACGCGTCTGATGCGCGCGCTCAACTATTCTACAAGGCGTTGATTCGGATGAAATTTGTCCCGGACAGCACGGGGATCGAGGGCACCCTATCACCGTTCTCCCCGCCCCCTTAATCTAAGCACTCGGAACTAGCCTGCCGCTCCCATGAACAAGCTCATGGTCAAGCCGCCGACGACGGTAAATCCAAACCCGTCAATCAGCATGACGATGATCGCACGCCATGCCGCGCCAAACGGCGAAAGACCGTAAGCCCCGCGCAGCATCAGGCCAACATGCCAACCCATCGCGACGGGCGGGAGCAGGATTGCGAGGGGCGACAGGCTATATCGAAGCACGATCCCAGCCGGGAGCAGGATCAGAAGCAGGCCGCCCAGTTGGTACAGGGTCACGACCAGCTGCCGATATGGCGTCGCATCCGGACGACGCCCGACGACCAAGGAAAGCGCCGCGAAGTGAACCGGGATCACGGTCGCCAGAAAACCTACGCCCCAGTATCGGTAAAGGGTGTCTTCGCCGCCTTGGTCTACGGAGAACGACCTCGACACGAGATAGTCGCTGATCAACGGCACGAGATAAAACAGTGACAAGGCCAGCAAGGCAGTCTGCCAGGGCGTAATCACGCCCACCCGCTTGCCGGTGAACCAGTCAGACGCCAGTTGGCCCGGCTGTACGATCAGACGCCAGACGCCGCGTATGACGCTGTAATCGAAACTGACGACCCTGCCGATCAGATCGCGCGCGAGTCCTTTGAAATCATTGGCGATCTCGGCGGACTGGCCGCACGCATGACAGAACCGCCCCTGCAACGCGGCGCCGCAGTTGGCGCATGGCGCCACGACTGGGGCCTTCGCGGTGAAGGCGCCGACGGTGGAACGGCGGCCAAAAGGTTGTGTTTCACTCAAGACAATCGCTCCGGTAGGCAGCGTTTGTCGCGCGGACGTCTTTAAGTCCGGTTAGCGCGCGCCGCTGACCAAGATGAGCTGACCTCCACCCGGACAGTAAAATTTCACATAAATCCAACTGCGCCAGCCGCGACGGGGCGTGGTCAGAGAGATCGCCGCCTCCGCCCGCGAGCAGGCCAGCGGTCTGGACGAGGTCAATGTCGCTGTCACCCAGTTGGACTAAGTGACCCAGCAGAACGCCGCCATGTCGAGGAAAGCACCGCCACCAGCCATGCGCTGTCGCGCGAGGCTGAAACACTGGCCCAGTTGATGGCACAATTCCAGACCGGCGCTCAGCCCGCGCTCCCGCACCCCAGCGCCGCGCCGCGCATGCCGGCCGCCCCGGCTCGGCCGCGCCCAAGATGGACAGCTGGGAAGAGTTCTAGCGCCCGCCGCGAGAAAGCGCCGACGGATCTGCTCCCCCGCAAAACCGTCGACCTTTTGAGGCCGCCCCCCGCATTTCCTCCGTTTGCTGCCCATCTTGACGCTTGCGCCAAATTCGAACGCCCGTAAGACTTCCCCACGGGTAAAGGGGAATATCGTAGTGAGTCCGACCACCGACGCCATCGCTTCCCACGAAGTCGAGGCCGCCGAGACCGAAGCCGCGACCAAGAATCTGGTGTTCGTCGCCGCCGAGCGCCTGTTCGCCCTGCACGGCTTCCAGAATGTGTCGGTGCGCGACATCACCGCGGCGGCCGGCGTCAATCTGGCCTCGGTGAACTATCACTTTGGCTCCAAGGACGCCCTGCTGTTCGAGATTTTCCGCCGTCGCACGGCCGAGCTGAACCGCGAACGCGCCCGCATGCTGCACGAGGCCAATGACCGCAACGCCGGCAAGCCGCCGGTGCGCGAGGTGCTGGCCGCGCTGCTGACCCCGCCCCTGCGCTGGCTGGCCCCCGACCATGAGCGCCGCATCTCGCTGCAGTTCCTGATCCGCGCCCGCAGCGAGGGCACCGACGAGATCCGCCAGATTCTGAAGACCGACGTCTCGCACCTGCGCCGCTTCTCCGACGCCCTGCTGGCCGCCCGCCCGGACCTGTCGCCCGAAGAGGTGTACTGGCGCCTGCACTTCACCCTGGGCATGCTGCACAACAACCGCTTCGCCGAGTTCGACCGCCTCAACGTGCTGTCGGAAGGCACCACCAGCGAGGGCGATGTCGAGGCCCTGCTGGCGCGGATGCTGGCCTTCGCCGAGGCGGGTTTCGCGGCGTAGGGCTTGCGCGATTTGGCGCACTAGCCACGCCCAGGCTTCAAGCCCACCATCGCCTCGCGAGTCGATCCGCCTGGAGGGCGCATGCTGCTGGAACGTGTTCCCTACGGGCTGATGATGCCGACCATCTACGGGCCGGTGATCGTCAGTCGCCATGACATCAACCAGACCAACCACCTGCTGAAGACGGGCCGCGCCCACGGCCACGACAGCACCGACATGATCGCCAAGCTGTCGGTTCTGAAAGGTCCCGAGCCCTTCGTCGTGGATGTGGGGGCCAATTTCGGGCTGTTCTCGCTGGGCCTGGCCAGCCTGCTGCAGGGGCGCGGCGTCTATCACTGCTTCGAGGCGCAGCGGATCCTGTTCAACATGATCGCCGGCTCGGTGGCCCTGAACGGCTACAGCAACATCTTCTGCCACCACATCGCGGTCGGCGAGGAAGCCGGCGCGATCGAGATTCCGCAGTTCGACTACAATCAGGAAATGAACTTCGGCAGCGTCGAGTTCGGCGCCCAGCAGCGCGAGCGCCTGTCTCAGGAACGCGGCAGCGATCCCGACAAGCAGGAATTCGTTGAGATGCGCACGCTCGACAGCTTCAACTTTCCCAGGGTCGACATCCTGAAGGTCGATGTAGAGGGCATGGAACCGCAGGTGCTGCGCGGGGCGGAAAAGCTGATCGACGCCTGGCGACCGCTGATGCTGGTCGAGCATCTGAAGTCCGACAGCCAGAGTCTGGCCAACCAGATCACCGCCAAGGACTACAAGCTGTACGCCCTGTCGGACGACTTCATCTGCATTCCCAACGAGCTGGCCCACCTGATCCCGGACGCCTAGGTCAGCGACTGGGCCAATCGCAGGTCGTCGACCAGCTGCGCATAGGCCCGCGCCCTGGCGTCGGCGTCCGGTACGCGCAGCAGGTAGGACGGGTGCCAGCTGACCACCAGCCGGGCGCCGCCGTCGAGCGCGATCGGCGCGCCGCGTGACCTGGCGATCGGCATTGACCGGCCGGTGATCCCCATCACCGCCGTCGCGCCCAGGGCCAGGATCACCCTGGGTTTGACCATCCGCCGCTCGGCGTCCAGCCACCAGCGGCAGGCCTGAACCTCGCCGCGATCGGGGGTCTTGTGCAGCCGCATCTTGCCGCGCGGCTCGTGCTTGAAGTGCTTGACCGCGTTGGTGACGAAGGCCTTCCGGCGGTCGAAGTCCGCTTCCAGCATCGCCTTGTCCAGCAGCCGGCCGGCGGGGCCGACAAAGGGGCGGCCGGTCAGGTCCTCTTCGTCGCCGGGCTGCTCGCCGACGATCATGATCCGGGCCCGCGCCGGCCCCTCGCCCGGCACGGCCTGGGTGGCCTCGCGCCACAGGTCGCAGCGGCGGCAGACCTGCGCGGCGACGGCGGCTTCCTCCAGCGTCAAGGGATCGCTTTCGCCATAGGAGCCGTCGCGGGCGTGGCGCAGGGCGGCCTTCAGCACCCTTTCGGATGGCGGGTTGGGCCGGGCCTCGACCATCTGCGCGGTTCTTCGCTGGGCGCTTTCGATCAACTCCGGAATGAGCCGCGCCTCGGGCAGGTTGCGCCAATAGCGTTTGGGCATCTCCTGCTGCATCATTCGGGGGTTCAGCCGGGCCGGATTGAATATCGAGGCGTAATAGGTGCGCCACAGCTCCTCCTGCGCGTCCTCGCGCGGCGCGTCGGCGGGGTCGGCGCCTTCGGACACCTTCAGGGTCTCGCCATCCCAGGCCACGCAGGCGTCGGGGGTCAGGATCGACCAGTTCATCCCCGTGAACCGCCGGGCGAAGAACGGCGCGACAGCCTCGGTCACCCGATGGGCCGGCTCGAACCAGGCCATATAGACTTCGGGCTCGACGCCCTCGACCAGACGGAAGCGGACGAAGGCCTTCATCTTGTGCGCGGCGCGGCTGACGCCCTTGGCCATGTCACGGGCGCGGGTCAGGTCGGGGTCTGCCGGATTGTCGATCAGGCCCGGCTCGCGCTCCAGCCGCCACAGCAGCGTGTAGAGCAAGGCAAAGCGCTCATTGGAACGGTTGAGAACGACCCGTTCGGCCAGATCGATAAAGGGCTGGGGCACGGTGAAGCGCGGGCCGGCGCCCTTGGCCGGCGCGGCCGGGGCAGCGCCGTCGGCAAACAGATCATACTCCACCGTCCAGACCACCGCCTCGGGCGGCACGCCTTCGGCGCGCAGGGCCCGGCCGGCCCGGCGCCAGCCGTCGAAGTCGATCTCGGAGGCCAGACGAACGACGCGCATCAGAACAGGCTCAACTGCTCCGGCACGATCAGCGACGCCTTCAGGCCCTTGGCGTCGGTCAGCCCCCCCGGCGTCCAGTCGGCGGTGACGATGAAGGGCTGGGCGCGCTTGGTCGAACCGCAGACCCGCTTGACGTCGGCCAGGGTCAGGCGGGTCTGGCGGCGGGCCGACAGGATGCGGTCGACGCCCCGCGTCCCCAGGCCGGGCGTGCGAAGCAGGGTGTCGCGATCGGCGGTATTGACGTCGACCGGGAAGTCGCCGCGATGGCGCAGGGCCCAGGCGGTCTTGGGATCGACGGTCAGGTCCAGGTCCTCGCCCGGCTCGACGATCTCGCCCTGCGTAAAACCGTAGAACCGCATGAGCCAGTCGGCCTGGTACAGGCGGTGCTCGCGCATCAGCGGCGGCCGCATGGACGGCAGGCGCGAGGCGGCGTCAGGGATCGGGCTGAAGGCCGAATAATAGACCCGCCGCAGCTTGTAGGCGCCATAGAGGTTGGCGCTGCGGGCCAGGATGTCGCTGTCGCGGGCCGCATCGGCCCCGACGATCAACTGGGTCGACTGGCTGGTGGCGAACTTGCGCTTGCCGGCCTTTTTTGCGGGTTCGTTGTGATCCTCAATCGACAGCCGCATCCGGCCCATGGCGCGCTTGATGCCGGCCGGGTCCTTTTCCGGGGCCAGGATTGTCAGGCTTTCGTCCTGGGGCAGTTCGATATTGATCGACACCCGGTCGGCATAGAGCCCGGCTTCGGCCGCCAGTTCGGGCGAGGCCTCGGGGATCAGTTTCAGATGGATGTAGCCGCGAAAATCGTGATCCAGGCGCAGACTTTTGGCCACCCGCACCATCTCTTCCATCGTGTAGTCGCCGGTCTGGATCACCCCCGACGACAGGAACAGACCCTCGATATAGTTGCGCTTGTAGAAGTTGAGGGTGAGGTCGACGACCTCCTTGACCGTGAACCGCGCGCGCGGCGCGTTGGAGCTGACCCGGTTGATACAATAGGCGCAGTCATAGATGCAGAAATTGGTCAGCAGGATCTTGAGCAGGGAGATGCAGCGCCCGTCGGGCGCATAGGCGTGGCAGATGCCCATGCCCTCGGTGGACCCCACGCCCTTGCCGCGTCCCTCAGGGCCGGAAAGGGAGTTTCGCTTTTCCGCTCCGGATGAGGCGCAAGAGGCGTCATACTTGGCGGCGTCAGACAGGATGGCGAGTTTACGCTTCAGATCGAGGACGGCCATGGCCGACATGATAGAGTTCTTGATATGTTCCGTCTATGCTCTTCGTGGGCCGACGATGGAACGAAGCGCACACGCCGGGGGTTCTTGAGCCAATGGCCCGGCTCCGCATCCTCCACGAGACACGCTATTATTACGACAACCCGGTGAGTTTCGGGCCGCAGCGCCTGCTGCTGCGCCCGCGCGACAGCCACGCCCTGCGGATCGTCGAGGCCTCGATGACGCTGTTCCCACCGGGCGAGACCCGCTGGAGCTACGACGCCAACGGCAATTGCGTGTGCCTGTTTCAGCCCCAGGAGCAGGCTGACGCCATGCGCGTGGCCAGCGTGCTGGTCATTGACCGCTTCCCGGCCCCGCTTGTCCCGCAGCGGGTGGCCAATCCCCACACCCTGACGCCCATCGTCTATTCGCGTGAAGATCGCGCCACGCTGGAGCCGTTCATCGCCCCGGTGACCGACGACCCCGACGCCGTGCTTTTGACCTGGCTGCGCGGCCTGTCAGGCAAACGAGACGAGCCGGCGCTCGACTTCCTGCTGCGGGTCAACGCCCTGATCCACAAGCAGTTCGAGTATGAAGCCCGCTATGAGGAGGGCGTGCAGACGCCCGCCGACACGATCCTCAAGCGCCGGGGCGCGTGCCGTGACCTGGCCTGGCTGATGGTCGAGGGCCTGCGCCGGCTGGGCTACGCGGCGATGTTTGCGTCTGGCTATATCTATTCCAACGGGTCCGTCCGCGGCGCAGGGGCAACCCATGCCTGGTGCGAAGTCTTCCTGCCGGACCTGGGCTGGATCGAACTGGACCCGACCAACGGTCTGGCGGAGTCGCCCGACCTGATCCGCGTGGCGACAACGCGCACGCCAACCCAGGCCCAGCCTGTATCCGGCGCCATCCGAGGGGATCCTGGAAGGGCCCGCCTTCACGTCTCCGTGGATGTGCAGTTGGTCGACGCGTTCTGCGAGGCCGCGTGATAAAATCGTCGGAACAAGGGAGGAAACGCCATGACCAATGGCTTCCAGCACCAAAACCCCATGACGAACTACAGCATCCCCAAGTCGGAGCCCAAGGCGCAGCACGGCCGCAAGCCTGATCAGGACGCCCTGAAGGTCAAGGAACGCCGCAGCTTCGAACCCAAGCCGGGTCATTGATCCCACGTCTCAGCCTGATGGGTGCAGCAAGCTGGCGTCTGTCACGGTGCTAGACTGTCGCCCAAAGCATCCGATGATCGAAAAGCGGGCGCGACATAAGTTTCACAATTCAGTCGCGCGATCCGCCTGTACAGGCGGCTACAGGTTAAGCATAAGCTAACGCTGAAGCGTTGGGGGACGTGAGCGTCGGGGGACGGCTTAGAACCATGCGATGGGGCGGTGTCATCAAGTCTGTGCTGGTTGTCACCAGTGTGGGCGCTGTTGCGACAGCCGCCACCGCCCTGTCGGTGCAGCCGCCCCCGGCGTTTGACCAGACCCTGACCCTGGCGGGCGGCGCCGACGTTCTTGATCCCGACGCCCCGATCGCCACAGCGCGCTATGGCGATGCGCCCCGCAAGCCTGCCGCCACTATTGCCTCTCTGCCGCCGTCATCTGTCGATCTGGCTGGAGCGGTCGCACCGCTGGCCGGCGGTCCCGTCCCGGGCCAGGTTACGCCGCCAGTTCAGGTGGCCCAGGTCGCCCCGGTCGCCAGGCCCCAGATCCAGACCCTGGCCGAACCCCGCAAGCGCCTCGCCGCCAGCACCGTGAAGACAGCCAAGGCGCCCCCGCCGCTTCTGGGTCTGGCGCGGTCGTCTGAGCGGCCGATCCGGCTCACCAAGGTTGAAGATATCGAGATCCAGCCCTTCGCCCCGCCCGGTCAGCAGACGTTGTTCAAGCGCCTGTCGGTCGACGCCTCGGCGCTGATGGGCAAGATCAGCACCTCGGCCAAGGACGCCCAAAAGGGGCGCTGGACCCTGTTCGCCGCCAGTTCGGGCAAGGCGCTCAGCATGAATGTCGTTCGCGACACCGTGAACGGCTGGCGCGGGGCCGGTCTGTCGCAGGATCGTCTGGCCGGCTTTGGCACCCACCAGGTCGGCCTGGGCTGGCGCAAGGACGGCAAGCAAATCTCGCTCAGCGCCACGCGGCGCAAGCTGCGCGCCCAGGACTATTCCGAGCGCGACATCGTCTACGGCGTCAGCCTGTCCATCAAGCCTCGCTGAGATCTGGCCCGGACGCCCGGGCCGAAAGCCTGGATCAAGATTTGCGACGCCGCGCTCCGCGCGAATGGCCGGCGGTCATCGGGTCGGGCTTCTTGGGCGGCGTCCATCCCGGAGGCGGCGCATAGACCTGCTGATCCGTGCCCAGGCCCATCTTCCCCGGAACCTGACGCTGGAAATACGAGGCCTGGGCTGTCGGTTCGACGCCGCGCACCATGTTGCCGTGCATGACGCTCTCGATCTGGTCGCGCAGCTTGCCGGCCGTCTCGAAGTCCTGAGCGGCGACGGCCGCCTCCATCTGTTGCTTCAGATCGTCAAGGTGGGTGGCGGACATGGCGCGGCTCCCTGGCTGGATGGTCCAGAAGAGAACGCGCAAACGCCTCGAAAGGCTATCCCCGCGCCGCAGCGATCCGCGCCCGGGCGATCTCGTCGGCCACCAGATTGGCGGGACGCTGCTCGGTGATGGACTGGTCGATGACCTCGCCCAGCGTCTGGGCCAGGCGATCCAGCTTGGTCGCCACCCAGGCGCCGTCGAATGACCCGCCGGCTTCCAAGGCGCGGATTTCCGCCGCCACATTGATGATGCCGCCGCCATTGATGACGTAGTCGGGGGCGTAGAGGATGCCGCGATCAAACACCGTCTGGCCGATCATGGCGTCGGCCAGCTGGTTGTTGGCGCCGCCGGCGATCACCTTGACCTTCAGGCGCGGCAGGGTCGCCGCCGAGATCGCGCCGCCCAGGGCGCAGGGGGCGAAGACATCGGCCTCGACATCAAAGATGGCGTCGGTCGGCACGATGGTGGCGCCGGTCTTGGCGGCCACCTCTTGCAGGGCCGTCTGGTTGACGTCGGCGATGATCAGCACCGCGCCGGCAGCGTGCAGCTTTTCGGCCAGATAGGCGCCGACATGGCCTACGCCCTGGATCGCCACGCGCACGCCTTTCAGGTCGCGCTGCAGAGCCTTCTCGACGCACAGGCGCACGCCACGAAACACGCCCTCGGCGGTGACCGGCGACGGATCGCCCGAGGCGGCCGCATGGCCTTCCAGGCCAGCGACATAGCGGGTGGTCTTGCGGGTGCTTTCCAGGTCGGACGGTGAGACGCCGACGTCCTCGGCGGTCCAGTACTGGCCGTTCAGGCTGTCGACCGCGCGGCCGAAGGCCTCAAACAGGGCCGGCGTCTTCTGGCTGCGGCTGTCCCCGAGGATCACGGCCTTGCCGCCGCCGAACTCCAGGTCGGCCATGGCGTTCTTGTAGGACATGCCGCGCGACAGGCGCAGGGCGTCGGTCAGGGCGGCCTCGCTGCTGGAATAGTCCCACATCCGGCACCCGCCAGCGGCCGGGCCGCGCGCGGTGGAATGGATGGCGATGATCGACTTCAGACCGGTTTTTTCGTCGAAGAAGGTATGGACGCCTTCGTGTCCCTCGAAATCGGGGGAATCGAACAAGGTCATGCCGCAGGTCTCGCCTCAGACAGAAAGAATGCGCCGGGGTTTACGCTGCGCGGCGGGCGGTCACAACCCCGAAGACTTGGCCGATGACTTGGCGCCGCCCTTGAGGGGCCTGGGCGCCATGGCCTCGATCAGCTTGACGCTGGCCGGGATCGGCGGCGCGCCCGACGGCCAGGGCGCGGCGGGGTCGCGCAGGAAGCTGACCGCGTCGCGCCAGACAGTCTCGGCCTGCTGGTCGACCAGCAGCAGGTGCCAGCCCTTTTCGTAGCAGGCCGTCCGGTCGGAAGGCTTCAGTCTGGCCGCCGCCTCGACCGTCGGTTCCTTGGGAATGATCTTGTCATTGACCCCGTAGAACCAGGCCGTCGGAACCGTGATCCTGTCGGTCGAGCGCCACGCCTTCTCCATCAGGCCAACCAGCCCATAGACGGTGTCGGACCGCGCGCCCCAGATCATCAGCGGGTCCTTGCCCATGCGGCGCAGCTCGTCGAGATTGTCGCTGGGCATCACCTTGCGGACCAGCCAGTCGGGCGGCTCGACCACCCAGCCGCCGACCATGTGCGCGGTGACCCAAAGGCTGGGCGAGCGGCCAAAGCCGCGCACATCGAAGGCGTAGGTGGCGATCCCCTGCCCCGTCCACCAATCAGCGGCCAGGTGATAGGCGTTGGAATAGTCATTCATGCCGTGCAGGCCGACGATCACCCATTCCGGCTGTCCGTCCGGCAGCCAGGTCTTCAGGCCCAGCCGCGCGCCGTCGAAGCTGACGAAGTCCTCGCCCTCGAAGCGCGGCCCGCGAAAGCCCAGCGGCCCTAGGTCAAGCCTCTGGGTCAGGGGCGCGCAACCGCTGAGGGCGGCGGCGGACGCGGTGAGGATCAGACTGCGGCGATTCATAGGCCAAGGATGCCCGCCACACGCTGGCGAAGATAGGGCGTGACCTCTTCCTCGAACCACGGATTGCGCTTCAGCCAAGCGGTGTTGCGCCACGACGGATGCGGCATGGGCAGGAGGTTGGGGCCAAAGCTGCGCCAGGCCGCCACGGTATCGGTCATGGTCCTGCCCACGCGGTCGCCCAGCGCCCAGGCCTGAGAATAGCTGCCAACCAGCAGGGTCAGCTCCACATTGGGCAACTGCTCCAGCAGTTGCGGCCGCCACAGGGCCGCGCAGCGCGGCGGCGGCGGATAGTCGCCGCCCTTGGGGTTGGTCCCCGGAAAACAGAAGGCCATGGCCGCGACGCCGATCTCGGGCCGGCCATAGAAGGTCTCGCGGTCGATCCCCATCCACTGGCGCAGCCGCACCCCCGACGGATCGTTGAACGGCAGGCCTGTCTCGTGGACGAGGCGTCCCGGCGCCTGGCCGGCGATCAGGATGCGGGTCTCCGCGCGCACCCGCGTCACCGGCCGGGGCGTGTGCGGCAGGTACGGCGCGCAGGCCCGGCAGGCGGCGATGTCGGAGAGGAGCGCGTCGAGCATCGCGACAATCTAGGGCGCGGCGGCGCTGATCCAAGCGTCGCCGCGCCAGAGACCTCTAACCGCCCAGGAAGCCCCGCTCCTTGGCGACCACCGTCGCGAACGACGGCCGGGCCAGGATGGCGTCGGCCCAGGCCTTGGCCTTGGGCCAGGACGAGAAGTCAAAGCCGGCGTGCATCAGGTTGGCAAAGGGGCTGGCCACGGCGATGTCGGCCAGGGTCAGGCGATCTTCGATCAAAAAGCCGCTCTCGGGCGCGATCTTCTCCAGATAATCCAGCACCGGCGGCATTTCTTCCGTCGTGGCCTTTTCGACCGCCGCCAGGTCGCTCTCGACGCCCATGAAACGCGGGCCGACGACCAGGTTGAAGAAGATCTTGCCGGCCGCACCGACGAAGATGCTGTCGGCGAACTCCTCGAACCAGATCGTCCGGGCGCGGGCCTTGGGCTCAAGCGGGATCAGGTTGGGCTCGGGATAGGCCGCCTCCAGATAGGTGACGATGGCGCTGGAGTCGGAGATCCTGAAATCACCGTCCTGGAAGCCCGGAATCTTCCTGAACGGGCTGATCTCCAGAAACTCCGGATCGGGCGAGCCCGGCCGGGCGACCTTGTTTTCGAAGGTCAGACCCTTCTCGGTGGCGAAGGCCATGGTCTTGCGCACGAACGGCGACAGCGACGAGCCGTGGATGATCATTGGTGAACTCCCCTGATGTTGGAGCGCATAAGTTCACCGATTAAGTTTCGTTTCAAGACTTACAATCCCAGACCCGCTCTCCCCAGCGAAGGCCGGGGTCCAGACTCAGCCTGAGCGTCTGGGGTTGATCCGAAATAAGGCTGACCAGATCATCGACCTCTCTGGGTTCGATCTGGGCCCCGGCCTTCGCCGGGGAGAGCGAATATGAGGTTAGATATCGTCGTCCGCGTCGTCATCCGGAGCCGCCGTCTCAAAGCTGGTCGGATCGCCCGGCAGGCGGGTGCGCAGGCGGTAGACGCCGCGGAATTTCTCGGGATCGACCGGCTTGTTGTGGCGCAGGATCACGATGGTCCCGGCCTTGGCCAGCTCGATGGCGTTGGTGCGCACGTGACCCAGGATCTGCTGCCAGCGCTCGGGCTGCACCGCCTTGGCGACGTTCATGGGGTCGATGGACTTTCCCTCCGGCAGGCCGGCCAGCTGGGACAGGATGGCCTCTTGGATCGGGCTCGTCATGGGGTTCGGGGTCGTCATGGGCGCTCCCATGCCACGGATTGTCAGCAGAGGCGAGAGTCCGGCTTGCGCGCCTTTCGGCCCTGTCCTAGCTGATCGGCGATAACAACGAGGGGACAAGCACATGGATGGCGGCAATGACGCGCCCGGCGGACCGCGCCTGGTCGAGACCGGCGACTGGGCCGGCTGGCGCACATGGTCGGGCCTGGACCCGTTCGAGGACCAGTCCGGCCCCTTCTACTTCCGCGAGGACGACGCAGGTCTGGTGACCACCGCCTTCAAGGCCGAGACCCGCCACATGAACGGCGGCGGCTTCATGCACGGCGGCTGCATGATGACCTTCGCCGACTTCTCGCTGTTCGCGATCGCCTGGCGGGCGCTGGCCGGCCAGCATGCCGTGACGGTCAGCCTGAACGGCGAGTTCATGGGCCCGGCGCGGCCCGGCGATCTGGTCACCGCGACGGGCGAGGTGACCAAGGCCGGCGGCTCGCTGCTGTTCGTGCGCGGGCTGGTCTCGACCGGCAGTTCGCCGATGCTGAGCTTTTCCGGGGTGATCAAGAAGATCCGGGGGCGGTAGGTACTGGGTAGCTGCTCCCCCTCAGGGGGAGCTGTCGCGGAGCGACTGAGGGGGCTAATGGGGCCTGAGCCGAGCTAGCCCCCTCCGGCCCTCTGGGCCACCTCCCCCAGAGGGGGAGGAGCTACCTTGACCCGCTACTACATCCCCGCCTTGGCCGCCGGCCGCGCCAGCATGGCGTCAAGCCAGCGATTGACGTGAACCAGCTCCGCGTCGGGCCGGAAATCGATCATTCGGCCAAAATCGACGCCGGTTACCGTCACGACGTCGGCGATGGTCACGCGATCGGCCGCGATAAACGGGCTCTCAGCCAGCCGACGATCCAGCATCTTCAAAGCGCGCCGGGCGCCGACCAGGTTATTCTCGCCAACCTCGGGGACCTGGGCCTCCAGCGCCGCCATGCGTGGATGGGTATGGCGCACGGCCAGAGCCAAGGGCGTGACGATCATCATCTCGGCGCGCCGCTGCCACATCTCGATGACTGCAGTTTCCTTCGGATCGCGCCCGAACATGTTTGGCTTAGGGTAGACGCTCTCCAGATATCGGCAGATCGCCACGGACTCGGTAATGACGGTCCCGTCGTCGAGCTCCAGGGCCGGCATGTGCGAGATACCGACCTTCGCCCTGTAGTCGGGCGACTTGTGATCACCGCCCATGATCGACAGGACCACGATCTCGACGTCGTCGATGCCCTTCTCGGCCATAAACCAGCGCACCCGGCGGGGGTTGGGGGCGCGGCGGCTGTCATAGAGCTTCATACGAAAATCCTCCCGGCTTTTGACCGGGAGGATGCTTGGTTTTCGCAGCGGAAGGAAAGGCCCTTCCCTAAAGCCCGAACAGCGCCCGGGGCATCAGGCCGATCAGCGAACCGGTCAGGCAGGTGGCCAGGAAGCCGGCCATCATCGCCTTCCAGACCAGGCCCAGCACCTCGGCCCGGCGCTCGGGCACCAGGACGCTGAAGCCGGCGACGTTCATGCCGACCGAACCGATGTTGGCGAAGCCGCACAGGGCGTAGGTCATGATCATCCGGGTGCGCTCATCCAGCAGGGCCTCGCCGGTCTGGGCCAGCTGGATGAAGGCGGTGAACTCGGTGAGGATCAGCTTGACGCCCAGCAGGCCGCCGGCCGTGCCGGACTCTTCCCACGGAATGCCCATCGACCAGGCCAGGGGCGCGAAGACCACGCCCAGGCCGCGGGCGATGCTCAGCGGCTGGCCGCCGACATCGGGCAGCGCGCCCAGGCCCTTGTCGACCATGGTGGCCAGGGCCACGAAGACGATCAGGGTGGCCCCGACGTTCAGCGCGATCTGCAGACCGTCCGTGGTGCCCTTCATCACGGCGTCGATCGAGCTGCCATAGGTCTTGTCGTCGGCGGCGAGGTCGAGGTCGGAGCTCTTTTCCATCGGGTCGGAGGGCACGATGACGCGGGCCAGCAGCACGCCGGCCGGGGCCGAGATCAGCGAGGCGGTCAGAACGTGGGCGGCGGCGTTGGGGAGGACGTCGGCCAGAATGGTGGCGTAGGCCACCATGGTCGAGCCGCTGACGCAGGCCATGCCGACCGCGATCAGCATGAAGAGTTCAGAGCGGCTGAGCTTGTCCAGATAGGCGCGGATGAAGATCGGGCCCTCGACCTGGCCCATGAAGATGGTGGCGGCGGTGGCCAGGGCCGGCGGGCCGCGCAGGCCCAGGGTCTTCTGGAACACAAAGCCAAAGCCCTGCGCCGCCCATTTGAGGATCTTCCAGTGCCACAGCAGCGCCGAGAGGGCGCAGACCACCAGAATCACCGGCAGGACGCGGAAGGCGAAGATGAAGCCCAGACCGGCATTGCTGACCGGATAGGGCTGCTCGCCGCCCGCCAGGAAGCCGAAGATGAACATGGTGCCGGCCTGGGTCGAGGCCGACAGCCCCTCGACCGCGCCATTGACGCCGCGCAGCAGCGCCTGGGCCTGCGGCAGGCCAAACAGCAGCAGAACAAGCCCGACCTGGACGATGACGGCGCCGATGGCGAGCTTCCACGGGAAGCGCTTGCGATTCTCGGAGACCAGCCAGCAGAGGCCGAGGGTGAGCGCCAGACCCGCGAGGGCCTGAACGTTCTCGGGACGAAACATCAAGAGACAAGAACCTTTGAACTGGGCGACGCCCCCGCGACGTCAGCCAAGGGGCGAGATTGACACCAAGTTTACCGTTGGAGGCAAGCGGCTTGCGTGCTCGCACGCCCGACGAGGGGTTTATGCCGTGGCGGCGGCAGGATGCCCGAAAAGAGCCAGTCCTCCGCCTTACCCCGATTTAACTTGGCCGTTCGCTGATGGCCGTTCATTGCTGCAACCCTTGATTGGGGGAGCATTGTTCGCATGTCGCTGGCCTTGGCCACGTTGTTGTACGAGTGGCGTCGATACATGGCGGCCGTCGTCGCCCTGGCGTTCTCGGGCCTGCTGGTCCTGGCCCAGGTCGGCATGTTCGTGGGCATCGGCAAGGGCTTCACGGCCCAGATCGACCGCGCCCGCGCCGACATCATGGTGCTTGGCCCCGGGGCCAAGGCGCTGTTTGGCGGACCGTCCGGCCTGCCGCGCCGCATGATCCCGCTGGTCTACAGCCATCCCGAGGTGACCCAGGTCGCCCCCCTCGACGGGTCCGGCGGGCGCTTCCAGAACATCCTGACACCCGAGGAGCAGGCCAAGATCGAGGCCCGCACCAAGGCCGCCGCCAAGGGCGGCAAGCAGGCTGGCGGCGAGGGCGGCGGTCGCAAGACCGAGTTCGTCAACGTCACCGTGATCGACGCCATTCCGGGCTATGTCACCGTACCGACCGACTACACCCAGTCGATGGTCGAGGCGCTGCGCCAGCCCTACGCTGTGGCCGTCGACCAGACCGCCCTCAAGCGCCTGGGCGTCAAGAAGGGCGACAAGGCCATCTATAACGGCAAGACCATCAATATCGCCGTGGTCACCACCGGCTATCCCAACATCATCCAGCCGACCCTGGTGATGTCGCGCGACACCCTGCGGATGCTGGGCGAGGCCGACACCGGCCAGCGCGTCGGTCCGCTGATGGTGCAGATCCGCGATCCGGCCCGCGCCGAGATCGTGGCGGCCCAGCTGAACAAGAAGGCCGACGGCAAGTTCCGCGCCTGGACCCGTCAGGAACTGGCCGACGCCAATTCCAGCGCCATGCTGGACGACCAGATCATCGGCATCATGCTGGGCTTCTCGGCCTTCCTGGGCCTGCTGATCGGCGTGGCCATCACCTGGCAGACCCTGCGCGGCGCGATCATGGCCAATATCAAGGAGTTTGCCAGCCTTCGCGCCCTGGGCGTGTCGATGGGCGACCTGCGCAACATCGTCATGGAGCTGAGCTTCTGGGTCGGCATCGTCGGCGTCGGCGCGGCGGGCCTGCTGACCTGGCTGGTCACCCTGCTGGCCACCGCCGGCGGCGTGCCGATGTTCTTCCCGCCCAGCCTGATCATCATCGTCGCGGTCTTCCTCGTGGTGATCGCCATGCTGTCTGGCTTCCTGTCGCTGGGCATCCTGAAGAACAGCCAACCTGCGGACCTGCTGCGATGAGCAATGATCACAGCCACAAGCGCGGCCAGAGCGCTCTCTCGGCCCAGGGCATCGTCAAGCGGTTCAAGACCGGCCGCACCTTCATCGAGGTGCTCAAGGGCGTGGACTTCGACGCCAAGCACGGCGATGTGACCATGGTCATGGGCCCCTCGGGCTCGGGCAAGTCCACCCTGGTGGCGGCCCTGTCGGGGCTGCTGAAGCCCGACGAGGGCAAGGTGTCGGCGCTGGACGCCAAGGACCTGTGGTCACTGTCATCGGGCAAGATCGACAGGTTCCGCCTCGATCACTGCGGCTTTATCTTCCAGGGCTTCAACCTGTTCCCGGCTCTCACTGCCAAGCAGCAGGTGATGACCGTCCTGAAGTATCAGAGCATCGGGCCCGGCGAAGCCGCGCGGCGCGCCCAGGCGGCGCTGGAGTCGGTGGGCCTTGGCCCGCGCGTCAACCAGCGCCCCTCGGAACTGTCGGGCGGCGAGAAGCAGCGGGTGGCCATCGCCCGGGCGCTGGCCAAGAATCCCAACCTGATCTTCGCCGACGAGCCCACCTCGGCGCTCGACGGCAAGAGCGGTGAAACCGTCATCAAGCTCCTGCGCGCCGCCGCGACGGAGCGCGGCGCGGCGGTGATCTGCGTCACCCACGACCCGCGGTTGGAGGCCTATGCCGACCGCGTCATCCACATCGAAGACGGCCGGATCCTGGACGACGTGCGTAGAACGCCCGACGCCAACCCCGCGTCGCTCAGCCACTGATTTTTGGGGAAACTGATATGTTCGGCTTTCTGCGCCGCCCGATATTCTGGATCGTCATCGTCGTGCTCGCCGCAGGCGGCGGCGGGTTCTTCTACATGCAAGGCCAGGCGGCCGAGAAAAAGAAGAAGCTCGAAGTGGCGGCGGCTCAGGAAGAGCCCTCCCCCTATGCGGCCATCGCCAACGGCAAGGCCGATGTCGAGGGCGGCGTGATCCAGGTGGCCGCGCGCCGCCAGGGCATCGTCCGCGAGGTGTTCGTCCAGGAAGGCGACGTGGTGGTCGCCGGCCAGCCCCTGGCCAAGCAGGAAGACGACGAGCCGCGCCTTGCCGCCCAGACCGCTTCGGCCAACCTGGCCTCGGCCAAGGCCCAACTGGCCCTCTATCAGGTGCAGCTGCGCACCGCCCAGCGCGAATACAAGCGGCTACAGGGCCTGGCGGCGTCCAACTTCGTGGCCGCCCAGAAGCTCGATGCGGCCCGGGACCAGATCGCCCAGGCCGAGGCCAATATCGGCGCCCAGCGCGCCGCCATCGGCGTGTCGAGCGCCCAGCTGGGTCAGGCCCAGTACCAGCAGGAGCTAACGGTGATCCGCGCGCCAGCCAACGGCCGCATCGCGCGTCGCTACGCCAATCCGGGCGCCGGCGCCTCGACCCTGAACGTCACCTCGATGTTCGACCTCGAGCCCGACACCCAGCGCATCGTTCGCGCCGAGATCGTCGAGGCCGATATCCCCAACGTGACCAACAACCAGGAAGTCGAGATCACCCCGGAAAGCGATCCTGACAAGGTATTCCTCGGCAAGGTCCTGCGTCGCGCCGCCGTGTTCGGGGCCCGCAAGCTGGCCTCCGACGATCCCAGCCAGCGCAGCGACGAGCGCGTGGTCGAGGTGGTGGTCAGCGCCGACGGCGCCCCGCTGCTGGTGGGCCAGCGCGTGCTGGTCAAGTTCATGAAGCCCGGCCAGAAGGCCGGCGTGAAACGCGCCAAGCCAGCCGCGCCGGTGGGCGGCGGGATGACCAAGCCGAAGTAGAACGAGGTCATCTGCTCCCCACGGGGAAGATCACATCAAGCGCCGCGCGGCTCGTCCGCGCGGCGTTCTTCGTTTTGGCCACCCTTGACGCCTCCCCTCCCGCGCCGCACAAACGCGCCAAACCAAACACGTGTTTGAGGGAGACTAGGGCATGTCGGACATCCGTTTTGACGGCAAGGTGGCGATCGTTACGGGCGCAGGCGGCGGCCTGGGCCGACAGCACGCTCTGGAACTGGCCCGTCGCGGCGCCAAGGTGGTGGTCAACGACCTGGGCGGCAGCGTCGATGGCTCGGGCGGCTCTTCCGACGCGGCCCTGAAGGTCGTGGAAGAGATCAAGGCGGCGGGCGGCGAAGCCATCGCCCACGGCGCCTCGGTGACCGACGACGCTGGCGTCGCCGACCTGGTCAAGACCACCATGGACACCTGGGGCCGCATCGACATCCTGATCGCCAATGCCGGCATCCTGCGCGACAAGACCCTGAGCAAGATGGAGCTGGCCGACTTCGAGGCGGTCATGCAGGTCCACGTCTGGGGCACCTTCAAGCCGATCAAGGCTGTCTGGGCCTAATGAACACCCTCAAGCTCGAAGGCCAGAAGAACAACGTCCACATCAACGCCATCAGCCCGGTGGCCGCCACCCGCATGACCGAAGGCCTGATGCCGCCCGAAGTGCTGGCCAAGCTGGCCCCCGAGGCCGTGACGCCCGGCGTGATGTATCTGGTCTCTGACGAGGCCCCGACCGGCGCGATCCTGACCGCCGGCGCCGGCGCCTTCGCCCTGACGCGCCTCTATGAGACCGAGGGGGTCTATCTCAGCGACGGCGAACTGTCAGCCGAGGGCATCCGCGACCACTGGGGCCAGATCACCGCCGAAGACGGCCAGAAGGCCTATTTCAATGGCGGCGAGCAGGGTCAGAAGTTCTTCCGCAAGATGGCGGGCGGCTAATAATAGTCTTGCAGTGAAAGTGACACCAGTAGCGTCACATTCCAGCCATTACTGACATAACAGTGATTGAAACGGGGCCTTCATGGCCCCGTTTCTTTGACTACCTGTATAAAATTCACCGTGTGACACAAAAATAGCAACGGTTTCTGGCTCATTCCGTTAGACGCGGCGCTCCTCTGGCGCCGAAAGACGCTCGGGGACTTCTCCTCCCCAAGAAGGTCTCGTCAGTCTCATGTCTTTTTCGCGTAACCGCCTCGCCGCCGGCGTGGCTTTCGGCGTGCTCGTCGCCGCCTCCCAGGCCTCGGCTTCGGCCTTCTATCTCCAGGAACAATCGGTGCGCGGCGCGGGCCGGGCCTATTCGGGCGAGGTTGCTGATCGCGGCGCCGCCAGCCTGTGGTGGAACCCCGCCTCGATCGCTGGCCTGGAAAGCAACGAAGTCTATGGCGGCCTGCACGCCATCCAGGTCGATTCCGACGTCAATGACAGCGGCTCGACCATCACCCGCCCGGTGCCGCCTGCTGGCCTGACCACCCCGGTCGGCGGCGACCTGCGCACCTCCAAGCCGATCAAGGACGGCGTGGTCCCCAACTTCGCCAGCGCCTGGCGGATCAACGACCAACTGACCCTGGGCCTGTCGGTCGCCGCGCCCTACAATTTCACCACCGAATACGGTCCGCGCAGCTGGACCCGCTATGACGCGCTGAAGTCGCGCCTGACCACCGCCGACCTTCAGGGCACGGTGGCCTATCGCGTCACCGACAAGCTGGACCTCGGCGTGGGCGTCAGCGCCGTCTATGCCGACGCCGAACTGACCAACGCCCTGCCCAACATCTCGCCCTTGCAGCCCGACGGCTATCAGTCGCTGAAGGGCGACGGCTGGGCCTATGGCTGGACGGTGGGCGCGCAATACCGCCCCACCCCGGCCCTGACCCTGGGCGCCAGCTATCGCGCCAAGGTCGAGCAGACCCTGAAGGGCGACATCGCCGTTTCGGGCCTGCAGGCCCCGATCCCGGCCGCCAGCAACTTCAAGACCGCCGGCGAAGCCGAGATCACCACCCCGTGGATGGCCATCATCGGCGCGCGCTGGGCGATCAATGACCGCGTCACCCTGAACGGCTCGGTCAGCCGCATCGGCTGGAGCGAGTTCGACGCCATTCGCGTCAAGTACGCCTCCGGCGGCTCGGTCAGCGATCAGGACTACAAGGACATCACCACGGCCGCCGTCGGCGTCGATTATCAGGCCAGCCCGCGCCTGACCCTGCGGGCCGGCGTTCAGTACGACCCGACCCCGACCCCGGACATCGGCCGCACGGCCCGCGTGCCGGACGGCGACCGCATGATGTACGCGGCCGGCGCCACCTGGGCGGCCAAGCCGAACCTGAAGCTCGACGCGGCGATCAGCTACATCGGCTTTGACGACACCAAGATCAGCCGCACCGACCTGACGGCGACCAGTTCGACCGTCAACCTGCGCGGCGATGTGACGGGGTCGGCCGTCGTGATGTCGACCGGCGTTCGCTACAGCTTCTAGAGGCTGGCATAGGCTGAACGGAAGAGGCCGTCCGGGCGATGCTCGGGCGGCCCTTTTTGTGGCGACGACTAGTGTCATGACATTGTCGGGCAAATATGCCATTCTGCCACATCGAGGCGAGAAACCATGGCCGCAACAGCGAAATCAGAGAAGCTCGACCTACGCCTGACAGCGGAAGCAAAGCAGATGCTGCAAACAGCCGCCGCCGCGAGCCACCGCTCAGTCAGTGAATTCGTGCTGGAAAGCGCCATGGCGCGCGCCCAGGAAACCCTTCCCGACCGTCACGTCTTCAATCTCGACGCAGAAAGCTGGGCGGCCTTTCAAGCCGCTCTGGATGCGCCGCCCCGGTCCATGCCTCGCCTCGCCCGCCTGCTGTCGACGCCCAGCGTGTTCGAGCGCTCCGACACTGAATGACGTAAGCTGTGCGGATCGAAAAACTGCGACGCGATCACGCCATCGACGCTTTCGACTGCGGCGGGCCGGCCCTGAATCGCTTTTTGCAGAAACACGCTCTGCAGAGCCAGCAATCGGGCGCGTCTCAAACCTATCTGGCGCTTGAGAGCGAAAGTGTCGTCGGTTTTCACAGCCTCGTCGTTGGCCAGATCGACTATGCCGACGCCGCCGAGCGCCTGACCAAGGGCCTGGCGCGCCATCCCGTTCCGGTGATGATCCTGGCGCGCCTGGCCATCGCCGCCACTCATCAGGGCAAGGGGCTGGGCGCGGGCCTGCTGAAAGACGCCATGGCGCGGACGCTCGCGGCAGCGGATATAGCGGGCATCCGGGCCTTCATCGTTCATGCCAAGGACGAGCGCGCCCGGCGCTTTTACGAACGGTTCGACTTCCTGCCTTCGCCCACCGATCCGAACCATTTATTCGCATTGATGAAAGACGTGCGGGCCGCGTTGGGCAACTAGCCCTTCACCACGCCCCACAGCATTTCAGCCGCCCCCGCAAAGGCCTTGGCCGCCGCGCTGTCGGGCTTGCCCAGCACGACCGGAACCCCGCCATCGCCGCCTTCGCGGACGGCCAGTTCGATCGGAACCTCGGCCAGCACCGGCACGCCCAGCGTCCTGGCCTCGGCCACGCCGCCGCCGGAACCGAAGATCGGGATCGGGGCGCCGGTCGCGGGATCGGCGAAGAAGGCCATGTTCTCGATCAGGCCCAGGATCGGGGTCGCGGTCTTGCCAAACATGATCGCGGCCCGACGAGCGTCGATCAGGGCGATTTCCTGCGGGGTGGTCACCAGCACCACGCCGTCGATCCGCAGTTTCTGCACCAGGGTCAGTTGCACGTCGCCGGTGCCAGGCGGCAGATCGACGACCAGCATGTCCAGCGGCTGCGCCTCTGAGCCCCAGGCCACATCGTGGATCATCTGGCGCACCGCCGACGAGGCCATCGGCCCACGCCAGATCATTGCCTTGCCCTCGTCGACCAGGAAGCCGATCGACATGATCTTGATGCCGTGAGCCTCCAGAGGCTGCAGCTTGCCGTCCTCGAAGCTGGGTTCGCCGTCGACGCCCATCATGCGGGGGGCCGAGGGGCCGTAGATGTCGGCGTCCAGCAGCCCCACGCGCAGGCCCATGCCGGCGAAGGCGCAGGCCAGGTTGGTGGCGACGGTGGACTTGCCGACCCCGCCCTTGCCCGAGGCGACGGCGATCACGTGCTTCACATGAGCCGGCTTCTCGGCTTCCGGCGGCGGGACCATGCGGGCCTGCGGGTCTTCTGAAACCCGGGCGCCCTTGCGCACCCGGGTCGCGCCTTCGGCCGCCTGGGCAGTCAGGACCACCTGGGCCTGATCGACGCCCGGCAGGTCCGCCAGCGCCTTTTCGGCGGCGGCGCGCACGGTCCCATAGGCGGCGGCCTTGGCGGCGGGAACTTCCAGCATGAAGCCGGCGCGGCCGTTGCGCACCACCAGACCCTGCACCAATCCGGCGGCGACAAGCCCCTGCCCGGTGACCGGATCAACGACCCGATCCAGAGCCGCGCGAGCATCTTCGAGGGTTGTGGAAGCAGCGCCGGTCACGTCAATGTCTTGCCTTGTTGAGCAGGGGTCCTCATATCCGCGTGTGGGGCACGATTTACAATCCCCGCTGAAAATCAAAAGACGACGGGAAGACGACGCCGCTCATGCCGTGGAACGACAATGCTGGCCCTGGTCCCTGGGGTTCTCCGCCGCCCAGCGGCGACAAGGACAATACCCCTCGCCCCGGTCCGCGCCGCCCGCCCGGCGGGCCGCAGGCGCCGATCGATGTAAACCAGTTGATGGAAGACCTGACCGACCGCGTGCGTCGCTACTTCCAGGGCCCTGACCGCCCTCGCGCGATCGCCACCGCCGCCGGCGCCGTCGTGGCTCTGTGGGCCGCGACCGGCATCTATGTGGTTCAGCCCAACCAGCAGGGCGTGGTCAGCACCTTTGGCGCGTTCTCGCGCGTCGCCGGCCCAGGCCTGCGCTATCATGTGCCGTTCCCGGTGGAGTCGGTCGAGAAGGTGGCCGTCACTGAAATCCGCACCACCGATATTGGCGGCTCAGGAACCGAGGCGGGCGAAGAACGCCTGATGCTGACCAGCGACGAGAACATCATCGACCTCAGCTTCTCGGTGCAATGGCGGGTCTCCGACGCCCCCAAGTACCTGTTCAATGTGCGCGAACCCGAAAGCGTGATCCGCGCCGTCGGCGAGAGCGCCATGCGCGAGGTGGTCGGCAAGACCGCCCTCACCCCGATCCTGACCACCGGCCGCGGCCAGCTCCAGGCCGAGACCGAGCGGCTGATGCAGCAGATTCTGGATCGCTACGACGCCGGCGTATTCGTCGAAAGCGTGCAGATCCAGACCGCAACCCCGCCGCCGCCGGTCATCGACGCCTTCCGCGACGTGCAGCGCGCCAGCCAGAACGCCCAGTCGGCCGCCAACGTCGCCCGCGGCCAGAGCGCCCAGATCGTGCAGCAGGCCAAGGGCTATCGCGAACAGGTCGTGCGGGAAGCCGCCGGTGAAGCCGCGCGCTTCAACCAGATCTACGACCAGTACAAGCTGGCCCCGGCCGTCACGCGCGAGCGTCTCTACATCGAGACCATGCAGCGCGTGCTGGCCAATTCGAACAAGGTGATCATCGACAGCAAGGGCGCCAGCGCTCCGGTGATCCTGCCCCCCGATGCGTTCCGTCCGAGAACCGCCACCGTCGTCAAGTCCGTTGACGGAGCCGTCCAATGATCCGCCCGCAAAACCGTCTCGCCGCCATCGGCGTCGCCGCCGGCGCCCTGCTCGTCCTGCTGGGCTCGACAGTCTATCAGGTCGATCAGCGCCAGCAGGCCCTGGTGGTTCGCTTCGGCGACCCGATCCGGGTGGTCAAATCGCCAGGCCTGCACCTGAAGGCGCCGTTCCTGGATCAGGTGCTGAAGTTCGACAACCGCAACATCGCCCTGAACGCCGACCAGGAAGAGGTGATCGCCGCCGACCAGGAGCGCCTGGTGGTTGACGCCTTCGTCCGCTACCGGATCAGCGATCCGCGCCAGTTCTATCGCACCTTGCGCGACGAGACCGTGGCTCGCGACCGGCTGGAGCGCATCGTCAACGCTTCGCTGCGCCAGACGATCGGCCGCGCCAATTCCGAGGAAGTGATCGCCGGCAAGCGCGCCGTGGTGATGGCCGCCATTCGCGACGATGTCGCCCGTCAGGTCGCCGCGTCCAACCTGGGCGTCCAGATCATCGACGTGCGGATCAAGCGCGCCGACCTGCCCGAAGCCAACCAGAAGGCGGTGTTCGAGCGCATGCAGACCGCCCGTCAACAGGAAGCCGCCCAGCTTCGCGCGATCGGCGAGCAGCAGAAGCGCGAGATCGTGGCTACCGCCACCGAGGAAGGCGAAAAGATCCGGGGTGAGGGCGACGCCCGCCGCGCCGAACTGTTCGCGTCCAGCTTTGGCCGGGATCCCAACTTCGCGGCCTTCTATCGCTCGATGCAGGCCTATGAGGCATCGCTTGGTCAGGGAGACGCCACCCTGGTGCTGTCGCCCGACAGCGCCTTCTTCAAGTACTTCCAGCGCGGACCGCAAGCGCAGTAAGAACCAGGGCCGCGAGATTCTCTCGCGGCCCTTTTTCTATCCGGGAAAGCCCATGCGTCGTCTCGCGGTTGTCGCCTGCCTGCTCGCTCCCAGGCCTGGGCGCAGGTCATGCCCGAAAAACTGCCCTTCAAGGCCGGCTATCGAGACCTGCGCTATGACCCGGTGCGCAAGACCCTGCTGGTCTCCACCAGCATGGGCACGGGCCGCGCGGCGATCTCGACCATGGCCCTGGGCCTGGACCCCCGTTTTGACCTGTCGAAAAGCTACTGGCTGGTCGCGGCCATCGCCGGGGTCAATCCCAACCAGGGCTCGGTCGGCTCGGCCGCCTGGATCGGCGCGGTGATCGACAGCGACTTTGGCTACGCCATCGATCCGCGCGAGACGCCCAAGGGCTGGAGCACCGGCCTGATCCCGTTCGATCGCAAGGCGCCGTACCAGACCCCCGCCCCGCCCGCGCCGAACTACAACCTGTTTCCGCTGAACACCGCCCTGCGCGACTGGGCCTTTGACCTGACCAAGGGCTCGGCCATCGCCGATAATGAGGCGCTGAAGGCCTTGCGCGCGCCCTATGTCGGCCTGCCGATGGCCCAGACACCGCCGAGGGTGCTGAAGGGCGACGAGGTCAGCGGCCAGGCCTTCTGGCACGGCGAGATCCTGAACCGGCACTACGAGGCCTGGGCCAATTATTGGACCGGGGACCAGGACGGCTTTGTGATGACCGGCATGGAAGACACCGGCGTTCTGGCCGCCATCGACGCCCTGGGCCGGGCCGGGCGCGCGGATCCCCGGCGCGTGCTGGTGCTGCGCACCGCCAGCAACTACACCACCCAGCCGCCCGGCGGCGACGCGGCGACCAACCTGCTGGGCGACCATACCGGCGTGCCGGCGCTGCAGTCTTCGCTGGATGCGGCGTTCAAGACCGGCGACCTGGTGGTGGATGAACTGTCAAAGAACTGGCCGCGCTACGCGGAAGCCGTTCCAGGCGGGAAATAGCTCAAGCCTACACACCCGCTCTTCCCGGCGGACGCCGGGGAGAGCGGAAGATTAGAATTACCGCTCGACGACACTGCGCTGCATGGGCGCCAGCTTGGCCAGCAGCTTGTTCTGCGCGAAGAAGGGCACGCCCTCCTTGTCCATGGCCAGTTGCAGGTTCTCGATCAGGGCGTTCATGTCCCGGTTGGTGACGCCCATGTCCTTGTGAACCGCCGCCATATCGCGGCCGCTATAGGCGCAGCCGCCGCCCAGCACGTAGCAGAACTGCTCGGCCAGGGTCCGCTTCAGGCGCGGAACGTCGGTGGTGGCGAAGATCTCCTTGATGCGCGGGTCGGCCATGCTGCGATCGACCGTGTCGGCGGCGATGCGCACGAGGCCATCCTTGCCTCGGAAGGCCTCGAACACCCTGGTGTCGTCCATCGGCTTGGCGCCGGCATTGGCGTTGGACTGGACATAGGGATCGACAGGCTGCTCGCCGGGCGGGACAGCGTCCTGAGCCAGGGCTGAACCGGCCAGGCCGAGGGCGATGACAGCCGCCAGGGCCGCGCTCTGGGTGAAATGACGCATCCTGCGCGCTCCTAGAAGCCGGCCTGCAGCGAGATATAGACCCCGCGCTGGTCCTTGAACGTGGCGATTTCGCCAAGATCGACATAGGCGGCCGTCACCGACACCGTCTTGTTGATCGCATAGGCGGCAAACAGGTCGACCCAGTCGTCTTCCCTGGCGAAGCCCAGATTACTGGGCTTGGTGCGATATTCGGCGCCCACCGCCAGGCGTTTGCTGAGCAGCAACCCGGCCGAACCTTCGAACTGGGCCGTGTAGCTATCGTTCTTGTCGCCGCCGAAGCCCAGCAGGCCGGTCTGGTTGGCCTTGGTCAGGCGCATCGCGCCGCTCAAGACGAGGCTCTTGTCGAGCACCAGCTTGGTGGCGGCGACATAGTAGTCGACGCCGCTGTCCTTCCTGCCGCCGATGGCGCGGACAATGGCGTCCTGATTGTTCTTCTTGTACTGCGCGCCGATCGACACCTGCGGGACCCAGGTGTCCTGCTCATACACCGCATCGCCCAGCACCCGCAGCTTCACGCCCACGATGTCCTGCTTGAAGGTGAAGCCCTTGCCCAGGCCCAGCTTGGCGCCCGTGGCGCCGGTATCGAACTCCTGGCGGGCGACCGACAGCTCGATGCGGTCATGGAGGCCGACAGCCGCGCCCGCGGCGCGCAGGGTGTAATCGGAGACGTCGACATAGGTCGCATGGACCTTGCCGCCGACGCCGTTGTTGGTCTCGTTACCCGCGATGACCGCCCAGGTGGCCAGGCCGCCGCCCGCGCCGCCTTCCAGCGAACTGACGCCGCCGGTCAGCAACAGCTTGCCGCCGGTTTCGATCTCGGCCGCGGTCGCGCCGGCGGCGCATCCCAGGGTTCCGGCCACGACCGCCGCCAGACCCAGGGCCTTCAAGAGTTGCCGCCGCATATCGCCCCCGCCGTCGACAGGACGCGCCCTGCCCACCGTGTCATTCAGGTTCAGAGGGTCGTTCAGAAGACTTTACAGAAGGTTTCCAGATTAGAGGCCCTACGCCGGGGGACAACACTGGTGTTAACGCCGATTTCATTTGAAAGCCGCTAGATGTTCGGCATGAAATTCGCTACCGCACTTCTCCTGGTTGCAATAATGGGCGGCGACGCCCTGGCGGGCAGCCTGACCGTCACGGTGCGCGGCGCCAATGGAAAGCCGGTTTCAGACGCCGTGGTCACGGTTCATCCCGGCGGCCAGCCCAGCCGGGGGCCGATCAAGTTCCCCTGGCCTTACCGCGTTCAGCAGCAGAACATCCAGTTCTCGCCCTTCGTGCTGATCGTGCCCGCCGGGGCCGAGGTGGCGTTCCCCAACCTCGATAAGGTGCGCCACCACGTCTATTCCTTTTCGCCGGGCAACAAGTTCGAGCTGAAGCTGTACGGGCGGGAAGAGAACCGTATCGTCAAGCTACCGACGGCTGGCGCGGCCGCCATCGGCTGCAACATTCACGACCAGATGGTCGGCTTCATCAAGGTGGTCGACACCGCCTATGCGGCCAAGAGCGACGCTTCGGGGGTGGCCACCATCGCCGACGCGCCCTCGGGCCCGGTCGTGGTCCGTGTCTGGCACCCCTATCTGCGCGGCCCGAAGAACGAAAAGGTCCTCCCCGTGACCTCGCTGGGCGGCGGGGCCACGCGCGAAGCCGTGACCATCGAGTTGCGCGCGCCGGCGGCGCATCACTGAGACCCGCCGTGTTCAACCGCCTCCAGACCAAGCTGACCGTTCTTTACGCCGGGCTTTTTGCCCTGGCCCTGAGCCTTGTGGCGGTCACGGTCTACCTGGCCATCGCGGGTAACGCCCAGCAGACGGTGCGCAAGGAACTGGCGGTCAGCGGTACGGTGTTCGACCGCGTCTGGGCGCTGCGCACCCAGCGCCTGCGCGACGGCGCCGACCTGCTGTCACGCGACTTCGGCTTCAGGTCTGCGGTCGCCACCCGCGATGCGCCCACCGTCGAGTCCGCCATCACCAATCTGCGCCAGCGTCTGGGCCTGGACCTGGCCTTCACGGTCGGCGTCGAGGGCGACGTCATCGGCCTCGATCCGGCCCTTCTGGACCTCGACAAGCTATGGGCGGCGCTGGACGCCGAAGACGGCGCCCAGGGCGTGTTCGTCATCGACAACGCGCCCTATCAGATCATTTCCGCACCGATCATGGCGCCGACCCTGAACGGCTGGATCGTCTTCGCCGCCAAGCTGGACGATCGCGAGATGCAGGCCCTGGAGGGCCTGTCGGCCATCGACCTGGACGCCCAGGTGTTCGACCAGCGCAATGGCCAGTGGATCACCACCGACACCAGCTTTGATCCCGAAAGGATCGGCGCCTATGTCGACCAGGCCTTGCAGGCCAGGACCCACGAGCCCGAACTGCTGAAGGCCGGCCGCGCTGATAATCTGGTGCTGGTCAAACCCCTCAAATCGCTGAGCCAGGACGGCGCGGCGGCGCTGGTCCTGCGCTATCCGATGGCCAAGGCCATGGCGCCCTATCGCCCGCTGTTCGCGGCCGTCATCCTGGCCGGACTGCTTGGCGCGGCTCTGGTGGTTGTCGCCAGCTGGGCCCTGTCGCGCGGGCTGGCCCGTCCCATCGCCGCCCTGGACGCCGCAGCCCGTCGTCTGCAGCGCGGCGAGGACGTTCGGGTTGAGGTCCAGACCCATGACGAAATCGGACGTCTGGCCAGCAGCTTCAACCTGATGGCCGCGGAGATCCGTGACCGCGAAGCCAAGATGATCCATCAAACGCTGCACGACGCGGAAACCGGCCTGCCCAACCGCCGGGCCCTGGAGCGCGAGATCTCCGCCCGCCTGGCCGGCGCCGCAGAGGGCGAACAGGTGATTATCAGCGCCGTCGGCCTGGATCGCTTTCCCTTCATGCGCGGCGCCATCGGCTACACCCTGGCCACCCAGCTGATCGCGGATCTGGGCGAGCGGATCACGGCGATCAGCCCCGGCCTGCTGGTGGGGCGCCTGACCACATCGACCCTGTGCGTCGTCTCCAACCTCACCGATCTTGCCGCCCTGCTGCCGCTGATCGATCGCTCGGTGCAAGACCTCGAACGCCCCATCCGGGTGGGCGGCGAGCGGGTCGACATTCACCTGACCCACGGCCTGGCGGCCACCACAGCCGGCGCGCTGGACGCCCCGCGCCTGATCGAGCAGGCCCTGATCGCCCTGGACCAGGGCCGCGCGGCCAACCGCAAGGTGATGCTGTTCGACCCCGTGGCCTATGGCGACCCCGCCAGCAATCTGTCGCTGATGAGCGAGATGCTGGATGCCGTGACCACCGGCGCGCTCTTCCTGAACCATCAACCCAAGCTGGACCTGCGCACCGGCCAGATCACCGGCGTCGAGGCCCTCGTGCGCTGGAAGCACCCCACGCGCGGCCTGATGCGCCCGGACCTGTTCGTCGGCATGGCCGAGGAGACGGGCCACATTCGCGCCCTGACCGATTACGTGCTGACCCAGGCCATCGCCGACCAGAAGATCCTGCGCGCGGCCGGTCATGACGTGCTGATGTCGGTCAACATCTCCGGCCGCCTCATCGACGACGCCGACTTCGCCGACCGGGCCATCGAGCAGGTGACACGTGAAGGCGCGCGGCTGTGTTTCGAAATCACCGAAACGGCCGTGATCGGCAATCCCGAGGTGGCTCTGGCCGTTCTGGAACGCTTCGCCGCCGCCGGCATCCCCGTCTCGATCGACGACTATGGCTCGGGCCTGTCGTCACTGGCCTATCTGAAGCAGATCCGCGCCGACGAACTGAAGATCGACAAGGCCTTCGTGATGTCGCTGGAAGCCGGCGGCAAGGATGCGCTGCTGGTCAAGTCCACCATCGACCTCGCCCACAGCCTGGGCATGAAGGTCACCGCCGAGGGCGTCGAGACCCGTGAGGCCCTGGCCGCGCTGCAACTGATGGGCTGCGACCTGGCGCAGGGCTATCACATCGCCAAGCCCATGGGCTTGAGCCAGCTGACCGAGTTCCTGGGCGACTGGTCGATCGATCTGCCGGGCGAGACAGAGACGGCCGCGCTGCGCCAGGCCTGAAGCCGCTCAACTCAGACCGACGCCTTAAGCAGATCCAGCACCACATGCAGGCTGTCGGCGATGTGGACGCACTTGTCGTGCATCTCCTCGTTGGGATCGAGGATGTCGGGCACCATCACCGTCATCATGCCGGCCGCATGGGCGGCGCGGACGCCGGGGTGTGAATCCTCCAGCGCCAGACAGTGGGCGGGATCGACGCCCAGGCGGCTGGCGGCCTCCAGATAGGGATCGGGATGCGGCTTGTGGCGAATGACGTCGGCATTGGCGACCACCGCGTTGAAGCGGCTCAGCAGATCAAAGCGCCCCAGATACTTCTCGACCGACACCATGCCGTTCGAGGTGGCGATGGCGCACGGCAGGCCGACCTCGTCCAGATAGTCGAGGATCTCGATCACGCCGGTCTTAAGCTTGGTCTCGGCCTCCAGCAGGTCCTCGACGTCGCTCCAGACACGCTCGAAATAGGCCTGGACCGGAAACGCCTCGCCATAGAGATCGCGCAGCAGCACGCCGCATTCCGGATTGGTCCGGCCGACCATCGAGGCATAGATCTCGCCGGTGAAAGCGACGCCAAACACCGAGCCGGCCTCGATCATGGCGGCGCGATAGACGATCTCGGTGTCCAGCAACAGGCCATCCATGTCGAAGACGACGGCTTCGACGCGGCGGGGGAAACTCATGCTGCAAACTCCGAGACCGTATAGCCCTGGAAGTGAAGCAAGGCGGTGAGGTCGGCATGGTCGACCTTGGCGTGGGCCTGGGCCGCAACAATGGGCTTGGCGCGATAGGCGACGCCCAGGCCGGCGGCCTCGATCATGGCCAGGTCGTTGGCGCCGTCGCCCACGGCCAGGGCGTCGCTGGGGGTCAGGCCCAGCAGCGCGGTCTCCTCGATCAGGGCGGCCAGCTTGGCCTCCTTGCCCAGGATCGGATCACCGACCTTGCCGGTCAGTTTGCCATCGGCCTCGATCAAGGTGTTGGCGCGGTTCAGATGAAAGCCCGCCGCCTGCGCAACCCGGCTGGTGAAGAAGGTGAAGCCGCCTGAGACCAGGGCGCAGCGCGCGCCATGCGCCGCCATGGTCTTCACCAGGGTCTCGGCGCCGGGGTTGAGCCGCACGCGGTCGTCGTAGCAGGCCTGCAGGGCGTCGACCGACAGGCCGGTCAGCATACCGACCCGCTCGCGCAGGGCGTCCTCAAAGGCCAGTTCGCCGCGCATGGCCCGCTCGGTGATTTCGGAGACCTGCGCTTTCACGCCAGCGAAATCAGCCAGTTCGTCCAGGCATTCGACATTGATGATGGTGGAGTCCATGTCGGCGATCAGCAGGCGCTTCCTGCGGTTCTCGACCGGCTGGATCGCGAAATCGACCGGCAGGTCGGCCAGCAGCGCCGTCAGCGCCTCGACCTCATCGCGCTCGAGAAGGAAGTCCGCCGCCAGCGGTCCCAGCGGCGCGGGACGGGTGGACAGAGCCGCCTCGACGCGCGACACGGCTTGGGCGTAAGCGGTGGGGTCGGCCCCCACCACGGTGAGGACGGTCGGGATCATGGAGAGCTTGGACATCGCGCCCCGCATCTGGCTGATCGCCGGCCCGACCGCAAGCGGCAAGTCGGCCTATGCCCTGCGTCTGGCCCAGGAAATCGGCGGCGAGATCGTCAATGCCGACTCCATGCAGATCTATGCCGGCCTGCGCGTGCTGACCGCCGGCCCATCGCCCGAAGACATGGCGGCGGTTCCGCATCACCTGTTCGGCACGGTGGATGCGGCCCAGACCTGGTCGGTCGGCAAGTGGCTGGAGGCGGCCATGGTCGCCCTGCGCGACATCGACCATCGCGGCAAGCCGGCCGTGGTGGTGGGCGGCACCGGCCTCTATTTCCGCGCCCTGACCCATGGCCTGGCCGACGTGCCGGCGGTTTCGGACACCCAGCGCGAGATCTCCGGCCTGCTCTATGAAGCCCAGGGCGAACACGAATTTCGCGAAGGCTTGGCCAAGCTCGACCCCGAGGCCGCCGCCCGCATCGAGGTCGGCGACCGCCAGCGCCTGCTGCGCGCCCATGCCGTCGCCATAGCCACCGGCCGCTCCCTGACCGAATGGCAGAACGACACCCGCCCCTCTCTGGCGCCGGGCAGCTGGAAGGGCGTGGTGCTGGATCCGCCGCGCGCCGACCTCTACGCCCGCTGCGACGCGCGCCTGGGAGTGATGGTGCAGAACGGGGCGCTGGAGGAAGTCGCGGCCATGGAAGCGCGCGGCCTCAGCCCCGCCCTGCCCGCGCTCAAGGCCCTGGGCTATCGCGAACTGGCCGCCCACCTGCGCGGCGAGACCACCCTGGACCAGGCCCTGGACGCCGCGCGCCAGGAAACCCGCCGCTACGCCAAACGCCAGCTGACCTGGTTCAGGAACCAGACGCCCGACTGGGCGCGGGTCTGACCCCGCTCGCCCGTGACCAAGAGGAATGCCTGATGTCCGACCTCAACACCCTCGCCGAACGCGTCGCCGAGCGCCTGATCGCGCGCGGCGAAACCCTCGCCATCGCCGAATCCTCGTCGGGCGGCCTGATCTCGGCGGCCCTGCTGGCCGTGCCGGGCGCGTCGAAATTCTATGTGGGCGGGGCGGTCGTCTATACGGCGCGGGCCCGGCTCACCCTGATGGACATCCCGCAGAAGGCCATGGACGGCCTGCGCTCGGCCAGCGAGCCCTATGCCGTGCTGCTGGCCCGCGTGGCGCGCACCAACCTGAAAGCCACCTGGGGCCTGTCCGAAACGGGAGCCGCAGGGCCAGACGGCAACCGCTATGGCGACCTGCCCGGCCACACCTGCACGGCCGTGGTCGGTGCGGAGACCGCCGTCAGCGCCACCCTCGAAACGGGCGTCAATGACCGGCCCGCCAACATGCAGGCCTTCGCCGGGGCGGCCCTGCAGCTGCTGCTCGACACGCTGGACGCCAAATTGGGACAATAAGGCACATCCATGCCTTGAAACCCACCTTGACGCCCCCTTTCGCGCATGGCATCACCCTTTCCGTAGCTTTGGAGCAAGACTCGTGCGCAAAACCATGATCGTACTTATGGAGCGACTGTCCGCGATGTGACCTCGAAGTCACGTCGTAGTTCAGTCGCGCGCGCAAAGGTCCTTCGGGACCTTTTTTCTTTTCAGCCTCCGTCTTCTCCGCCCCCCTACGGACCGCCACCCCCTTTCGGACCTTTGCCATGACCGCCCATCAAACCATCGAGAGCCCGGCTCCCAGCGAAACCATCGACCGCGCCATGACCGGCGCCGAGATCGTGGTTCGCGGCCTCGTGGACCAGGGCGTCGAAGTGCTGTTCGGCTATCCGGGCGGCGCGGTGCTGCCGATCTATGACGCGCTGTTCCACGAGCCGCGCCTGCAGCACATCCTGGTTCGCCACGAGCAGGGCGCGACCCACGCCGCAGAAGGCTATGCGCGCAGCTCGGGCAAGCCGGGCGTCGTGCTGGTCACCTCGGGCCCGGGCGCGACCAACGCCATCACTGGCATCATGGACGCCCTGATGGACTCCATCCCGATGGTCGTCATCACCGGCCAGGTCCCGACCCACCTGATCGGCACCGACGCCTTCCAGGAGGCCGACACCGTCGGCATGACCCGCTCGTGCACCAAGCACAACTATCTGGTCAAAGACGTCCGCGACCTGCCGCAGATCATCCATGAGGCGTTCAAGATCGCGACCACCGGCCGCCCCGGCCCGGTGCTGATCGACATCCCCAAGGACGTGCAGTTCGCCAAGGGCGAATATTACGGCCCGACGGAAGTGGCCTCGACCCACGCCTACAACCCCAGGACCAAGGGCGAGCCAAACCGCATCGCCGAGGCGGCGGCGATGATCGCCCGCGCCCGCCGGCCAATCTTCTATACCGGCGGCGGCGTCATCAACGCCGGCCCCAAGGCCAGCGCGGCCTTGCGCGAGTTCCAGGCCCTGACCGGCGCGCCGGTCACCTCGACCCTGATGGGCCTGGGCGCCTTCCCGGCCGCCGATCCGGCCTGGCTGGGCATGCTGGGCATGCACGGCACGTTCGAAGCCAATAACGCCATGCATGACTGCGACGTGATGATCTGCGTCGGCGCCCGCTTCGACGACCGCGTCACCGGCCGGCTGGACGCCTTCTCGCCGGGCAGCAAGAAGATCCACATCGATATCGACGCCTCGTCGATCAACAAGAACGTCCGCGTCGACCTGCCGATCATCGGCGACGCCGCCAGTGTGCTCGAGGATATGATCGCCGCGTGGAAGGCCGCCGGCCATCAGCCCAACAAGGCCGCCCTGACCGACTGGTGGGCCCAGATCGATACGTGGCGCGCGCGCCAGTGCCTGAAGTACCGGACCTCGGAAACCACCATCAAGCCGCAGTACGCCATCGAGCGGCTGTACGAACTGACCAAGGGCCGCGACACCTACATCACCACCGAGGTCGGCCAGCATCAGATGTGGGCCGCGCAGTTCTACCGCTTCGAGGAGCCCAATCGCTGGATGACCTCCGGAGGGCTGGGCACCATGGGCTACGGCCTGCCGGCCGCCCTGGGCGTGCAGATGGCCCATCCGGGCGCCCTGGTCGTCGACATCGCCGGCGAAGCCTCGATCCAGATGTGCATCCAGGAGCTGTCGACCGCGATCCAGTTCAACCTGCCGGTCAAGATCTTCATCATCAATAACGAGTGGATGGGCATGGTCCGCCAGTGGCAGCAGCTGCTGCACGGCGAGCGCTACAGCCACTCCTATTCCGACAGCCTGCCCGACTTTGTGAAGCTGGCCGAGGCCTATGGCGCCGTCGGCATCCGCTGCTCGGATCCGGCCGAGCTGGACGGCAAGATCCTGGAAATGATCAACAGCGACAAGGTCGTGGTCTTCGACTGCCGCGTCGAGAAGCATGAGAACTGCCTGCCGATGATCCCCTCGGGCAAGGCCCACAACGAGATGATCATGGGCGACGTCGAGGACATCGGAAACGTCATCGGCGCGGCTGGGGCGGGACTGGTTTAAGGTTTACAGCCATGACGGGTATTTCAACAAATACCCGTCATGGTGATATTCGAATGGGGCGCGCAGAAGGCAAGATCTAATCCGGCCAACCACGGCGTAGCTTTTGACGACGCAAAACTGGTCTGGGCCGATCCGCTCAACGTGGTTTACCCGGACCGGTTCATCGACGGTGAGCAACGATGGCACGCGGTCGGTGTTGTCGGATTTGTTACGGTCTTGCTGGTGGTTCACATCTATATTGGTGGCACGGATGCGGAACGAGTTCGGATCATCAGCGCGCGGAAAGCGACTCCTTGGGAGCGCAAAATCTATGAACAAGACAACGCTTAGTTCTGAGCAGGTAGAGCGTCTGGCAAAACTCGACGCCCTGCCCGACGATAAGATCGATACAGTGGGTATTCCCGAAGCCCCTGCGGAGAACGCCCTCCTGGCGCGACGGCCTGGCCTTGGCGAGCCGCGCGCACATCCTGACGCCGTGGCGCTGGACGCCGATGTGGTCGGCTGGTTCAAGGAACATGCGGGCGACAAGCCCTATCAGACCGAGATCAACCGCGTGCTGCGCCAGCACGTGGCCAAGACAGAAAAGAAGCGCGCCTGATGACCAACGCCCCCGCCGCCTCCGGATCCGCCTACGACATGCCCGTCGCCTCCGAAGCCGAGCAGACGGCGACCTTCGCTCTGCTGGTGGATAACGAACCAGGCGTGCTGCATCGCGTGGTCGGGCTGTTCGCCGCGCGCGGCTACAATATCGAGAGCCTGACGGTCGCCGAGACCGACCACAAGGCTCACACCAGCCGCATCACCGTGGTGACGCGCGGCACGCGGCATGTACTGGACCAGATCGAGGCCCAGCTTCAGAAGGTGGTCAGCGTCCGCCGCGTCCACGACGTGACCCGCGATCCCAACGGCGTCGAGCGCGAGCTGGCCCTGGTCAAGGTGCGCGGTTCGGGCGCCGACCGGGTCGAGGCCCTGCGCGTGGCCGACATCTTCCGCGCCAAGCCGGTGGACACCACCCTGGAGAGCTTCGTGTTCGAGATCTCGGGCGCGCCGTCCAAGATCGACAAGTTCCTGGACCTGATGCGGCCGCTGGGCCTGGTGGAACTTTCCCGCACGGGGGTGCTTTCCATCGAGCGGGGCGTCGAAGGCATGTGATGGAGCGCGGCTATGAGCCTGGCTGGATGGATCGCGGGGCTGGCCCTCGCTGCTCAGCAGGCTCCGCCCGCGCTTGATCCCGACCTGCCGCCGCCCGCGCCCAACCCGGCCGTCTGGTGGTCGCCAGAAATCCCAAGGCCCTCGTCGGAAATCGAGCCGCTGCACGGCCGGCGCCTGGGGCGGCGCGAAGAGCCCGTGCCGATCGCCAATGGCGTCGATCCTCTGCTCTATCGCCTGTGGGGCCTGCAGCCGTTGCAGAACCAGCTGGTGCGCCGGGGCGAGATGGTTCTGGAGGTCTGGGCGCGCCCCTCGCGCGGCGTACGCCAGGCGGTGATCCGCGTCACCACGCGCCGCGACGGCCGGGCCTTCGTTCAGGCCCGGGCCGGCCTGGGCTGCTGCACGCCGGAAATCGACCGCCGGGTCGACATCAATGCCGAGCTGCCGTCGGAACAGATCCCGGCGCTGAAGGCCCTGAGCGGCGATGCGATGTGGGGCCAACCGCGAGACGTGACCGTGGACTATGGCGACGGCTCGGTATCGCCTGTCTGTCTGGACGGCGTGGCCTGGGACATCACCCTGCTGGTCGCCGGTCAGGCCCGGCACCTGCGGCGCGCCTGCGACGATGCCGAGGTGGGCTCGATCGCCAGGGCCCTCGGCCTGGCCCTGAACGCGGCGGTGGGACGGGACGCCCGGTTCGACGCCGTGTTCCCCCGGGGCGCGGATGTTTCACGCCAGCAGGCGGCCTACGACCAGCTAATCGCCGCAGGTGGCCAGCTAAAGCCCGCCGCCAACGCCCGGCCGCAGCCGCCGGCTGTACCCCTGCCGTCGGAGGACGAACCGGAAGCCGACGCGCCGGCGGCGACCCCGCCGACGTCCCAGCCGGTCAGCTGACCTTCAGGACGTTAAAGCGGTAGAGCAGCGCTCGAGGACACCGGGACCGTCGCCACGGGTCGCCTGATCGATGCCAGCTCAGCCTCGGCGAAGAAGAACCACACGAGCCTTCCATCCAGGGCGCGAACGCCCTATATTGAAGATGTCCGGTCTCGGCCGGACTATGGGGATAAACGCGCACGTAATAAGCGGACTGGACCCGGGTGCGATTCCCGGCGGCTCCACCAATCTCTCCCGAGTTATCACGGGACTGCATGGGGCCGATCAGCATCGACAGACGTGTAAAGGTGTTATGCTTTCTCTCGGCGTGGCTCACCGTATCGGGCCGCTAAACTAACTGCGAACGATAACTTCGCTGAAGAGTTCGCCGTCGCCGCGTAATGCGGTGCAGGTGAATTCGCCTCTTAAGTCCTAGGGGTTCAGATCCTTAGGCGGGGCCCGGAGGGAGCCTGCCAACAGAATCCCTCCACTTTCCACAGTGGCAGCCGAGGCTCCCTCCTCTCTCTTCGAGAAGGAATGGGGGAGCCTGCCAACAGAATCCCTCCACTTTCCACAGTGGTAGCCGAGGCTCCCTCCTCTCTTCGAGAAGGAATGGGGGAGCCTGCCAACAGAATCCCTCCACTTAACCATTTTCAAAATTAGTAGCCCGCTCGCCGGATCCCGCATCTTTGCCCCGAGGCCGCGACGCGCTACGCTAGGGGTTCTGTTTCAGTTCCCAAGTTTCCCGACGGACCGCATGGCCCCTACCAATCCGCCTGAAGATCTTATGCAATACGAGGCCATGGCCCAGGACGCCCTCAGGGGCGTCGTGAAGGCTGCTCTGCGCAAGGCGGCCGCGCCCGGAGGCCTGCCTGAGCCGCACCACCTGTACATCACCTTCAAGACCCAGGCGGCCGGGGTGTCCGGCCCGCAGGACCTGCTGGGCAAGTATCCCGACGAGATGACCATCATCCTGCAGCACCAGTACTGGGACCTGGCGCCAGGCGAGACGTTCTTTTCAGTCACCCTCAAGTTCGGCGGCCAGCCCAAGCGGCTGTCGGTGCCCTATGCAGCCGTGACGCGCTTCTATGACCCATCGGTGCAGTTCGCCCTGCAGTTCGAGGCCCCCGATGTGGTTCCGCCGGAACCCACCGTCGAGCCCGAGCCGGAGGCCCCCGCCGACAGCGGCGGCGACGACACGCCGAAGATCATCTCCCTCGACCAGTTCCGGAAGAAGTAGCGGGTGAGCGACGTCGCGGCGGACCAACCTCAGGTTCTGACCGACGAGGCGATCCTCGAACGGTTCCGCGCGTCCAAGAACGCGCCGTCGGGGTCACGCACCCTGGGCTTCCGGCTGCTGGCCGTGCGCCAGGCCGACCGCGAGGTCGAGGTCGGGTTCGAGGCGCGCGCCGACCTGCTGTGCAATCCGATGGGGCAGATCCAGGGCGGCTATGTCTGCGCCATGCTGGATGAGTGCATGTCGGTGGCGGGCATGATCACCTCGGGCATGACCCATGTCGTCCCGACTCTGGAAATGAAGACCAGTTTTCTGCGCCCCGCCATGCCGGGCCACCTGCGCGGCGTCGGGCGGGTGGTGAAGTGGGGCAGGACTGTCTGCTTCACAGAGGGCGAGCTCTATGACAGCGAGGGCCGCCTGCTGGCCAAGGCGTCCGGCACCGCCATTCCCACGCCCTTCGCCCGGTTCAAGACCTAGGACCTGACGATATCGAGCCGGCGGGCCTGGATGGGTCCCTGTCCTGCATCGTTCCTGCCCGCGGACTCCGTTTCAAGGCGCAAGGACGGGGCGCCCTGACAACGTCCCCAGCAATAGACGTCAATCGCGCACGCCGCCCTTTGAACGCGGTGCGAGGCGCCCTAGAAGTCGGCTCAGTCATTCAGCCTCGGGGGTCGGCCTTGACGTCGCGCTTTTCGTCCGGTGCCGCGCTTGTTGCGGCCATGATCGGTTTTCTGGTTTCGGCGACTGTCGCCCAGGCCCAGGAGACCGCGCCGCCGCCTCAGGCCGCGCCCCCGGCGCAGACCTCTGTCGCGCCCGAAGGTCCTCGCCCCTATACCAGCCTGCGACGTCGCCCCCGGCCGGCGACGCCCCGACGGGCCGTTGCGCCCAGGCCCGCCGTAGCCCCGGTGGCTCCCATCGCGCCGCCTATCCCCGGGGTCACACCCCTGCCCCCTGCGGAGCTGGAGGCTTTTGTCGACGGCCTGATCCGTCGCAGCATGGTCGAAGACCACATCGCCGGCGTAACCATCGCCGTCGTGCAGAACGGCCAGGTGGTGCTGAAAAAGGGCTATGGCGTCGCCAGCCTGAAGGAGCGCCGCGCGGTTGACCCGGACCGGACGCTGTTCCGCATCGCCTCGATCTCCAAGACGTTCACCTGGATCGCCCTGATGAACCAGATCGAGGCCGGGCGGATGCGCCTGGACGGTCCGGTCAATCTGTACCTGCCCGAGCCGCTGCAGGTGCGCGGCAAGGACATGGCCCCGGTTCTGCTTCGCCACCTGATGACCCACACGCCCGGGTTCGAGGATCGCGCCATGGGCCAGTTGTTTGAGCAGGACTGGAAGCGCGTACGGCCGCTGAACGAATACCTGCGTCAGGAGCGCCCCCGCCGCGTGCGCGAGCCCGGCGGTCTGCCGACCTATTCCAACTATGGCGTGGCCCTGGCCGGCGCGGCCGTGGCCAATGTCACCGGCAAGCCCTTCGAGCAGTTGGTCGCCGAAGAGATCATTTTCCCGGCCGGCATGACCCACACCACCTTCCGCGACGCCCGCCCCTGGCGTGACGGCCTCCCCGCGCCGATGGCCCCGGCCCTGGCCGCCGACCGCTCGGCGGGCTTCCGCTGGACCCAGCTGGGTTGGCGCGAGCAGCCGCCCGAAATGACCGGCCAGGTCGCTCCCGCCGGCGGCGCCTCTTCGACGGCGGCCGACATGAGCCGCTACATGATGCTGCTGCTGGGCAACGGAACGATCGACGGCAAGACCATCTATTCGCCGCGCACAGCCCAGGCCTTCCGCACACCGATGTACCAGCCCGCGCCAGAGGCGGCCGGCTGGAACGCCGGCTTCCAGGACATCGCCCTGCCCGGCGGCCGGCGCGGCTATGGCCACAATGGCGCAACCCTTTGGTTCTTCTCCAACATGGTCGTGGTTCCTGACCTTGGCCTGGGCGTGTTCATCGCCGTGAACACCGACACCGGCGCCGACCTGCCGTCGGTGGTGCCGACCGCGATCATCGAGCGGTTCTATGCGCCGGCGCCCGCCGTGCCGGTCACGCGCCCCCTCAGCCCGGAAGCGGCCCGGATCTATGAAGGCGACTATCTGGGCACACGCCGCGCCTATGGCGGCCTGGAGGGCTTCATCGGCCGCATTACCCAGCGGGCCGAAGTGCGCGTCACCCCCGACGGGCAGCTGGCCCTACTGACCGACGGCCGTTCCACCCTGTGGAACGCCACCGAAAAGCCCGGCGTGTTCCAGGCCAGTGACAGCGCCAAGACCCTGGTCTTCGAAACCGTCGGCGGGCGCGGGGTGCGGTTCTATCCGTCTCCCGGTTTCTCCGCCTTCGAGCGCATCAGCTTTCCCATGGGCGCTGGTCTGCTGATCTGGATCGTGGCCCTCTCGGCCTTCGCCGCCGTCGCCACCCTGGCGGGCGTTTTCATGCGCGACCGTCGCGAGACCCGCCAGACCCCGACTCAGACGCGGGCCAACCTTCTGCAGACCACGCAGGCGACCCTGTGGCTGATCGCCCTGTGCTGCGTTGGGGTGTTCGCCGCCAAGTCGGACGACATCGCCTGGGTCTTCTATGGCTGGCCCAGCGGCTGGCTGGTGACCGCCTCGGCCTGCGCCCTGGTGGCCAGCGCGCTGACCGCCGTCACCCTGATCATGGCGCCGGTCGTCTGGCGCGGCGGGCGCCGGGTCGACAGCTGGACCACGCTGCGCAAACTGGCCTTCACCTACACCGCCCTGCTCTATGCCGTTCTGGGCCTTTTGCTGGCCTACTGGAACTTCCTGCTGCCCGTGAAAGGCTAAAGTCGCCCGGCGCTGAAATTGCACTGTTCTCCCATAGGAAGTCCTTGGGAGGGGATGACGTGTCAAAGCAGGACGTTTTGGTGTTTGGCGGCGCGGGTCTGGGGGCCTGGCTGGCGGCAACGGCGTTCTACGCCGCGTTCGGAGACGGCGTGCTGGAGCGCGCCTTCTGGTTTTACGCGTTCAACGCCTTCGCGGCGGCGGCGTTCGTAACCTTCGTGTTCCACGCTGCGGCGCGTCTGCGTCACATCAAGCGGGGCAAGCGCATGCTGCCGATGCTGACCTTCGCCGCGCCGGGCCTGATGGCCAGCGCGGTGGTGATCGGCCAGTTCGAGACGCTGATGCCCGCGTCCGATCCGGTCAGCCTGGGCCGCTATGGCGCCTTCCTGATGGTGCTGTTCACCGCCCTGGCCGCGTCAGCCTTCGAGCGTGCGCCGCAAAAGGCCTGACGCCCGCTTGCGCACGAGGATGATAATCCGCTCGCGATCCCCCGGCCGGCGCTCCACCAGCAGCCGGCCGACCTGGGCGTCGTCGTGGAAGGCATAGCCCTTGATCGAGTCCAGCAGCGCCTTGGCCAGGTTATCCAGATCCATCCATGGCGGCTCGCCGACATATTCCATGAAGATGTCGACCTCGAACTCGCCCCAGGCCGGCCGCGCGCCGCGCCAGACCTTGCGGAAGAACTCATAGATCAGGGGCTTGTAATACTTGCCCTGAGTAGTGAGGCCATCGACCACCAGGGTCAGCTCGCCCGCGACCTCGCGGGCGCGCACCTTGCCCTGGTGGGTCCAGTCGGCACCGTCCAAATCGAGGGTCATGCCTCCACCATCTGGGCCAGCTTCAGCACGGTGTTCCAGTTGCGTGTGGTCCCAATCGGCGAGCGCCTGGTCTTCTTCCAGTCGCGATCCAGCACCGAGTCAGCGATGCTGATGGGGAAATCGACATACAGCTCGCGGCCTCGCGCCTCGAAGGTTTCAGGACCGGTGATCGCCGCGCGCAGGATTGTCACGTCCTCGGCAGGGATCGGCGCCTTGAGGAAGTTCACGATCAGGTGGCTGGGATGGTCCGCCGCCGCCCCCGGATAGGGGTTGGCGGCGATGATCGCCTTCAGCTCTGCGGGCGAGCGCACCATGAAGTCGGTCCGCAGACCCATGCGCTTTTCGAGCCCGTCCTCAAGCCGCTTCTCCAACGCCTCGCCGCCTTCGGCCTCGCCCCAGAGCACCAGATTCCCGCTGGCCAGCAGGGTCTTGGCCTCGGCGAATCCCAGGTCCGTGGCCAGGCCCAGAAGGTCGTTCTTCAGGACCTTGCGGCCGCCGACATTAACGGCGCGCAAGAGGGCGATGTACGGGCTCATGGGTGTCTCCAACCAGCCGGATCGGCGAGCCGTAAGGCCCGGCGCGCCATATCGCAACCGCGAACGTTGCCCTGGGCTCGCCTTGGGTCTAGACCGCGCTCGACCGTTTTTCCGGAGACCCGCCGCATGACCGCCACGCGCATCGAAACCGACACCTTCGGCCCCATCGAAGTCGCCGCCGACCGCTACTGGGGCGCGCAAGCCCAGCGCAGCCTGGGCAACTTCAAGATCGGCTGGGAAAAGCAGCCCCTGCCGGTGGTGCGGGCCCTGGGTATCGTCAAGCGCGCCGCCGCCGAGGCCAATCTGGCGCTGGGCAAGCTGGATCCGAAGATCGCCGAGACCATCGTCGCCGCCGCCAATGAAGTGATCGACGGCAAGCTGAACGACCACTTCCCGCTGGTGGTCTGGCAGACGGGTTCCGGCACCCAGTCGAACATGAACGCCAATGAGGTGATCTCCAACCGCGCCATCGAGATGCTGGGCGGCGAGATGGGCAGCAAGAAGCCCGTCCACCCCAATGACCACGTCAATATGAGCCAGTCGTCGAACGACACCTTCCCGACGGCCATGCACATCGCCTGCGCCGAGCAGGTGGTCCACGACCTGATCCCTGCTCTGAAGCACCTCCACAAGGCCCTGGCCGCCAAGGCCGCCGCGTGGAAGGACATCATCAAGATCGGCCGCACCCACACCCAGGACGCCACGCCCCTGACGCTTGGCCAGGAGTTCGGCGGCTACGCCCAGCAGATCGAGAACGGCATCGCCCGCATCGAGATGACCCTGCCGATGCTGATGCAGCTGGCCCAGGGCGGCACGGCCGTCGGCACCGGCCTGAACGCTCCGGTCGGCTTTGCCGAACTGGTCGCCGAGAAGATCGCCGGCGTGACCGGCCTGCCCTTCACTACCGCCCCCAACAAGTTCGAGGCCCTGGCCGCTCACGACGCCATGGTCTTCACCCACGGCGCCATCAACACGGTGGCCGCGTCGCTGTTCAAGATCGCCAACGACATCCGCTTCCTGGGCAGCGGCCCCCGCGCCGGCCTGGGCGAACTGGCCCTGCCGGAGAACGAGCCCGGCTCGTCGATCATGCCGGGCAAGGTCAATCCGACCCAGTCCGAAGCCCTGACCCAGGTCTGCGCCCAGGTGTTTGGCAACCACTCCACCCTGACCTTCGCTGGCAGCCAGGGCCATTTCGAGCTGAACGTCTTCAACCCGGTGATGGCCTACAACTTCCTGCAGTCGGTGCGCCTGGTGGCCGACGCCGCGATCAGCTTCACCGACAACTGCGTCGTCGGCATCGAGCCCCGCGTCGACAACATCAGGAAGGGCGTCGAGAACAGCCTGATGCTGGTCACGGCCCTGAACGGTAAGCTGGGCTACGACGCCTGCGCCAAGATCGCCAAGACCGCGCACAAGAACGGCACCACCCTGCGCGAGGAAGCCGTCGGCGGCGGCTATCTGACGAACGAGGAATTCGACGAGTACGTGCGTCCGGAGAAGATGATCTCGCCGGGCTGACGCCTTCGACCACACAGTTGATCTGACAATCCACCGGAGGCCTCCGCGCTGTCGTCGCCGAAGCCCCCGGTGGAAGCCCTGATCCAGCGCCGTGAGGGTTGGGATCCGGAAGCCTATCCCTTCAACCTGCCGGTGTTGCGCGGGCTGGAAAGCATCGCCTTTCATCCGCGCGTCACCTTCCTGGTCGGCGAGAACGGTTCGGGCAAATCGACCCTGATCGAGTCGCTTGCGGTGGCCTGGGGCTTCAATGCCGAGGGCGGGTCGCGGAATTTCAATTTCAGCAGCCGCGCGTCGCATTCCGAGCTTCACAGCTACATCCGCCCCGTACGATCGATCATCCGTCCGCACGACGGCTACTTCCTGCGCGCCGAGAGTTTCTTCAACGTCCAGACCGAGATTGAAGCGCTCGACCGGGAGCCCGGCCCGGGCGGATCCTTCATCGCCAGCGCCTATGGCGCTCGCCCCCTGCACGAGCAGTCGCATGGCGAGGCCTTCTTCGCCCTGTTCGAGAACCGTTTTCGCGGCGATGGCCTCTACATCCTCGACGAACCCGAAGCCGCCCTGTCGCCCAGCCGGCAGTTGTCGTTCCTGGCCAAGCTGCATCAGCTGGTGCTGGCCCGCTCGCAGCTGATCATCGCCACCCATTCGCCGATCATCCTGGGCTATCCCGACGCCTGGATCTACGAGACCTCCGAACGCGGGCTGGAGCGTGTGGAGTACGAAGACCTCGACCACGTGACGGTGACGCGCAGCTTCCTCAACCGCCGCCAGACCTTCCTGGACGTGCTGCTGTCGGAGGATGACGAGGAATGATAATCTCCCGCCCTATGGACGCCCCCGAACTAGACCTCGGCATTGATCCGGAACTGTTGGCTCAGGCCCGACGGCTAGGGATTTCCGTGGCGGGACTCAGCGAAACCCAGCTTCGCCTGCATCTGCAAAAGGTCGATCCCGCCGGCGCGGAGGAACGGGCTCGGCGGTGGGCGGCGGAGAACGCTGAAGCGATCGCCGAGCACAACCGTTTCGTAGAAGAGCACGGGCTCCTGTCGGACCATTTGCGGACCTGGTGAGTGCGGCAGTTCGATCTCTGCGAAAATCCGGCAACGCCCATGCGAGCAGGCGCGCCGTTCGTCGTTGTGTTGTCCTCACATCTGCTGGGCGATCTGATCGAAGCCGTTGTCGCACCGGTCAGGCGCGGCGCCAGCGCCGGGATACCGGGCTTGGAAGTGCCGGTGGTAATCGAAGGAGAAACGCTGCTCGTTAGCGTATCGGGCGTCGCCGGGATTCGGGCTACAGCGCTTCGCAACCGCAAAGGCTCGCTGCTCGCTCAGGAAGACGACATCCGCCGCGCCCTCGACCGCCTGTTCACCGGTTTCTGACGTCTAGCGGCGAACCTCCACCACCTCGCGGCCGATCGGGGCCAGGGCGATCAGGGCCAACTGGAAGTCCTTGATGGCGAAGGGAATGCCGATGATGGTGATCGCCTCGGCAAACGCGATGACCAGATGGCTCAGCGCGATGTACCAGCCGGCGAAGATGAACCAGATGACGTTGAGCACAAAGCCCAGCGGACCGGTGCCCAGGTCGCCCTTGCCCGCCACGAGCTCGCGACTGACGATCTCCTTGCCGAATGGCCAGAAGGCGAAACCGGCGATGCGCCAGGCCGCGCCCGTATAGGGCAGGCCGACGATGGTGATGGCCAGCAGGAAGCCGCCGAGCAGCCACAGCAGGCCCGAAAGCCAGCCGCCCATGATGAACCACAGGATGTTGAGGATCAGTCGGATCACGATGGCGGCTCCCAGCCCTTGACCAAGATCCTAGAGGTGGCGCGTGTCGGCCGACTTGTCGAGAACCCTGCGGGCGGGTTACGGCGAATTCACCGCCTCCCCCAACCCTGGGGAGTATGGCGCGCCGGCCAAAATCGGCTAGTTACCTGCAAGCACAGGACGCCGGGGCAAATCCGCGTCGCCGACGAGGACGATCATGGGCCTGTTCCGCAAGAAGCGTCGACCGATCGAACTGCCGACCGGCGTGGCCCCGACCCTGATGGAAGTGAAGTTCCGCGGCTGCACGTTCTGGATGCCCGAGCACTGGGTGATCACCCGCCAGCTGGATGACGGCAAGGACTACGAGCCCTGGGTGCTCGACTACTTCCTGCAGATCCTGAAACCCGGCATGACCGTGCTGGACGTCGGGGCCAGCTGGGGCGCCTTCGCCCTGCCGGCCGCCAGGAAGGTCGGCTCCACCGGCAAGGTCATCGCCATCGAGATGAGCGCCGGTAACGGCCGGGTGCTGCTGGAAAGCGCCAAGGCCAGCGGCGTCGCCAACATGCAGCTATTGCTGGTGGGCGTGTCCGACCGCCTGGGCACCGAATATCTGCGCCGCCAGACCGTGCACAACAACTTCCAGATGGAGCCGCCCACCGACGGCATCCCCGCCGACCTGGACGCCTTCGACATCGCCCCTGTCGTGCCGCTGGACCTGCTGCGCGCCGATTTTGGCAAGGTCGACGTGCTGAAGATCGACATCGAGGGCATGGAGTACCGCGCCTTCATGGGCGCCAGGGCCCTGATGGCCGAACAGAAGCCGATCACCTTCCTGGAGTATTCGCCGCGCTTCCAGAGCGAAATTTCCGGCGCGGACGGATCGGCCCTGCTGACCTTCTTCCTCGACCTCGGCTATGGCGTGGAAATCCTGCACCGCAAGAAGAAGCGCGAGCGGGTCGCCGGCGACACCCCCGCCCAGGTCATCGCCCAGATCGACGCGGCCTGGACCCGGCATGTCGAGGACGACAAGGGCACGCACCTGGACCTGTGCCTGACGGCCAAGGCCTGAGCCCTATTTGATCAGCTGCCAGCGCCGGGCCCAACGGCCCTTGGTGATCCGGCCCAGGGCCAGCAGATAGATGCCGGCATAGATCACCGTGCCCACCACGATCAGGGCCCAGGCCCAGGGGCCGGGCATGTGCAGGGTCGGGGCGGTCGTCACCCAGTCATGGCGCGGCGAGGTCTGTTCCAGCCACAGCCCGCCAACCCAGGCGACGGAAAACAGGGCCACGATCGGGTAACGCAGAACCGGGCTGCGCTGCACCAGCAGCCAGGTCTGGATAAGGGCCGCGATCAGACCCACGGCCAGACCCACGATCCACGGCCACCAGGGACCGGGGACAAGGCGGGCGGCCCGCAGACCGGCCCAGCCGGGCGCCCAAAGCACGGGGCCAAGCATCAGCACAATCAGGAGGACGCCAACCAGAACGCCGACGCCGCCGCCGATCACCTTGCCCGCCGCCTCGCCCGCCGCCTGGGCACGGACATTGGGATCACCGCTGGGGTTTTCCGGCGAGGTCGCGATGATGGTCTGCAGTTGCGGGAGGCGCTCGCCGGGCCTGGCTTTTGGAAGCCCCAAGAGCTCGGGCTTTTGCCGCCGCGCCATCAGGCTCTCCGGCTGACCGCGAAGTCAGCCAGACTTTCCAGCGCCACGCGCCAGTCATTGGCCGGGAACATCGCCAGGGCCGCCTTGGCCTTGTCGGCATAGTCGCCGGCCAGATCCAGGGTGGCGTCCAGGGCGCCCGAGCCGATGATCAGCTCACGCGCCCGGCGGAAGTCGGGTTCGGTCTGTTCGCGACGGCCGATGGCCCGCTCCCAGAACTCGGCCTCGCGCGGGCCCGAGCGGGCGATGGCCAGCAGCAGCGGCAAGGTGGCCTTGCCTTCGCGGAAGTCGTCGCCGGCGTTCTTGCCCAGGGTTTCGGTCGCGCCGCCATAATCGAGGGCGTCGTCGGCCAGCTGGAACGCCAGCCCCAGGTTCAGGCCATAGGCGCGCAGGGCGTCGGATTTCACCTGGTCGACCCCGGCCGACACCGCGCCGGCTTCAGAGGCGGCGGCGAACAGTTCTGCGGTCTTGGCGGCGATGATGTCGAGATAGATGGCCTGCGAGAGATTGAGGTCGTGGCTGCGGGTCAACTGCAGAACCTCGCCCTCGGCGATGACGCGGCTGGCGCGGGCCAGGATTTCCAGCGCCTTCATCGAGTTGGTCTCGACCATGAGCTCGAAGGCGCGGGCGAACAGGAAGTCGCCGACCAGAACGCTTTGCGCCGCGCCCCAGATCAGGTGCGCCGCGACCTTGCCGCGACGAAGCTGGCTGCCGTCGACCACGTCGTCGTGCAACAGGGTGGCGGTATGGATGAACTCGACCGAGGCGGCCAGCTTCAGGCAGGCTTGGTTATCCGAGCCGGCCAGGCGGGCGGCGGCCACGGTCAGCAGCGGGCGCAGGCGCTTGCCGCCGGCGGCGATCAGGTGCTCGGCCAGGGCCGGGATCACCGGCACGTCGCTCTGCATGCGTTCGGTGATCAGGCGGTCGACCCCGCCCATATCGGCGGCCGCCAGACGCACCAGTCGATCCACCGATCCCGGCTCACGGGCGAGGGTCGCTGCAACTGCGTCCAAGACGTTACTCTCCTTGACCGACGCCCCCTTGCACACTGCCCAGGAGCGATCGGGCTATTATCTGCCCCCCAGCAGGATCAGCCATTGTAGGGAACAATGGTGGCGGGATAGGTCACGGTCAAGGCAAGCACAAGGCTTGATGCGTTGGACGACACTCAGGTCACCGAAGATCGCATGCTGAATGGCCGCGTCCGACTGCGCCAAAGGGCCGGCGGATATCGCGCCGGCATGGATGCGGCGCTGCTGGCGGCGGCCTGCGACGCCGGGCCGGGCGAGCGGGTGATCGAGGCGGGCTGCGGCGTCGGCGGCGCGCTGCTGTCGGCGGCGGCCCGTCGTCCAGACAGCCGATTCCACGGGGTGGAACGCGATCCGCAGGCCGCCGAGCTGGCGCGCGGCAATGCAGCCTTGAACGACATGGCCAACCGCGTCGAAATCACCACCGGCGACATCGAGGCCGGCTTTCGCGCCCTGGACCTGCCGGTGTTCGACGCGGCGATCAGCAATCCGCCGTTCTTCGACGATCCTGGCGCGTTGCGAGCCCCCGCCCCGGCCAAGACCGGCGCCTGGATGGCCGACGGCGGGCTGGCAGCCTGGTCCGGCTTCCTGCTCAAGGCCGTGCGCGAGGGTGGGACCATCACGATCATCCACCGCGCCGACCGCCTGGCCGACATCCTGGCCCTGCTGGCGCCCAAGGCCGGGTCGTTCCGGATCCGGCCAGTCCAGCCCTTCGCCGACGCCCCGGCCAAGCGGGTGATCGTGCGGGCGATCAAGACGGGCAAGGCGCCGCTGGTGCTGCTGCCGGCTCTGGTGCTGCACGAGCGGGATGGGGGTCAGCACTCGGCGGCGGCGGAGGCGATTCTCAGGGGCGAGACGGATCTGGGGTGGTGAAACCCTCCCCCTGAAGGGGGAGGCGGCCGGAGGCCGGTGGGGGAAGACCGCGCCGAGTTCGCAGCACTTCCCCCTCCGTCGCCTGCGGCGACACCTCCCCCGCCAGGGGGAGGATCTTGCCCGCCTACTCCGCGTAAAGCCTCAACGCCTCGAGACACAGCTCCAGCCCCGTCAGATCGTGCAGCGGGTTCGACGTGACGATCACGAACAACCGCCGCGCCTCAGCCCACAGCATCACGGTCTCCGGCAGGCCATAGTCCTCGACCACGCAGCCATCGCCGTCCCGCCAGATACCCGCCTCATCACGCTGGGCGCCGACGAAGGATTCGACGCGATCCACATATTCAGCCTGGGATTCGTCCGGCACGTTCAGATAGGCGAAGATCGGCCGCCCCAGACCGGCCAGCACGCCGATCTCGAAGGCCGCGCCGGGATCAGCTGACGGTCCGCGCCACGGGGTCAGATTGACCACCCCGGCGTCAGCCTGACGTAATCGCGCCATGCGGGCCGCGTAGAGTTCGCGGGCTTCGAGCTCGGAACTCTGTTCCGAACCCGGAGGGACGGGGTCCGGAGTCAGGCCGGTAAACCCTGCGTCGATGCAATAGGCCCGCTGCCGCGCGGCCTGGGCCTGGGAATCGGGGAGCCAGACATCGGGGCCGGCCAGCCATATGGAACGCACGGGACGCATCGGGTCTTAGAGCTTGGTCGCAGGGGCGTCTGTCAATCACTGTTAAGGACCGCGATGCCGCAAATCCTTCGAAGAACCCTGTTGAGCGCGCCGCTGGCCTTCGCCGCCGGCATGGCCAGCGCCGCGCCCGTTTCGCGCTGGCAGGCCTATGAGCGCCGGTTAAGCCGGGGGCTCTCCGACGCAGCCGGCGGCGATTTCGACGACGGGTTCGAAGACACCCTGCTGGATCTCAACAATATCATTCGCGAGCGTCAGGACCTGCCCGCGCTGCGGCCAGATCACGGCCTCACTCTGGCCGCCCGCGCCCATGCCGCCGACATGGCGGTCAGCGGCGTTTTCGACCATGTCACCTCGGACGGCTTCAGCGCCGCCGGCCGCGTCGGCCTGCTGGCCCGCGATCTGGTCGGCGCGCCGGGCGAGAACATCGCCATGCGCCGCAACGCCGCCGGCGCCGTTCAGCCCGACCAGATCATGAACCAGTGGCGCACCAGCCCCGGCCACCGCGCCAATCTGGTGGCGCGCGGCTTCACCCATGTGGGCTATGGCGTTCTGCGCCAGGGTCCGCGCGTCATTGCGGTGGGCGCCTATGCCGAGGTCAGCGCCCGGCTGGCGCGCCCGGCGCCGCTGCGGGTGCGATCAGCCGACGAGATCGCCGCCGCCCTGTCCCGGGCGACGCCGGCCATCGGCCAGTTCTCGGTCTCCGAACCGGGCGGCGACGTGCTGACCACCACCTATGCCCAAGGGCGCCTGCAGCCGGTTCTGCGACCCGGCGCCTGGCAGTTGCGCCCGCACCTCTTGTCAGGCGAGCGTCGCTACCAGGTAGCCTGGGGGCCCGTGTTCTTTCTGGACTAGGGCTACTGCGCGATCGCCAGGGCCTCGATGCGGATCGAGACGCTGTCGCCGATCATGCCCGCGCCCGTAACGCTTCCGAAGGCCTTGCGGCTGATCGCGCCGGTGATGGTGAAGCCGGCCTGCTGCTTTTGATTGTTGGGCGCCTTGCCGATCTTGTTGAGCTTGACGTCCAGGGTCGTGGGCAGGGTCACGCCCAGAATGGTCATGTCGCCGGTCACCTTGGCGGTGTCCGGGCCGGTCTTTTCCACCTTGGTCGACTTGAAGCTCATGGTCGGGCTCTTGGCGACGTTCAGCCAGCGCTCGGCCTTCAGGTGCTCGTCACGGGTGGGGTGGCCCGACAGCAGGCTGCCCACCTGAATGGTGGCCTCGACCCGCGACTTTTCCGGCGCGGCCTCGTCCAGCCAGATCGTGCCCTCCGACTCGCCAAAGATTCCGATCACCGAGTTGAAGCCAAAGCGGTCGATGATGAACATCGCCTCGGTGTGGGAAGAATCCAGCTTGTAGGCCACTTCGGCGGCCAGGCTCGGCGTGGCGGCAAAGCCTACGGCGGCGCAAACGGTCAGGGCGGCAAACAGGCGCTTCATCGGATGATCCTCCCAATCCCTCAAGCGGGACGGAGCGCACTTTCCGGTCGTCGCTAGAGGACCGCAACCCTGAAATGAAAAAGCCCCCGGCCGGGGGCGGCCGAGGGCTCTGACACGATCCTTGGAGAGGCATCTTAGTTCTTGGTGACATCCACCAGCTTGTTCTTGGCGATCCACGGCATCATACCCCGCAGACGCGCGCCGACTTCCTCGATCTGGTGCTCGCCCGCGCGACGGCGGGTGGCCTTGAACGAGGGCTGGCCGACCTGGTTTTCCAGCATGAAGTCGCGAACGAACTTGCCCGACTGGATGTCTTCCAGAACCCGCTTCATCTCGGCCTTGGTCTCGGCGGTGACGATGCGCGGGCCAGTGACGTATTCGCCGTACTCGGCCGTGTTGCTGATCGAGTAGTTCATGTTGGCGATGCCGCCTTCATAGATCAGGTCGACGATCAGCTTCAGCTCGTGCAGGCACTCGAAATAGGCCATTTCCGGCGCGTAGCCGGCTTCGACCAGCACTTCGAAGCCGCAGCGGATCAGCTCGACGGTGCCGCCGCACAGGACGGCCTGCTCGCCGAACAGGTCGGTTTCGCACTCTTCGCGGAAGTTGGTCTCGATGATGCCCGAGCGACCGCCGCCGATGGCCGAGGCATAGGCCAGGCCCAGGTCCAGGGCGTTGCCGGTGGCGTTGTGGTGCACCGCGATCAGGCAGGGCACGCCGCCGCCCTTCTGGTATTCGCCGCGCACGGTGTGGCCGGGGCCCTTGGGGGCGACCATCAGCACGTCGATGGTGTCCTTGGGCTCGATCAGGCCGAAGTGAACGTTCAGGCCATGGGCGAACAGCAGGGCCGCGCCGTCACGGATGTTGGGGGCGATCTCTTCATTGTAGATCGCGCGCTGATGCTCGTCGGGCGCCAGGATCATGATCAGGTCGGCCCAGGCGGCGGCTTCGGCGACGGTCATGACCTGCAGGCCTTCGCCCTGCGCCTTCTTGGCGGTGGCCGAGCCTGGGCGCAGCGCAACGGCGAGGTTCTTGGCGCCCGAGTCGCGGAGGTTCAACGCGTGGGCGTGGCCTTGCGAGCCATAGCCTACGATCGCGATCTTCCGGTCCAGAATGCGGGCGAGGTCGGCGTCGCGATCATAATAGACGCGCATGATTTGTTCTCCGGACTGGTCAATCAGGGCCGCTCCGCGCAACGGCGAAGCGACAAAGGCCGGGCGTTTGAGCGTTTTTTTGCCGTTTCGTCAAGGCGGCGACGGCAGAACGCTGTGACGGAAAAGCCTCTGCGGACAGGTTTTAGACCCTGGCGCGTTGTTTGCCCATGACGACGACCTCCAAAGCTCCGCGGCTGAAGGTTCAGAGCGGCTTCAGGCGCCCAACGGGACCACGCTTGAGCGTGTAACTTGCGACCCGCAGAATTGTGACTATAGTGATGGTCATACTTGGAGGCCCCCATGAGCACCTACAGCGTAGCGGATGCAAAAAGCGGCCTTCCCCGGCTGATAGACCGCGCCCTTGAGGGCGAAGAGGTGATCATCTCTCGGCATGGGAAGCCCGTCGCCGAATTGCGCCCCGTCGCTCCGGCCTCGCGCGGAACACCGCCGGCGACCTATGCCTGGCTTCAGGCGCGGCGTCAGGCCCGCAAGCCCGTCGGCTTGAGCTCGGTGGAACTGCTCAATCAGCTCTACGAAGACCCCGACGCTTGAGCGTCTATCTCGACGCCAGCGTCATACTGCCGACCCTGATCCAGGAAGCCGCCAGCGCCGTCGTCGACCGGTTCATCGGCGACCTTGAGGATGACCTGATCATCAGCGAGTTCGCCGCCGCTGAGGTGGCCTCCGCCCTGTCGCGGTTGGTGCGAACTGGCCTGCTGGATCAGGATGACGCCAGTCGTCGGCTAAGCGACTTCGACGCCTGGCGCGCCGCCAGCGCTCATGATCTGGATCTTCAAGCTTCCGACGTGCGTCTGGCCAATGTCTTCGTCCGTCGCTTTGACCTGATGCTTCGCGCCCCCGACGCCCTGCACGCCGCCGCCTGCCGAAGGGCCGATCATCTGCTGGTGACCCTGGACAAACGCCTGGCGCTCGCGGCCCTGGAACTGGGCGTCAGAACACGATTACTGACCGTCGACTAAGGTTGCGATCAGACCTTGGGAAGGCCGAGGTTCGGCTGACCACCGCCCGCCTGGCTAGCAAAAAAGCCCGGACCGATCTGGCCCGGGCTTACTCCTGGTGAGACCGCAACCTACCAGAACAGGTCGTAATAGACGCTCAGCACCTGGCCGGACCACACGTCGACCAGGATGGCGTTGTCGCCAACCCGCACCCATTCACAGCCGATCGGCGGCTGCGGCAGGCCGTAGCGGAACCAGTCCAGATAGTACGAGGTCGAGTACCAGCCGCCCGGCAGATAGTCGCCGAACGACCAGCTGCGGACATACCAACCGCGCGGATAGCGATAGGCGCCGACCCTATAGCGCTGGGACGCCCTGAAGGTGGGACGATAGCGGCGCTGGTCATAGTGCGGACGGCCCCGGTCACGGTCGCGATACTGTCCGCCCGGCCCCGGCCGACCGCGGTCGTAGCCGCCCCGGTTGTCGCGTCCGCGGTCCCAACCGCCATTGCGGGCCTGACCGCCACGGTTCCAGTCCTGGCCGCCGCGATTGTCGTTGCGGTCGCCACTGGGACGGCCTTGGTCGCCCCGATTCTGATCGGGACGCCCCTGATCGCCGCGTCCCTGCCACCGCTCCTGACCACCTCGATCCGGGCGAGGCCCGCGGCCACCTCGGTTCCAGTCGGACTGGCGGCCCGGCTGCTGGGCCTGGGGAGCCTGGGGAGCCTGGGCCGGTTGCTCAGCCGCCGGCGCCTGGGGCGCAGGGCGAGCGCGGCCGCCACCGCTCCAGTCGGGCCGGCCGCCACCGCGGTCGCCACGATCGCCGCGATCGCCACGCGGTTGGGCTTGTTGCTGACCGCCTGGCTGCTGGCCCTGCCAACCGCCCTGGCGCTCGCCACCCTGACGGCCACCGCCGCGCTCACCGCCGCCCCGGTCGCCGCCGCGATCACCGCGCGGGCCGTCCTGGCGCTGCTCGCGCTGGGCAGCCACCGCCGCAGCGGACCCGGCTTCCGCCGCCGCGCCGCCCAATAGCGACAGAGCCATGGCGGTCGAGATCAGACGCTTCATTTCGTGCTCCAAGAGGCCTTGTGCGCGGCCCCGGCTTTGTCCCTTGATAACCAACATCGGCCGTCGCGGATGAACCGCGTTTGAACGGATAAGCCAGAGCTTCGCATGACCGCCCACCCCATGGATATCGTAGGCTTCTGGCGTTCGGCCGGCCCGAGGAAATGGTTCGCCAAGGACGCGGGGTTTGATTCGATGATCGCCCTGAAGTTCGAGCAGACCCACTATCGCGCCGCCCAGCGCCGCTATGACAAATGGGCGGAGACGCCAGAGGGGGCGCTGGCGCTGCTGATCCTGCTGGATCAGTTCCCGCGCAATCTGTATCGCGGCACCGCCCACGCCTTCGCCACCGATCCCCTGGCCCGGATGTTCGCCCGCGCCGCGCTGGCCGCTGGCCATGACCAGGCAACCGAGCCTCAGCTGCGGCCCTTCTTCTACCTGCCCTTCGAGCATTCCGAATCCCTGGCCGACCAGGAATTCTGCGTCGAGCTGTGCGCCACCCTGCAGGCCGACAGCGGCGATGAGGACACCATCAAGTGGGCGGTGGAGCATCGCGATATCATCGCCCGCTTCGGCCGCTTCCCCCATCGCAACGCCGTGCTGGGCCGCGAGACCACGCCGGAGGAGCAGGCGTTCCTGGATGAGGGCGGCTTCGCGGGGTGAAGCTCAGACGGAGCTAGACCAGAGGACTCCAGTATCTTTTTGCTTGGCGCTCTCGAATCGGGTGGAGCGATTTCGAATCGCATCAGAGTTTGCCGATCCACAGGCCCTGTGGGTAACTCTGTTCACAATCAGATGTTATTCACAGGCTCTGTTTATATGCGGTGAGCGCACGGCTCGTACTCGTTAAGCGTGGTGTACTGAACTGAGTGCACCGTCGCGCGCGGACGCGAGGCGTTGCAAACCGCACAGGTCAAACAGGCCGGTGCATCATGAACTTTCACACCCTCCACAAAGCCCGCGCCGATACTAGCCATCCTGAGTGGCAGTATCTTGAGCTCCTTCAGGACATCCTCGACAACGGCGTCCAGCGCGGCGACCGCACGGGCACCGGCACGCTGGGCGTGTTCGGCCGCCAGATCCGCTTTGACCTGTCCAAGGGCTTCCCGGTCCTGACCACCAAGAAGCTGCACCTGCGCTCGATCTTCATCGAGCTGCTGTGGTTCCTGAAGGGCGACACCAACATTGCCTGGCTCAAGGAAAACGGCGTGCGCATCTGGGACGAGTGGGCCGACGAGAACGGCGATCTGGGTCCCGTCTATGGCAAGCAGTGGCGCTCGTGGGCGACGCCGAACGGGGGTTCGATCGACCAGATCCAGAACCTGATCGAGGGCCTGAAGACCAATCCCAACAGCCGCCGCCACATCGTCAGCGCCTGGAACCCGGCCGATGTCGAGGACATGGCCCTGCCGCCCTGTCACTGCCTGTTCCAGTTCTTCGTGGCTGACGGCAAGCTCTCCTGCCAGCTCTATCAGCGCAGCGCTGACGTCTTCCTGGGCGTGCCGTTCAACATCGCCAGTTACGCCCTGCTGACCCTGATGGTCGCCAAGGTGGTGGGACTGGAGCCCGGCGAGTTCGTCCACACCTTCGGCGACGCGCACCTCTATCTGAACCACCTGGACCAGGCCCGCGAGCAGCTGACCCGCGAGCCCTTCCCCTTCCCCACCCTGACCATCGCCGACAAGCGCGACCTGTTCGGGTTCGAGTATGCGGACTTCACGCTGGAAGGCTACGAAGCCCACCCGCATATCAAGGCCGAGGTTTCGGTCTAGGGTCGGCCGCGCTATATTGGGCATCTACCAAGGAGAGTCCGATGTCCAAAGGACAACATGTTGTCCCGTCTATCCGCGGTGGCTGGAGCGTCCGAGCCACAGGAGCAGCTCGCGCTTCAAAGACGTTTCCTACCCAGGAGGCGGCGATCAAACATGGAAAGGCGCTTGCTGAAAAGGAAGGCGCCGAACTCTACATCCACCGCGCGGACGGCACCATCCGCTCGCGAAACAGCTACGGCAACGATCCCTTTTCGCCAAAGGGTTGAGCCATCCCATGGCGTTCGACCGTAGCGTCTTCATCAACTGCCCTTTTGATGATGCCTACCAGCCGCTGCTCAGAGCTATTCTATTCTGCATTTACTACTTGGGTCTGGAGCCGCGTATCGCGGTCGAACGACTCGATGGAGCCGAACCGCGCATCGAGAAGATCATCGAGCTGATTGAAGCCTCGAAGTTCGGCATCCACGACCTTTCCCGTATCCGCGCTGAACGGGCCGGGGAGTTGTTCAGGCTGAACATGCCCCTTGAACTGGGCTTGGACATCGGCTGCAAGCGGTTTAAGGGCCGCCAATGGTCGGAGAAGAGATGCTTGATCCTTGAGACTGAGCGCTACCGCTACCAGGCGGCGATCTCGGATCTCTCAAACTCCGACATAGAGGCTCACGGCGATGACCCAGCCGAAGCTCTGACCATTGTCCGCAACTGGTTGAACACCGCGTGTGAACTCGACGCCGAAGGCCCATCCTTCATCTGGGGCCGGTTCATCGATTTCATCTCGGAAACGGACGACGTCCTTGTCGCTCGCGGCTACTCCAGACGTGATATCGACCGCCTGCCCATGGTTGAATGGATGCGACGTATGGCGGCATGGGACGGAATGGGTAAGTAGCCACCTAAGGCTTCAGCACGATCTTCCCGGCCACCCCGGCCGACTGCAGCAGTTCCTGGGCCTTGGCCGCCTCGGCCAGGGGGAAGGTCGCGCCGATCTGCGGCTTGAGCTGACCCTCGCCGATCATCGCCATCACCGCCGCCAGATCCTGCCGATAGGCGGCCGGCCGCGCGTCGCGCCATGAGGTGACGTTGTAGCCCACCACACCCTGGCTGGCCGAGAACAGCTTCAGCGCTGAAAGCCGGTCGGCCATCATCATCCGGATCATCGCGCCGGGTCGCATCTTGCCGCCCCGGGTCGCGTCATAGCCGCCATAGAGCACCGCCGTTCCGCCATCGCGCAGGGATGCGATCGAGGCGCTCTTGAGGTGCGGCCCGCCCACATGGTCGAAAGCGGCGACCACGCCGCCGCCGGAGAGGGCGCGGGCCCGTTCGGCGACGGGTTCGCTGCGATAGTCGACATGGACCCCGCCTTTGGCCTCGACCACCGCGCGCTTGCCTGCCGAGGCTGTGCCGATGGCCCGCACGCCCGCCAGGCGCGCCAGGTCCAGCAGCAATCCACCGACGCCGCCCGCCGCGCCATGCACCAGAACCCACTCGCCCGCCTGGGCCGAGGTCACGCGGTGAAACATCTGCCAGGCCGTCAGGCCGTTCAGAACCCCGGCCACCAGGGTCTCGGCGGCGACGCCTTCGGGCGCGGCGACCAGATAGCGCGCCTGCACGTTGCGGCGGTCGGCATAGGAGCCCGTCACGGTCAGGGCGGCGACGCGCTGGCCCACAGTGAATCCCTCGACACCCGGTCCCAGAGCCTCGATCCGGCCGATCAGGTCATAGCCGGGCGTCACCGGCGCCTTGACCCCGGGATAGAGCCCCGTGCGCATGACGATGTCGGCGAAGGCCACGCCGGCCGCCTCGATCGCCACCCGCGCCTCGCCCGCGCCGGGGGGATCCAGCGCGACGGAGCGTCCCTGCAGAACCTCGACGCCGCCAGTGCGGGCCATGTGCATCTCGAAGGCCGATAGGGTCATGCTGCTGTCTCCCGTTACGCCAAGTTAACGGCGTTCAGATAACTGGCAAGGTCTCTTGGCTGGCGTCCTTGAGGGGGTAAGGTTAAGCAGGGCCATGATCCCGATCCTTTCCATCGTTGTCGCCCGCGCCTCCAATGGCGTCATCGGTCGCGACGGCGACCTGCCATGGCGGCTGAAGTCGGACCTGGCCCTGTTCAAGGCCAACACCCTGGGCAAGCCGATCATCATGGGTCGCAAGACCTGGGACAGCCTGCCCCGCAAGCCCCTGCCCGGTCGCATGAACGTGGTGCTGTCGCGCGACGGCAGCTTCGAGCCCGCCAACGCCGTCGTCTGCGAGAGTTTTCTGGAGGCCGTGCAGATGGCCCGCGAGCAGGCGCAGGAAGACGGCGCGGACGAGGTCTGCATAATCGGCGGCCGGGCGCTGTTCGATATGGCCCTGCCCAAGGCCAAGCGGCTCTATCTCACCGAGGTGGACGCCGAGGTCGAGGGCGATGTGACCTTCCCCGCGTTCGACGAGGCCGCCTGGACCGAAGTCCGCCGCGAGGAACACCCCGCCGGCGAGGGCGATGACTACGCTTTCATCTTCCGGGTGCTGGAGCGGCGCTAAAACCATCGGCGCGTGTGCAAGGCGCAGCTAATCTTTTGACGGTCGCGCGCTGCCAAGGCACAGGAGGCGCGGGCAAACGGGGCGCGACGGATGGTGGACATGGATGCAGCCGGCGGGGCAGTCACCGGCGGCCTGATTGGCAGCGCGCTGGAAAAGCCCGAGGGCAAGGCGGGCGAGGCCCATTCCGGCGCCTGCACCGATTGCAGCCAGCCGGTCAGCGGCAATTTCTGCGCCCATTGCGGCCAGCCCACCCATGTGCACCGCTCGCTGCTGCACCTGGGCGAGGAACTGCTGCATGGCGTGATGCACTTCGACGGGCGGATCTGGCGCACCGTGCCCTTGCTGGTGCTCAACCCGGGCCGCCTGACGCGTGAATGGGTGGAAGGCAAGCGGTCGCGCTATGTGTCGCCCCTGGGCCTGTTCCTGTTCACCATCTTCCTGATGTTCTTCATCCTCAGCTTCGGCGGCGGCAAGGCCTTCGAAACCGGCGCCGTCAACACGCGCCTGGACGTGGCGCGTGAGACCGTCACGGACAGGCATCAGGAGGTGGCCCAGGCCAAGACAGACCTCGCCGTCGCGGAGCGTAACGTTGCGACCGCCAAGCCACCCCAGGCCGAAGCCGCCAAGGCGGAGCTGGACAAGGCGAAGTCGAACTTCGATGACGCCGTCGACGACCTGGCCGACGCCAGCAATCTCGTCACCCGCCTGGAAGGCGTCAAGGCGGCCGGCCCCCGGGCGGACGGTCTGGAACCGGGCAGCTGGCAGGCCGACGTGCACGACGCCGTGGCGAACGACAGGGTCAAGGTCAATATGGGTGGCGACGGGATCAACAAGAAGGTCCTGAAGAAACTCTCCAATCCCGATCTGGCGCTCTACAAAATCCAGCAAACACTCTACAAGTTCTCGTTCCTGCTTGTGCCCCTTTCCATACCTTTCGTGGCGCTGCTGTTCCTTTGGAAGCGCGGCTTCACGCTGTATGATCACGGCGTATTCGTGCTGTATTCGCTGACCTTCATGGCGATGATGAGCATGGCGCTGAGTTTTCTGGGCCAGATCTCGTGGTTGAGCAGCATCGTGGCCCTGATCGCCCTGATCGCACCGCCCGTTCACATGTTTGCCCAACTGAAGGGGGCTTATGGCCTTTCCACGTTTTCGGCTGCGTGGCGCACTTTACTGCTGCTGATTTTCTGCGCCATCGCCCTGGCCCTGTTCCTGGCGGCGATCATCCTTCTCGGCCTAGGCGGCTAGTCGAGTCTAGCCGCCCGCGACACCGCGCCGCTACACCGCCTTAACCAAAAGCCGACGATTTCGCGCGAGGTTGCGCGGCGGTTAGAGAGCAGTTGCGTGCCCCAAGGTTTGAATATCGACAGAGTGCTGGTCAATCGGCGCAGGCTCATAGGCCTCTCGATCGCCTACGCCGGGTGCATGGGCTACAGCCTGCTGCTCGCGGGGGCGACCCATGGCCTGCCCACGATCTGGACGGCCAACGCGGTCCTGGTCGCGGGCCTGCTGGTCATGAACCGCAAGGATCGCTGGACGTTTCTGGCCGTGACCGCCGTGCTGCATGTGCTGGTCGAACTGCCCACCGGCAGCCCCCTGCCGTTCCTGCTTCTGCTCTCCGTGCTGGACACGATCCAGGCGGCGACCATCGCCTGGGTGCTGGGGATGCTTCGGCTGCCCAGCCGGGTGCGCGACATGCGCAGCCTGACCTTGCTGGTGGCCATCTCGGCGCTGTTGACCACAGTTTCCTCGGTGCTGATCAGCGGGTTACTGGCTGTCCAGAACGGGCGGACGTTCTGGACGGGCTGGAACGACTGGACGGCGCCCAATGTGCTGGGCATGGCCCTGGCCCTGCCCACGGTCTTGATCCTGCTCGACACCCGCCTGATGCGCGGTTTCGAGGTGCGGTCGCTGGAGGCCGCCGCCCTGGCGCTGATCGCGGCCCTGACCGCCGCCGCCATCTTCTCGACCGACCCGCTGCTGCAATCCCTGTTGTTCGCGCCCGCCCTGCTGGCGGTTTTCCGGGGCGGGCCGCGCGCGGTGGCCGTGGTCATCACCGCCTCCCTGGCCGCCACCATCCCGGCGGTGCTTCACAAGACCGGCGTGGATCCCGTCCTGGCCCTGCCGCCCCTGCGACAGGCCCTGACCTTCCATATCGTCCTCTACGCGGTCTGCATGGTGGCGGCCCTGGCGCTCAGCCGTCAGGCCCGGTTGAAGACCCTGCTTTTGCGAGGGCAGGCCCTCGCTCGGGCCGCCCAGGCCCGCGCCATCGCCGCCAACGCCGCCAAGTCCGACTTCCTGGCGACGATCAGCCATGAGATTCGCACCCCGCTCAACAGCGTTCTGGGCTTCGCCGGCCTGGTCGCCGATGACCCCGGCCTTTCGGCCGAGAGCCGCCACCGACTGGACCTGATCAATCGCGCCGGGCGATCCCTGGCCGAGATCGTCAATGACCTGCTGGACTTCGCCAAGGTCGAGGCGGGCCGAATAGATCTCAACCTGGCGCCCGCCTCCCCCGCACGGCTGCTGGCGGACGCTGTGGCGATTGTCGGGCCTGTGGCCGAGGCCAAGGGCCTTCGCCTGACCATGACCCTCCATGGCGACGATGCGCAACAGCCCGCAGTCTTCGCCCTCGATGAGGTGCGGCTTGGCCAGGTGCTGCTGAACCTGCTGTCCAACGCCGTGAAGTTCACCACCGTCGGCGAGGTCTCGGCCCGCATGGCCCTGGATCCGTCGACGGGCACGATCCGCTTCGAGATCGACGACACCGGCATCGGCATCGCGCCCGAAGTGCAGTCACGCCTGTTCCAGCGCTTCAGCCAGGCCGACAGTTCGATCAGCCGCAGCTACGGCGGCGCAGGCCTGGGCCTGGCGATCAGCAAGGCTCTGATCGGTCAGATGGGGGGACAGATCGGCGTTGAAAGCGTACCGGACCTGGGGTCACGGTTCTGGATCACCCTGCCGGCCACGCCCGTCGAGACCCGTCAGGCGCCCGCTGTGGTCGATCAGAACACGCTGGTCCCGGCGGCCTTCCGCATCCTGCTGGTCGACGACCATCCGATGAACCGCGAGCTGGGCCATGCCCTGCTGACCCTGGCCGGCTGCGTCGTCACCACGGCCGAGGATGGCGCGCAGGCGGTGGACGCGGCGCGCGACGGCGGCTTCGACCTGATCCTGATGGACGTGCACATGCCGGGCATGGACGGCCTGGCCGCGACCCGCGCCATCCGGTCCCTGCCTGGCGCCGTGGCCAAAACGCCGATCATCGCCCTGAGCGCCGACGTCATGCCCGAGCAGATCGCGCGCTGCCGATTGGCGGGCATGAACGACCATGTCGCCAAGCCTATCCACCGTGAGACCCTGATCGCCGCCGTGATGCGGGCCCTGCCGCTCCCGGAGACAGCGGCGCCGGTCGCTGCCCTTGGGGCATCCTAGCCCCGCGTCCAAACCGGCGTTTATAGTCCTTTTCGTTCGCGCCCCGCACCAGACGGAGCCAGCCTCCAAGGGGCAGGTCAAGGCGCGCAGGGAGAGACGTGATGGACATCCAACTGGTCGCCGAAGGCCTGCTGTTTCCAGAGGGCCCGATCGCCATGGCCGACGGCTCGGTGATCCTCACCGAGATCCAGGGGCAGCGGATCAGCCGCATCACGCCAGACGGCCAGCGCGAGACGGTGGCCGAGACCGGCGGCGGCCCCAACGGCGCGGCGATCGGACCGGACGGGGCGCTCTATGTCGCCAACAACGGCGGCAGCTTCCAGTTCCTCGACATGGGCGGCCTGAACGTGCCGGGTCCCACCCCGCCCAGCCACACGGGCGGCTCGATCCAGCGGGTGGATCTGGCGACAGGCGCAATCACCACGCTCTATACCGAATGCGACGGCAAGGCCCTGGTCGGCCCCAACGACCTGGTGTTCGACAGGCAGGGCGGGTTCTGGTTCACCGACCATGGCTGCAGCACGCCCGAGGGCCGCAAGTTCGGCGCGCTCTATTACGCCCTGCCCGATGGCAGCAAGATCACCCGCTGGCGCGACCACTTCGTCTCGCCCAACGGCGTGGGCCTCTCGCCCGACGAGAAGACCGTCTACATGGCCGACACGTCGCTGGGCCGGCTTTGGTCGTTCGAGATCAGTGAGCCCGGCGCTCTGGCGCCTGCGGCCGGCTTTGCGCCCGGAACCGTGGTCTGCAACCTGCCCGGCTATCAGCTGCTGGACAGCCTGGCGGTCGAGGCGGGCGGCAAGGTCTGCGTGGCGACCATCATCAATGGCGGCGTCACGGCGTTCGATCCCGATGGGTCGACCGAGCATTTCGCGATCCCAGATGTGATCGTCACCAACATCTGCTTTGGCGGCGCCGACATGCGCGATGCGTGGATCACCGCGTCGGGGACCGGCAAGCTCTACAAGACGCGGTGGCCAAGGCCGGGGCTGAAGCTGAACTTCAACGGGTAGGGAAAAGTCCTCCCCCTGAAGGGCAGGGCTATTGCATAGGGCCAAAAACGGTTGTCATCCCGGACGAGCGCGCAGCGCGAAGATCCGGGACCGACGCCTGAGCGCCGTGTTCCAAGTCGGTCCCGGATCGGCGCCGGCTTCGCCTGGCTTGTCCGGGATGACAACTTTTCTGGGCGCAAACTCATATGCGATAGCCCTACCCTGAAGGGGGAGGACTTGGAGCGCCCTCAGTCCTTCAGCAGCGCGCCGATGATCAGCAGGATCAGGGCCGACATCGCGAACAGGCCGGCGAGATAGGGCAACCAGGACATGACGCGCCTCCCCGGGGTGAGCGGCTCCAGCGCGGCTCAACCCGTAACGCAACCATGGGCCGGGACCGTCCTGACGGACAGCCCCGGAACAGGGGGGATGGTCCCTAGTAAAGAACGCCCAGGGCTTCGCGTTCGAAGCTCTTCAGCTCGTCGGTGCGACCCTCGTGGATCTTCACGACCCACTCCGGATCCTGCAGCAGGGCGCGGCCCACGCCGACCAGGTCGAACTCGCCGCGATCCAGGCGCTCCAGCAGACCATCGATCGAGGCGGGCTGGCTGCCCTCACCGCCGAAGGCCGCGATGAACTCGCCCGACAGGCCCACCGAGCCCACGGTGATGGTCGGGGCGCCGGTCAGCTTCTTGGCCCAGCCGGCGAAGTTCAGGTCGCTGCCTTCAAACTCCGGCTCCCAGAAGCGGCGCTGGCTGCAGTGGAAGATGTCGGCGCCGGCGTCGGCCAAGGGCTGCAGCCAGGCTTCCATTTCCTTAGGCGTCGTCGCCAGACGGGCAGTGTATTCCTGCTGCTTCCACTGCGACAGGCGGATGATCACCGGATAGTCGGGGCCAACGGCGACGCGGACGGCTTTCAGGATCTCGGCGGCGAACTTGCTCCGCTCGCCAATGGTCGGGCCGCCAAAGCCGTCGGTACGGACGTTGGTGCCCTCCCAGAAGAACTGGTCGATCAGATAGCCGTGCGCGCCGTGCAGTTCGATGGCGTCGAAGCCCAGGGCCTTGGCGTTGGCGGCGGCAGAGGCGAAGGCGGCGATGGTGTCGGCGATTTCGGCGTCGGTCATGGGCTCGGTGAAGGGGTTTCCGTCCCGCTTCGAAAGGCCCGAGGGGCTGTCGATCTTGCCCAGCACGTCCTTACCCTTGGCGGCGCCCACGTGCCACAGCTGCGGGGCGATCAGGCCGCCCACAGCGTGCACCTCGTCGACGACCTTCTTCCAGGCCGCCAGTTCCTTCTCGCCATGGAAACGCGGCACGTTGGCGTCGTTCAGCGAGGCGTCGCGGGCCACGCCCGTTCCCTCGGTGACGATCAGGCCGACCTGGTTCTCGGCACGACGGCGATAATAGGCCGCCACGTCGTCGGTGGCGACGCCGCCGGGTGAGAACGACCGGGTCATCGGCGCCATCACCACCCGGTTGGGCATCTTCAGCGACTTGAATTCGAACGGCTTGAACAGGGAATCGAGGGCCATGGGGCGGTTCCGAAAGAGAAGGATTGCCGCGATCCAAACATCTGTTTGGATCGCGCGCCATGCAGAAAAACTGCAACGGGTGCTGTATCTGGTGTGCGCCGCCGCAATTGGAAGGGGCGCGGGCTAGAGCCCCAGCACCATCTTGGCCATGATGTTGCGCTGGATCTCGTTGGATCCCGCATAGATCGAGGCCTTGCGGTAGCTGAAATAGCTGGGCGCGGCGGGCGCGGCATAGTCTGGCCCCGCCCGCTTCTCGTTGGTCGGAGCCCAGGTGTCGCGTACGAACGGCGCGGCATAGGTTCCGACCGCTTCCAGGGTCAGCTCGGTGATCGCCTGCTGGGCTTCGGAACCCACGCATTTGAGCATGGACGAGACCGGCCCCACCGCCTTGCCGGCGCTGCGGCCGGAGAAGATGCGCAGTTCGGCGGCGTTCAGCGCCTCGACCGAGATTTCCAGATTGGCGATCTTGCTGCGGAAATCCGGATCGTCGATCAGCCGGCCGCCGTCATCGGCCAGCTCCTGGACCGCGATGCGCTTGACCTTCTTGAGCATGTTCATCAGGCCCGGCGCATAGGCGTTACCGCGCTCAAACTCCAGGAGGTACTTGGCGTAGGTCCAGCCCTTGTTCTCCTCGCCGATGCGGTTGGCGACCGGCACGCGGACATTGTCGAAGAAGACCTGATTGATCTCCTGCTCACCGTCGGCGGGGCCATCCAGGGTGGGCAGCGGCTTGATCTGGATGCCGGGGGTGTCCATCCGCAGCAGCAGGAACGAGATGCCGTTCTGTGGCTTGCCCTCGGTCGATGTCCGCACCAGGCAGAACATCCAGTCGGCCCACTGGGCGTGGGTGGTCCAGATCTTGGAGCCGTTCAGCACATAGTCGTCGCCGTCCCGCTCAGCCTTCATCTGCAGGCTGGCCAGGTCCGAGCCCGAGCCGGGCTCGGAATAACCCTGGCACCACCAGATATCGGACGACAGGATCGGCGGCAGGTGCTGCTTCTTCTGCTCTTCGGTGCCAAACGCCAGGATCACCGGCGCGCACATCTTCAGGCCCATCGGCGAGGGATTGGGCGTGCCAGCCAGCGACAGTTCCATGTTGAAGATGTAGCGCTGCGAGGCGGTAAAGCCGCAACCGCCCCACTCCACCGGCCAGTCCGGCGCCGCCCAGCCGCGCTCGAACAGCTTCTTCTGCCATTTCACCTGGCCGGCCTTGTCCAGATAGCCGTTCTTGGACTGGCTCATCTTGCGACGCAGATCATCGTCATAGGCCGTGGCGATCCAGTCGCGGACTTCCTGCTGGAAGGCCAGATCCTCAGGTGAAAAGGCGAGATCCATGGTCCCTACTCCACCGCGTCCAGATATTCGATCTCGGGACGACCGGCCATGAACGGCCCCATCGCTGCGCCGCCGGCCTTGAAATAGTCGGTGCCGCCGTGGGCCTTCAGGTCGTCCATGGAGGCGTAGAGCTCCAGCACCTTGTAGGTCCCGGCTTCGGTCTTGGACTTGGTCAACTGGTACATCAGGCACCCCGGCTCGTTGGCCTTCACCTTGGACGCCAGATCCAGGAACACCTTTTCGAACTCAGCGGTCTTGTCGACTTGGACCTTCAAGGTCGCTACCACACCGATCATGTTCGCCTCCCAACGCTTGTTTGAAAGCAGCATCGACCACACGGACGCGCGCCGCAAGGGCGACGTTGGGGAAGGCAGAAAGGAACCGTGAGAGCTTAGGGCCGCTCGTTCCAGCCGTAGGCGACCCAGGAATGGCCGCCGACATTGCGCGCTTCGATCAGGGAGGGATCGCCGCCGGTCTCGGCCTTGACGGTGCGACGCGCCCGGAGCGCCAGCGCCACGAGCCCGAACAGCGCGCTGCCCATAAAACCGATGACCACAACGGTGGCGGCAAACACGACGGCCAGAGCCGACCCGATCACGACGGCGGCTGAGGTCGCCAGCGCGCCAGCCAGCCAGGCGGCGCTACGCAGAGCCGAACCGCCGGCCATCGTGGTCGAACCCGTCATTGATCGTCCCTTCCCGGCCTAAGGCCGCAACGTAGCAGTTATGGTCAACAAGGTTGGTTCACGGACACTGAACGTCAACTCAACACCCGCGTGATCGATCTGAAAAGCCCATTTCTCCCGAGACATATCGCCTCGCCTAAAAACCCGCGCCACAGGCTTCAGCCTGCCGCAGCCAGACCCAGCTCGCGTCTTTCGCGCATGACGCTGCTGAAAGCCTCATTGATTGCGGCGGACTTGGCCTCGGCCACCTCGATAAACTCGCTGGGCAGGCCCCGGGCGCGGGCGCGATCGGGATGGGCGGACGACAGCGCCGTCTTCCAGGCCGACCGGACCACCGCGTCATCGGCGTCGTGCGCCACATTGAGGATGATGTAGGGATCGTTGGCGTCCGACCCCAGATGCACGGCCCGCAGGCGCCGGAAGCCCAACGGCGAGAGCCCAAACAGCAGGGCGACCCGCTCCAGATAGTCCAGCTCGTCCTGGGTGACCACGCCATCGGCCTTGGCGATGTGGAACAGGCCGTCGACCACGTCCTCCAGAATCTGGGGGCAGGTGCGATAGCGCTTGGCCAGCCGCTTGGCATAGCTCTCGAAGCCGTGCGTGGTCTGGCGAGCCAGATCGTAAAGCCGGTGAATATTGTTTTCCGAGGCCGGATCCGGCTGGAACACTTCGCTGAAGACGGCAAACTCGTGGCCGTCGGCCCGCCCATCAGCCTTGGCCAGCTTGGCGCCCAGCGCCGTGACCGCCGTCGAGAACGCCGGATCCTCGCCCGGCAAACCCGCCGGACAGTCGGTGCACTCGGCCAGATCCAGTCGGCGCGCCGCGAGGGTTGCAATGTTGCGCCAGAAGGTCATGGAAGCGGTGCAGCTCAGAGCCAGGAAGGGTGAAGTCACGAAGAGATACGGATGACCGCAGGCTACGGATCACGCCTCTCGCAAATCTTCTAACATATTCCGCCGCGCGCCCCACCCCGGGTGGCGGCGAATGAACCCGAATTCATCTGGAGCTTTTCACGTCGCCGATCGTTATGGCCCAGCTTGGCCTTCAGCGACGCCGTCACGGGCGCCATGCTGTGGTCCCATTCCGATCCGAAATGCTCTAGTCACAGCGTCACTGCTCTTCAAAAGGACTTCCGCCGCATGGCGACCGCTCTTCTTCTGGCCCTGACCATGATGGGCCAGGCCCCCGTCGCCCCCGCGGCCACGCCGCCCAGCGATGACTATGGCTATGTCGCCTGGTGCTTTGGCGCCCTGGGCGGCTATGTGGATCTGTACGATCAGGTGATGCCGGAAGTGACCCGCATCGAGAAGGCCTTCCCCGGTCCCGATGGCGTCGAAGCCTCCCTGAAGACCTATCCCGAGATGCGCGCCCAGGCGCGCACCGACATGAAGATCTTCACCGCAGCGATCACCGCCGCCGAAAGGGCCAGCCCGCGCCCGATCTCCGAATATGGCGGCGCGGCCGTCAAGAAGGGCCGCTCGGTCTGGACCGGCGCGGATTCGGCCAACAAGGCCCGCCTGGCCCAGGTGTGGATGAGCTGGTCGCCGCCCGGCGACTGCGAGACCCGCGCCAAGGCGCTGGAGAAGCGCTCGAACATCCTGGGCAAGGCGCTGATCTACAACGCGGTCAAACCCGTCGAGCCGGCGCCCGAGCCGACGGTGGCCTCCATGCCGGAGCCAGAGGCCGCACCGCCCGTCGAACAGGCCGCGCCGCCCGAGCCCGTGATGACGCCAGCGCCCAGCCCAGCCATCGAGGTCGAGACCGCCATCGCCTCGCCCCAGGCCTCGACCAAGGCTGAGTTTGTCATCGACGCCGCCGACCCCAAGCCTGTGTGAAACGGTTATCGGATCAAAAAACGCTCTAAACTTCTGATTTAGAGCCCTTTTCGCCCGACCTTGATGAAACAATCAGGTCGGAAAGGGCTCTAGGGACTAGGGCTTTGGCGGCAGCGCTCCGCTCGCCGCCAAAGCCTTGAACCAGCCATACGACGCCTTGGGCGTGCGCACGCCCGTCGCCCGGTCATGCGCCACCAGGCCAAATTTCGAGGTGTAGCCCAGGGCCCACTCGAAATTGTCCAGCAGGGTCCAGGCGAAATAGCCGCCGATGGGCGAGCCGGCCTCCCGCGCAGCCAGCACCGCCTGCAGATGGCGGCGCAGATAGGCGATGCGGAATTGATCGTCGATCACCGCCGGCCTCTGGCCGAAGGGGTCAGAGCAGCCGTTCTCGGTGATCAGCACCGGCGGATTGCCATAGTCGCGGCGCACCATTTCCAGCACCTCATAGAGGCCTGACGGATCAATGTGGCGGCCAAAGGCGTCCAGCTCGGCGCCCTGGGGCGGCGGCGTCGGGCTGATCTTGCCGGGCGCGTTCAGGTCCAGCCGCACATAGGCTGGCGCGTAGTAGTTCACACCCAGGAAATCGACCTTCTGCCGGAGGGTCGCCAAATCGCCGTCGCGCACGACGCCGCCTTTCAGAAAGTCGTCCATCACCTTGGGATAGGCGCCCTTGAACAGGGGATCCAGCCAGGCGCGGTTCCAAAGGCCATCCAGCCCGTCGGAGGCTAGACGGTTCCACAGGGCCCAGCTCCCGCCGGCCGGGCGGCAAGGTTGCAGGGCCATGGTGGTGCCGATCGAAAGATCGCTCGCGCCGGCCCGCAGCGCCTGGATCGCCAGCCCCTGCCCGAGGTTCATGTGATGGATGACGGGACCAAGCAGGTCGGCGTTCTTCAGGCCCGGCGCGTGCTCGCCTGTCACGTGGCCAAACACGGTGTGAACCGCCGCCTCGTTGAGAATGATGTAGCGCTTGAGCCGGTCGCCCAGCCGGTCGATCAGGGCGTCGGCATAGTCGGCGAAGCGCAGGGCGGTGTCGCGGTTGGTCCAGCCGCCCTTGTCCTGCAGGCCCTGCGGCAGGTCCCAGTGGAACAGGGTGGCGTAGGGCGTCACGCCCTTGGCCAGCAGGGCGTCGACCATGCGCGAATAGTGGTCCAGCCCCGCCGGATTGATCGCCCCCGCCCCGCTGGGCAGAATCCGCGACCAGCTGATCGAGAACCGATAGGCGTCCAGCCCCGCCGCGGCGATCAGATCGATATCCTCGGCGTAGCGGCGATAGCTGTCAGTGGCGACACGGGCGTCGGAGCCGTCGATCACCTTGCCGGGCAGCGTCTCGAACCCGTCCCAGACGCTGGGCCCGCGCCCGTCGGCGGTCTGCGCGCCTTCGGTCTGGAAGGCCGCCGAGGCCACGCCCCAGACAAAGTCCTGCGGAAACTGCCGGGACTTGGGATCCAGCTCGGTGTCCGGCCTGGCGTCGCATCCTGACAGGCCAAGAGCCGCCCCGCCGATCGCCCCACCACTGAGAACCATGGCCGCGAGGCCTCTCCGGCTAACGCCCTGATGATCCACGCCGCATCCCTCCCAAGCTCGGAGGTCGACGCCTCCGTTCGGCGTGAGGATGCCGTGGAAGAACGCCGGTTGGCCAGCCTTACCTTACAGGCCGCTAGCGGCGCGGGCGGGACGTGACCTTGGCCGCATTGGCCAGCTCTTGGCGCGCGTCGCGGGCGGCGGCGATCTCGTCGGCCGGCATCGGGCGGCCCAGCAGGAAGCCCTGGAACTCGACGCAGCCCAGCTTCACCAGAGTGTCGAACTGGCCCTGGGTCTCGACGCCCTCGGCCGTGGTCTTCAGGCCCAGCGACCTGGCCAGGCTGATGATGGCCCCGGCCACCGAGCTTGCCTCGCCGTCGGGCGACAGGGTGGAGACGAACGAGCGGTCGATCTTCAGCTTGTCGATCGGATGGCGGCGCAGATAGGCTAGGCTGGCATAGCCGGTGCCGAAGTCGTCCAGCGCCAGGCGGAAGCCCAGGCGCTTGATGCGCCGCAGGGCCTCGTGGACGCCGTCGCTGTCTTTCAGCAGGGCCGTCTCGGTGATCTCCAGCACAAAGCCCGAGGCCTCCGCGCCGGTTTCCAGCAGGATCTGCTCGATCTCGTCGACGAAGCCCGGCGCGGCCAGCTGCAGCGCCGAGACATTGACCGACATCTCAAGCCCCGACCAGCGCAGGCTGTCATAGCAGGCGCGGCGAAACACTGACCGTCCGATGGCCGCGATCAGGCCGGTCGACTCGGCCAGCGGGATGAAGATGGCCGGCGAGATGTCGCCCCGCTCGGGATCGTGCCATCGGGCCAGGGCCTCGACGCCCAGGATCACGCCCCGCGCATCGGTCAGTGGCTGATAGGCGACGGTCAGGCGGTCTTGATCCAGGGCGGCCCGCAGGTCGCGCTCAAGGCCCTTGCGCAGGCGCAGGGCCGCGTCCATTTCCGGCTCGAAGAAGCAGTAACGACCCCGGCCGGCCTCCTTGGCGCGATACAGGGCCACGTCGGCCTGGCGCAGCATCTCGGCCTGGCCCTGGTCGGCGTCGGACACCACCGCCACACCGACCGAGCAGGACAGTTCCGTCCGGCCGATGCTGAGATCCAGCTCGCCCGACAGGCCCTCGACCACGCGCTGGGCCAGGGTGGCGCAGCCGGCGGGCGTGGTGTCGGGCTGGATGATGGCGAACTCGTCGCCGCCCAGGCGGCAGATGGTGTCGGTCTCGCGGCAGATGGCCTGCAGACGGCGGGCGACCTCGCGGATCACCTGGTCGCCGGCGTCATGGCCATAGCTGTCATTGACTTCCTTGAACCGGTCCAGATCGACGCACAGCACGCCCAGATAGCCGGGCTTGCGCCGCAACAGGGCGTGGGCGTGGACCAGGCGGTCGGTAAACAGGGTGCGGTTGGCCAGGCCCGTCAGCGGATCATGCAGGGCCAGGTGCTTGGCCTCGGCCTCGCTGAGCAGCAGCTTCTTGGCCGCGCGGCGGGTGACCCGGAACAGCAGCCCCGCGCCGAGGGCGGCGGCCAGGGCGGCCAGGGCCAGGATCGGCGTCGCCTGCTGCAGCAATTCGGCGCCGGGCCTGCGCGGATCCCAACGCAGCACGATGCCGCGACCATCGGGCGCCCGTCCCATCAGGGCCTGGGCGTTCTCGCCCTTGATCTCGGCGGCCGGGACGATCTCGATACGGGCGTTCTTGAGCAGGAACCGCTCGGAAAACGCCCGGACCACGCTGCTGGCCACCGGCATGCCGGACACCACCAGCGGCGCCCGCACTCCGCGGGTCTTGGCCTTCAGGTCGGGACGCACCAGCGACACGGTGATCATCACCGGCTCCCGGCCGATCAGTTCGACCCGGCTGACATGCACGGCGCGCATTTCAGCGACCTTCACCGGATCGGCTTCGATCGCGCGAACCATCTGGATCAGGCGCTGGGTCTGGGCGGCATAGGTCCCGAAAACGTCCGGCGACACGTCCGTGCCGTTCATGTGGCCGTAGATCGGCCTGTTGTCGGCGTCGAGTACGAAGACGACGCTGTAGCCCAGGGCCCCGCCGATCGAGGTTCCGATATTCTGGTTGGCCCAGGCGAGGTCGAACTTGTTGTCCAGCTTGTGGATCGCCTCATCCCAGATCACATAGGGATTGAGCGAGGTCTGAACCTCCTTGCCCCGCTGGCGAAGACCATTGCTGACCAGGGTCTGTTCGTACTGGCGCTCGCGCAGGTCGGCCTGACGCGTCGCGGTGAACAAAAGACCAGCGGCCACCAGGACCATGGCGGCCGCCATGCCCACGATGAGGCCGAAGATCTTCAGCTCGATGTTGTTGCGGTTCATGGGCGGGTCCCGACAGACGCGCGCATCACCACACGAGAGCAGTTGCTGAATTCCTTACCGCGACGGCTTTCCGGAGATTTTGTCGCACATTGTTCGGCGATGAGGGTCGAATACCCAATTTGGGGCTGGACGGGCCAGAAAATTGCCTGGGCAGCGGGCGCACAATACCCTTATTTACACGCTATGAGTGTAAACAACCCTTGCGGGACTTGGGCCTGGGCCATCCTATTGAGCAGTCACTTGCTGAGAGGACAGGAAGCCCGCTTGACGCTTGCACAATTTGCTATCACAAACACACTGCTTGCATGAACAGCAAGCAAAAGAAAACCCTGACGGCTATCTTTGCCGATCCCGTCTCGCCGACCATCGCGTGGGTCGACATTGAAAGCCTGCTGATCAGCGCCGGCGCCCGGGTGATCGAAGGCTCGGGATCCGCGGTTCGGTTCGAGTGCAACGGCGTGATCGCCCGCTTCCACCGGCCGCATCCGGACAAAGAGGCCAAGCGGTATCAGGTCAAGGACGCCCGCGCGTTCCTTACGGCGATTGGAGTGAAGCCATGAACATCCTGAAGCACAACGGCTACATGGCCCGCGTCGCGTTCGACGACGAGGATGAGATCTTCGTCGGTCGCCTGGCCGGCATCACCGACATCATCAGCTTCCACGCCGACACCGTTAGTGGACTTAAGGCGGCCTTCCACGAAGCCGTCGCCGACTATATCGCCACCTGCGCCAAGGCCGGCAAGAAGCCCGAAAAGCCCTATTCCGGCCAGATCATGGTCCGCGTCGATCCCGTCGTTCACGCCCGCGCGGCGCTGGCGGCGGAACTGGCGGGCAAGAGCCTGGCGGGATGGACGGAGGAGAAGCTGCGGGACGCGGCGACGCGGGAGATCGAGGCGGCTTGAGACCGTGACCGCCGCAGGCTTTTCTACAATGTGTTCAGGGCATCGAGAACGAAGTTGGCTCGGTCGGCAACGCTCGTTTTGGGCAGGACCAGAATGTTATAACCAAGCGCGGGATACGCCACCTGAAGCCGTTCATACTCGGCGACAGCCTCGTCCAGGCCGTGCCGCCGCTCGCGGTCGACAACATGGATCTCCGGCCAGGGCGGGGCCATGAAAACCTGCCGATGATAGCGATGGAGACCGCACAAGGTCTCAACGGCCGGCTCTCCCGTCAGGTGCTCAAGGGCGACGGCGGCGTCGATCAGGCCCCGATCGAAGAACACCCAGCCCTGCGATGGGGCATCCTCTCGATCCGCCAAGGCCATCGCGATGGCCCGACGGGCGAAGGCGGCCGGATCGATCCACGGCAAGGCCGCGCCGTCGGCGGCCATTTCTTCTGCGACAATCCTGCGCCCCGGCTCCTCGACCACCGCGTGACCGCGCCGACGCAACTCGGCCAGGAGGGTCGACTTGCCGCCGCCCGAACAGCCGGAGATGACGACGAAGCGGTCGATGTCGCGCTCCCTACGCCGCCGCCTCGCGCGCCCTGGCCCCCGGATCATAGTTCAGGATCGGCGCCAGCCACTTCTCGGCCTTGGCCAGGTCCCAGCCCTTGCGGCGGGCGTAGTCCTCGACCTGGTCCAGATCCACCTTGCCGACGCCGAAATAGTGGCTTTTGGGGTGGCTGAAATAGAGACCCGAGACCGCCGCGCCGGGGCTCATGGCGTAGCTTTCGGTCAGGATCATGCCGGTCTGCTCGGTGGCGTCCAGCAGCTGGAACAGCGTGCCCTTTTCGGTGTGGTCGGGCTGGGCCGGATAGCCGGGCGCGGGGCGGATGCCCTGATACTTCTCGGCGATCATCACATCAGCGTCGGCGGACTCGTCGGGGGCGTAGCCCCATAGCTCGACGCGGGCCTTGTAGTGCAGCCACTCGGCGAAGGCTTCGGCCAGCCGGTCGGCCAGGGCGCTGGCCATGATGGCGCTGTAGTCGTCGCCGGCGTCCTTGAAGCGCTTGACGATCTCGTCTTCGCCATGGCCGGCGGTGACGGCGAAGCCGCCGACATAGTCGCCCCCCTGCCCGATCGGCGCGACGAAGTCGGCCAGCGCCGCGTTGGTCTTACCGGCGCCCTTGTCCATCTGCTGGCGCAGGGTGTGCAGGCGTGACAGCTCGGCGGTGCGGGTGTCGTCCGTATAGAGAACGATGTCGTCGCCCTGGGCCTGGGCCGGCCAGAAGCCGATCACGCCCCTGGCGCCGAACCATTTCTCGGCGACCACCTTGTCGAGCATTTCGCGGGCTTCGCGATAGAGCTCGGTGGCGGCCTCGCCGACCACGTCGTCTTCCAGGATCTGCGGGAAGCGGCCGATCAGCTCCCAGCTGGCGAAGAACGGCGACCAGTCGATGAAGGGGACCAGTTCGGCCAGGCTCGGCTCGAAGGTGCGCGTGCCGATGAAGCTGGGCTTGGGCGGTACGTAGCCTTCCCAGTCGATGGCGAACTTCTTCTGGCGGGCTTCGGCCAGGCTGGTGCGCGCCTTGGCCGTCTGGCCCCGGGCATATTGCTCGCGGATGCGGATGTACTCGGCCCGGGTCTCGGCCTGCAGCCGATCGCGCTCACTGGCCGACAACAGGCCCGACACCACCCCCACGGCGCGGCTGGCGTCGAGCACATAGGTGGTAGAGCCCTTGGAATAGGCCGGCTCGATCTTGACCGCCGTGTGGGTGCGGCTGGTGGTGGCGCCGCCGATCAGCAGCGGGATGGTGAAGCCCTGGCGTTCCATCTCGGCGGCGACGAAAACCATCTCGTCCAGCGAGGGGGTGATCAGGCCCGACAGGCCGATCATGTCGACCTTGTGCTTCCTGGCCTCGTCGAGGATGCGGTCGGCCGGAACCATGACGCCCAGGTCGATGACCTCGTAGTTGTTACACTGCAGGACCACGCCGACGATGTTCTTGCCGATGTCGTGGACGTCGCCCTTGACCGTGGCCATCAGGATGCGGCCAGCCTGCTCGCGCGGCTTGCCGGCCTTCTCGGCCTCCATGGACCACGTTCATGCCGTCCATCAGATGGCCTTCGATGACGTGCAGCGGCCGCTCGACCGACAGGCGCGCCTCTTCGGTGTCCTCGTTGATGAACTCGGTGATGCCGTTGACCAGGGCGTGGGTGATGCGCGCGTTCACGCTGCCCTTGCGCCATTCCAGGTTGGCGGTCTGGACCTGGCTCTTGTCGCCCTTGTAGCGCGGGGCCAGATCGACAAGCCGCTCGGTGTTGGAGACGTTGGTCCGCTGGGGGCGGTTGAGGATAACGTCCTCGACGGCCTCGCGCAGTTCGGGGTCCAGGGTGTCATAGACCGGCAGGTCGCCGGCGTTGACGATGCCCATGTCCATGCCCGCCGCGATGGCGTGGTACAGGAACACCGAGTGGATGGCCCGGCGCACGGGCTCGTTGCCGCGGAAGCTGAACGAGACGTTCGACACCCCGCCGCTGATCCGGGCATAGGGACAGCGCGTCTTGATCTCGCGCGTCGCCTCGATGAAGTCGACGGCGTAGTTATCGTGCTCCTCGATCCCCGTTGCCACGGCGAAGATGTTGGGGTCGAAAATGATGTCTTCCGGCGGAAAACCGACCTGGTCGACCAGGATGCGATAGGCGCGCTCGCAGATCTCGACCTTGCGGGCCGCGGTGTCGGCCTGGCCCACTTCGTCGAAGGCCATGACCACCACGGCCGCGCCGTAGCGCAGGCACAGCCTGGCCTGCTCGATGAACTTCTCCTCGCCCTCCTTCATGGAGATCGAGTTGACGATGGCCTTGCCCTGCACGCACTTCAGGCCGGCCTCGATCACCTCCCACTTGGAACTGTCGATCATCACCGGCACCCGGGCGATGTCGGGCTCGGCCGCCATCAGGTTCAGGAAGGTGACCATCGCCAGCCTGGAGTCGAGCAGGCCCTCATCCATGTTGACGTCGATGACCTGGGCGCCGGCCTCGACCTGCTGGCGCGCGACCGACAGGGCTTCGCCGTAGTTGCCCTCGACGATCAGCTTCTTGAACTTGGCCGAGCCGGTGACGTTGGTGCGCTCACCGATATTGACGAAGACGGACCTCACGACTGACCGCCCAACAGGGATTGCAACCCGGCAATCTGGGTCAGCCATGCGTCGTGGTCCTCCCCCTCCTGCCAAAGCTCATCGAGTTCGGAAGCCGTGCCGACCACACGAGCCAGGGCCTTGCGCGCCAGATTGGCCGAGCCCTCCGGCGGTTTGCCCAGGGTGGCTTTCAGGTCGGCGTGGCTGTCGGGCAGCACCGACCTGTCGAAGGGTCCGGGAGCCCAGGCGGTCATGCTCAGCCTACCAGTTCAAAAGGTTCGAGGCCCGCCAGGCGCATGGCCTTGGGCCGCTCGGGGATTTGACGCGGCGTGACGCCCGCGACGGCCTCGGCCACGTGACGGATATGATCCGGCGTCGTGCCGCAGCAGCCGCCCAGGATGTTGACCAAGCCGTCCGTCGCCCATTCGTGCAGGGCGTGGCCGGTCTGGTGCGGCTCCTCGTCATATTCGCCCATGGCGTTGGGCAGGCCGGCATTGGGATAGGCCGCCACCAGGGTGTCGGCGATGCGGGCCATCTCGGCGATATGCGGCCGCATAAGATCAGCGCCCAGGGCGCAGTTGAAGCCCACGGCGAACGGCTTGCAGTGCTTGACGCTGTTCCAGAACGCCTCGGCCGTCTGGCCCGACAGGGTGCGGCCCGAACGGTCGGTGATGGTGCCGCTGATCCAGATCGGCAGCTCTTCGTGGCCCTCATCGCGAAGATCCAGGATCGCCTTGATCGCGGCCTTGCAGTTCAGCGTATCGGTGATGGTCTCGATCAAAAAGAGATCGACCCCGCCCTCGTACAGGGCTGAAACCTGCTGGCGATAGGCCTCGTAGACCTGGTCGAAGGTCACCTTGCGCGCGCCCGGATCATTCACATCCGACGACATCGACAGCATCACGTTCAGCGGTCCGATCGAGCCGGCGATGAAGCGCGGCTTTTCTGGATGCGCCTTCAGCCAGCGGTCGGCCACCGAACGGCCGATGCGCGCGCCTTCGTAGTTGATGTCCCAGACGTCCTTTTCGCTCAGGTGATAGTCGGCCTGGGCGATGGTGGTGCCGGAAAAGGTGTTGGTCTCGGAGATGTCGGTGCCGGCCGCGAAATAGGCGTCGTGCAGTTCGGCGACCAAATCGGGCCGCGTCAGGCACAGGACGTCGTTATTGCCCTTCATCTGGCCGTCGTAGTCAGCGAAGCGCTGGCCACGATAGTCGGCCTCGACCAGCTTCTTCTTCTGGAACATCACGCCCCAGGAGCCGTCGAGGATCAGTACGCGCTCCTTGGCGGCGGCCTTGAGGGCGGCGATGCGGCCGCCCCTCGTTGAAAGGTCAGGCGTGGTGAGGTCGGTCATTTGGCCGCTCCCTGCTGGCGGGCCAGTTCCTTGTTGAACGCGGCTTCCGAGGCGTCGATGAAACGGCCCAGTTCGGCCGGATCGATGAAGGCGCTGTTGTCGCCATTCAGCACCCGCTGGCGCTTGGCGATCAGGCCGCCCTGCTCGGGATGGACCGGCAGGAACACATCAGCCGGCATGGCCTTCAGCCTGGCGAAGGTGGCGCGGTAGTCCGCCACGATCCTGGGATAGGTCCTGTTGCCGACCAGGGCGTTGCCCGCCACCGAGACGGAGTTGAAGAACATCACGCTCAGGGGCCGGCCCCGCTCGGTCACCGACATCGTCCAGGTGGTGCCGCCGATGGTGTGGCCGGGCGTCAGGTGCGCGGTCAGGGTGGCCTCGCCCAGCTTGATCTTCTGGCCGTCGCGGATCGTGCGATCCACCTTCACGGCCGGGAATGGCGTCAGGCCGTTCTCGTTGTCGCCAAAGTGACGGCCCTTCTCCAGGGCGGGCTTGTCCAGCGACGAGGCGTAGAGCTTGGCGCCCGTGACCGCCTTCATCTGGGCCAGGCCTCCGGCGTGGTCGTAGTGGGCGTGGCTGTTGATCAGGATCTTCACGTCAGAGAGCTTGAAGCCCAGGGCCGCGATGTTGGCCTCGACCAGCTTGGCGCCCTCCGCCGACATGCCGGCGTCCAGTAACACATGACCTTCCGAGGTGCTGATCAGATAGGACGACAGCCCCTCGGAGCCAACATAATAGACATTGCCGACCACCCGATAGGGCTTGAACGGCTTGGTCCAGGCGGCCGGCGGCCAGTCATCGGCGCGCGCGACATTCACGCTGGCCAGCGAGAGCATGCCGCAAAGAATCAGGGCCAGGATCTTCATGCCGCAACCTCCGTTGACGCCGTTTCCCGCTCGCGCACGCCCAGCACGCGGCAGATCGCATAGACCAGATCGGCCCGGTTCAGGGTGTAGAAGTGGAAGTCCTCGAACCCCTGTTCCTGCAGCTTGGCGCACATCTCGGACGCCACAGAGCAGGCGATCAGGCGACGCGTCTCGGCGTCGTGATCCAGGCCCTCAAACAGGTTGGCCAGCCAGGTCGGCACCGCCGTCTGACAGGCCTGGGACATCTTCTTCAGGCCGTTGAAATTGGTCACTGGCATGATCCCCGGCACGATCGGGATGGTGATCCCCGCGGCGCGAACCTTGTCGTTGAAGCGCAGGAAGGCGTCGATATCGAAGAAGAACTGGCTGATCGCCAGGCTCGCCCCGGCGTCGACCTTGGCCTTCAGCACGTCTATGTCGTGCTCGATCGAGGGGCTCTCAGGGTGTTTCTCGGGATAAACGCCGACCAGCACCTCGAACGGCGCAATGGCGCGCACGGCCCTGGTCAGTTCAGTGGCGTTGGCATAGCCGTCGGCGCGCGGCGCATAGACACCGCCGATACCACCCTCCGTGGGCGGAGGATCGCCGCGCAGCGAGACGATGTGGCGAACGCCCGTCTCCCAGTATTCGCGGATCACCTCGTCCACTTCCTCGCGGCTGGCCCCGACGCAGGTCAGGTGGGCGGCGGGCTTCAGCGAGGTCTCGTCGAGGATGCGCTTGACCGTGCGGTGGGTGCGCTCGCGGGTCGAGCCGCCGGCGCCATAGGTCACCGAGACGAAGGCCGGATCCAGCGGCGCCAGGCGGGTGATGGCCTGCCACAGGCTCTCTTCCATCGCCAGTGTCTTGGGCGGGAAGAACTCGAACGAGACGCGCGGGCGACCGCCGCCCTGGCTCTGACCGCGCTCGCCGGCGCGGGCGACGGGTCCGATCACCCGGCGGGCCCCAGAAAGCGTAGGTGGAAGGGTCATGCGGCGCTCCTTTCGACGGAACGAACAGCCGGACGGCGCGCCGTCCAGATCTTGACGGTCAGCCCATCGGCCGAAGACGGCGGCAAGGCGATGTTGCTTTCCAGGCGCAGGCCGGCGGCCTCCAGCCAGGGAACGATCTCGGCGTCCTCAAAGCCCAGGCGGCGATGCTGGTGGGCCTCGCGCAGGAACTCGTGGTCGTGCGGAGCGAAATCGGCGATCAGCAGCAGGCCGCCCTGGGCCACCAGCCGCGCAGCCTCGGCCACGGCGGCGGCGGGATCGCCCAGATAGTGCAGCACCTGATGGACGGTGACCAGATCGGCGCAGCCGCCCGGCAGGCCGGTGGCGAAGATGTCGCCATGCCGTAGCTCGCACTGCGCCAGACCCGCCTTGGCCACCTCGTCACGGGCGATGTTGAGCATCTGTTGCGACAGGTCCAGGCCCAGGGCCGCGCCGGCCCGCTGGCCCAGCAGGGTCAGCATGCGTCCCGCGCCCGCGCCCAGATCGACCATCTCGTCGAAGGGCCCCTCGCCGGCCGCACGCAGGATCGCCGCCTCGACCTCGGCCTCGTCGACATAGAGCGAGCGGATCTCGTTCCAGCGGGCGGCGTTGCGAGCGAAATAGGCCTGGGCGCCGGTCGAGCGCTCGGCCCGCACCTTGGCCAGCTTTTCGGCGTCGGCGTGAACAACGGGATCGGCGTCGTCGATCAGATCCAGCGCCTGTCCGACCAGGTGGCGCCCGGGCGACTTGCTGGCCAGGCGATAGAACACCCAGGCCCCGTCGGGGAATCGCTCCACAAGCCCGGCCTCGGCCAGCAGCTTGAGGTGGCGCGATACGCGCGGCTGGCTCTGATCCAGAATCTGGCACAGCTCCAGCACCGAAAGCTCCTCGCTGGCCAGCAGGGCGAGCAGGCGCAGGCGCGTCGACTCCCCCGCCGCGCGCAGCACCTCGACAACCTGTTCGGCCGACAGCTTCATGAGGACATAAAGATATCCTTATGTCCGATTTGGCAAGCTGAATTTGAGCGCCGAGGGTCGAGAACGATGCGGCAAACTATGCCCCGGCGGCAGCCTCCAGAGGCTGCCAGAGCTCGATCTTGACCCCGGCCGGATCGATAAGCCAGGCAAACCGCCCCATCTCGTCGTCCTGCCGACCGGTGGGCTCGACGCCTTCAGCGGACGCCCGGGCCAGCACGCCATCCATATCATCGACGATGAAATTGACCATGAAGGCCGCGCTCGACGGTTCGAAATAGGTCGTGTCGGCCTTGAACGGCGACCAGTTGGTTCCGCCCACCTTGGGGTGATCAAACACCGCCCCGCCCCAGTCGTGGACCGTAAAGCCCAGCACCCGCGCATACCACTCACGCACGGCGGCCGGGTCGGCGGCCTTGAAGAACACTCCACCCAGGCCCAGCACCCTGGCCATGGTTCAGTCTCCGACCGGCGAGGCCAGCGGCTCGCCGTTGAAATAGCAGCGCAGGTTTTCCATCGTCAGACTGACCATGGCCGGAATGCTGTCGAGCGTCGCCCCGGCGGTATGCGGCGTCAGGACGGTGTGGGGAACATCGGCCCAGCGCTCCGGCTTGGCGGGCTCCTGCTCGAAGACGTCCAGCGCGGCCATGCCCAGGGTACCGGCCTTCAGGGCCTCGATCAGGGCGTCCTCGTCGATCAGCGAGCCGCGCGCCACATTGACCAGCAGGCCCTGCGGTCCCAGCGCCTCGATCACAGCCCTGGAGATCATGTGCCGGTTGGAGGCGTCGGGCCGGGCGCAAACCATCAGCACGTCGCTGTCGCGGGCCAGGGCCAGCAGGCTTTCGGCGCGGGGCCAGTCGGTTTCCTTGGCGCGCGGGGCCCACCAGGCGACCTTCATCTCGAAGGCCTCAACGCGGCGCGCCACGGCCTCGCCGATATGGCCAAGGCCCACGATACCCACCTTGCGGCCGCGCAGGCCGTGGCGGGGCGACATGCGTTCGGCGTGGGTCCAGCGCCCGGCCCGCAGACGATGGTCGCCCTCGACGATGCCGCGCCAGGCCGCCAGCATCAGGCCCACCGCATGGTCGGCCACGTCGCTGGCGTTCAGCCCCGTGGAGTGGGTCACCGAGATGCCATGCGCCTTGCACCATGGCACGTCGACGCCGTCATAGCCGACGCTGACACAGGCGATCAGGCCAAGCCTGGGCATTTCCGACAGCATGTCGCGCGCCAGGCTCATCTCGCCGGCATGGACAATGGCCCGCACGCCACGCCCCGGCCCGTCAAGGAACGCCAGATGGTCGGGATAGTCCCAAAGCCGGTGGACCGTATAGGCGCTCTCCAGCAAGGGCTGCAGCGGCATCAGCATCTCGTGCGAGATCAGGATGTGGGGCTTTTCGACGGGGATCATCTGAGTTGCACCAATCGGTCTCCCTGACGGAGACGCTTAAGAATAGCGGATCAGTATGGGCTAGTGCGGGTCAATCAGAAACCTCCATCACCTAGCCCGCCAGCCCCAGCGCCAACGAAAACGGGGCGACCTTGCGGCCGCCCCGAGCTCTATCGCCATCGATCCAGTTCAGGATCAGCGCGCGAACTTCTGGAACTTGATGCGCTTCGGGATCAGGCTGTCGGCGCCCAGACGGCGCTTCTTGTCTTCCTCGTACATCTCGAAGTTGCCTTCGAACCACTCGACGTGGCTGTCGCCTTCGAAGGCCAGGATGTGGGTGGCCAGGCGGTCCAGGAACCAGCGATCGTGGGAGATGACCACGGCGCAGCCGGCGAACTCTTCCAGGGCCTCTTCCAGGGCCTGCAGGGTTTCGATGTCCAGGTCGTTGGTCGGTTCGTCGAGCAGCAGCAGGTTGCCGCCGGTGGCCAGGGTCTTGGCCAGGTGGACGCGGTTGCGCTCACCGCCCGACAGCAGGCCGACCTTCTTCTGCTGGTCGGCGCCCTTGAAGTTGAAGCTGCCGACATAGGCGCGCGAATTGATCTCGCGCTTGCCGACGATCATCACGTCGGTGCCGCCCGAGACCTCTTCCCAGATGGTCTTGTTGGGGTCGAGGGCGTCGCGCGACTGGTCAACATACGAGAGCTTGACGGTGTCGCCGACCTTGACCGTGCCCTGGTCGGGCTGCTCGCGGCCGGTGATCAGCTTGAACAGCGTCGACTTGCCGGCGCCGTTGGGGCCGATGACGCCGACGATGCCGTTCGGCGGCAGGCGGAACGACAGGTCCTTGAAGAGAACCTTGTCGCCATATTCCTTTTCCAGGCCTTCGACCTCCAGCACCAGATTGCCCAGGCGCGGGCCGGGCGGGATCTGGATGTGGGCCTGGGTCTGGGCGGCGCGGGCGTTTTCCTGCGCGGCGACCATTTCCTCGTAGGACGCCAGACGGGCCTTGGACTTGGACTGACGGGCCTTGGGCGAGCTGCGGACCCATTCAAGTTCGCGGGTCAGGGCGCGTTGACGGCTGTCGGATTCCGACTGCTCCTGCACGACGCGCTTGGTCTTCTGCTCCAGCCAGCCGGAATAGTTGCCCTCGTAGGGGATGCCCTTGCCGCGATCGAGTTCCAGCGTCCACTTGGTGACCTGATCCAGGAAGTAGCGATCGTGGGTCACCAGGATGACGCAGCCCGGGAAGTTTTCCAGGTGGTGCTGCAGCCAGGCTACCGACTCGGCGTCCAGGTGGTTGGTGGGTTCGTCCAGCAGCATGATGTCTGGCTTGCTGAGCAGCAGGCGCGCCAGGGCGATGCGGCGCTTTTCACCGCCCGACAGGTTTTCGATATTGGCGTCGTTGGCCGGGCAGCGGAGGGCGTCGATGGCCATTTCAACCTTGGAGTCGATGTCCCACAGGTCGCGGGCGTCGATGATCTCCTGGAGCTTGGTCATCTCCTCCATCAGCTCGTCGGAATACTCCTCGCCGAGCTTGTTGGCCGCCGCGTTGTAGCGGTCGAAGATCTGCTTGTCCTCGCAGTCGGCGATGACATTGCCCCAGACGTCCTTGGTCGGGTCCAGCACGGGCTCCTGCGGCAGGTAGCCCCGGCGGATACCCTCGGCAGCCTTGGCCTCGCCCGAGAACTGGTCGTCCAGGCCGGCCATGATCTTCAGGAGGGTCGATTTACCCGAACCGTTGACGCCGACGACGCCGATCTTGGCGTCGGAATAGAACGACAGCCAGATGTTCTCGAACACCTTCTTGCCGCCCGGGAACGCCTTGGTCAGGCCTTGCATCTGGAAAATATATTGCTGGGCCATGGGGGGCGTTGATCTCGCTGTCGAAGTTCGGGGGAGGACGGGCGCTGAAATAGCGGTCAGGGGCGGTTTGCGCAATGTCGGCGGGCGTTTCAGTCGCAGGACAGCGTGGAGCAAGCTTCACCATTCCGTCACCAGACCGTCGACCAAGCGACACCAATTCGTCGCCGGCCCGTCGCGGAGCGCTGTTAACCGGGCGCTAATACGGTGCCGCTCCCGAGCGCCGGTCTGGGGATAATTCAATGAAACATCAACTGCTGCTGAGCGCGGCCTCGCTGGCGCTCGTCCTGGCCGCCGCGCCGGCCTTCGCCGCTGAGACCGCCACGCCGGCCACCGCCAACACCGAAGTCGACGCCGTGATCGTGATTGGCCAGGGCCAGAGCCGCCAGGTCCAGACCCTGAAGGACGACTCGATCTCGCTGGAAGCCGCCGGCACCAGCCCACTGAAGGCCATCGACAAGCTGCCGGGCGTCACCTTCCAGTCGGCCGACGCCTTCGGCGCCTATGAGTGGTCGGCACGCATCTCGATCCGCGGCTTCAACCAGAACCAGCTGGGCTTCACCCTGGACGGCGTGCCGCTGGGCGACATGAGCTATGGCAACCACAACGGTCTGCACATCAGCCGCGCCATCACCAACGAAAACATCGGCCGCATCGACCTGGCGCAGGGCGCCGGCGCTCTGGGCGTGGCCTCGACGTCGAACCTGGGCGGCACGCTGCAGTTCTTCTCGCGCGCACCCTCGCAGGACTTCGGCGGCCAGCTGAACGTCACGGGCGGCTCGGACCAGATGCACCGGGTGTTTGGCCGCGTCGACAGCGGCGCGATCGACGCCCTGGGCGGCCTGCGCGGCTACGCTTCGGTCGCCACCCAGAAAACCGACAAGTGGAAGGGCGGCAGCGAACAGAAGCAGTTCCAGTACGACCTGAAGGCCGTTCTGCCGGTCGGCCAGGGCGAACTGACCGCCTTCTACAATGGCTCGCAGCGCCGCGAGCAGGACTATCAGGACCTGTCCTTCTCGCTGATCAAGCGTCTGGGCCGCGACTGGGACAACGTCCAGCCCAACTGGGGCCTGGCCGTGGCCGCCGCCCGCGCCTACCAGACCAACACCGCCCTGCCCGCGCCCTACACGACCGTCGATGACGCCTATTATGCCGGCGCCGGCATCCGCGATGACCAGCTGTACGGCCTGGGCCTGAAAATGCCCCTGACCGACAAGATCAAGCTCGACGCGACCGCTTACGGCCACACCAACGAAGGCCAGGGCCTCTGGTATACGCCCTATGTGGCCAGCCCGGGCTTCGGCACGGCCGGTTCCACCGCCGCTCCCCTGTCGATCCGCACCACGGAATACGACATCAGCCGCTCGGGTCTGACCGCCGGCCTGACCATCGATCTGGGCGCCCACGAGCTGACCGGCGGCTTCTGGACCGAAAAGAACGACATGAACCAGGCGCGCCGCTTCTATGCCGAAACCGCGGCGGCCCCGTCGCGCAACTCGCTCCAGTTCCAGGAAAACCCGTTCTTCACCCAGTGGCAGTACCGCTTCGAGACCGAAACCCTGACCGGCTATGTCTCCGACACCTGGACGATCAATGACGCCCTGAAGGTCAATTTCGGCTTCAAGGCCATGAAGGTGACGAACAACGTCCAGCGCATCGCGGGCAACCCGCTGGCCGGCGAGATCGAGTCGGAAAACTCGTTCCTCCCGCAGGTCGGCGTCGTCTACAAGGTCATGCCGGACCTGGAGTTCTTCGGCGGCTACACCGAGAACATGGCCGCCTACGTCTCGGCCGCCACCTCGGGCCCGTTCGCCTCGCAGAACCAGGCGGCGGTGGACTACATCGCCAAGACCCTGAACCCTGAAACCTCCAAGACCATCGAACTGGGCGCGCGGTATCGCACCGATCGGTTCCAGGGCGTCGCGGCCCTCTATCACGTGACCTTCGAGGACCGCCTGCTGGCCGCCTCGACGGCCGCGCCGATCCTGGGCCTGCCGGCCGTGCTGTCCAATGTCGGCGGCGTGGAAACCAGCGGCGTCGAACTGGCCGGTGAATACAAGCTGACCGACAACTGGTCGCTCTACGGCGCCTACACCTACAACCAGTCGGAATATCAGGACGACGTTCTGAACGGCTCGGGCGTGGTCGTCGCCCGCACCGCCGGCAAGGAAGTCGTCAACACGCCCAAGAACATCTTCAAGGGCGAAGTGAAGTTCGAACTGGCCGGCTTCTATTCGAAGCTGGGCGTCGCCCACACCGGCGAGCGCTACTACACCTACGAGAACATCGGCGGTCAGGTGGACAGCACCACCGTCGCCGACCTGACGCTGGGCTATCGCTTTGACGGCGAGACCTGGGGCAAGGGTCTGGAAATCCAGGCCAACATCACCAACCTGACCGACGAGGACTACATCTCGACCATCGGTTCGGGCGGGTTCGTCAACAGCGACCCGAACGGCACGACCCAGACGGTGCTGACCGCGCCGCCGCGTCAGTTCTTCGTCTCGATCAAGAAGACCTTCTAAGCCCTTCGCGATCGTAAAACCTGGGGCCGGGAGGCGACTCCCGGCCCTTTGTCGTTCAAGCTGCGCCGCCACACGAGGAAACGTCCGTGACCGATCTCTCCCGTCGCTCGGCTCTGGGCCTGTCGGCCGCCGCCCTGGCCGTCGCCCCGGCCGCCACAGCCGCCGTTCTCGATGCGCCGCACCCGGCGCTGGCCAGACCCCTGACCCGCATCGCCTTCGGCTCCTGCGCCAAGCAGGACAAGGACCAGCCGATCTGGGAGGCGATCTTCGATCAGAAGCCTGACCTGTTCGTGTTCCTGGGCGACAACATCTATGCCGACACCCGCGATCCCAAGGTGATGGCGGCCAAATACGCCATGCTGGCCGCCAAGCCGCACTTCAAGCGCCTGCGCGATACGATCCCCACGGTCGCCATCTGGGACGATCACGACTTTGGCGAAAACGACGCCGGGGTCGACTATCCGATGAAGGCCGAGAGCCGCCGGCAGTTCTGCGACTTCTGGGGCGAGCCCGCCGATTCGGTGCGCCGCACCCGCGACGGGGTCTATGCGGCCTATGTGTTCGGCCCCGCCGGCCAGCGGGTGCAGGTGATCCTGCCCGACCTGCGCTGGAACCGCACGCCCCTGGCCGAAAAGACCTTCAAGGGCGGCTACAAGGCCTGGGCCACGGCGCGCGGCCTGTCTGGCCAGGAAACGCCAGGGCCCTATGACCGCATCCCCGACCTGAACGCCACCATGATCGGCGAGCCGCAATGGACCTGGCTGGAGCAGCAGCTGGCTCAGCCCGCCGACCTGCGCATCCTGGGCTCCAGCCTGCAGGTGCTGGCCGATTTCGCCGGCTGGGAAAGCTGGATCAACTATGCCCGCGACCACCAGCGCCTGCTGGACGCCATCCGCCGCCAACGCGCCGACCGCCTGATCTGCATCAGCGGCGACACCCACTATGCCGAGGTCTCGCGGCTGGACGTCAATGTCCCCTACCCGCTGTGGGACGTCACCTCCTCGGGCCTGACCGAGGTGTGGCCGGTGGTCCCGCCCAACGCCCTGCGGGTCTCGCCGGTGCTGCGCGAGCGCAATTTCGGGATGATCGAGATCGACTGGAGCGGGGCGGCGCCGGTCGTGACACTGCGCGTCCATGACGAGACGGGCGCGGTGAAGATTTCGCAGGTGGTGGATGCGGGGACGTTGCGGGTGGCCTGACCCAAGTCCTCCCCCTTCAGGGGGAGGACCAACCGCCACCCATCAAACTTTTAACTGCTGACAACGGCAAAGCCTCGCACTAGCGTCCCGCGCCATGATCAGACCCTCCCTTACCGCCCTCGCGGCGTGCCTCGCCCTGTCGTCGCCGGTTCTGGCGGAAAAGCTCACCCCCGAACGGATCTTCGCCGATCCAAGCCTGTCGGGCCCCACCGCCAGGGGCGTGGCCCTGTCGCCGGATGGCAAGCGCGTTACCTATCTGAAGTCCAAGGCCGAGGCCGCCAACGTCCAGGACCTGTGGGCCGCCGACGTGGCCGGCGGCGAGCCCTATCGCCTGATCGACTCGGCGAGCCTGTCGTCGGGCGCCAAGGAGCTCTCGGAAGCCGAGAAGGCCCGCCGCGAGCGCGCCCGCGTCTTCTCGCGCGGCATCGTCGAATACAGCTGGGACAGCCAGGGCCGCTTCATCCTGGTCCCGCTGGATGGCGACCTCTATCTGGACAGCGTTTCGGACGGCAAGGTCAGCCGCCTCACCGAAACCCCGGGTGATGAAGTCGACGCCAAGGTCTCGCCGCTGGGCGGCTATGTCTCCTATGTCCGCGACCAGAACCTCTATGTGAAGCCCGTCAATGGCGGGGCCGAAAAGGCCGTGACCACCGACGGCAAGGACGCCCTGTCGTTCGGCGTCGCCGAGTTCATCGCCCAGGAAGAGCTGGACCGCTTCAGCGGCTATTGGTGGTCGCCCGACGAGAGCCGCATCGCCTATACGCGCGTCGATGAGAGCGGCGTCGACATCGTGCCGCGCGCCGATATCGGTCCGGGCGGCGCCACAGTAGTGTTGCAGCGCTATCCCCGCGCCGGCCGCCCCAACGCCGTGGTCGACCTGTTCGTGCAGGACCTCGCCACAGGCAAGGCGGTGCAGCTGGACTTGGGCGCCAACAAGGACATCTATGTCGCCCGTGTCGACTGGTCGGCCGATGGCAAGACGGTCTATGTGCAGCGCCTGAGCCGTGATCAGAAGACCCTGGACCTGATCGCCTTCAACCCCGCCACCGGCGTGGGCAAGACGATCCTGACCGAGACCGACGCTCATTTCATTGAGGTTCACGAAGACTTCCGCCCGCTGGACGATGGCTCGTTCCTGTGGTCGTCGGAAAAGTCCGGCTTCAACCACCTCTATCGCCACGCCGCCGACGGCAAGCTGATCGCCCAGATCACCAAGGGCGACTGGCCCATGAACCGGGTCGAGGGCGTCGACGAGACGCGCAAGGTCGTGATCTTCGGCGCCTCCATCGACACCCCGATCGAGCGCCGCCTCTATGAGGTGTCCTACGCCAAACCGGGCAAGCCCAAGGCCCTGACGCCGGCCGGCGGCTGGTGGACGGCCAAGGTGGCCCCCAACGGCGCCTTTGCTGGCACCTACAATGACCCCAAGACTCCACCCCAGACCGCCCTCTACGCGCCCGACGGCAAGCGCGTGCGCTGGATCGAGGAGAACCGGCTGGCCGAGGGTCATCCCTACTGGCCGTACGCCTCCACCCTGACCACGCCGGAATACGGAACCCTGAAGGCCGCCGACGGCGAGGCCCTGCACTACGCCCTGCTGAAGCCGGCCGATTTCGACCCGTCGAAAAAGTATCCGGCCATCGTCGCCGTCTATGGCGGCCCGCACGCCCAGAACGTCAGGAAGATCTGGCAGAGCCCGTCGGAGCGCACCTATCTGGAAGCCGGCTATCTGGTCTTCCGGCTCGACAACCGCGGCACCGCCAACCGCTCGGCCAAGTTCGCGCGGGCCCTGGATCGCCGCCTAGGCACGGTGGAGGTCGACGACCAGCTGGTCGGCGCCAACTATCTGAAAAGCCTGCCCTATGTGGACGCCGAGAAGCTGGGCGTGGTCGGCTGGTCGTATGGCGGCTTCATGACCCTGATGATGCTGACCGCCGAAAACACCCCGTTCAAGGCCGGCGCCGGCGGCGCGCCGCCCACCGAATGGGGCCTGTACGACACCGCCTATACCGAGCGCTACATGGGCAAGCCGGACGAGAACAAGGACGGCTATGCGCGGTCCGACATCCTGGGTCGCCTGGACAGGATGAAGCCCGGCAGCCTGCTGCTGCTGCACGGCATGGCCGACGACAATGTCATCTTCGAAAACAGCACACGCCTGATCGCAGAGCTGCAGAAGAAGGCCATCCCCTTCGAAATGGCCCTCTATCCCGGCGAGCGCCACAGCGCGCCTGGCAGCAAGACCAAGGGTCTCAGCGTGCTGAAGACCCATCTGGAGTTCTTTGGCCGCAAGCTGAAGGGCCAGTAGACCCTTCAACTGATCCGTTCGCGGCGACCCCGCCGCGAACGGAGGCTGCGTCAAAAGGCGCGCCCGGGCCGACCTTTTGTCACAGCCCCAAGACGCAAAGCAGTTTCTATTCTCCTCAGCGCGGATGTGAGGAGAGCGCCATGACCAAGATCACTGATGAAGCCGTCGAATGGCTGATCCATGCGGTCAAGGACGCGCTCGAGCTGGGCCTCGCCTCGGAGTCCGATCTGGAGGACTGGCTTCTGGCGGCGATCACGCTGGAAGAGATGTCGCTGGAAGACGAGCGCGACGCGCGGCAGGCCCGCACCATGGCGGCCTGGATGACCTCGGCAGCCACGACGCTGCACTAAGGCCCGTTACGGACGCAAGGCCGCGCACACAGGGGATCAGCGACGCCGTATCCCCATTCTTTGGGGAGGCGCCTGGATCCGGCCCAACAGCGGCGATGGGGATGGAGCTGAGCGGGGCCGCGCGGTCACGCGGCGGGATGGATTGTGGCCTGTTCGTTGGATAGATCCGGGGCCACGGGAAAGACCGTCGGAGGAACAGCGCGGAGCGACAGGGCGAGGGATCGTAAACCCGCCTATCGCGGATCGTCGGGGGTCGAGACGGTTGGCCGATCGACCTTGGTGCGCGCCCGTCCGGGGGCTCTTGGGTATCAGAGCTGAAAGACGCTCGCTTGGCCCAATCCTCACGGAATAACAGTTTCTGCGAAGCGGACAGGTCGAGCCGAAACGCAAAAACACATCACGGTCATCCGGGTTCGTCCCGGCCGCTTCGCGCCTCCCCAACCCCTTCAGTGGCTGATGCCGCGTGAGGCTGAGACGCCGTGTCTCAAGATCCTCTCCCTGTGGGAGAGGTGTCGGCGCAGCCGACGGAGAGGGGCTGCCATGAACAGAAGGACTTACCCCTCCGGCGCTTCGCGCCACCTCCCCCGCAAGCGGGAGGATCTAAGTCAGCGGCGCGGATACGCGACGTGACGGAGGGGGCGTCCCGGCGGTGGCCATCAACTCACCCTTGACTTCCGTAGCGAAAGAAAACGAACCTTTCGACAAAACCCCAAGGGACTCGTGCGTGACTACCTATACCGACCTCATCGCCAGCATCACTGAAACCAAGACCGGCCACGCCGCCCACTGTCGGCGGCGCTGTGCCTGGAAGCCGCCGTGCGGACCCTGCCGCAGGCCCCGCCCCTGCGCTCGGGCCAGTTCGCCTTCATCGGCCCGGCGGCCGGAGAGCTGGCCATCGAAACCACCATACTGCGCCAGGGCAAGTCGACCCTGTTCGTCGGCGTCGATCTGGTGGGCGAGCAGGGCCTGGCGACGCGGGCGATCCTGACCTTTGGCGCGGCGCGCGAATCGCTGGTGTCGCACAGCGACCTGCCCTGCCCGGCCGTGCTCAAACCCGACGACTGCGAGCCGTTCTTCCCCAAGGGCGGCGGCCCCGGCTTTGGCGGGCAGTTCGAGGTGCGGATCGCCGGCGGCGCGCGACCACTGTCGGGTCAACCGCCGGAATATCTGCTGTGGATCCGGCACCGCGACCCGGCCGCGCGCTCCGTGGCGGCCCTTGTGGCCCTGGCCGACACCCCGCCGCCGCCGGCCATGACGCTGTTTCCGAAGTTCGGCCCGATCTCGACCATGACCTGGTCGCTCGACATCGTGGGCCTGCCCGCGGAAGACGACGAGGGCTGGAGGTTGCTGCGCAGCACCGCCGAGACGATCGGCGACGGCTATTCCACGCAAGGCATGATGCTGTGGGACGCGGCCGGTCGCCCGTTGATCGCGGCGCGGCAGAACGTGGCCGTTTTCGTTTGAGCGCGTGTGAAGGGCTTGGCGGCGGCGAGGTTTTGCCGTCATCCTCCGGCCCGTTCGGCCGACCTGTCGTCTCGGCCCGCGTAGGGGAATTCGCATGACCAAGATCGCCTGCCTGGCCGGAGTGGCCGTCGCCGCCCTGCTGGCCGCCAGCGCCGCCGCCCAGACCTCTGAAGAGGCGACCAAGGCCTATCTCGACCAGATCCAGGCCAGGAACGACATCCTGCACGCCGTGATCGCCGTGAACCCCGCCGCCCTGACCGACGCCAAGGCCCTCGACGCCGAACGCCAGGCCGGCAAGGTGCGCTCGGCCATCCACGGCCTGCCCATCCTGCTGAAAGACAATATCGAGGCCAATGACGG
>NCEV01000022.1 GCA_002280875.1 Caulobacter sp. 32-67-35 | reverse complement strand
CCTCTACAAACCCATCCGGGCCTGGCCCGGACGCTCCGCCGCCTCCCCAAGTTCTCGGGGTCACACTCGCCGGTCAAACCGACGAGGGCGCGAACCCGTGTCCTGGAGACGCCCAGTGGGAGGCGTCCACTCGGAGACGTCCGCGGGATGACACCGCGCGGCGCGACCCCTAGGCTGGGTTGCTTGAGGTTCGAGGATTCCCCGCCATGTCCAACACGCTCCGCCGCTCGGCCTCGATGATCGCTTTCGGCGCGGTGCTGCTCGCGGCGCCCGCACTCTCCTCCGCCGCTTGGGCCGCACCTGAAAGCGATCCTGCCGCGACGGTGCGCAAGCTGGTCGGCTCGCCGGCCTTCAAGACGGCGGTCGCCAGGCTGGACGCCGACTTTGACCGCACGGTCGCCGACATCGTTACCCTGACCGAGATTCCCGCCCCGCCCTTCAAGGAAGAGGCGCGGGCGAAGGCCTATCTGGAGATGCTGAAGGCCCACGGGCTGAGCGACGTCGCCATGGACGCCGAGGGCAATGTGATGGGCGTGCGGCCCGGCACGGCGACCCGGGGCAAGGGTCCATTCGTGGTCATCGCCGCCCACCTCGACACCGTCTTTCCCGAAGGCACCGACGTGAAGGTGCGGCGCGAAGGGACCCGGCTGATGGCGCCCGGCATCGGCGACGATACCCGGGGCCTGGCCACCCTGCTGGCCTATGTGCGAGCCATGGACGCCGCCGGCGTCAAGACCCGGAGCGACATCCTGTTCGTCGGCAATGTAGGCGAGGAAGGTCCCGGCGACCTGCGCGGCGTGCGCTATCTGTTCAACAAGGGTCCCTACAAGGACCGGATCAGCGCCTTCTTCTCGATGGATGGCTCCGACCCCTCGCGCATCGTCGACGCGGGCACCGGGTCCAAGCGCTATCACGTCACCTTCAAGGGGCCCGGCGGCCACAGCTATGGCGCGTTCGGCACGGTCAATCCGATGACGGCCATGGCGAAGAGCGTGGTCGATCTGTATGCGGTCGAGGTCCCCAAGACGCCCAAGACCACCTATTCGGCCAGCGTCACCGGCGGCGGAACCTCGGTCAATTCGATCCCCAGCGAAGTGTTCATGGAGTTCGACATGCGCTCGGAGAGCGCGGCCGAACTGGCGAAACTGGACAAGACCCTGATCGGCATTCTGGACGGCGCGACGGCGGCCGAGAACGCGGCGCGGTCGACCCGCTTTGGTAAGGTGAGCTATGAGCCCAAGGTGATCGGCGAGCGTCCGGCGGGCGGCACGCCTGCTGACGCGCCGATCGTGACGCTGACGGCGGCGGCGGTCACCGCCTTGGGCTTCAAGCCCGAACATGGCGCCTCGTCGACCGACGCCAACCTACCGATGAGCCTGGGCATCCCGGCGGTGACCATCGGCTCGGGCGGCAAGGCGGGCCGCGCCCACGCCCTGGATGAATGGATCGATGTCGAGAAGGGCGAGAGCCTGAAGGGAATGCAGGTGGGCCTGGCCGCCCTGCTGGCCGTGGCGGGGGTGGACTAGGCGTTCAGGGGGAGGGCCGACTGTCACGCCAACGCCATACGGGGACGGTATCTGGTCCAGACCAAACTGCGCGAGGTTTCCCGTGAATTCTATCGACCGCCGCCATCTGATGTTGTCGGCGGTCGGGGCCCTGGCCGCGCCGCCCGCGATCGCCAGGGCCCTGGCGATCGACGCCGACGTGCGGCGGGGCACGCTGGAAGATGTCGAGCACGTGGTGATCCTGATGCAGGAGAACCGGTCGTTCGATCACTATTTCGGGGCCCTGAACGGGGTGCGGGGCTTTGCCGACCGCTTCCCGATCCCGGTTCCCGACACAGCGGGCCGCAAGGGCAAGACCGTCTGGACCCAGGCCAATGCGGGCCCCAAGGGCGGCCCGCCGCTGATCTCGCCCTTCCCGCTGAACAGCGCCCAGACCTTCGCCCACATGCGGGTGGAGGGCACGCCGCACAGCTGGCCCGACGCCCAATATGCCTGGGATCACGGCCGCATGGACCGCTGGCCGGAAAGCAAGCACGCCCACGCCATGGGCTATTACCGGCGCGAGGACATCCCGTTCCAGTACGCCCTGGCCGACGCCTTCACGCTCTGCGACGCCTATCACTGCGCCACCCAGACCGGCACCAACACCAACCGCCTGTTCCTGTGGGGCGGGACCAACGACCCCTTTGGCCGCGACGCTATGCCGAGCGCCTGCTGGCCGCCGGGATCACCTGGCGCGTCTATCAGGACATGGACGACAACTTCACCGACAACCCGATGGCCGGCTTCCAGCGCTTTCGCGACAGCCATGCCGGCAGTCCCGGATCCGATCCACGCCTGGCGGCGCTGGGCCTGTCGACCCGCAAGCTGGACGGCCTGCGCGAGGATGTGCTGAACGGCGCCCTGCCGCAGGTCTCTTATCTCGTCGCACCCGCCGCCGACTCCGAACACCCCGGCCCGTCAAGCCCGGCCCAGGGCGCCGACTACACCGCCCGGGTGCTGGACGCCCTGACCGCCAATCCAGCGGTCTGGGCGCGAACGGTGTTGCTGGTGATGTTCGATGAGAACGACGGGTTCTTCGACCACATGCCGCCGCCGGCTCCGCCCTCGCTGGACAGGAGCGGCGCTGTGCTGGGCGGCTCGACGGTCGATACGGCGGCCGACTATCATCAGGTGCGCAACCCGACCGAGGCCAAGGACGAGCGCGACGACCTGATGGGTCGACCCTATGGCCTGGGGCCGCGCGTGCCGATGTATGTGATCTCGCCCTGGAGCCGGGGCGGCTGGGTGAACAGCCAGGTGTTTGACCACACCTCGGTGATCCAGTTTCTGGAGACGCGCTTCGGGGTGATGGAGCCCAACATCTCGCCCTGGCGACGGGCGGTGTGCGGCGACCTGACCAGCGCCTTCGACTTCCGCACCCCCAACACCAAGCCTTTCGTGTCCGACCTGCCTGCGACCCTGGACGCCGCGCGCCGGGCCGGCGCCCTGCCGGGCCGGACCACGCCGCCCACGCCCGCCCAGCCGCTGGCTCCGACGCAGGCGCAAGGCCCTCGCCTGTCGCGCGCCCTGCCCTATACGCCCCAGGTCGCCGAGAGGGTTCGCGACGGCGCCCTGAGCCTGGATCTGGGCAATGCCGGGACCGCTGGTCTGGTGCTGCACGCCTATGACCGGCTGCGCCTCGACGCGCCGCCGCGCCGCTATACGGTGGAGCCGGGCAAGAGCCTTGCCGACGCCTGGCCGGCGGGCGCCTATGACCTGTGGCTGCTGGGCCCCAACGGCTTCCACCGCCACCTGATCGGCGGCGAGCCAGGCGCGGATCCGGTGGTCGAGGTCAGCGCCAGCGGGCGCAAGCTGACCCTGGTCCTGCGCAATGGCGGCCCGATCGCCCGGCGCATGACCGTGACGTCACAGACGGGCGGCGCGGTATGGCGTCCCGAGCTCAAGCCCGGCCGGGCGGTACGCCGCGACTGGTCCTTTGCGTCGGCGGGCGGCTGGTACGATTTGACCGTCCGGATCGAGGGCGAAGCCGGCTATCTGCGCCGACTGGCCGGTCGCCTGGAAACGGGCGCGGACTCCTTCACCGACCCGCTGATGGCCGGGCCCGCGATCATGGAGCAGTTGGCCTAAAGCGTGATCAAAAGAACCGGCGCGACGGCGCCGGCCACCAGCAGGATCCAGCCCAATCGCTTGTCGCGGCCATAGGTCAGGGCCATCCAGACGCCCAGGATCGTGGCCGCCGCCAGGGCGATGGCCACCACCAGAAACAGCGCCTTGAGGATCGCCACTGACAGCTTGGGGCCGTCCTCTGGCTTGGCGGCGGGCTTGGGCTGGGCCGGTCCGCCGGCCTGGACAGGCGCAGGCGCTCGCTTGGGCTTCAGCTCGAAGGTCTGCTTCATGTGGACGCGGCCCAGTTTTTCAACCAGCGGCGCGGGCTGATAGCCCGGCTGGGTCTCGTGTAGGCCATACAACTGATAGGCGCCGGTCAAGGCGAAGAACATCACGCTGGGCGCTATGAACAGTCCCAGCCAGCCATGGATGCGTCGAATGAGCGCCAGCCTGAGGGCGGGATTGGCGCGGGGCTTATCCAACTTGGCCATGACGTCACTTCGGACTGAAACACGCAGGACGGTTGATCGCCATGCTCAAGCCCAGAACATGGCACAGACCTCACATCCTCAAATTGCGTTGGCGCAAATCTAACGCAGCCGGGGCTCGCCCTTGTCCAGCGAGGCCAGGGCCAGCTTGGGGGTCTGGTCGCTGCTGGCGAAAGACGAGCCGCCATCGGCCAGCATGCGGTCGATGCGCGACTTCTTGGCCTTGAACGAGGCCAGCTCGCCGCCGCCCAGGATCGTGCCCTGCGGCACCTTGGCGCCGATCGGATTGACCCGCTGGCCGTTCAGCCAGACTTCATAGTGCAGGTGCGGGCCGGTCGACATGCCGGTCGAGCCGACATAGGCCACGACCTGGCCCTGGCGGACGCGCATGCCGGGGCGGATGCCGGGCGCATACCGCGAGATGTGGGCATAGCCGGTGTCCCACTTGCCCGCATGACGGATGCGCAGCCAGTTGCCATAGCCAGCCCAGCGACGTGCCTCCAGCACGACGCCGTCGCCAGCCGCCAGGATCGGCGTGCCGTGCCCGGCTCCGAAATCCACGCCCTTGTGCGCACGGTTGTAGCCCAGCACAGGGTGGCGACGGGCCCCGAAGGTCGAGGTGATGCGGGCGCCGTCGACCGGTGTGCGCAGCAGGAAGCCTTTGATGTTCTTGCCGGCTTCGTCAAAGAACTGGGTCTTGCCGTCGCGCTCGAAGCCGTAGAAGCGCTGGCCCTTGACCTCGGCATATTCCAGGTCGCCGGCCTCGATGGTGCGGCCGCTTTCGGTGACCTTGCGGTCGAACACCAGGCAGAACTTGTCGCCGTCGCGAATGTCGCGCGAGAAGTCGATCTTGTGCGCAAACAGCTTGGCTGCGTCGCTGATCACGCGGGGCGTTCCCCCCACGTTGGCGACGCTCTCATAGAACGAGCCATTCATCTGGCCGCAGGCGACCTTGGTCTCTTCACGGACCTCTTCCTCGAGCTCGCGCAGCTTCAGCGCGCCATCAAAGGTGCGAGAAACGGTCAGGGTCGAGGACGGGCTGGTTCGCATCGACAGGCCGATGAGGCGGGCAGGGCCACGCTCGCTGCGACGCTGCGCGATCGCGGCTTCAAAGGCCATGCCGGCCTTGATGTTGACGGTGTCGATGGCGCCATGCAGGGCGGCGACCACCTGGCGGGCCTCTTCGGGCGCGACGCCGGCGCGCTGGACAGCGCCCTCCAGGGTCTCGCCAGGGCGGACCTTCACGGGAATGCTCTGCGGGCGGTCGAAGCCGGGCTGGGCTTCAGCGCTGGCGAAGGCGACATGTTGCAGGGCGATGAGTGCGGCGGGGTCGAGGGCGGCCTTGACCGGAGTCGGGACTTCAGCGGCCGTCAGTTTCCAGCCCAGGCCCAGAGCGGCCATGCCGGCGACGGCTGTGAACAGCCGGGGCGCCAGACGAAGAGTCGGGCGTCGCGGATCAAATTCTTGCATCGGTCCCCCATCGGTTTCGATGCCGCGCAAGGTCAAAATGACACGGCTGGGTAGCCCCCCAGCAATCATTGCGCCGGAACATGGCCGTGCGCCCTTCCGGCGGCAAGTACTATTCGATGCTTCGGTCGTTTTGTCACGGACGAGGTTAACAGGTTCAGCCGACATAAGGTCAAGCTGATGATCCCGAAAGGAAAAACGCCCGCCTTTGGGGGCGGGCGCTTTCTTTGTTCGGAAGGTCGTCGCGCCGATCAGGCGGCGTTGACCTGCTCGTTCGGATCGCGAAGCACGTAGCCGCGGCCCCAAACCGTCTCGATATGGTGCTTGCCCTGAGCCGAGGCCGCCAGCTTCTTGCGAAGCTTGCAGATGAAGACGTCGATGATCTTCAGCTCCGGCTCGTCCATGCCGCCGTAAAGGTGGTTGAGGAACATCTCCTTGGTCAGGGTCGTGCCCTTGCGCAGGGAGAGCAGCTCCAGCATCTGATATTCCTTACCGGTCAGGTGGACGCGGTTGCTGTTCACTTCGACCGTCTTGGCGTCGAGGTTGACCACGATGTCGCCGGTCTTGATGACCGACTGGGCGTGCCCCTTCGAACGACGGACCACCGCATGGATGCGGGCGATCATCTCGTCCTTGTGGAAGGGCTTGGTCATGTAGTCGTCGGCGCCGCCCGAGAAGGTCTTGACCTTCGTGTCGATTTCCGACGAACCCGACAAGATCATGATCGGCGTGTTCACCTTCGCCACCCGCAGGGTGCGCAGAACATCCAGGCCGCTCATGTCGGGCAGGTTCAGGTCGAGCAGGATAAGATCGTAGTCGTAGATCTTGCCCAGATCGACGCCTTCTTCACCAAGATCCGTCGTGTAGACGTTGAAGCCTTCAGACTTCAGCATCAGTTCGATGGTCTGCGCAGTTGCGCTGTCATCCTCGATCAACAGTACGCGCATGAGCCCCTCCACGCCACTTTGTGGCGTTATTCGACGTCTTGGCGGAAGCCGCCTGTTAAACTCGTCCTGCACTTTGCGGGACAGTTAATTTAAGACTGGTTAATGGTGAATGATCTCGATGTCCGAATGGTTAATATGATTTGCGAATCGGGTGCAAGCGGTCGCTGAGTCGCACCGGCAATTGGTCGGGGATGGTTCTCAAGGCCCCTAAAGCGGATTCCCCCAACCGGCGAATCGTCAGATCCCAGCGCCTTAACGGTTCTGGAGTCCTGGGCCCTGCCCCGCCGCCAGTCGGGAGGCCTGCGTATTGCGGCGCGATTGCGGCGTTCTGTCGCTAGGATTTTTGCCGGCTCTTCGCCACGTCCGCGAAAGGCCGGGCTCCTTGGCCGCGACAGCGCGCCGCGGGCCGAAAACTAGGAATCCGACGGCAGCCATCCAACTTGCCGAAGCTTGGCCACGGACGCGCGCGAGACTGGCGCCGAGAGGCCATTCGAAAGCTCAAGCTTGAGGTTGCGACCATCGGCCTTGACCCCAACCACCGCCGAGCGGGCCACCCACCAGGAGCGATGAACGCGCATCCCCTCTCGCTGGCCGAGGCTAGCGATCACCCGCTCAAACGGTCCAGCAACCAGTCGAGAGCCGACGGCGGAATGGATGCGCACATAATGGTCTTCCATCCGCAGGCACAGCACTTCGTCCAGGGTCGCGGCGGATGAGGGGGACGGCTCAAGGATTGAGAGCACGGGCGGGGCGGTCTGGCGCTGATCGCGGGTCAGGGCCCAACGCACAGCGACATAGGCCGCCAGCGAGGGCGTCGAGATGATCAGGCACTGCCCATACCAGTCCAGCGCGCTCAGGCCGGACAGGTCCGGCCAGAAGCTTCTCGCGCTAAGCGCCACCATCGCCGCCAGCGGCGCGGCGCCGATCAGCAGGCCGGCGCCCAGGGTCACCACAGCGGGTATCCGCCAGCGCTCCGCGGCGGCCAGGCCCAGGCGCGCCACCAGGCCGAAGATCAGCACCGCGCACCAGGTCGACAGCACCCAGTGGGCGATCCGCACCGCAGCCGAGCCGTTCAGGAAACTGCCAAACGGACCGACCAGGCCGAAGAACAGGCCGATCACCGTGGCCACGGCCAGATCGATCGCCCAATCGCGAGCGGTTCCCAGCAGCGGTGGCGCAGTCCTGTCCATCACCGTCCTATAAGCACAGTTCGCCGCTTCGCGAACCCGTTCGCCCATTCGCGAAAGCGCGCTGGAGAGCGCCGTTTTGCCGGGCCAAGCCTGCTCCTGTCATCGCAACAGGAGATCGCCCATGCGGCTCGCCCCGACCCTTTTCGCCCTCGCCTTTCTCGCCATCGCTTTACCCGTCGCCGCTCAGCCCAATGCCGGGTTTCAGGTGATCCAGGTTCCCGATCCGCAAGGGGCGCCGATCGAGGTGGGCGTCTGGTACCCCACCGGCGCCACACCGACCGCGCCGGCCCGGGGCATGGGCAATATCCCGGTCGCCCAGGGCGCGCCGCTTGAGGGCCAGAAGCTGCCGCTGGTGGTGATGTCGCATGGAAATGGCGGCTGGTTTGGCGGCCACTACGACACCGCCATCGCCCTGGCCAAGGCAGGCTTCGTGGTCGCCGCCCTCACCCATACCGGCGACAACTACAAGGACCAGAGCCGCGCCCTCGACATGGCCAACCGGCCTCGTCAGCTGCATGTGCTGATCGACTACATGCTGGCCGACTGGACGCAGCATGCGAGCCTTGATCCCGGGCGGATCGGCGCGTTCGGCTTCTCGTCAGGCGGCTTAACCGTGCTGGCCGCGGCCGGCGGCGAACCTGACCTGCGTCGCATCGAGCCCCATTGCGGCGTGAATCCCGGCCACTATGAGTGCCAGATGGTCAAGCGCGCGCCGGTGGCTGCCGAGGCCGCGACCGCGCCCTGGATTCACGACCCCCGCATAGGCGCCGTGGTCTCGGCCGCGCCAGCCCTGGGCTACACGTTCAAGGCTGAGAGCCTGAAGGCCCTGAAGGCGCCGGTGCAGCTGTGGCGCGCCGCCGATGATGAAATCCTGCCGGATCCGTTCCACGCCAGCGCCGTGAAGGCCGCCCTGCCCGCCAGCGTCGACTATCGCATCGTTCCAAAGGCCCGGCACTTCGACTTCCTGACGCCCTGCGACGACTATGCCCGCAAGAACCTGGCCCAGCTGTGCAACAGCGCGCCAGACTTCGACCGTGCGGCGTTCCACCACACCTTCAACACGGTGGTTGCGGCGTTTTTCACCACCCGGCTCGCCCTAACACATCCCTAATTTCACCGGTGGTTAACGCTGTCGGCCGAGGATGGACCTTCACCACCGAGAACCGATTTGCGTAGCCTGATCGCCGCCATTGAACGTATCGACCCGCTGACCATTTCCGGTCGCGTCGCCGCCGTGAATGGCCTCCTGATCGAGGCGCGCGGCGGCCTCACGCGTCTGGCGGTCGGCGCCCGGGTCGAGATCGATCGCCTGGGCCTGCCGGTCCTGCCGGCCGAGGTCGTCGGCTTCCGCGAAACGCGCGCTCTGCTGATGCCCTTTGGCCCCGTCGAGGGCGTCGCCCCCGGCGCCGAGATCCGCATCATGCCCGAAGGGGCCACCGTGCGCCCGACGAGGGCCTGGCTGGGCCGCATCATCAACGCCTTTGGCGAACCCATCGACGGACTGGGGCCCCTGCCCCAGGGCGAAGTGCCCTACCCACTGAAGGCCTCGCCCCCACCCGCCCATGCGCGGGGCCGGGTTGGCGAGCGCCTGGACCTGGGCGTACGATCGATGAACGTCTTCACCACCACCTGCCGGGGCCAGCGTCTGGGCATTTTCGCCGGCTCGGGCGTCGGCAAGTCGGTGCTGCTGTCGATGCTGGCCAAGGAAGCCACCTGCGACGCCGTCGTGGTGGGCCTGATCGGCGAACGCGGCCGTGAGGTGCGCGAGTTCATCGAGGAGACCCTCGGCGAGGAAGGCCTCAAGCGCGCCATCGTCGTAGTCGCCACCTCGGACGAGCCCGCCCTGACCCGTCGCCAGGCCGCCTACATGACGCTGGCGATCAGCGAATATCTGCGTGACCAGGACCTGGAAGTCCTGTGTCTGATGGACTCGGTCACCCGCTTCGCCATGGCCCAGCGCGAGATCGGCCTGGCCGCCGGCGAGCCGCCGACCACCAAGGGCTATACGCCCACCGTCTTCACCGAACTGCCCAAGCTGCTGGAACGGGCCGGACCGGGCCCGATCCGTCCAGACGGCAGCACGGCCGCGCCGATTACCGCCCTCTTCACCGTGCTGGTGGACGGCGACGACCACAACGAACCTATCGCCGACGCCACCCGCGGTATCCTGGACGGCCACATCGTCATGGAACGGGCCATCGCCGAGCGCGGCCGCTTCCCGGCGATCAATGTGCTGAAGTCCATCAGCCGGACCATGCCCGGCTGCCAGTACGACCATGAGCGCGCCATCGTCAAAGGCGCCCGCCAGGTGATGGCGGCCTATGCCAACATGGAAGAGCTGATCCGCATCGGCGCCTATCGCGCCGGGGCCGATCCGATCGTCGACCGCGCCATTCGCCTCAATCCGGCGATCGAAGAGTTCCTCAGCCAGGACAAGGACGAGGCCACCAGCCTCGATGATTCCTTCGGACACCTGGGCAGTATCCTTGAGAGTGACCACGCATGACCAAGTGGGCCGCATCCCTGATCCGCATCTCGACCCACGAGGTCGAGACCCTTCAGAAGCGATTGGCCGACATCGTCGAGCGCCGCGTAGCCGCCGAGCTGCGCGTGGCGATGCTGGACGCGGAAGCCGAAGCCGAAGCCAAGCAGGCGGAAACCTGCAGCGATGCGGCCTGGATGATGACCAGCTATCGCGAAGGCTCCAAGCGCCTTCGCGCCAACATGATGCTGCAGATCGAGCAGAGCCAGATCGAAGAACAGGGCGCGCGCGATGCGCTGTCCTTCGCCTTCGAGGCGCTGAAGAAATATGAGCACGTGGCCGAGGCGGCCAAAGTTCTTCAGACCAAGAAGATGGACAAGTTCGAGGCCGCCCAGTTGGACGAACTGGGCCTGCGCCGTATTGCCGTCGGCGGTCGCTAGAGACGGGCTTCAAGGCCCGGGAGGTCGGCCCCGTCAGGGACGGGTCAGACTGCGGTCATGACGACCATCGAAACCCTCAGTCTTCGCGCGGAGGAACTTCGCGCGCGGGACGGAGGCGAATCGCGGCGTGGTCAGCGTCGCTGGTCTGACGCAGCGCCCGCAGATCTTCGCTGATCCGGAAGATGGCCACATAGAACTCGCAGAAGGCGCGCCACAGCAGCACCATGGCGCCGGCGACCAGCAGGCCCGCGATCAACACGGGGAAGGCCAGCAACAGCGAGCCCACACCGGGCTCCTTCAACGCAAGGCCCACGGCCGCGCCAACGACGGAAAAGCCGAACAGGGCCACGACGCCCAGGCCGGCCCAATAGATCAGGTGGATCACCGGACCCGTCACGAGCCGGTCAAAAGTCAGGAGGTCCCAGAACAGGGCTCCGCTGGATTTTGTCTTCTTGACCGGAGGCATACGAACAAACCCGAAATCGGCGAAAACCCGCCGCCTTGGCGCATGGCTATCAGCGCAAAGCCCGCTCGGCAATGCCGGGCGGGCCAGAGCTTCTGCGAGCGGAAGTCCTTATTGGGGCTTGGCGGCCGCCAGGGTAGCGTCGATCTGGGCCTTGGTGGCGGTGGTGGCGAGGACGCCGGCCTTGGAAGACAGGCTGGCGCTGGGCAGGGCGAATTTCGTCGCGCCATTGGCAATCACGACATTGACCGAACCATCGGCTGCGGCGCTGGTCCCGGAGATCGTGCCGATGGTCACGCCGGCCGGATCCCTGACTTCCGAGCCGACCTTGAAGTCGCTGGCGACCACCGCAGAGGCCGGCGCGGCGCCGGTGTCGGCATTGGGCGCGGCCGGCGGGGTGGTCGTCGCGGTCACCGGCGAGGAGGTCGTCGTGGTCGCCTCGGCAGGCGGGACTGGCGTCGTCATGGGCGCGGTCGGGGTCGCCATGGGCGAGGCGGTCATGGGGATCTGTTGACCGGGGGTCAGAGCGGTTTGCGCGAAGGCCGCCCCGGCGAAAGTCAGGGTCGCGGCGGCGGCGAAAAGGGCGATTCTGGTGCGGTTCATCTGAAAACTCCGTCGGTGTCGTCAGCCCCTACCCGGGGAAACTAACGTCGCCGCTCGGGGGCGGTTCCGGCGGCGACTGACACTTCAGGTTGTTGCAACGGCCTGACGGCGCGCCGTCAGACCATACCGACAGTCTTGAGTCGGGCGCGCGGATGGATCTCGTTCTGGCTCATCACCACCGTCTGGCCCCGGAAGCGCTCGATGATCGACCGGACATAGGGGCGCACGCCGGGGCTGGTCAGCAGGACCGCGGCCTCGCCCTGCAGCGCGGCGCGTTCGAAGGCCTCGCGGACCCCGCGGATAAACTCCTGCAGGCGCGACGGCGCCAGGGCCAGCTGCTTGTCGTCGCCCGGACCGACCAGAGCCTCGGCGAAGGCCTGCTCCCACTCGGCCGACAGGGTGATGATCGGCAGGGCGCCGTCGTCGCCGCGATTGGCCCAGCACAGCTGGCGGGCCAGACGGGCGCGGACCTGCTCGACAAGCTGGGTGACCGAGCTGGTGTGCGGGGCGGCCTCGCCGATGCCTTCCAGGATCTGCGGCAGGTCGCGGATCGACACCCGCTCCTTGAGCAGGGCCTGCAGCACGCGCTGTACGGTGGTGGCGGTGGCGACGCCGGGGATCAGATCGTCGACCAGCTTCTTCTGGCCCTCGGGCAGGTCCTTCAGCAGCTTCTGCACTTCCGAATAGGACAGCAGGTCGGCCATGTTTTCCTTCAGGATCTCGGTCAGGTGCGTGGTCAGCACGGTGGCCGGATCGACGATGGTGTAGCCGCGGAAGGTGGCTTCCTCGCGCAGGTCATCGGCCACCCAGGTGGCCGGGAGGCCAAAGGCTGGCTCGCGCACATGCTCGCCGGGCAGTTCGACCTGGCCGCCGCGCGGATCCATGGCCATCAGCATGCCCAGGCGAACCTCGCCAGCGCCGGCTTCCATTTCCTTGATGCGGATCGCATAGCCCTGATTGGCCAGGCGCATGTTGTCCAGGATGCGCACCGGCGGCATGACAAAGCCGAACTCGGTGGCCAGGGTCTTGCGCAGGGCGCGGATCTGGTCGGTAAGGCGGCGGCCGTCCAGATCGTTGATCAGGGTCAGCAGGCCATAGCCCAGCTCGATCTTGACGTCGTCGATCGCCAGGGACGCGCTGATCGGCTCTTCTTCCGGCTCGCTGGCGGCCGCCTCGGCCAGCTCGGGATCGATCGGCTGGGGCAGCTTGGCGGTCATCGAGCGGCGATAGGCCAGGAAGCCCGCCCCCAGCGACAGGGCCGCGAACGGCAGGATCGGCATCCCCGGGATCAGGGCCATGACGCCCGACGAGGCCGAGACCATGCCCAGCGCCACCGGGTTCATCGACAGCTGCTTGGTCAGGGCGGCGTTGGCCGAGCCCTCGACGCCAGCCTTCGACACGACCATGCCGGCCGCGATCGAGATGATCAGGGCCGGAATCTGGCTGACCAGGCCATCGCCGATGGTCATCAGCGTATAGGTGGCCGAGGCCTCGCCGATCGGGATCTTGTGCTGGATCACCCCGATCAGGATGCCGCCAATGATGTTGATCCCGGTGATGATCAGGCCGGCGACGGCGTCGCCCTTCACGAACTTCGATGCGCCGTCCATGGCGCCGAAAAAGGTGCTTTCCTGCTCCAGATCCTTGCGGCGCTGCTTGGCCGTGTCCTGGTCGATCAGGCCGGTCGACAGGTCAGCGTCGATGGCCATCTGCTTGCCGGGCATGGCGTCCAGGGTGAAGCGGGCGGCGACTTCGGCGATCCGGCCCGAACCCTTGGTCACGACCATGAAGTTGACCACCACCAGGATGACGAAGACGATCACCCCGATGATGAAATTGCCCTGCATCATCAGGTTGCCGAACGCCTCGATGACCGCGCCGGCGCCGTGCGCGCCTTCGTGGCCGTGGCCCAGGATCAGGCGCGTGGAGGCAATGTTCAGACCCAGGCGATACAGGGTCGCCACCAGCAGGACGGTGGGGAAAGAGGTGAATTCCAGCGGCTTCTTGATCAAAACCGCCGTCATCAGGATCAGGACCGAGCCGGTCAGCGAGACTGCCAGCAGCAGGTCCAGCAGCATCGGCGGGACAGGCAGGATCAGCAGGACGATGATGCCGACAACGCCGACCGCCAGGCCCATTTCGCCGCGCAGAATCCCCGCCCACAGCGAGCTGGCGCTGGGCATCGCGGTGCTGGTCTTGGGCAGGGCGGCGTCAGCCATTCGGTGATCGGATCCCGTTCTGGTCTCTTCGCGCTTGAAGCGATTTGCGCGGGGTCGCCAGTTCCTTAATGCAAATTAGCCATGTCGGGCGCCGGACCGATGGTCGCGGCGCCCAGCAAGGGTCTAGGCGGCGGCGGAGCCCATGCCGCCCTGGGGCGGCGGCACCGAAACGCCGGCATCGCCATATTCCTTGAGCTTGTTGCGCAGGGTGCGGATCGAGATGCCCAGGATATTGGCCGCATGGGTGCGGTTGCCCAGGCAGTGTTCCAGGGTGTCGATGATCAGGTGCTGCTCGACCTCGGCCACTGTCGAGCCGACGAAGGCGCGCGAGACGGCGTCGGCGGCCATCTGTGCGCCCCGGGCGACCGCCGCTTCGGGATTGGGCGCCATCGGCTGACCGTCCGGCAGGCGGATGGCGAATTCCTCGATCTCCGCGCCCGGCGACAGCAGAACCGCGCGGTGCATGGCGTTTTCCAGTTCGCGGACGTTGCCCGGCCAGCGGTGACCGATCAGGCGGCGCTTGGCCTCGGCCGAGATCGGCTTTTCCTGCACGCCGTTGGCGGCCGAATACTTCTTCACAAAGAACTCGCACAGGCTGAGCACGTCGGCCGGACGCTCGCGCAGCGGCGGCAGGCGCAGGTTCACGACATTGAGGCGATAGAGCAGGTCTTCGCGGAACGTGCCGTCCTTTACCGCCTGGGTCAGGTCGCGGTTGGAGGTGGCCAGAATGCGGATGTCGACCTTGACCGGCTTTGAGCCGCCGACGCGGTCGATCTCGCGTTCCTGGATGGCGCGCAGCAGCTTGGCCTGCAGGCGGGTGTCCATCTCGCTGATTTCGTCCAGCAGCAGGGTGCCGCCGTTGGCTTCCTCGAACTTGCCGATGCGACGAGCCATGGCGCCGGTAAAGGCGCCCTTCTCGTGGCCGAACAGCTCGCTTTCCAGCAGGTTTTCGGGGATGGCGGCGCAGTTGACGCTGATGAACGGCGCCTTGGCGCGGCGCGACTTGCCATGGAGGTAGCGGGCCATCACCTCCTTGCCCGAGCCGCTTTCGCCGGTGATCAGGATCGAGGCGTCGGACGGCGCGACCTGGTCGGCCAGGCGGATGACGCTTTCCATCGACGGATCGCGGACGATCATCGGGCGCTCGTCGTCGGTGACGGCGGCCAGGACTGCGGCGATCAGCTCGGCGTCCGGCGGCAGCGGAATGAATTCCTTGGCCCCGGCCTTGATCGCGGCGGCGGCGCGCATCGGATCGGCGTCGACCCCGCACGCCACGACCGGCACCCGGATCCGCTCGGATTCGTTGGCCGCGATCAGGCCCGCGATATCCAGCGAGTAGTCGACCATCAGCAGGTCGGCGCCCTGGCCAGCGCGCAGGGCGTGGGTCGCCTGCTCGATGGTTTCGACGTGCGAGACCTTGGCCCCTGTGTTCATCGCCATCTTCACGGCGACGGAGAGCTGTCCGTTCAGTTTACCAACGACGAGAAGCCGCATGATCTTGTCCTCCTTGACGCTTCAGGCTCAGCCCGCTGCGTCGCCGTCCTTGATGATTTCCGTCATGGTCACGCCCAGGCGCTCGTCGACGACGACCACCTCGCCCCGGGCCACCAGGCGGTTGTTCACATAGATGTCGATCGCCTCGCCGACCTTGCGGTCCAGTTCGAGGATGCTGCCCTGGCCCAGTTGCAGCAACTGGGCGACGGACATGTGGGCGCGACCGAGAACCGCCGAGATGTTGACGGGAACATCGAACACCGGGGCCAGGTCGGAAGCGATCTTATCGCTGATCTCGACGGGCATTTCCGAAGCCAGCATCTGGCCTCCGAACTCGTCGAGCGTGAGATTGTCTTCGGACATGGCGGTCAGCTTTCGCTAGCAGGAAGCAGGGGTTCGGCGTGGAGGCCTTCGGCGGCGATGGCCGCCTCGAGCGCTTCGGCGACGCGACGGTTGGCCTCGTCGGGATCGAAGGACGCCCGCCCGTCACCCCAGTCAAAGGTGAAGGCGGCGGGCGGCATGGTGTTGTCGGCTCGGGCCACGATCTGACCCGGGAACCCGATGGCGTGAGCGGTTTCCTCAAGCGCCGCCTGGGTGCGCTCGACCAGATCTTCGGACACCCGCACGGTGATGCGGGGCTGGGCCTCGACCTCGCGGGCCAAGGCCACCAGAGCGGCGGTGGCGGGCGCTTCGGGGAAGCGCTCAAGGGCGGCGTCGGCGATCTTGCGGCCGGCGGCCAGGGCCAACAAGGCCGAGCCCGAGCGATGCTCGTGCGCGACGGCGGCCAGGGTCGAGAAGGCCTCATGCACGGCGCGGGAAATCTCGGCCAGAGCATTGGCGGCATGTTGTTCGGCGCGTGCGATCGCCGAGCGCTCGCCCTCCGCATAGCCCTGGGCCTTGGCGGCCTCGACCTCTTCGGGCGTGAAGCTGCGCTTCACCTTGGGCGCCTGGTAGGCCACGCCGCCGCCGTCGTCGAAGACGGTGTCGAAGGCGAAACGCTTGTGGGGGATGTCGGTCATTCTGCCATCCGCCTCAGTAGATCAGCTCGTCGTCGCTGCCCGAGCCGGCCAGCATGATTTCGCCCTTGGCGGCCAGGTCCTTGGCGACCTGGACCATGGCGACCTGGGCCTGGTCGACGTCTTTCAGACGCACCGGGCCCATGCTTTCCATGTCTTCGCGCATGATCTTGGCGGCGCGCTCCGACATGTTGGAGAAGAACATCTCGCGCAGCTTGTCCGAGGCGCCCTTCAGGGCCAGGGCCAGCTGTTCCTTGCCGGTGGCGCGCAGCAGGGTCTGGACGCCGCCCGGATCCAGCTTCGACAGGTCTTCGAACACGAACATAAGCGCGCGGATGCGCTCGGCGGCCTCGCGGTTGCGCTCTTCCAGGGCCGCGATGAAGCGGGCCTCGGTCTGGCGGTCGAAGTTGTTGAAGATCTCGGCCATCATCTCGTGGCTGTCGCGCTTGGACGTGCGCGCCAGGTTCGACATGAATTCGGTGCGCAGGGTCTGCTCGATCTTGTCGAGGATTTCGCGCTGCACCGGCTCCATCCGCAGCATGCGGGTCACGCATTCCAGGGCGAAGTCTTCCGGCAGCGAGGCCAGCACGCGGGCGGCGTGGTCGGACTTCACCTTGGACAGCACCACGGCGACGGTCTGGGGGTATTCGTTCTTCAGATAGTTGGCGAGCACCGCCTCGTTCACGTTGCCCAGCTTGTCCCACATGGTGCGACCCGCGGGACCGCGGATCTCTTCCATCAGGGCGTCCACCTTTTCAGGCGGCATGAAGGAGTTCAGCAGGCGCTGGGTCTGCTCGTAGGAGCCCATGATCGCGCCCGTCGAGCTCATGCCCGAGACGAACTCGACCAGCAACTCTTCGACGACGCTGGCCGACACGGTGCCGAGGCCCGCCATGGCCTGGGAGACTTCCTTGATCTCCTCGTCATCCAGGGCTTCCCAGATGCGGGTGTGATCCTCGCCCAGCGACAGCAGAACGATCGCGGCCTTTTCCGGCCCGGACAGTTTGCTGACGTCGTTGATGGAGGTCTTGATCGCCATCAGGTCGACTCGTGCAGCCAGGTGCGCAGGATGGCGACCGACTCGTCAGGATGCTTGTCGACGAATTCGGACACGCGCTTGATCGACGAGGCCTTCACCTGGCCCTCGATCTTGGCGATGTCGATGCGCTGGTCGATGTCGGCGATACCCGTGCCCGGACCAGCGATGGCGATGGGCTCGCCCGACTGGTCGATGACGACTTCCTGGGTCGAACCGTCCGACAGGGTGACCATGCGGGTGACCTGCGGCGCGCCCAACGCTGACTGGGCCGGCGACGGCGTCATCATGTTCTTCAGGAACGGACGGACAGCGAACAGCAGGATCAGGATGGCGACAATGCCCAGAACGCCCAGTTCGGCGATGCGCATGATGTCGTTCTTGTCGAAGCCCGACAGCAGGCCATCCTTGCCCAGGGCCTGATCCTCAGGCTGCGGGAAGCGGATGTTGGTCACCTTGACCTGGTCGCCGCGGGCGGCGTCGAAGCCGATGGCGGTCTTGACCAGGTCTTCCAGCTGGGCGCGCTCTTCCTCGGTGCGCGGCGTATAGGCGCCGGGCTTGCCGTCCTTGCCGGGGGGCGCGGTGACACCGTCGATGGCCACGGCCACAGCCAGCTTCTTGATCGTGCCCGGCTCGGTCACTTCGGTGCGGACCGACTTGGAGATCTCGTAGTTGGTGACGCTCTCGTTGTTGCCCGAGCGCGAGCCCAGTTGCTGGAAGCCGTTGGCGCCGGCGCCGCCCGGGATGTTCTGGGCCGCGGTGACGCCGCCGTTCTCGTCGTTCTTGGTTTCGCTGGTGTTAGCTTCGTTGACGCTTTCCGAGCGGATCACCTGGCCCTCAGGATCGAACTTTTCTTCCTGAACGGTGACGCGGTTCAGATCGAGCTCGGCGGTGACGTTGACGCGAGCCTTGCCCGGGCCCAGCACGCCTTCGAGCATGTCCTTGACGGTCTTGGCGATGCGGGCCTCGGCCTCGGACTTGCGGTCCTGGGCCAGCTGACCGGCCAGGCTTTCGTCGGTCGAGGCCGACAGGGTCTTGCCGTGCTGGTCAATGACGCTGACCTTTTCCGGCTTCATGCCGGCGACCGAACCGCCCACCAGGTTCTGGACGGCGCGGACCATCTCGGCCGACGGTTCGCGACCGCCGGTCCCGATGGTGACAGCGGCTGAAGGCTGTTCGGCGTCTTCCTCGAACAGCTGGCGCTTGGGCAGGACCAGATGGACGCGAACGCTGTTAACGCCCTGCCAGCCCTTGATTGTCCGCTCCAGCTCGCCCTGCAGGGCGCGCTGGCGGTTAAGTTGCTGGACGAAGTCGGTCTGGCCCAGGGCGTTGTTGCTGTCGAAGATTTCGTAGCCGATCGAGCCGGACGTCACGAGCCCCTTGCCGGCGACCAGCAGGCGGGCCGAGGCGACCTTGTCGCGGGCCACCATGATGGTCGAGCCGTCACCCTTGGTCTCGTACTTCACGCCGGCCTGATCCAGGGCCTGGGTGACCTGCGAGGCCTCCTTGAGGTCGAGGTTGGAATACAGGAGCTCAGTCGGCTCCTTACCCATGAACATGATCAGAGCGACAAGGATCGCGACAACGCCAGCGCCGACGCCGATCAGGGCGGCGAGCCGGCCGACGCCGAACCTCTGTATCGCGCTCAGAAAGCTATCCACTCAGGCCAATCCCCCAGAAAGCCACCCCGACGGGGGACAATGGCGTCGGTTGCCGGGAGGCGTCCGTCGCTAGGCAGGATTTACCCAGTTCAAGGTAAACGAGGCGTTTATATTTGGATCTCCAGAGCGCTGCCGGAAGCGCCAAAACGTCGCGGCCGCGCCCCGGGAAGGGCGCGGCCGCTGAACGTTCCAGGAGGCGTTTCCGGCCGCGAGCGGTCGGAAAGCCCATATCTTTCAGTCCCGCGTCTAACGGTACTGCTGGAGTCTGGTGGTCCGAAGACCGGCCAGACCGTGCTTGTCGATCGACTGCTGCCAATTGAGGAATTCCTCATTGGTCAGCTTGTACCGATCGCAAGCCTCGTCGAGCGAAAGCAGACCACCGCGAACGGCGGCGACCACTTCGGCTTTACGCCGGATCACCCAACGCTGGGTTTCCGGAGGCGGCAAGTCGGAGAGAGTTAGAGGCGCACCGGTCGGACCGATAACGTACTTCTCACCCCGGCTGTTCGTGCGCTGCTGCTGCAACATGGCTTTACGCCTTTCCCACAACCATCACTGTTGAAGGTCACTATAGGCGCCAGCCAATAACAGCGGCTTAATTCCAATAGTAAAGAAAGGCCTAAACACCTAGCTTCTCCCTGAAGTCTTTAGTGTGCCGTTGTGGAACACGGCTATTAAATCGAGTTAATACCTATAACTATCGCTTAATGCTCAAGAGTTCCTCAAGCATCTGGTCAGCGGTAGTGATGATCTTGGATGAAGCGGAGTAGGCGCGTTGTGTCGTGATCAGTCCGGTGAACTCAGTGGACAGATCGACAGTCGAGGCTTCTAGGGTCGAAGGCGCAATGACACCCGCTCCGCCCTGCCCCGGAGTCTTGAGGCTATAGGTGCCGCTTTCATTGGTGACGCGGTAGGCGTTGCCGTTGACGCCCTTCAGACCGTTGGCGTTTGAGAAGGTCGCCACGGCCACCTGGGCGATCCGGCGCGTGACGCCGTTGTCGAAGATGGCCGAAACATAGCCTTCGTCATCGACTTCGATATTGGTCAGGTTGCCGAAGGCGGTGCCGTTGGTATTGACCGACTGGACGACCGACTGGCTGTTGAACTGGGTCAGGCCGCCGGCGGCGTTGGCCAGGTCGATCTGCAGGGTCTGGCTGTCGATACCCAGGCTGTCAGCCCAGCGGGGCGGCGTAGCCGCCACGTTGTTGGGGTCGGAGGCGCCGATGGTGATCGAGGTCGGGTTGGTGCCGCCGAACAGGTTGCCGACGCTCTGCAGCTTGCCGTCCGTCGTGAAGGTCACGCGGCCGGAGCTGATCAGGCCGTTGGCGACGTTATCCAGATCGCCCGGCTTGGCGCGCAGTTCCGCATACCACTCGTTGGGCGTGTTGCTCTTCAGCAGCGACAGGGTGACCGTGCGCTGGCCGCCCTTGGAGTCCGACACGGGGATCTGGATCTCGAAGTCCGGCTTGACGCCGGTGGTCGCGTCGAGCGCGTAGTCCGACATCGAGTTGGTCGCCGAATTGTAGAGATTGCCGGTCGACAGGTCGGCGTCAGTGCCGACGCCAAGGCCCGCGAAAGCCACATAGGGGCCGGTGCCGGCGCCGCTGAGATCGATCGGGTCGGTGGCCAGAATGCCCGTGGGGGTGGCCAGGGTGCCGGAGCTATAGTCGCCCGTGCCCGTGCCCACCAGCGTGGTGCCCTTACGGATTTCAACGTCATAGATCCCCGCCGTCGCGGTCTCGGCGTAGCTGACCGTGTACGCGCCGGTGCTGGCCGGAACGGTTTCCGGCACGCTGGCCTTGCTGACGGAGAACTTGACCTGAGCCGAAAGCGGCTGCTCGGAGCGCAGGTTGGCGTTGACGGCCGCGCGGGTGGTCTTTTCGGCGGTGCCGCCGACCGAACCGACATTGATCGAGTCCAGCTGGGTCAGGTCCGAGGGGTCGGGCGTTATGTCGCCAGTCACCGGATCGGCCAGCCAGCCTTGCAGATAAAGGCCGGCGTCGTTCTTCAGATAGCCCAGATTGTCCAGCTGGAACGATCCGGCGCGCGTGAACGAGCGCGTGTCGGTGGCGGTCAGGCCTTCAGGCTTCTCGGTGCCGACGAAGAAGCCCGCGCCTGAGATCGACAGGTCGAGGTTCGAGGTCGAGGACTGGGTCAGGCCCTGTTGCGTAATGAACTGGTGGGTCAGGGCCTTCACGCCGCCGGCGCTGTAGGTCGCGTTCTTGCTCTGCGAGGTGACCAGCGTCGAGAAATTGGCGGTCGAGCGCTTGTAGCCCACCGTGTTGACGTTCGAGATGTTGTCCGAGATCGCGGCCAGGGCCGAGGAGTTGGCGATCAGGCCCGAGACGCCCGAAAGCATGGCGCTGTTGATGCTCATGACGAAATTCCTGCGTTGAATGTCGAATGACGGGGAGGTTCAGCGCGGTTTGCGTTTGGGCTCTGCGGAAACCATTTCCGGGAAGAGCCGCGTCGGCGTCATTCTGACGCCCGGTTCATCAGGTCGTGACGATCAGGCCGCTGCGGCTGTGTTCGTCGGGGTTGTATTGGTGTTGGCGGTCGGAGCCGGAGCTGGAGTGGCCGGCGGGTTGGTCACACCGATCACGGAGTCGACCGGATATTTCGTACCGCCGATGGTCACCATGTGTTGGCCGTTCTCGCTGGTGATCGCGGTCACGATCCCCTCGACGCGGCCCTTCGAGGTCACCGAAAGCTTGCTGCCCTCGCTGTCCAGCGCCGTGATCTTCAGGGTATAGGCGCCGCCGGCGGGCTGCTGGACGCCCGCGTCGCTCTTGCCATCCCATTCAAAGGTGTGGTCGCCCTTGGACATATCCTCGGGCAGTGCGGTCCGGATGGTCTTGCCGTACTGGTCCACGACCTCGATCTTCACGCTCGTGGCCGCGCGGCTCTGGTTATAGGCCCAGCTGGCTTCGTTGTTCTTCAGCACCGACTTGTCGGTTTCGACAGTCGCCAGCTTGTCCATCATGTTGACGGCGTCGGTCATGCCGCCATCGTTCATGCCGACCAGGGCGGCCAGCAGGTCATTGGTGACGAGCTGCTGCTCGACGCCGGTCATCTGGACGATCTGGGCCGTGAAAGCGTTGGAATCCATCGGCGACAACGGATCCTGGTTCTTCATCTGGGTGGTCAGCAGCTTGAGGAAGGTTTCCTCGCTGCTGGCCAGGGAGTTGCGGGAGTTGTTGATCTTGTCGAGCACGGAACCCGTGCCGGTAACGGCGGTAGCCATGGCGCGGCCTCTCTCTAAATTCTGATGTCCAGACCGCTGTCGGGGGCCATTCGCAGCCCGGGCAGCAGATCTGAAGCGGAAAGGATGGGAGCGTCGTCGTTCTGGGCGGACTGGAAGGCCTTGCCCGACCAGGCCCGGCGGCCATCCTGGCCGTCGTTGAAATGGAAGAAGGCGTTCTGGCCATTCTGGCCGCCCTGGCTCGACACATCGAAGCGCAGGGCGTTATCGGCCACCGTGAAACCGGCCTGTGACAGGGCCTGGCGCAGCTCGGCCGACTTGCCGCGCAGTTCGGCGGCGGCTTGGGCGGTGTCAAAGGCCATTGAGGCGGACAGGGCGCCGTTGCGGCCGATCTCGATGCGGACATCGACCTTGCCCAGGCCATCCGGCGTCAGGGCGACGTCAAAGCGCGTGGTCTGGGCGTCGAGCTTCTTGAGGATCTCGGCCGATAGCTGGGCCACCGTTTCCGGCGAGCCGCGCACCTCGGCCCGCAGCGCCGGAGCCACTTCGGCGGCGGCGGCGGCCGGCGTGGCCGTGGTCTGCGAAAGGGTCGGCGCTTCCGGGGTGGTCGCGACGTCGGTGGCGCCGGCGATCAACGCCTCGGCGGTGGGTTCGCCCTGACCCTGCTGTGAGGCCCCGCCCTGATCGGCGCCGGCCTGATCAGCGAGCGAAGCGGCCTGAACATTGGCGGCCTTGACGGTTTCGGCTTCGGTCGGCGCGGCGGGCGAACCGTCGCTCGTGGCGACCGCAGCTGTCGCGACCTTCACAGCCGGCTCGGCCGCAGCCTGGGCGACAACCGGCGTTGCGACCGCAACGGTCTCAGCAGCGGCCGGAGCGGCGTCGACCACCGTGGCGACGACGACCGGCGGCGTTTCGACCTCGGCGGCGATGACGGGCTCGGCGGTGACCGGCGTGGTGGTCGCAGGCGAGGCGACGACTGAGGCGGTCTTGGGCGCAATGGTCGGCGTCTTGGCGGCCTGGACGGCCTGGGCGGTCAGAGCGGCCACGTCGACACCAGCCTCTTCGGCCGTGATCGGCGTTTCCAGCAGAGCCGCCTCGGGAATCTCGACCGTAGCCGTCGCAACAGCTGCGGTCGCGGGGGCGGCCTTCACATCCGCGACCGGCGCGGCGGGAACAAGCGTCGGGGTGGCTGTGTCGCCAGCGATGGCGGGCGGGGCGAGCGCCGCGGCGTCCAGAGCGGCGGTAGCCGCATCCAAAGCGGTTTCAACCGGAGTCATGAGAGCGTCCGCAGCGACCGGGGGCGCGACCAGATTGCCCGGCGCCGGCAGTGTCGCGCCGATCTCGGTCTCCGGGAGCGCGCCAGCAGCCAAGGTCTCTTCGGTTTGCGGGATCATCGCAGCGACCATGGTGGCGGCGGCCAGAGCAGCGGCGTCAGCCTGAGCTGCGACGTCATCGCCGTCGGATGCGGCGTCCTTGGCCTGGTCGGAAGCCAGAGCGGCGGCGGCGTCAGCCTCGCCAGCCTTGGCCGGGACCGTATCGGCCTTGTCAGCCAGGTCAGCCTTGTCGGCAGATCTGTCAGCGGCCTTGCTGGCCGACTTGGTGGTGGCCTGGCTTGGCGCGGACTTGGCGGGCGCCGACCTGTCGCTCCCCGTCACAACGGCAAGCAGCGCATCAAAGCCTTGATCCACGCCCTGACCACCAGCGCCCGATGAGGGGCTGACGGAAGGTGCGGCGGCGGTGGCGGCGATCACGGTCATTCGTGGGCTCGGTCCGTTGAGTGCGGCGGTTCATGACGAACACGCCTTTGTCCGAACCTCCTTCAGCAACCGTCGGGCCAACTCGAAATATTCCGCCATCCCATTGTTTTCATGAACTTTAATGTCTTGTTTATAACTCGAGATCGTCGGTCTGCGGCGCTTTTTGCCGAGTCGAACGGGGTTGTCAGGGGCGTGGCTTGCCGCGTCGCCCGGTCGCGCCCCCACTTGGCGCCCTCCTTGCGCATCACATCCTGCCGAATACCCGGCACTTGGAACAATACGCCATGAATTTCAGTGGCTTGGCATATATCGAGGGCATTGGCCCCTCCCCCGCCCGGCAGTTTTCGCCGGGCAAGGGCGCGTCGCGTGGTTCGCGGATTGCCGAGCTGACGGGAGCGGCCGCATGTCTTTGAATTCCATCATGAGCACGGCGAGTTCGGGGATGATGGCGGCCCAGACGGGCCTGCGCGTCGTCTCGGACAACATCGCCAACGTCAACACCGCTGGCTATGTCCGCAAGACGATCAGCCAGTCGAACCTGATCTCCAACGGCATGGGCGTCGGCGTCAATATCGACGCCATCAAGCGCGCCACCGATCGCTTCCTGCAATCGGCCAGCCTGAATGCGGTCTCCGATACCGGCCGCGCGGCGGCCCTGTCCGACGCCCTGCACACCGCCCAGAACCTGTTTGGCGACCCCAGCGGCGAGAACAGCTTCTTTGGCCGGCTGGATGATGTGCTGTCTGCGTTCTCGGCCGCTTCCGATGACCCGGCTTCCAGCCTGTTGCGCACCCAGGCCCTCTCGCGCGTGGATGACTTTCTGGGCGAATCCAGCCGGATCACGGCCGCCCTCTCCAATCTGGGCAAGGACGTCGACAACCGCATCGCCACGGATGTGGAGCGGGTCAACGAACTGCTCAAGCAGATCAACGCGCTCAACACCGACATCACCCGCGCCAAGGTGGCCGGTTCTGATGGCACAGGTTCGGAGAACGTGCAGGGCGGCCTGATTGACGAGTTGTCGACCCTGATAAACATCCAGGTCAGCCAACGCGCGAACGGTGGCGTCATCGTGCGCTCGACCGAGGGCCTGAATCTGGCCGGCGACGGCGCGGCGGTCGTCTCGTACCAGAAGTCTGGTACCGCCACCGGCTTCCTGCAGGTGATCCAGGCCAACGGCACTGATACGCCGGTCTCGCTGAATATCTCGAGCGGTGAGATCAAGGGCCTGCTGGACCTGCGCAACACCGAACTGCCAGCCCTGTCCGATCAGCTGGGCGAATTTGTCTCGCGCGCGGCGGAGGAGCTGAATCGAGCTTCCAACGCCTCTTCCTCGGTCCCCGCTCCAGCCACCCTGACCGGTCGCAATACCGGCCTCGATGAAGCCACCGCCATGAGCGGCTTCACCGGCAAGACCACCGTCGCCCTCACCGACTCCGCGGGCGTCATCCAGCGACAGATCGAGATCGATTTCGACGCTGGCTCGATGACCGTCGACGGCGCCGCGGGACCCAGCTTCACCAATACCGACTTCATCGCCCAACTGAACGCGGCGCTCGGCGGCCAGGGCACCGCCGGGTTCAGCGGCGGCGTGCTGAGCCTTAGCGCCAACGGGGGGCGCGGCGTGGTGGTGGCTGATGATGCGACCACACCGTCCAACAAGATCGGCAAGGGCTTCAGCCACTTCTTCGGCCTCAACGACATCGTCAAATCGAACGGCTTCTCGCCGTACGAGACGGGCCTTACGGCCACTGATCCGCACGGCTTCAATCCGGGTGACGTGATCACCCTGCGCCTGACCGACGTCGAGGGCGGCCGAATCCGTGACGTCAACATTGCCGTACCCGCAGGGGCGACGATGCAGGATCTCATGAACTCGCTGAACGCCCGCAATGGCGGCGTCGGATCTTATGGAAACTTCGCCCTCGACTCCAAAGGGCAGATGAATTTCACGTCCTACCCCGGATCGACGGTCACCCTTTCGGTGGCGTCGGACGACACAGAGCGGGGCGCTGGCGGTCCATCGATCACCGAGCTGTTCGGGGTTGGTCCGGCCGAACGCAGCACGCGCGGCGAGCGTCTGGTCCTCAACCCGCTGATGAACCAGGACCCCATGCGCCTGCCGTTCGCCAAGCTGAACCTGGCCGCCGCCGCCGGAACCACCGCCCTGGCGGTCGGTGACGGTCGCGGGGCCCTGGCCCTGGCCAAGTCTGGCGACGTGGCGGCCGACTTTTCCGCAGTGGGCGGAACGGCTGCGATGAAGACCAGCCTTCTGCGCTATGCCGCCGACTTCAGCGGCACGATCGCCCGCAAGGCCGCCGCCGCCGAAAGCCGCAAGGACGCGGCTGAAGCTGTCGCCATCGAGGTCGACACCCAGCGCCAGGCGCAGGAGGGGGTCAACCTCGACGAGGAACTGATCAATCTCACCACCTATCAGCAGGCGTTCAACGCCTCCGCCCGCCTGATCCAGGCGACCAAGGACATGTTTGATGTCCTGACCAATATGATCTGAGGCTGACTGATGACCCGCGTTTCCACCGGTTCCAACTACAGCGTCATGACCAGCAACCTGATGCGCGCTCAGTTGCGTCAGAATGTGCTGGGCGAGCAGGTCGCCAGCCAGAAGATCGCCAACGATCTGAAAGGCTACGCCAAGAACGCCGAGGTTCTCACCGCCATGCGGAGCGCCCAGGCCAAGATCAATGGTCTGATCGACCAGACCAAGCTGGTCTCCAATCGTCTGGACATGCAGGAGACCGGCGTCAACCAGATGGCCGACGCGGTGGGCAGCGCCAAAGGCGCCATTGAAAACGCCATCGCCGCCGGCAACGCCGCCACCCTGATGCAGCAGCTGGAAGCGGCGTTCACCAATACGGTCCAGGGCCTGAACACCAAGTCCAATGGTCGATAACCTCGGCCACCACCATGGCCGACCTGACCATCGCGGCCCAGACCTCGGACCTGTTCCACAACGACCAGTACATCGCCACCAACCGGATCGACGAGCAGACCACCGTCCAGACCGGCCTGCTGGCCGACGACCTGGGGACCGACATTTTCGAGGCCTTCAAGCAGATCCAGAGCTATGTCGAGGCCAACGGCCCGTTCACCGGCAAGCTGACCGAAAACCAGACCCAGTTCCTCAATGGCATGAGAGCGACGTTCAGCGCCGCCTACAGCGACGCGGTCAATTCGCAGGGCAAAAACGGTCTCGTGCAAAAGCGCTTCGAGAACGCCGGTGTCGAGCTTCAGGATCAGGCCGACACCCTGACCGGTATGGTCGGCGGGATCGTCGATGTCGACATGGCCGAAGCGGTCACACGCCTGGAGGCCGCCCAGCTGGCGGTCCAGGCCTCGGCCCAGGTGTTCGCCAGCCTGCAGAGCTCGTCGCTGCTGAACGTGCTGAAATAGGCCAAACCTCGCAAAGCGGCCCTTAAGTCGCTATATGGCCGCGATGGACGCCGACATTCTGGATCATGCCCTTTCTGACCGCGCGGTCGAGATGGCCCGCGACGCCGTGGGCCTGCCCGCCGGCGCGCGGGTGGTCGTGGCCATGTCCGGCGGCGTGGACTCCACCGTCACCGCCGCCCTGCTGGCTCGCGCCGGCTATGACGTGGTGGGCGTGACCCTTCAGCTCTATGACCACGGCGCGGCGATCGCCAAGAAGGGCGCCTGCTGCGCCGGCCAGGACATCCTGGACGCCCGCATGGCCGCCGAGCGCATCGGCATCCCGCACTACGTGCTCGACTACGAAAGCCGGTTCAAGGAACAGGTGATCGAGGAGTTCGCCGACGCCTATCTGCGCGGCGAGACGCCCATCCCGTGCGTGCGCTGCAACCAGACCGTCAAGTTCCGCGACCTGCTGGACGTGGCCCGCGACCTGGGCGCCGAGGCGATGGCGACGGGGCATTACGTGCAGCGCGGCATGTCCGGAAACCGGCCGCAGCTGCGCCGGGCGGGCGATCCCAGCAAGGACCAGAGCTATTTCCTGTTCGCCACCACGCGCGACCAGCTGGACTTCCTGCGCTTTCCGCTGGGCGACATGCCCAAGAGCGAGGTGCGTCGCGTCGCCACCGAACTGGGCCTGGCCATCGCCGACAAGCCCGACAGCCAGGACATCTGCTTCGTCCCCGAGGGCAAGTACACCACGGTGATCGACCGCATTCGGCCGCACGGCGCGATCCCGGGCGACATCGTGCACATGGACGGCCGGGTGCTGGGCCGACACGAGGGCGTCACCCGCTACACCATCGGCCAGCGCCGGGGCCTGAATATCGCCGTCGGCGACCCGCTGTTCGTGGTCCGCATCGACGCCGACAAGCGCCAGGTGATCGTCGGTCCGCGCGAGGCCCTGCTCACCGCCTCGCTGGTGCTGAAGGAAGGCAACTGGCTGGGCGGCCAGGACAGCCTGGAAGCCGCTGCCGAAGCAGGCCAGCCGGTTCTGGCCCGCGTCCGCTCGACCCGCGAACCCGTGCCGGGCCGCCTGGCCATGGTCGACGGCGACCTGCGCGTGGTGTTCGACACCCACGAGGAAGGCGTCGCGCCGGGCCAGGCCTGCGTGCTCTACGATCCCGCCGATCCGGACCGGGTGCTAGGGGGCGGGTTTATCGCAAGCACCGTGAGGGCGGAACTGGCGGTTTAGGATCACTGACGGCGCTACAGTCAATCAGCGCCGTCAGCATAGCCCATTTGTTATCGCTTCGGCGTTGGCCGAGATGGTGGCGCAGGCGCGGGCCTTGGAGGTGCAGGCGACGGGCGTGGTGTGTTAGTCTCAGGCGATCGCCGATCTGGTGGTCTGTTACCCGGTGTAGGTGCCAAGTCGCTCCCTCCTCTTTCGTTGAAAGCTGTTTTCAGCAGGACAGAGGCGTGCTGACCGAAAGGGAGAGCCGTTGACTAGCCGCGCCGAGCTTTTAGCTGCACCTGAAGCTGTACTGAGAATCGTAATAGAGCAAGGCGAGAAACGGCTCGCAGGGCAAATCGCCTTTGCTGACTCGCAGGATCAACGTGGCGGCGCGATCATAAATGCGGCTGTAGCACTTGCTGCTGCTGCCGTTGCGCTGGGTGCAGCAAATATTACCAAACCGTCGTTGTTTGTAGGGTCGGTCATAGCAGTTACCGGATTTAGCGCCGCAGCAAGCATTGCCATGTGGGCGCTTCGATCTCGCGGCTTCCACTCTCTCGGTTACTACCCCAGCGATTTCAATGACGACATCATCGAAGGCAAGACGGTGAAAGACCTGTTAGTTGACTACGCGCAAGAGCTTCAGCACCGCTTGTCAGAGAACAAGCCTATCCTCGACGAGCGTGGAACCCTCACGAATTTGGCGACTTGGGCTCTACTAGGAACACCAATCGGCGCGCTGATCGCTGCCTACATAAGGGCGTAGCTCGTTCTGAAGGGCTGCCCTGCGAGAATGCAGCTCGACGAAGCCGGACCTCTCCGCCCTACCCCAGCCCCTGCAGCCCATCCTCGTCAAACCAGATGCGCGCGGCGCGCTGGGCGGCGCTCTGCTTGACGCCATTGCGGGCGATGGCGATGGCGGCTTCCTCGGCCAGATAGCCGGCGACGCTGGCGGCCGGCATCGGGCGGGCGAAGTGGTAGCCCTGCATGACGACCCCGCCCAGCGAAGCCACCTTGTCGAGCTGATCCTGGGTCTCGACCCCTTCGACGATGCAGTCGATACGCAGGTTGCGACACAGTTGCAGCACGGTCTTGACGATGTCTTCGCTGGCCGCGTGGTGCTCGATGTCGGAGATGAAGCTGGCGTCGATCTTCAGCTTGTCCAGCGGCAGCAGGCGCACGTGGCTGAGGCTGGAATGGCCGGTGCCGAAATCGTCAAGGGCGGTGTGTACGCCCAGGGCGTGGAAGGTCATGAGGGCGGCGCGGGCCTGGTCGAAGTCGCAGACGATGGCCGTCTCGGTGATCTCGAAATCGATGCGGTGCGGCGCGACCTGGCTTTCCAGCACGATGTCGACGATGCGGGCTACCGTCTCCATGGAGGCGATGTCACGGGCCGACAGATTGATCGAGACCCGCATGTCCATGGGCCAGGTGTTGACAGCGCGCAGGGCCTTGGCGACCAGCACGCGGGTGATCTCGGTGATCTGGCCCGAACGCTCGGCGGCGTTGATGAACACGGCCGGCGGCACATCGCCCAGTTCCGGACTGGACCAGCGCGCCAGGGCCTCAAACGCGATGGTGCGCTTGGCGCCGGTGTCGATGATCGGCTGGAAGTGGATGTGCATCTCCGCGTCCAGATCGGCGCGGCGCAGGGCCTGCTCCACCCGACCCAACTCGCGGATGTCGGCCTCATGGCGCTCATCGAACACCACCGCCGAACCCTTCAGGTTCTGCTTGGCGTGATAGAGGGCGTAGTCAGCGCGCTCGAACAGCTGCTCGCTGGTCTGTCCCCCGGCCGGGAATGGGCAAAAGCCAATGGAGCCGGCGATCTGGGCGGTAACGCCAGGCAGGCGATAGGGCGCGCGCAGTAGCTCGCACAGATCGCGACCCAGGATCCGCAGCGCAGCCGGCGACAGGGGGGCGTCGATGATCAGGCCAAATTCGTCGCCGCCGAGCCGGGCCGCAAACATCGGCGGCGAACCGAAGGCCTGCAGGCGACGGCCAACCTCGGTCAGCAGACGGTCGCCCGTGGCGTGGCCAAAGGCGTCGTTGATCGGCTTGAAGCCGTCCAGGTCGATGACCCCCACCACGAGGGTGCGGTCATGACGCCGGGCGCGGGTGACATGGGCTTCGAGTTCGGTGAAGAAGCGGCGGCGGTTGGGCAGGCCAGTCAGGCTGTCCAGATTAGCCAGGCGATTGTTCTCGTCCGAGAGCAACTGCGCCTGCTGGGCCTTCTCGATCAGGGCGGTCCGCGACTCCACCAGATCGGCGAATTCCTTGTAGTGGATCAGCAGGATGACGATCATCACGGCCGCGACCACCACCAGATTGACCGAGATGGCCTGGAAAACCGGATTGCCGCTCAGTCCGAAGAACACGGTCATCGACCCCATCACGACCAGGGTGACGACCAACGCCGCCGCCCGCAGGTGCATCAGGCAGAAGATGCAGGCGATGACGGTGATGGCCATGTAGAAGGCTACATGGCTCTGCTGATAAGCGTCGCCATAGGGATAGAGCGCGAGCGACCAGCCGGTGAAGGCGATTGACAGAACGCTGGCCGCGACCAAGGTCCCGCCCAGCATGCTGGCGGCGCGGCCGGCGTCCATGCCGTTCCGACGTAACCGCCACCAGCCCAGCATCCGCCAGCCGCAGGCCAGCATAAGGGCCGTGGGTCCGCCCAGGGTCAGGACACGCGGTGCGGACTGGAAATGGGTGACGGCCAGCGCGATCGCATTGACCAGGACGACCAGATACATCATCGGCACCTGGCGCGAGAACGCCGTCGCCTGAGCGATCAGAAGTTCCGGACGGTCCCTGCGGATCGCGAAGATCCCCGCGACGGTCTTCAATAGCGCCATCTATGCCTGCCCTCGGCTTCCGATCACGGTGCGGGGCAAGCCCTAAATATTCGGTAAGCTGGCTTCGGGCGCCAGGTGCGGCATATTGACCTGCGCGCCCATGGCCTATTCGGCAGGGATCTTCACCGCTTCGAGGGCCTCGCCGACCGTCTGCGAGGTCTCGTGAACCACGCGGCGCAGGTCCCGGCGATCGATCACCTCGCCGCAAGCCTCGCAGGCCAAGCGCGGATGGAAGTCGCAGCCGCAAGTCTTGTGCACGAAATGCACCGGCCCCTTTCCGATGCCATAGACGTGCTGATCGCCCCATTCGGCCATGGTCAACAGCAACGGGCTGAGATCCAGTCCCTTGGGCGTGAGCACATATTCCTGGCGTGGCGGGCGCTCGGAGTAACGCTGCGCCTCCATCACGCCGTGCGCGACCAGGGATTTGAGCCGCGACGCCAGGACATTGCGGGCGACGCCCAGGCGTTCCTGCCATTGCTCAAAGCGCTTCACCCCGGCGAAGGCGTCACGAAGGATCAGAAGGGTCCATGGGTCACCCACCACCTCGAGGGTGGCGGCAATGCTGCAGCGTTCGTTCGTGTAGTCGGCGGTGCGGCCCATGAAGCGAAGGTGAGGCGTTCCGATAGGGAAAGCAAGAGACCGTTGCGTTTGAGGATGAACGGCATTAGGTTTTTTATCACAACTGACTCTCTCGGTTGCGCCTTGGGAGGCGATGGCCGCTGCTGCATCATTGCGATCGCCTCCCCTTTCCGCAAACTGCTTGCGCAAAGCCACCGCAGCGGGGCCTATTCCACCCGAATTCTTTCCATCCGGAGATCGTCCATGTCCGCCGCCCCTGATCCTGTCGTCATCGTCTCGTTCGCCCGCACGCCGATGGGCGGCTTCCAGGGCGCGCTGGGCGGGGTCAAGGCGACCGATCTGGGCGCAGCGGCGGTGAAGGCTGCCATCGAACGTGCGGGTGTTTCGGGCGATCTGGTCGAGCAGATCATCATGGGCTGTGTGCTCCCCGCCGGCCTTGGCCAGGCGCCCGCGCGTCAGGCGGCAGTCGGCGCCGGCCTGCCCCTGTCGGTTGAGGCCACCACGGTCAACAAGATGTGTGGCAGCGGCATGCAGGCGGCGATCATGGCCCACGACGCCCTGGCGGCCGGCAGCGCCGAAATCATCGTGGCCGGCGGCATGGAGAGCATGACCGGCGCGCCCTACCTGATGAACAAGCACCGGGGCGGGGCCCGCATCGGCCACGACCAGATGTGGGACTCGATGTACCTGGACGGCCTGGAAGACGCCTATACCCCCGGCAAGCTGATGGGCGCCTTCGCCGAGGACTCGGCCGCGACCTATCAGTTCAGCCGCGAAGCCATGGACGAGTACGCGACCAAGGGCCTGATGAAGGCCAAGGCGGCGATCCAGAGCGGCGCTTTCAAGGCCGAGATCACCCCGGTCACCGTCATCACCCGCAAGGGCGCCGAAATCGTCGAGCAGGACGAACAACCTCTGAAGGCCGATCCGGCCAAGATCCCGACGCTACGGCCCGCCTTCAGCCGCGACGGCGGGGTCACCGCGGCCAATTCCAGCTCGATCAGCGACGGCGCCGCCGCGCTGGTGATGACGCGCGAGAGCGTGGCCAGGCGCCTGGGCCTGCCGATCGTCGCCCGTGTTGTCAGCCACGCCGCCCACGCCCACGAGCCCGGTCTGTTCACCACCGCCCCGGTGCCGGCCATGAAGAAGGCTCTGAAGAAGGCTGGGTGGGAGGTCTCCGACGTTGACCTCTGGGAGGTCAATGAGGCGTTCGCCGTCGTGGCCATGATCGCCCAGCAGGAGCTGGGCTTTTCGCCCGACAAGCTGAACGTCAACGGCGGCGCCTGCGCCCTGGGCCATCCGATCGGCGCGTCGGGCGCGCGCATTCTCTGCACCCTGATCTCGGCCCTGCAGGCGCGCGGTGGGAAAAAGGGCATGGCCAGCCTGTGCATCGGCGGCGGCGAGGCCACGGCCATGGCGGTGGAGCTGGCCTAGCATCCTCTATCGGCGATCTGCGTTGAGACTCCCATGCCTGACATGTTCCGACACAACCCCGAACTGAGCCGCTACGAACTGGAGGTTGATGGCCTGCTGGCCTTCGCCGACTATCAGCGTAGCGGCCACCGCCTGGTGATCCCTCACGTTGAGACCGACCCAGCCCTGCGCGGGCAGGGCGCAGCCGCGAGGCTGATGGCGCAGGTCGCCCAGGTGGCGCGATCAGAGGGCATGCGGATCACCCCGCTATGCTCCTATGCCGCCGCCTGGCTCAAGCGGAACGATCCAGACCTGATCGCCTAGACCATCGAAAAGCCGCTCTCCCGGGTGAAGAAGACCAGGGAGAGCGGCTTTGAAGGTTTAGGACAGCACCATCACCACCACGCGGCGGTTCTGGGCCCGGCTGTCGCGGGTGTCGTTGGCCACAGCCGGGGCCTCCTCGCCGTACGAGATCGTGGACATGCGGTTGAGCGCGATGCCGCGCAGGCTGAGGAACTTGCGCACGGCCTCGGCGCGCTTTTCACCCAGATTGTCGTTATAGGCCGGATCGCCGACATTGTCGGTGTGACCCTGGATCTCCAGATAGACGTTCTTGTTCTCGCCCTTCAGCTTCTCGGCGAACTCGGTCAGCCGTTGTTCGGCCTCGGGCGACAGGGTGGCGGTGTCGACCGGGAACTTCACCGAGTCGTCGCTCAGCACCATCGAGTACATGAACTTGCCCTCGGCCAGCTTGCCGGCGGCGGTGGCGCGATCAAGGGCCTCGCGGGTCGTCTCGTCCGTTGATCCGCTGACGCTACAAGGGCGCCGACCAACGAACCGCCAGCGCATCTGGGCGAAAAAGGGGCCTGCTCAGGGCCGCTTTGACGCCGAACTTGACCATAAGAATCAACGACTTCTATACTCCCGCGCAAGCGCGGAAGCCGCCATCTGGTTCCCGGAATTATTTGCTCAAGTCACCGGAGATTCCCCTCCCCCGCGACAAGCGGAGGAGGGGAATCGGGCCAGCCACTACTGCAGCACGGCCTTGCCGATATTCAGCGCTCCGTCCTGAACGCCGACAGAGATCACTCCGCCGTCTTCCAGTTCACCGGCCAGCAGGCGGCGAGCGATGGGGTCGACCAGGTCCTTCTGGATCACGCGCTTCAAGGGGCGCGCGCCATAGACCGGGTCATAGCCCTTTTCGCCCAGCCACAGCAGGGCCTCGGCGTCGATGGCCAGGGTCATGCGGCGGTCGGCCAGCAGCTTCTCGACGCGTTGCAGCTGGATGCGGACGATGTCGGCCATGTTGGCCCGGCCCAGCCGCTTGAACAGGATGATCTCGTCGATCCGGTTCAGGAACTCAGGACGGAAGTGGCCGCGCACCACGTTCATCACCTGCGGGCGCACCGCGTCGACATCCTCGCCGTCTTCCTGGTTGGCCAGATATTCGGAGCCGAGGTTGCTGGTCATGATGATCAGGGTGTTGCGGAAGTCGACCGTGCGGCCCTGACCATCGGTCAGGCGGCCATCGTCCAGCACCTGCAGCAGCACGTTGAACACGTCCGGATGGGCCTTCTCGACCTCGTCGAACAGGACGACCTGATACGGACGCCGACGCACGGCCTCGGTCAGGGCGCCGCCCTCGTCGTAGCCGACATAGCCGGGAGGCGCCCCGATCAGGCGGCTGACCGAGTGCTTTTCCATGTACTCGCTCATGTCCATCCGGGTGATGGCGTGCTCGTCGGCGAACATGAACTCGGCCAAGGCTTTGGTCAGCTCGGTCTTGCCCACGCCCGTGGGACCCAGGAACAGGAAGCTGCCGATTGGCCGCGCGGGATCCTGCAGACCGGCCCTCGCCCGCCGAACGGCGTCAGAAACGGCTTCCAGGGCCTCGTCCTGACCCACCACGCGGGCGCGCAGGGCCAGTTCCATCTGCAGCAGCTTTTCGCGCTCGCCTTCCAGCATCTTCTCGACCGGCACCCCGGTCCAGCGGCTGACCACGGCGGCGATCTGCTCGGCGTCGACGACCTCGGGGGTCAGCGACTTCTGGGCCGCGCCATCGACGGACTCGGCCGCCGCAAGGCGAGCTTCCAGAGCGGGGATCTCGCCGTACTGGATCTGGCCGGCGCGAGCGAAATCGCCGGCGCGCTGGGCGGTGGCGAGATCGGCGCGCAGACGGTCGAGGGCTTCACGCGCCTGCGCGGCCCCGCCCACCTTGTCCTTCTCGGCCTTCCAGCGGGCGGTCATCTCGTCGGACTGGCCCTGCAGGTCGTCGATCTCGTCTTCCAGCTTTTCCAGGCGCTGGCGCGAGGCCGCGTCGGTTTCCTTCGACAGCGCCTCGCGCTCGATCTTCAGCTGCACCAGGCGACGGTCAATCTCGTCCAGCTCTTCAGGCTTGCTATCGATCGCCATCCGCACGCGGCTGGAGGCCTCGTCGATCAGGTCGATGGCCTTGTCGGGCAGGAAGCGGTCGGCGATGTAGCGGTTGCTGAGCGTGGCGGCCGCGACGATGGCCGAGTCCGAGATGCGCACCCCGTGGTGGACCTCGTACTTCTCCTTCAGGCCGCGCAGGATCGAGACGGTGTCCTCAACCGTCGGCTCGCTGACAAAGACCGGCTGGAACCGGCGGGCCAGGGCCGCGTCCTTCTCGACGTGCTTGCGGTACTCTTCCAGGGTGGTGGCGCCCACGCAGTGCAGCTCGCCGCGCGCCAGGGCGGGCTTCAAGAGGTTGGAGGCGTCCATCGCCCCCTCGCCCTTGCCCGCGCCCACGAGCGTGTGCATCTCGTCGATGAACAGGATGATGGAGCCCTCGGCGGCGGTCACCTCGTTGAGCACGGCCTTCAGCCGCTCTTCGAACTCGCCGCGATATTTCGCGCCGGCGATCAGGCTGCCCATGTCGAGCGACAGGAGCTTCTTGTCCTTCAGGCTTTCGGGCACGTCGCCATTGATGATGCGCAGGGCCAGGCCCTCGACGATGGCGGTCTTGCCGACGCCAGGCTCACCGATCAGCACGGGGTTGTTCTTGGTGCGGCGGCTCAGCACCTGGATCGTGCGGCGGATTTCCTCGTCGCGGCCGATCACGGGGTCCAGCTTGCCGTCGCGGGCGGCGGCGGTCAGGTCGCGGGCATAGCGTTTCAGCGCCTCATAGCCTTCCTCGGCATTGGCGCTGTCGGCGGTGCGGCCCTTTCGGATGGCGTTGGCGGCGTCTTCCAGAGCCTTGGGCGTCGCGCCGGCGTCCTTCAGGACCTTGGCGGCGTCAGCGCCCTCCTTGGCGATGGCAATCAGCAGGCGCTCGGTGGTGACAAAGGCGTCGCCGGCCGCTTTCGCGCCCTTCTCGGCCTCGGCGAAGACGCGGGCGGTGTCTGGCTTCATATAGAGTTGGCCGCCAGCCCCATCGACCCGGGGGGTCTTGGCCAGCAGGGCCTCGGTGGCGGCGTCCACGGCGTCGGGTCGACCGCCGGCGCTCTCGATGAGGGCGCGGCTGAGGCCATCCTTTTCCTCGAGGAGAACCTTCAGCAGGTGCTCGGGCGCGAACTGCTGGTGGCCACGGGCCAAGGCCAGGCTTTGACCGGATTGAACGGCCTGCTTGGCGCGGTCGGAATAGAGATCGATGTTCATGATGTCCCCAATCTAGGCGGATCGGGACGCGTCGCCTTGATCAAGCACAATGCGCCCCGTTGAGGGATGTAGGTGTGGCTGATTAGCCACACAAGGGCCTGGGATGATGTTAAGGCGCCTCACGCGACGTCAGCGGCGTTGTCATCAGATCTTCCAGAAACAGGGTGGCCAGGGCCGAGCGTGAGTTTACGCCCGCCTTCTCATAGACGCGCGCCAATTGCGCCCGAACGGTTCCAGCGGCAGAGCCGCGAAGACTTGCGATCTCGGCTACGTCGAACCCCTTGAGCGCAAAGATCGCCACGTCGGCCTCCGCCGGGGTCAGTCGCCACTCGCGAAACCTCTGGGCCGCCACTTCGCTGAGTGCGCCGGCCGCCACTGCCAGAGCCGCCTGCCGGCGCCGACCTTCCTTCCACATCCGCCGCACCTGCAGCGCACCTACCGCCACCCCGGCCAGCAGGGCCAGGGCGATGACCGCCTCGATCGCGATATGCGAGCTGAGTCCGGCATTGCGGATATCGGCCAGGGCGTCGCCAATGAAAAATACGGCCGCCACCGCCTGCACGGCGACGACGAAGGAGACCGCCGGGGCCAGGCGGTCTCCCAAGAGTGCGCGGGATCGGGCGGGGCGGGGTTGGGCCATCACGGCTCCTTGATCTTGCCCTTTCCGCCTATCATCGCCAGCACGATCTGACGACCGCCGCGCCGCGTCTCGAACGCGACGCCCACCAGATGCAGGGCCGCCAGCACCAGCAGAAGATTGGCCGCGATCTCGTGGACCTCCTCGGCGATCTCGCCGCTTTCGCCGCCCGCCTCACCCTCACCCTCGCCCTCGCCTTCGCCGGCATCCTCGTCTTCATCCACCAGGACCGTCGATGCAGCCGCCGGCCGTTCGCCGCCCTCGGCGTGAACCTTGGGCGGAAAGCCGGTCATGGCGATCCCGCTGGCGATGACCACCGCCAGGCTCGCCCACAGCGCATAGACCATCAGGGCGCCCAGCGGATTGTGTGACCGGTGCGAGACATGGCGGCCGGCGAGGATGTCGCGCACATGCTCGACCGCGCGACGCGGACTGGGCGGGAAAGATGTGAACCGCGCCTCGACCGGACCCACGAAACCCCACCCAAGCCGCAGGGCCAGCAGGGCGGCCAGGGCCAGGCCGATCCAGACGTGGGCCAGCGAGCCGCCTTCGGTCACCAGACGGTTGATGACCACCGCGGCGGCGATCCCCCAGTGCGTGATGCGCACCAGGGGGTCCCAGCGGCGCGGCGCGTGAACCGCGCCGCTCATTCGCGCTCTCCCCGCCCCTTGCGGACCTCGACCCTGAGCACCTTGCCGGTCTTTTCCTCGGCATGGATCTCAATCCGCGACGGGCCCTTGACGGCCTTGATCTCCAGCCGGCCGTGCTCGGCCTCGAATTCGGTGAGCCGATAGCCCTGAGCGGCCAGGCTGGCCTTGGCGCGGGCCTTGTCTGGCCCGATCACCTCGCCGAGGCGAGGCTGGGCCAGGGCGGTTTGGCCCAGAAACACAAAAGGAATGACGATGAACAGACCGCGCATGGGAACCTCCGTCTTGCTGCGACGGGGTTCATGAACGGCGCGCCGGGAGCCGGCGCCATGGACCCAGCGCTTACGGCTCGGCCAATAAGCGTCTGCTTACGCTCATCCTTCCGGAGGGCGTCAGGCCGTCACCAGCCCTTGCTGGAAATGTAGGCCTGTAGCGCGGCGATCCGCGAGGCGTCCGAGGGATGGGTCGAGGCGATTTCAGGCTGGCCCGACGCCCCGCCCAGGGCAGCCATCTTGCGCCACAGGGTCACCGACTCCTGCGGCCGATAGCCGGCGCGCTGCATGTAGTCGACGCCCAGGCGGTCGGCCTCCAGCTCATGCTTGCGCGAGAAGGGCAGCAGGAACAGGTACTTGGTGGCATTGCCGCCATAGGAGCCCAGGTTTCGGCCAAGGTCGGTCGAGGTTCCGGCCGCCGCGCCCGCCACGCCGAGTAGCAGCTTGGTGGTCACCGACTGCGAGTAACGTTCGGCAGCGTGCTGGGCCACCACATGGCCGGCCTCGTGACCGATCACGGCGGCCAGCTGATCATCATTGTCGACCAGGTCGAGCAGGCCCACCGTCACCCCGATATGGCCGCCCGGTAACACGAAGGCGTTGGGCGCCTCGTCGATCAGCACGGCATAGTCCCAAGGCCGATTGTCGAGACCGGCGGCGCGGACCACCCGCTGGCCCACAGTGCGGATCCGCGCATTGCGGCGCGTGTCGCTGGACACCAGGCCCGTGCGAAGGGTTTCGGCCCAGGCCTTCTCGCCCTGAGCGGCCAGACCGGAGTCGTTGACGATCAGCATCTGCTGGCGGCCCAGATCGGCGTTATAGGCACAGCCCGCCAGGAGCGGGCTCAGAACCAGAGCGGAAAGGGCGGCGAAAACGGAACGGCGCAAGTCGGAACTCCGGCGGGCAAGGCATTCTGGTTACACAAAACCGCACCCGCCGGCTTGTCCAATCGCATCGCCGCGGTGCGCACGCTCAATGGCGCTCGAAATCACCCAGCACCTTGGCCAGATGGCGCGGATCGATGGGCTTGGAGAGGATCGGCGCATCACGCAGATCGACCCGCACGCCCTGCTCGCCATAGCCGGTCACGAAAGCGAAGGGTACGCCCCGCGCCCGAAGGATCTCGGCCGCATCAAACGAGGTTTCGCCGTCCAGATTGACGTCCAGCAAGGCGAAATCGATGTGTTCAGTGCGGGCCGCCAAAACGGCCTCTGCCGCGGTCATGGCCGGACCGACGATCGCGCAGCCCAGATCGCCCAGCAGGTCTTCCACCAGCATGGCGACAAACAGCTCATCCTCGACGACCAGAACCCTCAGTGCGTCAGGCCGCACCCCGGATGAACCGTCCAGGCTGGCCGGGCCTGGGAAGACTGGCGTTGATCGTGCAGACGACGCCGCCCGCCGGGTAGTCGAGACGGACGTCGCCGCCCAACTCCCGCGCGAGCCCCCCGGTGATGAGGCGACTGCCAAAGCCTTGGCGACTTGGCGTAGAGACCGTGGGGCCATCGATTTCTTCCCAGCGTAAATTCAAGCGTTCAACATCGGCTTCGGTGGTCTGGTTCCAGCTCAGGACCACGCGGCCGGGTTCGGTTGACAGGGCTCCATACTTGGTCGCGTTGGTCATCAACTCATGCAGGGCCAGGGACAGGGATAGCGCCACCTTCGGCGGCAGCCTCACGGACGGGCCTTCCGCCCGGAAGCGCAGGGCGTCGCCATGCGAATTGATCAGCGACGCCACCACGTCACGCAGGTCAGCGCCGTCCCAGCTTTCATGTGTGAGAATGTCATGAGCCCTGGCCAGGGCCAGTAGCCGGGTGGTCAGGGACTCTCGCGCGTCGACCAGATCGGTGGCGTTGCGCAAGGTCTGGCCGGCCACTGACTGGACGGTGGCCAAAGTGTTCTTGACCCGGTGATTGAGCTCATTGACCAGCAATCGCTGCAGTTCCTCCGCGCGCTTGCGCTCGGTGACATCGCGCATAACGCCGGTGAAATAGCGCGCGCCCCCATCACGCCACTCGGCGATCGACAGTTCCAGCGGGAAGGTCGTGCCATCCTTGCGCCGGCCAAAGACCTCGCGGCCGATACCGATGATCCGTCGCTCGCCAGTTTCCCGATAGCGAGCCAGATAGGCGTCATGGGCGCCATGATCGGGTTCGGGCATCAGTATCCGGACGTTGCCGCCAATGACTTCAACCGCGAGATAGCCAAACAGGCGCTCTGCGGCGGGATTGAAGGCCTCTATGCCGCCGACCTCATCAATCACGACGATGGCGTCTACGGCGGTGTCGACAATGGCGCGATAACGCGCCTCGACCATGACTTCAGCCCTGGGATTGCTTTGGCCGCGCGTCTCGTGGGTTCCAGTCATGTCATTCCCTAGGCATCTAGGAGAACGTATCGCCGAAGTCGAAGATCGACTAGCCCACGCAAGCTTAACAATGGCACCCAGTCGTGCAGAGCCTTCTCTGGGATCAGCAAGACTGAAGACCGGTGGCCCCAAAGAAAAAGGAGCCGCTTTCACGGCTCCTTTTCTGGAAGACCCTCGAGGCTGACTAAGCCTCTTCGGACTCCGGCGCGGCGGGCGCGCCTTCGCCACCCTCGAAGCTGCGCGGGGCGCGGCGACGACGGGGCTTCTTGATCTCTTCACCATCCGCTGCGGCCGGGACTGGCGTTTCGGCGGCAGCCGCGGGGCGACCCAGGAAGGCCGGGGCGTGGCTAAAGGCGCCATCCTGACCGCGCAGCACGGGCGAACCCTCGCTGGCCGAAACTTCGCTCAGCGGCGAGGCCTGCGGCTCGATCACGGCCATCGGATCGCGGTCACGATCACGCGGCGCGCGTTCGCGGCGCGGCGCCCGTTCGCGGCGAGTTTCGGCCTGGGGCTGTTCGGTGGGCGCCTCGGCGGCGACGGCCGGACGTTCCTCGCGGAAACGGTCCTCGCGGGGGCGGTCATCCCGGGGACGGTCGTCGCGGGGACGGTCTTCGCGGAAACGGTCTTCGCGGGGGCGATCGTCGCGCGGGCGATCATCCCGGGGACGGTCATCGCGCGGGCGCTCGTCTCTGGGGCGCTCGTCTCTGGGCCGATCATCGCGGGGACGGTCATCCCTGGGACGGTCGTCACGGTCGCGCCAGCGATCGCGGCGCCCCTGACCCTGGCCCTGGCCCTGGCCCTGGTTATCGAAGCGGTCGCGGTTCTGACCGTCGCGCGGGCGATCGTCACGGGGACGGTCATCACGCGGGCGGTCGTCGCGGTTGCGATTCTCGAAGCGGTCGCGGGGACGGTCGCCCTGCTGGCCTTCGCCATCGCCGCCGTCATTGTTCTCGGCGGCGGGCGTTTCGGCGACTTCGGGAGCCTCTTCAGGCTCGGCCTCGAAGTCGATCTCGTAGGCCGAATAGGCGTCCTTGCCGATGATGTCGCTGACGGGGCGATTCGGCTGGATGGCGCGCAGGACGCGGAAATAGTGCTCGGCGTGCTGCAGGTAATTCTCGGCCAGAACCCGGTCGCCGGACGACGTCGCGTCCCGCGCCAGCTGCTGGTACTTTTCGTAAACGCCCTGGGCCGCGCCGCGCACCTTCACGCCTTCGGGGCCGTTCGAATCGAAGGCCCGGTTGGCGTTGTGCTGCTGAGGCTTGCCGCCGGTATTGCCGCCGCCGCGATTGTTGCGGCCGCGCTGGCGCTTCATGCCCTTGAAATCTCTCATGTTCTCTCTGAACCTGTCCGGAAGTCAGTCTGAGCTGAGGCATCCGGCCTTGTTGGTCTCTAGACGGGGTCGAACCCCTGGAAAGTTCTAGAGACACTGGTTTCCGTAGAGCCCCCGTCCTGGTCCTGGCGCGGCGACCGGCTTTGGACCGTGCGCGCCTGCCGGAGGAGCTTTGCGAACGTCATCGACGCCCGCTTTTCCCGTCACCCGGCATTTTGGAAGGAGACCCCTTCCGTCTAGCCTCTCACGCAGGGGTTTCCAAGGGATTTTTCACCCCGGTCACGACGCGGTCATGGGTCGACAGGTCCTTGATGGTCCGGACGTTGCTGGCGCCGGCCGCCCGGAACAGCGCTTCGACGTCGGCCGACTGGTCGTAGCCGATCTCCACGGCGAACATGCCGCCGGGCTTCAGAACGCGCAGGATCTCGGGCGCCAGCTCGCGATAGGCGTTCAGGCCATCAGGGCCGCCATCGAGCGCCAGGCGCGGTTCGTGATCGCGAACCTCCGGCTCCAGGGTCTCGATGATGTGGCTGGCGATATAGGGCGGGTTGGAGACCACCAGGTCGAAGCCTTCGTCGCCCAGGCCCGATGTCCAGTCGCCGCGCAACAGGGCGGCGCGGTTATTGAGGTCGAGGCTGGCGGCGTTCTCTCGCGCGACGGCCAGGGCTTCATCCGAGACATCGACACCCAGGCCCCTGGCGGCCGGCCGTTCGGCCAGGACCGCCAGCAGGATCGTGCCCGAGCCGACGCCCAGGTCCAGCATGTTGAAGCTCATGGTCTCCGGGAAGGCCTTGAGCACCTCGTCGACGATGACCTCGGTCTCGGGACGCGGCGTCAGGACGTTCTTGTTCACCTGCAGCAGGATCTTCCAGAAGCCCTTGCGGCCGATGATGTGGCTGACCGGTTCGCGGCGCGCGCGGCGGGTCAGATAGTCGTCCAGCGTCGCCCACTGCTGCGCGGTCAGCATGCGGTAGGGGTCGGTGACGATCTCGGTGCGGGTGACGTCGGCGGCCACCTCCAGCATCAGGCGCGCATCAATGGCGGGCTGATCGATACCGGCGTCCTTCAGACGCTCCTTGGCGGCGGTCCAGGCTTTGACGAGGGTCAGGGTCATGGGCGGTCACATAGCGCTTTGGGACGCCGAGCGCGAGATTGAGGTTGGTACCAGTTTTTGGTATTTTAGGCTCAGGAGGCCGCCATGAACAAGAATACCTCGATCGTCCTGAGCGACCACTTCCAGGGCTTCATCGAAGATCAGATCGCCGATGGACGCTACGGCTCGGCCAGCGAGGTGGTTCGTGCTGGCTTGAGGCTGCTTGAAAGCCACGAGACAAAGTTGGCGGCGTTGCGTGCGGCATTGGCCGAAGGCGAGCGGAGCGGGTTTATCGACGACTTCGACTTCGACGCTTTCATTGAGGAAAAGCTCAACGAAACCGGGCCGCAGGGCTTCCACGAGGAATGAGGCCTTATCGACTCTCTCACCAGGCCCGGGCCGATCTCGACGAGATTTGGACCTATTCCGTCGGTAAATGGGGACGGAGAAAAGCGGCAGACTACCTGCGTCACATCAGGCTGGCCGTCGAACTCGTCGCCGAACGCCCTGAGCTTGGAGGTCAACACGAGGGGATCGGATCGGATTACCGCAAGCGCCCCGTTGGCTCCCACGTGATTTTCTACCGTGCCGGGGAGGTGGTTGAGATCGTCCGTTTTCTTCACCAGAACATGGACATTCGCTTGCACTTGGGTTGATCCGTCAGACCATCGCCAAGACATCCCGTTGTCGAATAGCGCCTTCACCAGCTCGATATCCCGCTCGGCGGTGACCGGATCCACGTGGGTGGCCGCACAGCGGACGATGGGTTTCAAGACCTCGGCCGTCGCCTCGCCCAGCTTCAGCGTCCGGCCCGTCCAGTCGTTCTCGACCCAGGCCGGCCAGCCCTCGACATAGAGGTTGGCGCGGAAGCGCAAGGGATCCAGCGACCGTCCCAACCGAGCCTCCAGGTCGCGCACGCTGGCGAGGTTGACGATCGAGACATAGCCCGAGCGGCTGTCCATGAAGCGATAGGCGCCCGGTCCCTCGACCACCCGCAGCGGACCTGACAGGTCCTCGCCCAACAGCTCCGTCAACCAGGCCTCCAGTCCCGCCCTGCCCTCATCCGTGCGCAGATCGCCCGCAAAATCGGGCCGACCCTCGGCCGCGCAGCTGAAGACACCGGTGGCCTCGTCATAGGCGGTATGCGCCCTGGCCACGGCCGGGATCTTGGCCAGCACCGTGAACTTCATCTTCGAGATGTGGGCCGGTGCGGCGGGATCAAAGCCGCTGGGACCATCCTCCACCGCATACAGCCGGTCGCACGGGAAACAGGCCCCGGCCGCCAGATCGGCGCCCTGCAGGCGTTCGGGCGTGAAACCCTTGACGGGGTGGCGATAGACGGCGGCGATGCGAGCTTCCATGCGGCCAAGGTTGGCGACGACTCGGTCGAAAGCAAGGGCGGCCTCGGAAGGAACCTGGGAACGTCCCGTGTGCTCACGCTTTCCTCCGGCGGGAGACTCCATGACTGACGACGCCAAGCCGAAACGACCTGTCCGCACATGGCTGGCGTCGCGCCCCTATGGCCTGGCGCCCTGGATCGTGCTGCTGGCCTTAGCGCCTTTCGCCTTTCGAAAGCCCGTCGTCCATGCCCCGCCGCCCGGACTGTCGGAAGACCGCACGATGCCGCCCGACGATTTCGACACGGTCGAGCCCATGCGCGGCCGCGCCGCCAGGCATCCGCACCACATCCCTCTGCTGGGCTGGCGCGACATCCTGTGGCGCACCTGGCGCGAGATCACCGTCGATCGTCTGCCCGCCGTGGCAGGGGGCGTGACCTTCTACACCTTGCTGGCCCTCTTCCCCGCCATCGGCGCGTTCGTGTCGCTGTATGGCCTGTTCGCCGATGTGGCGGCCGTCCAGAAGCAGCTCAGCGAGATGTCCGGCGTCTTTCCCGCTAGCGTCATCCAGATCGTCGGCGAACAGATGCTGCGGCTGGCCAGCCAGGAGCAGGCCAAGCTGGGCGCGGCCTTCGCCGTCAGCCTGCTGCTGTCGGTCTGGAGCGCCAACGCCAGCATGCAGGCGCTCTTCGACGGGCTGAACATCGCCTATGACGAGGACGAACGACGCAACATCGTCACCCGCACCGCCCTGACCTATGTCTTCACGTTCTGCGCCGTGCTCTACGCGACGGCCGCCGCGGTGATCCTGATCGCCACACCCGTTCTTCTGGAGCGCGCGCGCCTGTCAGCCCTGATCGAGATCTGGGCGCCGATCCGCTGGATGCTGGTCTGGCTGATCACCGCCGGCGCATTCGCGATCCTCTATCGCTTCGCCCCCTGCCGGGCCCGGGCTCGCTGGCGCTGGGTGGTGCTGGGCTCCCTGCTGGCGTCCGCCGGCTGGCTGGTCGGCTCTCTGGCCTTCTCGGTCTATGTCAGCCGCGTGGCCCATTTCGACGCCACCTACGGGCCGCTGGGCGCGGTGATCGCCTTCATGATCTGGGTGTGGTTCTCGATCATGGCCGTGCTGGTGGGAGCAGAACTGAACGCCGAGGTCGAGCACCAGACCGCCTTCGACTCCACCACCGGCCCGGAGCGGCCCATGGGCGAACGCGGCGCGGCCATGGCCGATACGGTCGGTCTGGCGTTTCATCCCTGGGAGATGATCAAGCGCGAAACTGGCGTCGTGCGCCAGGCCGCCGGCCGGGCCTGGGGCAAGGTGCGCAAGTCTGGACAAGCGCCGCCGGAAGGCTAGCTTGCCGGCCCGCTTCCGGAGCTCCGCATGCTGCTCGCCACCGCCCAGGCCCACGACCTCCCCGCCATCGCCGCCCTCGTCAACGCGGCCTATCGGGGCCCGAGCGCCCAAAAGGGCTGGACCAGCGAGACCCATATGCTGGACGGCCAGCGCACCGACGTGGAAACCCTGCGCGCCGATCTGGCGGCCAAGCCGGGCTCGACCATCCTGATCCTGCGCGAAACCACGACAGCCCCGCCCTTGGCCTGCGTCTGGCTGGAGCCCCTGCGGGGTGACGTGTGGATGATCGGCATGGTCACCGTCGATCCGGAACGCCAGGACAGCGGGCTTGGTCGCAAGCTGTTGGACGCGGCCGAAAGCCATGCCCGCGCTCATGGCGGCAAGACCAGCAAAATGACCGTCATCGAGGGACGCGACACCCTGATCGCCTGGTACGGCCGCCGGGGCTACCAGCCCACTGGCGAGTCTGAACCCTTCCCCTACGGCGACGCGCGCTTTGGCGAGCCCAAGCTCGAAGGTCTGAAGTTCCTGGTGCTGAAGAAGACGCTCTGACACTGCCATGACGATTGCCATGGCCGCCGCGGGCCGGAGCCGGCGCGCTGATCCCCCTGCTGGGCGGAAGGATGATGGGCGGGAGCCTTGATCTGCTGATCCGCCAGTTCCAGGGCTAGCGCCTGCGCCTCGACCAGATTGGCGCCCTGCTCGGGGAGAGCGGTTTCGGTCCGGTCAGCCAGACCGTCACGGGCGCTCTTGAGGGCAGCCTCTTTGGCGCCTTCGTCGTCGGGGCGATGATCCTGGCGCGGCGGAGAGCGGTCCCGGCCTAGGCTCTCACCACCAGCTTCGAGGTGATCAGCGCCGCGGCGTTCACGCGGTCGCCGCCGAGCTCCATGACTTCCAGGTGCACGTGGTCGGTGATGCCGGGATAGTGGGCCTGCAGGCTCGCGACGCGGCCAATGGCCTGGCCCAGGCCATGTGTTACGACGCGCGTCAGGCAATACTCTAGCTTTGAACGCGCCATGCTCGCTGAAAGACTTTGCAGGCGGCGCCAATATCCCCGGCTATCGCAAGAATGACTGCGCCTAACCCGCGATCAGCGCCGCGCGCTCTTGCGGTGTGATGTGGCGCCAGTAGCCCTCAGGCATGTCGTCCAGGGTGAGGGTCCCGACCCGGACGCGGAACAGATCAACGACCTTGAGCTCAACCAGTTCGCACATCCGGCGGATCTGGCGGTTTCGGCCTTCCTGCAGGACGATACTGAACCGCTGGTCCGAGATCATCTCCACCTTGGCCGGGCGCAGTTCGCGGCCGTCCAGCTCGAGACCAAAGCGCAGCAACTCCAGCTTCTCTTCGGTGATCTCGCCCATCACCGCGACACGGTATTCCTTTTCAAGATCGGACTGCGGACCGATCACGGCCTTGGCCACGACCCCGTCTTCCGACAGCAGCAGCAGGCCGCGCGAGTCCTTGTCCAGACGGCCGATCGGGGGCAGCAGGTCGCCGCTGCCGGGGATCGGCCCCTCGCCGAGCCACAGATTGGCGCGGGTCAGCAGGCGCGCGGCGGGCACCTCGCCGGCCTCGGGCTGGGCCGAGACGAAACCGACCGGCTTGTGAATCAGCACGGTCAGGCTTGCGCCCAGCTTGTCGGTCGCGCGGTCGGCCAGGACCAGGGTCTGGCCCTGCAGGATCTTGCGGCCCACATCCTCGACCGTCTCGCCGTCGATGGAGACCAGGCCGTCGGCGATCAGGGCCTCGGCCTCGCGACGCGAGCAGACGCCGGCCTGGGCCAGCCACTTGTTGACCCGCTGAGGCTCTTCCTCGTCATAGGTCCGGGTGAAGGCCATCAGTTATAGCCGTCTTCGAGGGTGGCTAGACGCGCAGCCTGGTCTTCGGCGATCAGCGGCTTGATCACGTCGTCCAGGGCCTCGCCCTCCATCACCTTGCCCAGATTGTAGAGCGTCAGGTTGATGCGGTGATCGGTGACCCGGCCCTGCGGGAAGTTGTAGGTGCGGATGCGCTCGGAGCGGTCGCCGCTGCCAACCTGGCTCTTGCGGGCGTCGGAGCGGGCGGTGTCGAGCGCCTCGCGCTGCATGTCGTAGAGGCGCGCCTTCAGGTTTTTCATGGCCCGGGCGCGGTTCTGGTGCTGGCTCTTTTCCGAGGAGGTCACCACCACGCCCGTGGGCAGGTGGGTGATCCGCACGGCGGAGTCAGTCTTGTTGACGTGCTGGCCGCCAGCGCCCGACGAGCGGTAGGTGTCGATGCGGATGTCGGCCTCGTTGATCTCGATCTCGACGTCTTCCACCTCGGGCAGCACCGCGACGGTGGCGGCCGAGGTGTGGATACGGCCTTGAGCTTCGGTCTCGGGCACGCGCTGCACGCGGTGCACGCCGCTCTCGAACTTCAGCCGGCCAAACACGCCGTCGCCCGTGATCGAGGCGATGATTTCCTTGAAGCCGCCCATCTCGCCCTCGGAGATGCTGTCGACCTCGACCCGCCAGCCCTGGCTCTGGGCGTAGCGCTGGTACATGCGGAAGAGATCGCCGGCGAAGAGAGCCGCCTCGTCGCCGCCGGTGCCGGCGCGCACTTCAAGGATGGCCGAGGCGTTCTCGTCCTTGTCCTTGGGGGCCAGCATAAGGGCCAGATCGCGTTCCAAGACCGGAAGCTTCTCGTCCAGCGCGGCCATCTCGTCACGGACCATCTCGGCCATATCCGGGTCGGCGGCCAGCTCTTCCAGGCCCGCGCGCTCGGCCGCCAGCTTGGCCAGGGTCTCGACGGCCTCGGCCACAGGCCGCAGCTCGGCGTGCTCCTTGGAGAGCTTGACGATCTCGGTCCCGTCGGTTGCGGCGCCCATGCGGGCCTCCACTTCGCGGAAACGGTCGAGAACCTGGTCGAGTCGGGCCTGGGGCAGTCGCAAGGGGTGACGTCACATGGTTTGAGGGTGGCGGGCGGTCTCTGTACCGCTCGCGGAGCGCGACGTCACCCCAGGAGGCTGTGTGACCTTTGGTCCTTCCCGCCCAGCAGTCGCCCGGTTGGGTACGGGGCGGTGACGACTAGCGCGCCCGGAACGTCGCCAGCGATGTCGAGGCCTGGGTCGCAAGCGCAGCCCTGGCTTCAGCGTCGTCCAGCAACGTGGCCCTCAGATAGACAATGCTTAGAGCGGCGGCCTGGTCGAAGGCCGCGCTCTGGGCAGGGTCCTTGCCGGCGCCAATGATCGCATTGCCGAAGAAGTGGTCCACGCCCTTCCCAACCCACAGATACTTGTCCCCGGCAGGGCTGGTTTCGAAGGGTACGAGGTGAGCGCTGGCCTCGGGGATGAAGCCGGGCATCACATCCCGATCCCCCGTAACCATCATCAGCGGCGCGGTCAGGTCAGCAAAGGCGCCTGGTCCGATGAGGCCGGGAATGATGCCGGGACTGGAAAAGGCCAGCACTGCCCTGGTTGCCGGGTCGCGTCCCTGGATCATTGCCTGTAGCGCCCCGCCCCGGATCATGGCGTTCAGCGACCCATAGGAATGACCAGCCGCCGCCACGGGAGCATCCGGCGCGACCTTCTCGATAAAGGCGCCGGCCGCGGCCAGATCGGCGATCCGAACCGGGAAGGCGGTCTGCAAGGTGTAGTCGGCGACCCGGGGGTGCTGGCGCGAGTCAACGTGCAGCGGCGCCACCACCATGAAACCGGCCCTGGACCACAGATCAAAAAGAGCGGCATAGGCCGATGGGGCGGCCCCGGCGGCGTGGGAGAAGAGTACGACGCCCTTGACCGTGGCGGGGCGAGCGACGGTCAGTCCCAGGTCGCGATCCCCAACCTTGATGCTTACGGCCTGGGCGTGGGCGGCGACCGGCGCGAGGGCGACCGCAGCGAGGCCCGCCAGCAAACCTCGGCGATCCATGGTGATGGCGTGCATGCTTACCCCCAGTTGCAGGCAAGCAAGTTTGGCTATTTTCTGCGACGTGTCGAGATGGCTCAAACACCCCCTTGCGGCCCAGGCTCGCGCCGGTAGCGGACCAGGATCTCAACGCCATCGGGACATTCGGTCAGGGCCTTCCGGACCATGGCCAGTAGAGTATCCGCCGAGACGTGCAGATCGATGACCTGCCCCGCCTCCTCATAGACGAGATGCGAGTGCGGTTCGGCGACGGTGTCGAACACCAGGTCGGTGGTGATGGTGGGCAGGCGGCCGATCAGACCATGGTCGGCCAGGGACTCCATCTGGCGGGACAAGTCGGTGAGGGTCACCGCCAGGCCTGTTTCCGCGGCGATGTCCGCCACTTCAGCCAGGGTCAGATGGGTTTCCGGGGCAGCGCGCAACAGCGCCAGCAGGCGTGGCAAAGCGCCCTGACTGGGCAAGCCGGCGCGACGCAACTCCTCGCGGAAGGCGGCTTCCACGGCGTGGGGCATGCAGTCCTCCTCCCAAGGCGGCGGGGTGATCACGGTCATGCGTCGCCGTGATCTGGCCCCCACCTTGAAGTCTGGACGCGGCCGGCATCAGCCGCGTCCAGTAGGGTTCCTCAGCGATCAGGCGAGGTCGAAGCGGTCCAGGTTCATCACCTTGGTCCAGGCCGCCACGAAGTCGGTGACGAACTTTGCCCTGGCGTCGCTCTGGGCATAGACCTCGGCCAGAGCCCGCAATTGCGAGTTGGAGCCGAACACAAGATCCACCCGCGTACCTGTCCACCGGCGCTCGCCCGTGGTGCGATCACGGCCTTCGAACTCGGCTTCGTCTTCCGAGGTCGCCGACCACACCGTGCGCATGTCCAGCAGGTTGACGAAGAAGTCGTTCGTCAGGGCGCCGGGTTGAGCGGTGAACACACCATGGGGCGACTGGTCGGTATTGGCGTTCAGCACCCGCAGGCCGCCGATCAGAACCGTCATTTCGGGTGCGGTCAGGGTCAGCAGTTGGGCGCGGTCGACCAGCAGTTCCTCGGCCGTCAGGGTGTATTGCGTCTTCAGATAGTTGCGGAACCCGTCGGCGGTCGGCTCAAGCACCGAGAACGACTCGATGTCGGTTTGGGCCTGGGAGGCGTCGGTGCGACCCGGCGTAAAGGCAACCTCCACCTCATGGCCAGCAGCCTTGGCCGCCAGTTCGACGCCCGCAGAGCCCGCCAGCACGATGAGATCGGCCAGAGACACCTTCTTGCCGCCCGTCTGGCTGGCGTTGAACGCCGCCTGGATGCCTTCCAGGGTCGCCAGCACGGTCGCGAGTTGAGCAGGCTGGTTGACCGCCCAGTTACGCTGCGGCTCCAGGCGAATGCGGGCGCCGTTGGCGCCGCCGCGCTTGTCCGAACCCCGGAAGGTCGAGGCCGAGGCCCAAGCCGTTGCAACCAGCTGCGAGACCGACAGGCCCGAGGCTAGCACCCTGGCCTTCAGGTCGCGAATATCGGCCGCATTGACCAGCGGATGATCCACGGCCGGAACCGGATCCTGCCAGATCAGCTCTTCCTTGGGCACCAGCGGTCCGCGATAACGGGCGATCGGGCCCATGTCGCGGTGGGTCAGCTTGAACCAGGCGCGGGCGAATGCGTCCTGGAACTGGTCCGGGTTCTCGTGGAAGCGCTTGGAGATCGGCCCGTAGATGGGGTCGAACCGAAGCGCCAGGTCCGTTGTCGCCATCATGGGCGCGTGGCGCTTGGACGGGTCGTGGGCGTCGGGCACCAGGGTCTGGGCCGCTGGATCCTTGGGCTTCCATTGATGGGCCCCGGCAGGGCTCTTGGTCAGCTCCCACTCATGGCCGAACAGCGTGTCGAAATAGCCGTTGTCCCACTTGATGGGATTGGGCTTCCAGGCGCCTTCCAGGCCGCTGGTGATGGTGTGAACGCCCTTGCCGCTCTCCCAGCTGTTGCGCCAGCCCAGACCCTGCTCGACAATGCCGGCGCCTTCGGGCTCCGGCCCGACATGCGCCACGTCGCCCGCGCCGTGGGCCTTGCCGAAGGTATGACCGCCCGCGATCAGGGCTACTGTCTCCTCGTCATTCATGGCCATGCGCGCGAAGGTTTCGCGGATGTCGTGGGCCGAGGCCAGAGGATCAGGATTGCCGTTGGGGCCTTCGGGATTGACGTAGATGAGGCCCATCTGGACAGCGGCCAGCGGCTTGTCGAGCTGGCGCTCACCCTTGTAACGGTCGTCGCCCAGCCAGGTGTCCTCGGCGCCCCAGTGGACGTCTTCCTCGGGCTCCCAGGTGTCTTCCCGTCCAAAGCCGAAGCCGAAGGTCTTGAAGCCCATGGTCTCCATGCCGACGTCGGCGGCCAGGATCATCAGGTCGGCCCAGCTGATCTGGTTGCCGTACTTCTGCTTGATCGGCCAGATCAGGCGGCGGGCCTTGTCGAGGTTGCCGTTGTCTGGCCAGCTGTTGAGCGGCGCAAAGCGCTGCTGGCCCGCGCCCGCGCCTCCGCGACCATCGCCGGTGCGATAGGTGCCGGCGCTATGCCAGGCCATGCGAACGAAGAACGGACCATAGTGGCCATAGTCGGCGGGCCACCAGTCCTGGGAGTCGGTCATCAGCGCCGCGAGGTCCTTTTTCAGGGCCTCGACATCCAGCTTCTCGACCTGCTCGGCATAGCGGAAGGTTGGGGAGAACGGGCTGACCAGCGACGAGTGCTGCGAGAGAATCTTCAGGTTCAGCTGGTTGGGCCACCAGTCACGGTTCGACCGGCCTCCGAAACTGGTGTGGAACCGCACCCCATGCTTGAGGGGACATTTGCTCGTGGGTTCGACGATGTCGCTTCCGTCCATAACTGGCTCCGATCTTGGCTGCTGTGGCTGACGTGGCCCCCGGATGAAGGCCGCGACGATGGCGGAAGACAGACCCGCTTCCTGACGGGGGAAGACACGCGCCCTCCAAGGGCGGCGCCCAGCCGGAGACGCACCTGAGGTGCGGCCCTGCTGACACCGGCGACGGGCGTGTTGTCATCCAGATTGATGTCGTGTTCCTGCGCTGCTCCCAGGTAACCCTTTGTTGTGACGCTCTCTGGCGGACCGTCTTGCCAAGCTAGTTTTGGCCATTCATGCGATAAAGAGAAGCGCTAAAGTCCAATGGATGCGATAGGCATAGCCTATGAGGAATGATCAGGCGCACCGATGAATCTTCGAGACCTTCGCTACCTGCTGGCCGTCGTCGAGCATGAACATTTCGGTCAGGCGGCTCGAGCCTGCGGCGTCAGCCAGCCGACGCTGTCGGTCCAGATCCGGAAGCTGGAGGAGTTGGTCGGCGTCGCCCTGTTCGAACGCACCAGCAAGGCGGTAACCCCGACGGTCGCCTGCCAGCAGCTGATCGGCCACGCCCGCGATGCGGTGACGGCGGCCGAGGCGATCCTGGCCACGGCGCGCAATCTCCGTGACCCGCTGGCCGGACGTTTCCGGGTGGGGATCATCCCGACCCTGGCGCCCTATCTGCTGCCCCTGGTGTTCGCGCCGCTGCGCGAGGCCCTGCCCCACCTTGAGGTCGAGCCCTGGGAGGACCAGACCAGCGCCCTGCTGGAAAGGCTGCGCGCCCACGAACTGGACGCGGCCCTGCTGGCGACCGAGGTTGACGGACCAGACCTGATCAGCCAGCCCCTGTTCGACGAGCCGTTCCTGGCGGCCCTGCCGCCAGACCATCCGCTGGCCGGACAGGCGGTCGTCACCGAGAGCGATCTTGCGCGGGACATCCTGGTGCTGGCCGACGGCCACTGCCTACGTGACCAGACCCTGGCGGCCTGCGGGCAAAGCGGCGCGCTGAGCGGACCGCTGCGCGCCGCCAGCCTTCCGACGCTGCTGAACATGGTGGCGGCGGGCTATGGCACAACGCTGGTCCCAGGTCTGGCGGCCGGGGCAGCCCAGGATGCCGGGATTGTTCTACGCCCTCTGGCCGAGCAAACGGGGCGAACAGTGCGGATTGTCTGGCGCGCCAATTTCCCCGGCCGCCCGGCCGTGGAAGCTGTGGGCGAGATCATCGCCCGACGCCTGCGCGGCTTCGCCCAGGGCGCCGCCGCGGGCATGGTCTAGAAGCCAGCCTTGACCTCGATCGACACCACGCCCCGGGGCGAGCGCGAATTGCGCAGATCGCCGTCGACCACCACGCGATAGGGGCCTTCACGCGCGTCCAGCGGTTTGCCATTGACGGTATCGGCCAGGATCACCGGATTGGCGCGATAGACCGGGTCGGTCTCGGCGATCGACAGGATGCTGGAAAAGCCATCGGCGGCCCGCAGCACGACGATCTGGTTCAGGTACCGCCCCATCAGCCGCTCGCCCGAGACGACGCCGGCCTTCAGCAGGGCGCCGTGCAGCACCGCGCCTTCATAGACCACCGGCTGGCCCTTGACCGTGATCGTCGCCTTGGCGCGCGGCAGGGCCTTCACCTCAGCGGGCGTCAGCATCACCGTGTCGCGGCCCGCGACCGTGACCTTGAGGTCCTGGGCCAGGACGGGCGAGGCAAGCAGGGCGATGGCGGCGGTGACGGCGAGGAGGATGCGCATGCGATCAGCGTGGCGCCCCTCCCCGGTTCTGTCACCTATTCAGCTGCGTCATCAGCGGATACAGCGAGGCCACCAGCAGCACGGCCATGCTGACATTGAAGGTCCGCAGGATCGCTGGCCTGTCCAGGAACTGCCGCAGGCCCTGGCCGAAGCCCGCCCAGGCGGCGCTGCAGGGCGCGCCGACCAGCATGAAGGTTCCCGCCAGCAGCAACACGGCCGTGGGCCCGCCGCCCTCGGGCGCATAGGTAGTCACCGCGCCCAGCGCCATGGCCCAGGCCTTGGGGTTAAGCCACTGGAAGCCGGCGGCCTCCAGGAAGGTCATGGGCTGGCCGCCGGCGCCTTTGTCGTTGATCCCGGTTGCGGTGGCGATCTTCCAGGCCAGCCACAGCATGTAGGTGGCGCCGACCCATTTGAGGATCTCGTGCAGGATCGGGAAGGCCTCAAACACGCCCGACAGGCCCCAGCCCATCGCCACCACCATCACGCCCAGGCCGACGCTGATCCCCAGGATGTGCAGGATGGTGCGGCGGAACCCGAAGTTCGCGCCCGACGCCAGCAGCATCATGTTGTTGGGACCGGGCGTGCCGGCGGTGGCGAAGGCGAACAGCACAAAGGCGAGCAGCAGGTCGGGGGTCATGGCGAAGACTCTGGATCGAGAATGTCACAGAGATGTTCCCGATTGATCCATGAGTCAAAAAGAGTATTGTCACGATGACAATATCGGAGACCCCATGGGCGACTGGACACCGACCCTCACCCCAGGCGACGCGCCGATCTATGAGCGCCTGCTGGACGCCCTGCGCGCCGACATCGAGGCCGGCGCCCTGGCCGCCGGCGCGCGCCTGCCGCCGCAGCGCGATCTGGCCCACCGCCTGGGCCTGGGCCTGGGCACCGTCACCCGCGCCTATGTCGAGGCCGAGAAGGCCGGACTGGTGCAGGCCCATGTCGGACGCGGCAGCTTCGTGCGTGGCGGCGCGGCGTCAAAAGCGCTGCGAGCCGAGGGCGGCCTGATCAACCTGGCCCACAACATCGCGCCCAACGGCCCCGCCCGGGCGCGACTGGCGGACACCCTGACCCGCCTGCGCCGGCGCAGCGATCTGCTCGACAATCTGGACTATGCGCCCTCGGCCGGACTGGAGGTCCAGCGCCGCGCGGGCGCCGCCTGGCTGGAGCGCAGCGGCGGCCTGGCCGGCGCCGACTGGACCCGGCTGGTCTGTACGGCCGGCGCCCAGCAGGCCCTGGCCCTGGCCTTCGGCGCAGTGGTGCGCTGGGGCGAGACGGTACTGTGCGAAGCCTCGACCTTCTATGGCGTCAAGGCGCTGGCCGAGCACATGGGCTATGGGCTGAAGGGCCTAGCCATGGACGCCCAGGGCCTGCGCCCCGACGCCCTGGACGAAGCCGCCTCCACCGGCGCCTTCAAGGCCGTGGCCATCCAGCCCACCCTGCAGAACCCCACCGGCCGGATCATGAGCGCAGGCCGCCGGGCCCAGATCGTCGCCGTGGCCCGCAAGCACGACCTGATGATCATTGAGGACGACATCTATGCGGTCTATGCCCCGGACGCCCCGCCGCCCTTCGCGGTGCTGGCGCCGGAGCGGACCTTCCACGTCTCGGGCGTGTCCAAATCCCTGGCGCCAGGCCTGCGCACCGGCTTCCTGATCGTCCCGCCTGGCGACGCCATGGATCGCGTGCTGCGCACCGTCCGCGCCCTAAACTACGCCCCGCCCAATTTCGGCGGGCTGATCGCCACCCAGTGGATCGAGGACGGCACGGCCGACGCCATCGTCGCCGAGATCCAGGCCGAGATGACCGCCCGCCTGGCCATGGCCCGGGAGATCCTCGGCAGCTCCGTCGAGACCCCGATGTCGGCCAGCGCCCCGCACGTCTGGCTGCCGATGTCGGAACTGGACGCCGAGCGGCTGGCCGGCCGGGCCCTACGCGGCGGCGTGGAGCTCACGCCGCCCTCTGCGCCGGTGGTGGAGCCGGGCCTGACAACGGGTGTGCGGCTATGCCTGGGCGCGGCGCGGGATCGGGATGAGCTGGAACGGGGCCTGAGGATCGTCGCAGCGGCCGTGGCCGATGTGGACGAGCGGTCGCGAGCGGTGATCTAAGGTCGCCGACAGAGTCCAGTCAGGAGCCGCCCCATGGCCACCGCAACCGCCCGCATCGGCGAAGCCCCCTACGCGACAACGATCACCACCGGCCGCCACACCCTGACGGCCGACGAGCCCGAGCGGCTGAACGGCGCCGACGTCGGTCCCGCGCCATTTGATCTGCTGCTGTCGGCTCTGGGGGCCTGCACCTCGATCACGCTCAAGATGTATGCCGAGCACAAGGCTTGGCCTCTGGAGGCGCTGGAAGTGCGACTGCACTATCACGGCGATGAAACGCCGCCCCGGATCGAGCGCGTGCTGGTTCCGACGGGTCCCCTAACCGACGAACAACGCAAGCGACTGGCCGATGTCGCCGAGCGCACGCCGGTGACCCTGGCCATAAAGGGCGGCGTACCGATCCAGACCTCGCTGGGCTGAAGCCTACTCCGCGGCGATGGCCTCGGCGTCCTGAGCCGCCTTCAGCTCGGCCGCGCGTTTTTCCACCAGCTCGACGATGTGCTCGATCATGCCGTCGTTGGACTGCTTGTGGTCGGGCTTGCCGGCCATATAGATCATGCCCGAGCCCGCGCCGCCGCCCGTGAAACCGAGGTCGGTCATCAGGGCCTCGCCCGGGCCGTTGACCACGCAACCGATGATCGACAGCGACATCGGCTGGCTGATGTGGGCCAGACGCTCTTCCAGGGCTTCCACCGTCTTGATGACGTTGAAACCCTGACGGGCGCAGGACGGGCAGGCGATGATGTTGACGCCGCGATGGCGCAGACCCAGCGACTTGAGGATGTCAAAGCCGACCTTGATCTCTTCCACCGGGTCGGCGGCCAGCGAGACCCGGATGGTATCGCCGATGCCAGCCCACAGCATCGAGCCTATGCCGATCGAGGATTTCACCGTGCCGGTGCGCAGGGCGCCAGCCTCGGTGACGCCAAGGTGCAGCGGACAATCAATACGCTCGGCCAGCTGGTGATAGGCCGCCACCGTCATGAACGGATCCGACGCCTTCACCGAAATCTTGAACTCGTGGAAGTCGTGGTCCTGCAGGATGCGGGCGTGGTTGAGCGCGCTCTCGACCATGGCGTCGGGGCACGGCTCGCCGTACTTTTCCAGCAGCTCGCGCTCCAGCGAGCCGGCATTGACGCCGATCCGCATCGAGCAGCCGTGGTCGCGGGCAGCCTGGATCACGTCGCGAACCCGGTCGGCCGAGCCGATATTGCCTGGATTGATCCGCAGGCAGGCCGCGCCGGCCTGGGCCGCCTCGATGCCGCGCTTGTAGTGGAAGTGGATATCGGCCACGAGCGGCACCCGGCTTTCACGGGCGATGGTCTTGAACGCGGCCGTGCTGTCGGTGTCAGGGCAGCTGACGCGGACGATGTCGGCGCCGGCCTCTTCCAGCTGGCGGATCTGCTCCAGCGTCGCGGCGGCGTCGCTGGTCAGGGTGTTGGTCATCGACTGGACGGTGATGGGCGCGTCGCCCCCGACCTCGACATTGCCGACACGAATCTTGCGCGACTTGCGACGCTCTATGGAGCGCCAGGGGCGGATATGGGTGTGGTCTGCGGCCATGGGGGCAATCTAGGGCTTTTGCGCGGAGAACCCAAGGCTGTCATGGAAGCTTCGCGCCGGTTCCGGACCGGCGCTCCGGATCAGGCTGCAGACTTGACCAGCTTGCTCAGCGCGGTGGTCGACGCCGTGAGGCGGCCGGTCAGCACGCCGCCCGCATAGACGTCGAAATTGCTGGGGTCGGAAACATCGGCGGTCAGGCCAGCGGTGCGCGGGGCGCGGAAGGCTTCACCGGCATTGAGCTGGCGGGCGAAATAGACCGAGCCATCGGCGCCGCGAACCACCAGGGTAGCGGCCTTGCGCGCCAGCAGAATGACGCCGGAGCTGTCGGCGGCGGCCGCGCCATGCACCACGCCGCGCGGCTTGAAGCTGGAGCCCAGGGCCGCGACATGCGCGGCGTCGATCTCGCCTTCACCCGCCGCAAGAGCCGTGGCGCGAGCCTTTGAGGCGGCGTTGGCCGCATCAGCCGAGCCACCATTGGCGGCGGCGTCATCGAGACCCGGCGTTTTGTACGGCTCGGGCGTGGTCGACTCGACGGGCGCCGGCAAGGGAGCCCCAAGCGACACCGCCGAACCGACCGGAGCCAGGGCCGCGGGCGGGGCCGCAGCGTTGGCGGCGACCTGGGTGGCGGGTGCGTCCTTGTCCATGGCGCGTTGCGCCACGTTCCAGAGCAGGATGGCGCCGACCATCAGCATGCCGGCGATCAGGATCAGGGCCAGGCGCGGATCACGTTCGTGGCGCACGCCGACCGGAGCACGCAGCTCGCCGCCCTCATCGGGAACGTCGTTCTTGAAGCGCAGAACAGCGGCCTCGCCATCCAGCCCCAGCAGTGTGGCGTAGGCGCGGACATAGCCGATGGTGAACGGACGCGAGGGCAGCTCTTCCAGCCGCAGGTCCTCAAGCGCGTCGATATAGCTTTGACGAATACGAGTGGCGTCGGCCACGTCCTGGGTGGTCAGGCCGCGGAAGGTGCGGGCGGCCCGGAGCGCAGCGCCAATATCGACGCCCTCGTCGACTGACGGCTGGTCGAACGACGCAAAGCCCTCTTCAGGCTCAGCGTCCGCGACCAGATGCAAGTGCCTGACACTGCCCGTATCCAGCGGCATTGCGACTATATCACCCCAAAAAACGCGTAACGCGCGAACGCGACGCCCCACCCCACTTCGTCTTGCACGAAGTTCTTAACAACCCTTTGTGGATATCAAAGTAAGTAGCGGTATTCAATACACTAAACAGCGAAGATTGGTTAATCGACCACCAAATCAAACCGCGACGTAAAGCTTGCGCGCCAGGGTTTCAATCTCTCCCCGGATCGATCCGCCCGATCCCTTGAGCAGGGCCTCAACGTTGCGCCTGGCGGCTTCACGGTCGCAGGACAGCACCATCTGCTTCACCGGCCCGACGCCAGCCGGCGGCATCGACAGTCGATCAAAGCCCAGGGCCACCAGGGCGAAGGCCTCCAGCGGCCGACCGGCCATTTCGCCGCAGACAGAGACCGGCGTTCCGGTATCCGCGCAGGCCTGCTGGATGGTCTTCAGCGCTCGCAGGGCCGCTGGCGACAGCGGATCATAGCGGTCAGCCATGCGCGGGTTGCCCCGGTCAGCGGCGAACAGATACTGCATCAGATCGTTCGTGCCCACCGAGACGAAGTCGGTCATCGGCAGCAGGGCGTCCAGATGCCACAGCAGCGACGGCGCCTCGATCATCGCGCCAACGTCCAGTCGGGCCGGCGCCGGGCGGCCGCGCTTCAGGGCCCAGGCGACTTCCTGATCCACAAAGGCGCGGGCGGCGCGAAACTCGTCCACGCTGGCCACCAAAGGGAACATGATCCGCAGCTCGCGACCCCGCGAGGCCTTGATCAGGGCGCGGATCTGCATCCGCAGCAGGGCCGGCCGGTCCAGACCCATGCGGATGGCGCGCCAGCCCAGGGCCGGATTGTCCTCACGCTCCATCTCCATGTACGGCAGCAGCTTGTCGCCGCCGAGATCGAGCGTACGGAAGGTCACCGGCATGCCGTTGGCGGCTTCCAGCACCTTTTCGTAGAGCGCCGTCTGGGCTTCGAGGCGCGGCATCTCCTCGGCGACCATGAACTGGAACTCTGTGCGGAACAGGCCGGTGTCGCGCAGACGGGCGAACTCGGCCTTGCGCTGGGCGCGGACTTCCATCCGGGCCTTCAGCGCCTTGACCACGTCCGGCCGCGGCCGAAGCCAGGCCTCGGCCGTCTCGGCGTCGACCACCACCGGGTCGCCCTCACTGACCCGGTCGCGCAGGCCGGCCAGACGGCCCACGCAAGGGATGTCCAGCGCCCGGGCCACGATGCCGGCGTGGCTGGCGGCCGAGCCTTCCTCGAGCAGGATGCCCTTCAGCTTGGTGCGGTCGTATTCCAGCAGATCGGCGGGGCCCAGGTTCCGCGCGATCAGGATGGCGTCGTCGGGCAGCTGGCGTACGGCATGGACGTCGCCCGACAGGTGGCGCAGCAGCCGGTCGTTGAGATCTTCCAGATCGTGCAGGCGCTCGCGCAGATAGGGATCGCGGGCCTGGCCCAGGCGGGCCCGGTGCTCGGAGCGCACCCTTTCGACAGCGGCCTCGGCGGTCAGACCCGAGCGCACGGCCTCTTCCAGCCCGCGGTTCCAGCCGCGGTCATGGGCAAACAGGCGGTAGGTGTCGAGCACCTCGTACGAGGCGCCCACCAGACCGCCCTGGCCCTCCAGCATCTCGTCGATCTGGCTCTGCAGGGCGGTCACGGCGACCTTCAGGCGGATCTCTTCGGCAGCCGAGTCGTCCGACAGCAGTTGCTCGGGCGCCACCGGCTGTTCGTGCAGCACGGCCACGCCATAGGCCAGACCCTCGGCGAAGCGCGCGCCCTTCAGCCGCTCCGGCTTGTGGGGCGCGATCTCGACGTCCTTCAGCTCGTCCAGACCCAGAAGCTCGCTGGAGCTGACCATCTCGGCCAGGACCATGGCGATGATCTGGAGGTCTTCGACCTCTTCCTCGCCATAGATCCGCTCGGTGCGGTTCTGGACGACCAGCACGCCGATCGAGCGACCGCCGCGCAGCAGGGGGACGGCCAGGAAGGCGTGGTACGGATCTTCGCCGGTTTCCGGGCGATAGGCGAAGGCCGGGTGGTTCGGGGCGTCGGACAGGTTCAGCGGCCGGCCGATGCGCATGGTCTCGCCGACCAGACCCTCGCCGGGTTTCAGCCGGGTGACGTGGACGGCCTCGGGAGCCAGGCCCTCGGTGGCGAACAGTTCCAGATCGCCGGAAGCGCGGCGCAGATAGATCGAGCAGACTTCGGCGACCATCGAGATGGCGATGGTGCGCACCACCATGTCGAGCTTGCCCTGGGCGGGGCCCGCCCCGGCCATGGCCTCGCGTATCTGCCGAAGCAGACTGCGTGGTCCTCGAACGGCGATGCCGCCGGATGCCGCCATGCGCTCTCCCTCTGTCCGGAGCGATCTAACCCGACTGAAAGCGCGATGGGTTAAGAAGCCGCTCCGCTCTCACGGCGCTATAGCAGATTTCGCAGGGCGAACAGCGGTCGCGGCGACCTTGCGTAAAGATTGTCTCGCGTCAGGCGCGAAAAAGCGCCGCCCCCTGATGAAGGGAGCGGCGCAAGTCTTCGCCGCAGGATCGGGATCAGGGCCTAGCGACGGTAGTTGGCGTAGCCGGTGTCGTAGCGGGCGTCGTAGCCAGTCTGGCCATAGCCGGCCTGGCCGTAGCGGGTCTGGCCATAGCCGGTCTGGCCATAGCCCCCCTGGCCGTAGCGGCTGTCGCGCTGATAGCGCGGGTCGCGGACCTGGTAGCCGCCCTGCGAATAGCCCTGCGAATAGCCGTTATAGGCTGGACGGGTGCGATAGTTGCTGTTGTAGCGACGGTCGTCCTTGTCCTTGGCGGTCGAGGCGCCGAGCGCCGCGCCCGCAACGGCGCCGATGACCACCGCGCCCTTGTCGCCATCGCCCAGAGCCGCGCCCGCCAGGCCGCCGAGAACGGCGCCCAGGATGGCCTTGTTGGTCTTCTCGCCGGCGAAGGCGCCGGAAGCGGGCAGGACCATGGCGGCGGTGATGGCGCCAGCGATCAGGGTCTTGGAAATGGTCTTCATGGCAGTGCTCCTTTCGAGAAGCGTCGCCAGGTCCGGGAGACGTCCGGTGCGGCGCTGTTGATACCCGTTCTAGGGGGCGCCGCTTGAACCCGATCTGAACGTTGCGGTTCAGGTTCCAGTCATGTTTGAGGCTACCCCGGACGGCCGGTGCAGCGATACCGACCACAGCACCCCGGCCAGCATCAGGGCGATGGCGGCGCTCTCCAGCGGGCGCGGCCAGCGGCCTTCGTGCAGGAAGCCGTAAAGCAGGGCGAACAGGGTTTCGAACACGATCAACTGGCCGGAAAGGCTGAGCGGCAGCAGGCGGCTGGCGGCGTTCCACAGGCCGTTGCCGATCACCGAGGCGCCAAGGGCCACCGCCAGACTGACGCCCCAGAACAGGGTCCAGGCGCTGGACCCATGCGCCGCTCCGCCGGCGAGGAAGGCCGGAACGATCAGAACCAGCGACAGCGCGCCAGTGACCACCCCGGTCAGCAGCGACCATTCATGGCTGTTGAAGGTGGGCGTCGAGGCCAGCCGGCGGGCGTTCCAGACCGCATAGAGCGTCCAGCAGGCCAGGGCCAGAACCGCGCCCAGCACCCCCAGGATCAGTCGCGGCGCGGGCGCGCCCTCCCCGCTCCTGAACACGTCGATATTGATGCAGACCACCCCGGCGGCCAGCAGGGCCAGCGGGGCGGCCAGCCGCCGGAGCGGCACGCCCTCGCCGGGCCTCGCGCCCACGAGGGTCACCGTCACCGGCAACAGCCCGATGATCAGCGAGGCCGCCGCCACCCCGGCGTTCTGCACCGCGACGGCCAGGCCGACATAATAGATCAGGTTGCCGGCCAGATACCGCCCAGCGGTCATCTGCAGCGGCGTGAAGTCGACCAGCAGCAACGGCGCCAGAAACACCCCGCCCCAGAAGGCGCCGGCGATCAGGCCGCACAATAGGCCGAGGGTGAGGCGGCGGGGGTCGGTCATGGCTGAGCTTTAGCAGAGCTACGGGCGATGGGGCTTGGCGAATGCTCCAAGACCTACTGCGCGGGCTGTTGTCGCCCGCAAAGCTTCCAGACACGGCGCCGGTTTACCCGCGCCGCTCAAGGCCTAAGCTGACCGGTTCAACAGGAGCTATCGATGTCTGGATTCGTCCTTGGTCGCCGGGTGCTTGCCCCGCTTGCGGCGCTCGCGCTGCTGGGTGCGGGCGGCGCGGCCCACGCGGCGTGCGCGGTGGGCGTTCCGGGCGTCACTGGCCGGGTCGATATCGGACAGACCGGCCGCCCGCTGCTGCTGCATCGCCCAGCCGGGCTGGATCCTGCCGCCGCCGCCCCGCTTGTGATTCTGCTGCACGGCAGCGGCGGGACCGGCGCCAAGATGCTTCAGGCCTCCAGGCTTGAGGCCACGGCTGATCGCGCGGGGTTCATCCTGGTCGCCCCGGACGCCGGCATTCCGGTGGGCGCGGGCTTTGCCTGGAACATCCCCGGCGTGCCGACCGTGACCGGCAAGATCCCGGACGCTTCGGACGCCGATGACGTGGCCTATCTGGCCCGGATCGTCGACAGTCTGGCTGAGGATGGCTGCATCGACCGCGCGCGCGTCTATGTCACCGGCCTGTCGGGCGGCGGGCGCATGGCCTCATGGCTGGGCTGCGTAGAGCCGGCGCGCTATGCGGCCATCGCTCCGGTGGTGGGTCTGCGGGCCGGCAATCCGACGGTGGGCAATCCGCAGGAGCCTGATCCCGCCACCTGTACGCCGTCGCTGCCCATGCCGGTCATCGCCTTCGCCGGCGACAACGACAAGGTCAATCCAACCCAGGGCGGGGGCGCGGGCTACTGGCAGTACACCATGCACGCCGCCGAGCAGCGCTGGGCCGCCCTGAACGGCTGCCAGACCGCCCCGATCACGCGGTGGGTCGCAGCGGGCGTCTATGGCCAGATACCGCCCAGCGGTCATCTGCAGCGGCGTGAAGTCGACCAGCAGCAACGGCGCCAGAAACACCCCGCCCCAGAAGGCGCCGGCGATCAGGCCATACAGCAGGCCGAGCGTGAGGCGGCGAAGGTCGGTCAGATCGTGGGCCATGCCCCGAATATAGGGGAACTAGCCGTGCCCCGGCATGGCCAGCGGCTCGCCGGCGTCCTGGACCAGACGGCGGGCCTGTTCGAGGGCCGCGTCGATATCGGCCTCGATGAACTCGACCTGCAGGTCGGTCAGCGGATGGGGCGCGGCGATGGTCTCGCGCAGATAGTCGCGGCGCTCCGGCTCGGTCATCGACCACCAGCCGACGGTGTGGCCTTCCTCGATCACCGCGTCGCCCATGGCCAGCAGGTCGTCGGTGTCGAAGATCGGCTGACCCGGACGCTCGGGGAACCACTGGCCGTCGTCGGGCAGGGCCTTGTCCAGTTGCTTGAGCAGCGCCGCCAGCCACGGGCTGACCAGCAGCGGCTTCTCGTAGCCGTCGCCGAACTTGGCGCGCAGCAGCAGGTCGTACAGCAGCTCCAGGCCCGCCTCGCCCTGGAAGGTGACGGTCTGGGCGGCGGGGTCGAACTTGAAGACGTCGGACATGGGGGATCTCTTGGTCGGGCTATCGCCTGATAACGCGACTCGGCGACGTTTGGCCTACAGCTGATCCAGCCCGTACGCCGCGTGCAGGGCGCGAACGGCCAGCTCGGTATAGGCCGCGTCGATCAGGACGCTGATCTTGATCTCCGAGGTCGAGATCACCTGGATGTTGATGTTCTTCTCGGCCAGGGCCTGGAACATCGACTGGGCGACGCCGGCGTGCGACCGCATGCCGACCCCGATCACCGAGACCTTCGAGACGTCCTCGTTGATGGCCACGTCCTCAAAACCGATCTCGGCCTTGGCGGCCTGGACGATCTCGACGGCGCGCTGGGCGTCGCGCTTGCCGACCGTGAACTCCATGTTGGCGGTGTCGGCGCTGCGGGCGCGCGACTGCACGATCATGTCGACGTTCACATTGGCGTCGGCGAGGCGGCCGAAGATCTGCGAGGAGACGCCCGGATGGTCGGGCAGGCCCAGCAGGGTGATCTTGGCTTCGTCGCGGCTATAGGCGACGCCCGAGACGATGCGCTTTTCCATGATTTCTTCCTCGTCGCAGACGATCGTACCCTGGCCGGGCGCTTCACCCGGCTCGACGAAACTCGACAGCACCCGCACCGGGACGCGATGGGCCATGGCCATCTCGACCGAACGAGTCTGCAGCACCTTGGCCCCCAGCGAGGCCATTTCCAGCATTTCTTCGTAAGAGATCTTGGCCAGGCGTTTGGCCTTCTTCTCGATGCGCGGGTCGGTCGTATAGACGCCGTCCACGTCGGTATAGATGTCGCACGAGCCCTTCACGGCGGCGGCGATGGCCACGGCGCTGGTGTCCGAGCCGCCCCGGCCCAGGGTGGTGATGCGGCCGTCGCTGGTGACGCCCTGGAAGCCGGCGATCACGGCGATCTGGCCGGCCGCGAAACAGGCCTCCAGATTGGCCGGCGGAATGTCTTCGATGCGGGCGCGGCCGTGGGCGGTGTCGGTCAGGATCGGCACCTGCCAGCCCAGGAACGAGCGCGCGTCCAGGCCCATATTGCGCAGGGTCATGGCCAGCAGGCCGGCGGTGACCTGTTCGCCCGAGGCGACGATAGCGTCGTATTCGTCGTCCGACTCAGGAAGGCCCGGCGCGGCGCGGCCGGCGCCGTCGGTCCAGGCGACCAGCTCGTTGGTCTTGCCGGACATGGCCGAGACCACCACCGCCACCTGCTTGCCGGTCGCGACCTCGGCGGCGACCAGACGGGCCACCCGCCGGATGCGCTCCAGGTCGGCCACCGAGGTGCCGCCGAACTTCATCACCAGACGAGACACGTCTTCAAACCCTCGAACGATAGCGGTTTTTTCTTGCGCCCACCCGGCTGGATCACTCCCCGCCGCGCAAGCCCCGGCCTTCTAGCGGCGCAATGGCGCAACGGCAATGTCGCGGCGCTGTCTTTTTTCAGGGGCGATGTCGCGCGATCGGGGTCGTGGTACAGAGGCGACATGAGCAAAGCCGCCTCGCCTGACACCGCCTCCGCCTCAGAGGGCCCTTCCTGGAGCATCGACCCCGCCGACGTGGCGCGGTTCTCCGCCATCGCCGCCGAGTGGTGGGACCCCAAGGGGAAGTTCGCGCCCCTGCACGTGTTCAACCCCTGCCGGCTGGCTTTCATCCGCGAGCAGGCCGTGGCGCGGTTTGACCGCGATCCCAACCTGCGCGCGCCGTTCGAGGGGCTGAGCCTGCTGGACATCGGCTGCGGCGGCGGACTGCTGAGCGAGCCGATGGCCCGGCTGGGCTTTGAGGTCACCGCCATCGACGCCTCGGAAAAGAACATCAAGACCGCCGCCACCCATGCCGCCGAGCAGGGGCTGACGATCGGCTACCGCCCCGCCACCGCCGAACAGCTGCTGGCCGAGGGCGCAGGACCGTTCGACGTGGTGCTGACCATGGAGGTCATCGAGCACGTGGCCGATCCGGGCGAATTCCTGCGCACCTGTTCGCGCCTGCTGGCGCCCGGCGGCCTGCTGATCGTCGCCACCCTGAACCGCACGCTGAAGGCCCTGGCCCTGGCCAAGATCGGCGCGGAATATGTGCTGCGCTGGGTGCCGCCCGGCACCCATGATTGGAAGCAGTTCCTCAAGCCCGAGGAGCTGCGCGCCTTCCTGGCCGGCGAGGCGGTGGACGTGCAGGGGCCCTTCGGCGTGACCTATAATCCCCTCACCGGCCGGTGGAGCCGGTCGTCCGATAGCGACATCAATTACATGATGACCGTAACCCGGGCCTGAGGCAGGGAACCTTCACCGTCGCCGGGGCTTTCCCTTCGCACAGGGACACTGTGCAGGATTGGCGACCCCATCGGGGGATGGCCGTTGATCCGTTCGACCGAGCGGAGAAGACTACCATGACATCGAAATACCTAGCCGCACTGCTGGCGACCACGGTCGCCTTCGGCGCCGGCGCCCCGGCCCTGGCCCAGACCGCCGGCGCCCAGGCGGCCTATCAGCAGCGTCTGAACACCTATCAGGACCAGCGCTCCGACTATAACGCGCAGGTCGCCGACTACGCCGCCCAGCAGCGCGCCTACGAGAACGAGCGCGCCAAGTACGAACAGTCGCGCCGCGACTATGACCGCCGCTATGGCGCGGGCGCCTATGACCGCCGCTATCCGCAATATGCGACGCGCTACGCTGCGCCGGCCTATCGCGACAGCGCCGCCTATCGGGCCGAGCAGGTGGCGTTCGAACGCGACCGCGCCCAGTACGAACGCAATCGCAACGCTTACGACCGCCGTCGCGGCGTTGGCGCCTATGATCGCCGCAACCCCACCCTGGCGGCGCGCTTCAATATCGACGGCCGCTACTCCGCCAATAACAGCGCCTACGACGCCCAGCGCCAGCAGTGGGAACGTGACCGCGCCGACTACGACCGGGCCCGCGCCGACTATGACCGTCGCTATGGCGGCGGCGCCTATGATCGCCGCTATCCTGACTATGCGACGCGCTACAGCGCCTATCCCCAGGCCTCTGTCGGCGCAGGGTATGACAATCAGCGCCAGCAGTGGGAACGCGACCGCGCCGACTATGAACGGGCTCGCACCGACTATGACCGTCGCTACGGCGCCGGCGCCTATGACCGTCGCAATCCGGAATACGCCACGCGTTACAGCGCTCCCTATGCCGGCGGCCAGTACAGCGCCAACACCTCGTACAACGAGCCCTGCCGTCAGGACGCCCGCAAGAACGCGACTGTTGGCGGCGTGATCGGCGCCCTGGCCGGCGGCGTGGTCGGCTCCAATGTCGCCGCCCGCAACGCCAAGCCGGAAGGCACGGTTCTGGGCGCCCTGGTCGGAGCCGGCATCGGCGCCGCCATCGGCAACGCGACGGCCAACACTAAGTGCGACACCCGCGGCGCCTACTGGACCTATGACGAGACGGTCCCCTACCGCGAGGCCTCGTACAACGGCAGCAACTACAACAGCCGCGCCAACGAGCGCTGCCGTCTGGCTCCGGCCCCGACGGAATATGACGGCCGCACAGAGACGCGTTACATCCGCGTCTGCCCCGACGCCGAAGGCCGCTTCCGCGTCGAAGGCTAAATCGCTTGGCGATGAAGGCCTGGAGACCTTCATCGCCAAACAGCGTCGGAATCCCGACCCTCGCCTTAGAACCGACACGCGTCTTCGACGTTATGCCGGTCAGGGACACCACAAAATCAATCGGAGCCCGCCATGCGCGCCCAGACCAAAGCTATTGTTATCGCTCTTTCTCTGGCCTTCACCGCCGCTCGGCGCGGCCGTCGCGGGTAACGGCGCCAAAACCGAAGGCGCCGTGCTCGGCGGCGTGGTCGGCGCCATCGCCGGCAACCAGATCGCCAAGAAGAAGAAGTGCCACTACGAGTATCGCTATCGCCGCTAGGCCTTAGCCACTGATGACCAGAGCGCCCCGGTGAGAGCCGGGGCGTTTTGCGTTTGCAGCGAGGTCAGTCAGCTCCTTTGAATTTTGTCAGCATTTCAGCAAGTCCCGAGCCGATATCGAGACCGAAGGTCTCATCATAGGCGATCCAGCCGACCGTGATCGCGATGGCCCAGAGAATACTGAACAGGGATCCCACGAGGAAGTACTCCGCATCCAGTCGCTCATCGAGCTCCTTGAAAAGGGCGATTGTCTTCAGCGCCACGACGCCCGCCATCACCTCCCAGGATCCTGACAGAACGCCGACAGCCAGTAGTATTCGCTCGAACGCGCCAATAATCGCACCTACCTCCGGCTCCGAAGGTTCGGCGGGCGAGGGCTGCGTCGCCGTAGGCTTTTCCCCAGGCCCACTCATTTTCGTCGCTGGGTTCTGAGCCGCTTTTTGAGCCGCCATCTGGTTGGCGGATGCCCTTTTAAGCTCCATCGCTGCGGTCAGTTTGGTCGTATGCAGCAGCCATCGGCATAGGACGTTGCCAACCCAGACCAGCGAGACGAGAGCGACCGTCGAGTAGGCAACGGCGTGGAGCATGTCAGCGAGACGGTAGGCCATAGTCGTGATCCAACGCCTCCGCCGCCTTCATCATGGCGCGCCATTGGCTCTGATAAACGTCAAAGCGCGCCGAATGGCGAATTTTGTAGAGCGTTCTTGTGGCCAGGCCAAGCTCTCTTGAAAGTTGAGCCGCAGGCTTATCTTCAGCCGATGCTAGAACGATCTGCTGTTGTCTGGAACTCCAGTCCAGCTCAATAGCGGTCGCGGCGTAGCCTACTGCTCCCAGGAGTGATTGCAGAAGCTCGTGCTCCGGAAGTTGAAATCGATAAACGTTCGGATCCTTTTTATCCGCGAGCCTGTCGCGAGCCGCCGAAAGACCAGGCCCCATCATGTTCCAAGCCTTGTTGGACGGAACTTCCGTTTCAAGCCTTACGACACCGAGCACGAAGCGACAGAAAACGTCTTGGGCCAGCAGCGCGTAACGCACACGCCGCATGATCCACAGGCCATCGGAGAGACTGCGGCACACCCCTTGAAACTCGTCGCCCAGCGTAATGGTAAGGGGGGAAACGAGGCGATCAGCTGCAAGCTGGTTGGTTTGATCGACAGCGTGATTGAATTGCTGGTGGAGCTCTTTGATAGACGACGCCGCTTCGCTGCCTATCAGGTCGCCCATCAGTACGGCGTGGGTATAGCCGCCTTTTTCAACCTGTGGGACGGTGCTCATGCTATGATTGCTCGACACAAATACGTCCCATTTTCGGGGCGCATTAGCTTTGTGACCCATTTTTGGGACACAATCAATGTGTGACCCATTTTTGGGGCATAAATCGAGAAACGGCCCGCTAGACCGCCCTTAGTTCATGTCCGTCTTCTTCGGCGCCGCCGGCGGCAGCGGAGCCACCTTGATGCCGTCCTCGATCAGGGCCTTGGCCTCGGCGGGCGTGGCCTGGCCGTAGATACCACGCTCCTCGGACTTGCCCTCGTGGATATCGCGGGCCTCGCGAGCAAAGGCGTCGCCGACATTGTCGAAGTTCTCCTCGACGTGCCGGCGCACTTCGCCCATGGCCGACATCATCATCTCGCGCATCTTCGGATCGACGGCAGGCGCGGCTTTCTGGGCCTTCGTGCCGGCGACGGCGGGCGACATGATCTGTTTGGACACCGTCCGTGAGCCGCACAGCGGGCAGTCGACAAGACCCCGCGCGCTCTGGTCGTCATAGTCAGACGAGGAGCCGAACCAGCCCTCGAACAGATGGGCCTGGTCGCACTGGAGCGCGTACTTGATCATGTCTTGAAGATGGTGATGGTCAGGGACCGGTAAAGGCGCGGGCGTTCTTGAGGGCGGGGATGGCCGCGCGCGCCCTCAGCGCGGCGTCCAGATCGAGATCGGCCACAAGCACTCCCGGCTCGTCATGGTCAAGCAGGCCGATGATCTCGCCCCACGGCCCGACGATGATCGAGCGCCCCCAGGTGCCGCGGCCGTCCTCGTGAAATCCGCCCTGGGCCGCGGCCAGCACGAACGATCCGGTCTCGATGGCCCGGGCCCGCAGAAGGATCTCCCAATGCGCCTGGCCGGTGGGACGGGTGAAGGCGGCCGGGACGGTCAGGATCGTCGCGCCGTTCAGGGCCAGGGCGCGGTACAGGGCGGGAAAGCGCATGTCGTAGCAGATGGTCAGGCCGAAAATGCCCAGCGGCGTCTCCACGACCACCGCCCGCTCACCCGGCTCATAGGTGGCTGACTCGCGCGCCGTCTCTCCGGTCGGCAGGTCGACGTCGAACATGTGCAGCTTGTCGTAGGTCGCCACGATCTGGCCGGTCGGGTCGATGACGGCCTGGCGGTTGGCCGCCTTGTGATCCTCGCGTAGCACCAGGGCCGAGCCGATGTCGATCCAGACACCCAGCTCGGCGGCCAGATCGCGCAGGCCGCCCACGACGATGTCGTCCTCCAGGCTTTGCAGGGCGGGCAGCAGCCGGGTGCGGTCCTTTTGCAGGACGTTGGTCCCCTCGGGCGTCAGGATGAAACGCGCGCCCTGGGCCGCCGCCTCACGCACCAGCGGCGTGACATGGGCCAGCGCCGCCGCGTGGGTGGCGGGGGTCCGCGTCTGGATCAGGCCGACCCGCAAGGACTCTGGCAGGCTCATCCGAAGAGCGCCCTAAGCTGCAAGGAGGCCGTCCAGCTTGCCGGCCCGGTCCAGGGCCACCATGTCGTCGCAGCCGCCGATATGCTGCTCGCCCACGAAGATCTGCGGGAAGGTGGTGCGGCCCGAGCGGTCCATCATTTCCTGGCGCAGCTTGGGATCCATGCCGGCCTCAATCTCGGTGAAGTCGGCGCCCTTGTCGCCCAGCAGCTTCAGGGCGCGGGCGCAGTAGCCGCAGAACGGACGGGTATAGATGGTGACTTTGGCCATGGGTGTAACGAGTCTCTCCTTGTGGTCCTCATATAGGACGCGCTTGCATCTCTGTAACGCGCGCCACGACCGCGAGGGTCACTTGCGCCGCTCCGGCCGCCATCAGGGCCCGCGCGCAGCCCTCGGCGGTGGCTCCGGTGGTCAAAACATCATCGACCAGCACGATCCTGCGACCGATCACCCGATGCCGTCGCGACTCGGGGACCACGAAGGCGGCCGCGACATTGCGGCGGCGGCCAGAGGCCGACTTGCCGCCCTGGCTGACCGTGTCGCGCTGGCGGATCAGGGCGTCAGGCAGATAGGCGACGCCGCTGGCCCTGGCCAGGGGCCGGGCGATCTCGGCGGCCTGATTGTAGCGGCGGCGCAGCAGGCGTCCGGGGTGCATCGGCACGGGCGCTATGGCGTCGGCCTCCTCCAGCAACGGCGCGGCGGCGCGCGACAGCCAGCGGGCGAACAGACCCGAAAGGTCCGTGCGATCAGCGTGCTTGAGCTTCAGGATCAGGTCGCGGGAATGTTCGTCATAGACGCAAGCCGCGCGGGCCCTGGCGAAGGCCCTCGGCCGCGCCAGGCACAGGGGACAGCGCTCGGGCGCGCCGCTGTCGAACGGCATGGCCGCGCCGCAGCCGTCGCAGACCGGATCGTCCAGAAAGGTGATGCGGCTCCAGCGCTCGGCCGACAACCCGCTGCTCTGGGCCGCGCCGCCCTCGAAGGTTCGGGGCGGCAGGACGAGGTCCAGCAGACCCCTTCCGAGACCTCGCAGACGCGGTCCCGCTTTCCATATCGGTTCGAAATCGCCATGTTCCGCCGGCATGACCGCCTCGCCCCTCCTCTTCGACCGCGACCTTCTGAAGGTCCGCCTCGACCGCGCTGCGCCTGACTACGCGTCGGCTGACTTCCTCAAGCGCCGCGTGGCGCAGGATGTCGTCATGCGGCTGGAGACGATCCTGCGACGCTTTCCGGTCGCCGTCGATCTGGGATCGAGAAACGGGGCTTTCTCGGAAGCTCTCGCCGAGAGCGACGCGGCGGCCAATATCGACGTGCTGTTCCAGACCGACCTGTCGGCCCGCATGCTCGGCGTCGGTAATGGCCTGAAGGTAGTCGCCGACGAGGAGCGTCTGCCGTTCGGCGACGCGACGCTGGACCTGGCCGTCTCGACCCTGTCGCTGCACTGGACCAATGACCTGGTCGGCGCGCTGATCCAGATCCGCCGGGCCTTGCGCCCCGATGGCCTGTTCATCGGCGCGATCTTTGGCGGGGCCACCCTGACCGAGCTGCGCCAGGCCCTGCTGCAGGCCGAGGACGAGGTCAGCGGCGGCGCGTCCTTCCGCGTTTCGCCCTTCGCCGACGCCATCGATGCGGCGGGCCTGCTGCAACGGGCGGGCTTCGCCCTGCCGGTAGCCGATGTCGACCGGGTGAAGGTGCGCTATGGCCACCCCATCGAACTGCTGCGCGATCTGCGACGCATGGGCGAGACCAGCGTGCTGCTGGACCGCTCCCGCAAGCCGATGAGCCGGCGCGTGCTGGCCCGGGCGATGGAGCTCTATGTCGAGCGCTTCGCCGAGGCGGATGGCCGCGTGCCGGCGACGTTCGAGATCGTGGCGGTGACGGGCTGGGCGCCGCACGAAAGCCAGCAGAAGCCGCTGCGGCCCGGCTCGGCCAAGATGCGGCTGGCCGACGCCCTGGGTGTTCAGGAACAGTCGGCGGGCGAAAAGCCGGTTTAGCTGCCGCTGTTGGCCGTGCTCATCGCGGTCGAGGTCTTGGTGAAGCTGGTGCTGATCCCGCCGCTCAGCATCGAGACGGCGCTGATGATGGCGATGCAGAGGCCCGCGACCAGCAGACCGACCTCGACAGCGGTGGCGCCGCTCTGGTTGCGCCCGAAACGCTTCAGAGCAGGTCGCGCAGCCACGCCACGAGCGGGACGTCCGCCGGCGGCATCGGATAGTCCGCGAGTTTGTCCGGCTTTACCCATGCCAGCGCCTCATGCTCCTTGCGCGTGACCAGGCCTTCCCAGCGGCGCAGCAAGTAGAGTGGCATCAGGACGTGAAAAGACTCGTAACTGTGGGACGCAAAAACAAACGGCGCGAGGCAGGATTGAGCGACCTTGATGCCCAGTTCTTCTTGCAGTTCGCGGATCAGGCACTCTTCCGGGGTCTCGCCAAGCTCGACCTTGCCGCCCGGAAACTCCCACAGCCCCGCCAGTTGCTTGCCCTGGGGCCGCTGGCAGATCAGCACGCGACCATCGACATCGATCATGGCGGCGGCGGCGACGAGGACAGTGGGCTTGGTCATGAAGCGGGTGTGGCGTGGGGAAACCCGGCTGGCAAGAGCTTGGCCGCATGGCCGCCATATTGCCTGCCTAGCTTCACCAAAACGGGCTGGAGGGAACCGCCATGTATCGACCGATCGCGACCATCGCCGCAGGTCTCGCCCTGCTGATCGCCGGCCCGGCCCTGGCCCAGGCCAATCCTGAAGAAGCTGGCGTTCGCAAGGCGCTGGAGCACTATCTGGCGGGTCACGCGACGGGCGACCCCAAGGCGTTTCGCCAGTCCTTCCACGACGAGGCGCGACTGCAATGGATCCGCGAGGGCCAGTACGCCACGCGCAGCGACGACGAGTATGTCGCCGGCGCCAGCGGCAAGCCGCCCGCCGACGAGGCCCAACGCAAGCGCTCGATCGAATCGATCGACATCACCGGCACGGCCGCCAGCGCCAAGATCGTGCTCGACTATCCCACCGTCGTCTTCACCGACTACATGCACCTGCTGAAGACGCAGGACGGCTGGAAGATCGTCAACAAGACCTTCCATGCCCAACCCAAGGCCAAGCAGTAGATCCTCCCCTTTTGGGGAGGCGCCGGCGAAGCCGACGGAGGGGGCAAGCTGGATGTCGGCCGAGCTGCCCACCTCCGACCCTCCGGGCCACCTCCCCCAAAAGGGGAGGATCAGGGCCTTGCTCTTGACTTCGCACCTGCAACAAACGATACGGGGTTTGCGCCCTTAGGCGCTATCGGTGCTCCAGCCGCGTGAAGGTCCCTCTAGGACCAGCCTGTCGAGCGCCCTGAAACGTCCATAAGACCGCCCGGGCCACGCGGGGCGCTCCCCAACCGACCCGCCTCATGGGCGAGCCGCGCGAGGACCGCGCGCGCCGTCATGCGGCCTTGTCTGAAAGACACCCGACTTGACTCAATTTTCTGACCTTGGCCTGGCCAAGCCGCTTCTCAAGGCCCTGACTGACAAGGGCTATACCACCCCCACCCCGATCCAGGCGCAGGCCATCCCCACGGTCATGACCGGCCGCGACCTGCTGGGCATCGCCCAGACCGGCACCGGCAAGACCGCCGCCTTCGCCCTGCCGATCCTGCATCGCCTGGCCGAAGACAAGAAGCCGGCTCCGCGCCGCGGCTTCCGCTGCCTGGTCCTGTCGCCGACCCGCGAGCTGGCCACCCAGATCGCCGACAGCTTCCGTGACTATGGCAAGCACATGGGCCTGACCGTCGCCACCATCTTCGGCGGCGTGAAGTATGGCCCGCAGATGAAGGCCCTGGCGGCCGGCGTCGACGTGGTCGTGGCCACTCCGGGCCGTCTGATGGACCACCTGGGCGAAAAGTCGGCTCACCTGAACGGCGTCGAGATCTTCGTGCTCGACGAAGCCGACCAGATGCTCGACCTGGGCTTCGTGGTGCCGATCCGCAAGATCGCCAGCCAGCTGCCCAAGGAACGCCAGAACCTGTTCTTCTCGGCCACCATGCCCAACGAAATCGGCAAGCTGGCCGGCGAGCTGCTGAAGAACCCGGCCCAGGTGTCGGTCACCCCGCAAGCCACCACCGTCGAACGCATCCAGCAGTCGCTGATCTTCATCGAGGCCCAGCGCAAGCGCCCCCTGCTGGCCGAACTGCTGGCCGACAGCGCCGTCGAACGCTCGATCGTCTTCACCCGCACCAAGCGCGGCGCCGACCGGGTGGCCAAGTATCTGGTCGCCAGCGGCATCGAAGCGGCCGCCATCCACGGCGACAAGACGCAAGGCCAGCGTGAACGCGCCCTCGCCGCCTTCAAGGCCGGCCAGGTCAAGGCGCTGATCGCCACCGACATCGCCGCGCGCGGCATCGACGTCAACGACGTCAGCCACGTGTTCAACTTCGAACTGCCCAACGTGCCGGAATCCTACGTCCACCGCATCGGCCGGACCGCCCGCAAGGGCAAGGAAGGCATCGCCATCAGCTTCTGCGCCGATGACGAACGCACCCTGCTGCGCGACATCCAGAAGGCTACCCGCCAGACGATCCCGACCTTCGATCGCCGCAACGACAAGAGCCTCGCCGCCGCCGCCGCTGTCGCCGACAAGCTGGCCCCGCCGGAAAAGTACGTCGATCCGCGTCGCGCCGACCCGCGCAACAACGTGCCGGCCGAACTGCGTCGCCAGCGCAATCGCCCCGCGCGCGGCGGTGATCAGGCCAAGAGCCCGGGCCAGGGCCAGGGTCGCGGTCGCAATGGCCCTTCGAACGCCGCGGCCAAGCCGGCCGGCGGCGACTATCGCGGCCCCAAGCGCGTCAGCGCCACGGCGCCGGCCGAGCGCTGGAACCCGATCGACTGATCCCCAAAATGGGTACGCCGACTTGAGGCGCGCCCTGTCATATGACTGAATTGGCGGCCGTTTTCATCCCGAGGGACGAAAGCGGCCGTTTTTCCGTCCGTGAACCGGCCCGGCGCCCCGGGGTGGGTCTATCCAGGCCAGACAAGCCTTGAATCAAGCTTCGCGATGGGTTCACCATGTCCGAGGGACCGGTCACTGACCGGTGGGAGGGGACATTCGCGATGGCGGAGGTAAAGCCACGCGTTGAACTGGCGCTGACCAGGATCGCTGGCGGCGAGATGAACGAGCGCGTCCGCGCCTTCGACTGGTCAAGGACGCCCATCGGCCCGATGGAAACCTGGCCGCCAAGCCTGCGCCTGGCCGTCGACATGATCCTGGCCACCAACTTCCCCATGGCTGTACGCTGGGGCCCCGAGCTGTGCCTGATCTATAACGACGCCTACGCGCCCGCCCTGCACGAGTTGCACCCCGCAGCGCTGGGCATGCGCTTCAGCCAGCACTCCGACGCGTTTCAGGCCAGCCTGCGGACGATGCACGAGAACATCCTGGCTGGGACCAGCGGCGGCTACGCCCTCGAAAAAATGGCGCTGAGCATCAAGCGCGCGGACGATCCCACGCCCAGGATCGGACATTTCAACATCAGCTACAGCCCCCTGCCCGATACCACCGCCCCGACCGGTGTCGGCGGTGTGCTGATCACCGCCGTGGAACTGACCGAGGCGGTCGAGACCGAACGCACCCTGCGCCAGACCGAGCGGCGCTATCGTCTGGCGATCGAGGCGGCCGGCGGGGTTGGCGCCTGGGACTGGGATATCCAGGCCGACAAGGTCTATGCCGACGCCGGCTATGCGGCGCTGCATTCGCTGTCGCCCGACTATGTCGAGGCGGGCCTGCCGGTGCACAGCTTCACCCCTGCCGTCCATCCCGAAGACCGCGAGCGGATCCGCCAGATCAGTCTGGCGGCCATGGAAACCGGCGGCGACTTCGCCGACGAATATCGGCTGGTTCAGAGTGATGGCTCGATCCGCTGGGTCTATACGCGCGGCAGTTGCTACCTCGACGCCGATGGTCGTCCGGCCCGCAACACCGGCGTGGTGCTCGACATCACCGAGCGCAAGGCGGTCGAGGCGGCGCTGCTGGCGGCGCAGGCCGATCTGGATCTGGCCGTCGGCGCCGCGCGCATGGGCCGGTGGGATCACAATCCCCACGCCGGCGTACGGTTCTGGGACGCACGGGCCAGAGCGATCTTCGGCATCGACGATGACTTTGAAAACACCCACGAGGCCTTCGAAAGCCTGATCCATCCCGACGACCTGTCCGGTATGCGCACGGCGGTGGCCGCAGCCATGGACCCCTCCGGCGATGGCCGGATCAATCATGAGTACCGGATCCGCCGCGCCAGTGACGGCGCGCTGCGCTGGCTCGAGACCTTCGGACGGGCCTATTTCGACGGCGACCGCTGCACCCGCTTCGTGGGCGTGATTTCCGACGTCACCGACCGCAAGGAGACCGAGGCCAATCTGCTGCTGCAGGAAGAGACCCTGCGCCTGGCCGTCGACGCCGCCGATCTGGGGGTCTGGGAACTGGATGTCGGGTCGGGCCTGCTGACCTGGTCGGACCGCTGCTATGCGATGTTCGGCGTGCCTGCGGGCGAGCCGGTCACCCTCGACACCTTCTACGATCGCCTTCACCCCGATGACCAGGAGCCCACGCGCGCCGCCATCGCCCGGGCTCTGGATCCCCGCATCCGCGCCGACTACGTCATCGAGTTTCGCGCCATCGGCCGGGACGACGGTCAGGAGCGCTGGATCACGGCCAAGGGCCAGGCCTTCTTCTCGCCCGAGGGCAAGGCCACCCGCCTGCTGGGCGCCACGGTCAACATCACCGACCGCAAACGGGCCGAGATGCACCTGCGCCTGCTGGTCAACGAGCTGAACCACCGGGTGAAGAACTCGCTGGCCACGATCCAGGCCATAGCGGCCCAGAGCTTCAACGCCTCGCGCCCCCTGCCCCAAGCCCAGGAGGCCTTTACCAGCCGCATCGTCGCCCTGTCCGAGGCCCATGATCTGCTGACCCGCGAAAACTGGGAGGGCGCCGAGCTGCACGACATCGCCGCGCGCCTGTCGGTGCTGCACGGCGGTCCGACGCGATTCGAGCTGAAGGGGCCTGCCATCCGGCTGTCGCCGCGCGCGGCCCTGTCGCTCTCGATGGCCCTGCATGAACTGGCCACCAATGCGGTCAAGTACGGCGCGCTGTCGGTTCCCGACGGCCGCATCCGCATTGTCTGGGACCTGGCGCCCGGCGGCGGCGCCCAGCGGCTGGACCTGACCTGGACCGAGAGCGGCGGCCCGCCCGTCAAGCCGCCCACCCAGCGCGGCTTCGGCTCCCGCCTGATCGAGCGCGGCCTGGCCGCCGAACTGTCGGGCGAGGCCTCCATCAAGTTCGAACCGGCCGGCGTGGTCTGTCACATCCGGGCGCTGCTGGACGCCTAACCCGCCAGTCTCAACGCCCTGCCGATCTGCTCGTCGGTTCGCCGCATCACCATCAGCACCGTCAGGGCCACGATCAGCAGCGGCGCGGCCCAGCCGGCCAGACCCATCACCGTCAGGGTGGTGGCGCCGGCGATCAGGCCGCCGATCATGATCTCGGCCAGGGTGGCCAGCCACGAGGCGCCGCGACGGCGGTTAAAGTCGGCCCGCTTGCCCGGCTTCTGATGCCAGACATTGATCAGCCCGCAGGACAGGGCGGCCAGGCCCGCGCCGACGGCGGTGATCAGGCCGGTCAGGGGCTGGAACCAGGTCAGGGCCGCGATCGGCAGGACCAGCAACAGGGCCACCGGGATCAGGGCCGCGACCAGCTTGGCCCGGCGCAGGGTGGTGGTCGAGGTCCGGCCACCTGTCCGGCCATGAAGGCGACGATGCCCGCCCCGCCAGCCAGGGCAATGGCGTCCACCTTGGCGGCCGAGCGGGCCAGCACCAGGGCCAGAGGGATCAGATACAGCACCCGCAGCAGCACCTGCGACAGCAGGGTGGCGTCGCGTCCCACCAGCCGCAGCTCCTTGCGCACCGTGGCCTTGAAGGCCCCGGCCGCGAAGGCGCCGGCGGGTTTCACCGCGCCGCGCGGACGTTTCGACGCCGCCCCCTGCGCCGCCGCAGCGGCGTCGGAGAACCGGCGTCCCAGGGCCGTGGTCGCCAGCCAGAACAGGCCCGCGCCCACGGCCATCATGCCCAGCAGCGGCAGGGGCTCGCCGAGCATGGCGCGCAGCGGCAGGCTGGCCCAGGGCGGCGGGGTCAGGCGACCGTCCATCGCCTCGCGGGCGATGTCGGCATAGAGGGTCTCACTGGCCGTCTCGCCCAACAGGGTGCGCGCCTGGCTGGCCAGGAAAAAGGCCGCGCCGACCACGGCCGCCAGCACCTGGGCCACGGTGCGCGTGCGGCGCGGACCGATCAGGGCAAACAGCGCCATGGCCAGGATCAGGCCCACGGCGGTGGCGGTCAGGGCCAGGGCGATCAGCACGCCAAACACCCCCAGCCACCCCGGATGGCCATACAGGATCGACGGCAACAGAAGCGGGGCGGCGAAGACCATGAAGATGGTCGCGACCCCGGTGGCGACGCCCAGCGAGCGCACCAGCAGCACCTTTTCCGGCGCGATCGGCGAGGAGAACAGCAAATCCAGATCGCCGCGCTCATACAGCGCCTCGGCCGACGCCCCCAGGGTCTGGGACAGCATCAGGGTCAGGACGATCGCACACAACAGGTCGGCGATCAGCACGGCCAGCGGATGGATCGGCACCGCGTGGCCATGCACGGCCAGGGCCAGCAGCACCCCGCCCAGGCAGGCGAAGGCGAACAGGATCCCCAGGCCGATCAGGGCGCCGCCCCCCTTGCCCGAGCGGCTGCCGCGATAGCCGCGCCAAGCCAGCCGCATCTCGTGGGCCAGCAACCAGGCCGCGCTGGCGGGTCTGAACAGGCTCACGCGGACGCGCTCTCGGCGGTCAGTTGCAGGAACACGTCCTCCAGAGTGGAACTGCCGCCCGCCCGGCCGGCCTGGGCGCGCAGCTCGTCCAGCCGGCCCTCGGCCAGCAACTTGCCGCCGGCGATGATGCCGATGCGGTCGGCCATCCGCTCGGCCACTTCGAGAATGTGGGTGGTCAGGATCACCGTGCCCCCGGCGTCGACCCGGGCCTGCAGCATGTCTTTCACCAGCCGCGCGGCGGCGGCGTCCAGGCCCGTCAGGGGCTCGTCCAGGATCAGCAGGCGCGGATCGTGGATCAGGGCGCCGGCCAGGGCGACCTTCTGCTTCATGCCGCGCGAAAAGCCCTCGCAGCGGCGGCGGGCCTCGTCGGCCAGGCCCAGCTTGGCCAGCAGCTCTTCGGCCCGGGTCCTGGCCAGGGCAGGATCGACGTTCCAGAGGCCGGCGACGAACTCCAGATATTCCAGCGGCGTCAACCGGTCATAGATCATCGCCTCGTCGGGCGCCCAGGCCACCAGGGCCTTGGCGCCGGCCGGGTCCTGGCGGGCGTCGACGCCATAGACGCTGATCTCGCCCGTGTCGGGCCTGGTCAGGCCGGCCACCATCCGCAGCGTCGTCGTCTTGCCCGCGCCATTGGGCCCCAGCAGGGCATACAGCTCGCCCGCATGGACGGTCAGGTCCAGATCGACGACAGCGGGCTTGGCGAAGGTCTTGTTCAGACCCCGCACGATCAAGGCTTCGGTCAACGCTGCGATCCCCGGTTTACTGGCGGGCATGTGAACGTGATTGGGGGGATGCGGGCAAGCGCCACTTGCCACTGAACACCCCGCCACACCGAAACAAATCCGCCTTCCTGGGCCCTGTGCCCAGGACCCAGCGTTCCGCTGGCGTTGAGCCGGATCGTGAGGCGCCGAGACAGCGGACCCATGGGTCCTCGCCACAAGGGCGAGGAAGGCGGGGTTTGTTGGATTGATAGAGACACGGTCTCTCAACCTCGCGCTTTCGCTGCGATGGTGATGGGAAGGGTCGCGGAGCGTCCGGGCCTCGCCCGGATGATTGGATAGTTGAGTACCGTTTCGACGAAGACAGACGCTCCGCGTGGCCGTTATCCGGGAGCATCGCCGGGCTGGCGGGGTTTTAACCCGCTCCGGTAGCTA
>NCEV01000021.1 GCA_002280875.1 Caulobacter sp. 32-67-35 | reverse complement strand
GGTTCGGGGACGCCAAGTCGCGGCCGGAACATCCGGGGTGTTAGGAGGGAGGGCGTATAGGCAAGGCGGGGTCCGGAGTCAACGCCCCAAGGGCCTGGAACGGAACTTCACCGCTCTGTCGGCCTTGTGATTGAAGAGTTCACGCGGATGCCGGTAGCCTGCCCCCATGGATCGTCGCTTCTTTCTCGTTCTCCTGCTCGCCGGCTGCGCGGACACGTCTCCGCAAGGCCCTCTCACGCCGCTGATGCCCGCGCCCGCGGCTGGGCCGCCAGCCCCCGCGCCCGTCTCCACGACGCCGGCGCCCATAGCGGCGACGCCTGTCCCGGCCGGGGAGATGAGCTTTGACACCTGGCTGGCCGACTTCATGGTGCGCGCCCAGGCCGCCGGCCTGACCCAGCAGCTGCTGAACCGCGAGCTGGGCGGCGTGACGCCCGATCCCAAGGTGATCAGTCTGGATGGCCGCCAGCCGGAATTCTCCAAGCCGGTCGGCGACTATATCAAGGGCGTGATCAGCGACGACCGCGTCGCCGTGGGCCGCCGCAAGCGGACCGAGCTGGCCTTCCTGCCGCAGGTCGAGCAGCGCTATGGCGTGCCACGCGACATCCTGCTGGCCGTCTGGGCCATGGAATCGGCGTTCGGCCAGATCCAGGGCAATTTCGACGTCGTCCGCTCGATGGTCAGCCTCGCCGCCGACGGCCGCCGACGCGGCTGGGCCGAGGGCGAGCTGATCGCGGCGCTGAAGATCATCGACTCGGGCGAGGTGCCTCGCAGCCAGCTGAAGGGCTCGTGGGCCGGGGCCATGGGCCAGACCCAGTTCCTGCCCAGCAACTATCGCTCCACCGCCGTCGACGCCGACGGCGACGGCAAGCGCGACATCTGGGGGTCGGACGCCGATTCCCTGGCCTCGGCCGCCAATCTGCTGGCCAAGGGCGGCTGGAAGCCCGGCGTCGGCTGGGCCGAGGAAGTGATCCTGCCCCCGGGCTTCGACTATGGCCTGTCGGAAGGTCCGCGCGAGCTGCCCTCGTGGTGGGAAGCCAGGGGGGTCCGACGCGCCGACGGCCTGCCCTGGAGCGCCGCCGACGCGGCCTCTCCCGCCGGCCTGATCCTGCCGGCCGGCGCCTCGGGGCCCGCCTTCCTGGCCCTGCCGAACCATTTTGCGATCCGCAAGTACAACAACTCCACCTCCTACGCCCTGGGCATCGGCCTGCTGGCTGACCGCTTCGGCGGCGGCGACCCGATCATCGGCGCCTGGCCGGTCGATGCGCCGCTGTCCCTGTCAGACCGCATGGCCGCCCAGATCGCCCTGGCGCGTCTGGGCTTTGATCCCGGCGCTCCGGACGGCGTGGTCGGGGCCGGCACCCGCAAGGCCCTGCGCGCCTGGCAGCAGAGCCGAGGCCTGCCGGCCGACGGCTATATGTCGATGGACATGGTCCAGCGCCTGAAAGCCCAGGCAGGACTGAGCTAGGTCCACGCTCCGGCCTTTTTCCGGCAAGGCCAAAGCGCGATCGGGGCCTAGCGCCGCCAAGTCACCTTCAGGCCCAGGCCGCTGCGGAACTGGGGCCGCAGCTCCACGGGCGGCCGTGGGGGCGCGGCCGCCACAATGGCGGGGTCCCAGCTGAGCCGGTAGCGCACCAGATAGCCGTCGTGATCCGATAGCTTTGGCCCCGACTTGGAAGCACCGAACAGCGTCTCGATCCGGATCGGCCGCACGGTCACCGGCCCGGCGCTGGCAAAGGCCTGCAGGTCCTGAGAGCGCAGCCAGGGTCGGGCGGCCGGGCTATCCACGGCCTGGCCTTCACAGCGATTGACGGCGCGGCTGCAGAATTCGCTGACCACCTGAAACGGCCGCTCGGCGGATCGATAGTCGTAGCGGTCTGGCGCGTTGCGAACATTGAAGTCGCCGCCGACCAGCAGCGGCCGATCGACATCGCGATGGGCGTTGATGAAGGTCAACAGCTCTTCGGTCTGCAGGTTATGAGCCTGCAGCGACCGGGCGACCGGCACCTTGGCGGCGCGACGCGAATTGAGATGGGTATTGACGATGTCAATCTGGCTGGGCGCACCGGGAAGGGCCAGGCGAACCAGCATCACCCCCTTGTTGGCCAGACAGTCGAGGCCTGCGCAGTAGCGGTAGGGCGTATCCTCGACGTCCGTGATCGGCGCGTCGCTCAGCACGTGCAGACCGGCGCCGGTAAACTTGCCCCAGCCCTCTCCGAATGACGGATAGCGCACCGTGGCGTAACGCTTCCCGCTCTCCGGCCTTGCCCCCGAGGCCTTCTGGGACCGGCCGGGGCCGCGGGCCCAGTAGCGGTAGCCGCTGGCGGTGACCAGGTCGCCGACCTCCCCGCGAAAGCCTTCCTGAATCAGCACCACGTCGGGCTGCTGGCCGTAGCGCCTCATCGTCGCCAGTTCAGCCCCAATCGCCTTCAGAGCCTTGGCGCGACCGTTGGCCAGCGGCCAGGGCAGACCCCGGACATTGTAGGTGAGCACGCTGATCTCTGCGGTCGGCGCGCTACCGGGCGGGGCCACACTGCCGCTCGGTGTGGCGCCGGGCATGGCGCCAAGATCGGTTACGGGGGCCAGGGCCGCCAGGGCGGTAACCGGGGGCAAAGTCGCCAAAGTCATCATTTCGCCGCTCCCAGACATGCGGGCCGCGTTGAAAGACAATCCAGACCGTGATCGTCCCCAAGGCGGCGCGTAGTTCAGACGCAGCCGGATGTGTACTGAGTTCTTGCCGGCGAGATGGTCTCTCTGCTGATTCGGAGACGGCGCAGTGAATCTGACGCGACGGTTTTATTGTGATGGCTCTGGCAAGCCCGCAGGCCTTGTCTGGCAAGCTCTGGGGCGCACGCGGACAAATCGTCGCGGCGCCGCAAATCAGACTTTGGGAGTCTTAGGCGGTGGCGATCTCCATCCAGATCGCGCGAGCCTGGCCCGGCGCCAGGATGACCATGCAGGAGCCCGGTGACCCGAAGGGATTGGGCCGGTTGGCGCAGGGTTCGACGCAATAGAAGTCCTGGCCGGGCGGCACATACAGGTGCAGCCAGCGGCAATCGGCCGAGGCGGTGATCGTGGTGGTGGGCTGACCCGGCGCGCTCAGGGCGGCGCGCTGGTTCCAGCCGGTGTAACAGTGATCGATCAGATCATCATGGCCTTCGACCCCGGCGCCGCGGGTCCAGTCCGGTCCCCAGACGCCCTCGTGATGGACGGTGGGCAGCACGTCCTGATCGATCATCCACACGCCGCTGACCGAGGCCTCGAGCACCTCGCCCGAGCGGCGCGGGAAATAGGGATGGAAGCCCAGGCCGGCCGGCATGGGCGCATCGCCGGTATTGGTCACTGAAAGCTCCAGGCGCAGGCCGCGCTCGCCCAGGATGAACCGCTGCTCGGCGCGATAGGCCCACGGCCAGTCCGACGGCGCGTGGTCATAGGCGAGCCGCGCCTGGGCGCCTGAGGCGCTCTCGACGGTCCAGGGCCCACGCCAGCCCTGACCATGCAGCGGATGCGGATGATCGCCCAGATTGGGCCTCAGGACCACGGCGCGCCCGTGGAACGTGAACCGGCCGTTCGGAATGCGGTTGCAGAACGGGACCAGCGGAAAGCTGGACGCATCCAGCGCATCGGTTGCGCCCCGCGCCATCGGCCTCAGGATATCGTGACCATCGACGGTGAAGCCCGCGACGGCGCCGCCGATATCAGGAGCAAGCTGGAGGCGGGCCGCGCCATTTTCGAGGACGATCATGCCCCCTCGGTAAGGCCTTTTCCAGACCGTGCGCAAGCCTGATGGTAACGCTCCCTTCGCCGGGACGCTTGCGCGATCCAGCCAGGCGGTGCTCAAACTTGGCCATGATCGAGAAGCTCTCCGCCAGGACGGCGCGGCGTATCGCGCTGGCCGCGCAGGGGTTTGGCAAGGCGCGTCCCGCCGCGCCGGGACGCCGCCACGTTCTGGCGACGATCGAGACGCTGGGCCTGTTGCAGATCGACTCGGTCAATGTCGTGTCGCGCTCGCACTACCTGCCGCTGTTCTCGCGCCTGGGTGACTATCCGCGCGCGCTTCTCGAGGACGTGGCCTGGGGCCCAAAGCCAGCCCTGGTCGAATACTGGGGCCATGAGGCCTCGCTGATGCCGCGCGACCTGCATCCACTGTTCCGCTGGCGGATGGCCGACGCCAGGGCCGGGGTCGGCGTCTGGAAGGGCGTGGCCAAGTTCCTCAACAGCCATCCCGACTTCATCGCCGCGGCCCTGGACGAAATTCGCCGGCGCGGCCCGATCGCGGCCGGAGACCTCGAGATCGGCGCCAGGAAGGGGCCTGGCGGCTGGTGGGGGTGGAGCGAGGGAAAGCGGGCGCTGGAATGCCTGTTCTGGATCGGCGAGCTCACCACCGCCACCCGCCGCGGCGGCTTCGAGCGGGTCTATGGCACGCCCGAGCAGGTGTTGCCCGCCGCCTTGATCGAGACGCCCACGCCCATGCGCGAGGATGCCCACCGCGCCCTGATCGCCCGCGCCGCCGGGGCCATGGGCGTCGCTACCGAACGCGACCTGCGCGACTATTTCCGCATGGGTCCGGCCGAGACCCGCGCCCGCATCGCCGAGCTGGTCGAAGAGGAGGTGCTGACCCAGGCTTCCGTCGAGGGCTGGGAGCAGACGGCCTATGTCGCCGCCACGGCCGCACGGCCCCGCAAGGTCGAGGCCCATGCCCTGCTCTCGCCCTTCGACAACCTGATCTGGTTTCGCGAGCGCACCGAACGGATTTTTGACGCCCGCATCCGGCTGGAGATCTACACGCCAGCCCACCGGCGCATCCACGGCTACTACGTCCTGCCGTTCCTGCAGGGCGAAGCGCTAACCGCCCGGGTTGACCTCAAGGCTGACCGCAAGGCCGGCCGCCTGCTGGTCCAGGCCGCCCATGCCGAGCCGACGGCCGATCACGAGACGCCGGCGGCGCTGGCGACCGAGTTGCGCCTGATGGCCAGGTGGCTGGGCTTGCCGGAGGTGTCGGTCGCCGACAGGGGCGACCTGACGGAACGCCTGTCCGGCGCCCTCAGGGCGTGAAACCCCTCAGAGCGTGAAACACGGCGTCGTCACCGGTGCAGGCAGGGTGCGCAACGCCGGTCGCCGTCGCGCAGTTCAGGCGGAATCAGGCGATCTCGCGGCCTTCGCTGAGGCACTCGCCGATGGCGCGCGCGCAGCCGGGTATGCCGAGCGCGCCGATAAACGACATCGCCACGGCGCCGACCAGCATCACGGGCTGAAAGATGGATTGGAAGAAGCGCATCGGGTCTCTCCGCAAAGCCTCACCGTTCGGCCTGCAGAAGCCGTAAGCCCGAACCATGACAATTGTTCCGGACCCGTACAGAAAAGTTCAGACTGCGTTGTTTTCCGCGCCGTCATCGCCAAAGCCATAGGCCCGCCGCGCGGCTTCGATCCGGTCAAGCTTGGCATGGAGCGGGCTCCAGTCGTCCTGGGACGCGATGGGCGCCCAGAGGGCCTCGACATGCTCGATGAGAAGTTCCTCCGGATCCGGTTGCGCGAAGATCGGGTGGTCGAGACGTTCCGGCCTGTCGGGTTCAAACTCCGCCAGCCGGCGGCGGAAATCGGCGAAGGCCTCCTCGCCATAGAGGGCGGCGCGGGGGCCGGCCATGGCGCGGCCTTCCGAGGCCGATCCGCCGAACCAGTCGAAGAAGAAGGGCTCCCAGCGCAGGGTGTCGCCCCCCGCCGCAAGCGCCTTGAAGGCCGCGCTGACCAAATTCATGTCGGTCGCGAGATCACGCGGCTTGAGCGCCAGGCGCCGCAGCATCGCCGCGCGCAGGGCGTCGCGATAGGCGTCGGAAAAGCCGTTTAGCGCGTCCAGAAGCCCGGCCTGGTCAGTGACCAGGGTCAGGCAGGCGGCCAGTTGCTGCAGGTTCCAGAACACCGCCTCGGGCTGACGGCCAAAGCTGTAGAGGCCGCTATGGTCGAAATAGGCGGCGGTGAAGTTCGGATCATTGCGCGGCAGGAACCGCCACGGGCCATAGTCGAAACTCTCGCCGGTGATGACCATGTTGTCGGTGTTGAGCACGCCATGGACAAAGCCCGCCGCCATCCACCCGGCCAGAAGTCTGGCGCTGGCCTCCACCACCGCCCGCATCAGCACGGCGGGGCGATCGGGCGCGTCGGCCAGATGCGGATAATAGGTCTCGACCGCGTGATCGACGAGCACCGTGATCAGGTCCGGCCGCTCGAAATAGGCCTGGCGCTGGAAGGTCCCGAAACGGATGTGGCTGTGCGACAGCCGGGTCAGCACAGCTGACCGCGTCGGGCTGGGCTCGTCACCGCGCTGCAGGTCCTCGCCCGTCTCGACCAGCGAAAACGCCCTTGAGGTGGGAACACCCAGGGCTTCCAGCAGACTGGCCGCGAGGATCTCGCGCATGCCGCCCTTCAGGGTCAGCCGCCCGTCGCCCTGCCGCGACCACGGCGTCTGGCCCGAGCCCTTGGTGGCCAGATCGAGCAGACGATCGGAGTCCTGCTCGCGCAGCTGGGCGAACAGGAAGCCGCGGCCGTCGCCCAGGTCGGGATTGTAGCTGCGGAACTGATGGCCATGATAGCGCATGGCCAGCGGCTGGGGCTGGTTGCCGGGCAGCGGCTCGAACCGGCCGAATGCGGCGATCCATGCAGCATCTGACAGGGTCTCCAGCCCCACGGTCGCCGCCGCACGGTCATTGCGGAAGCGCAGGCGGGTCATGGGAAAGTCGGCGGGATCCACCGGATCGGAGAAGTCGCGACCCAGGGCCATGAACTTCGGGTCGGGGCGATAGGCGGGCGACGATGTCATGGCTCGCAGATGAGCCCGATGGCGGCGTCTGACAAGGCGCGCCCGCGACGTCTTGCATGATTAGGAATGGCGACCAACCCGTGTCGCTTCTGCGCAACAGACCTTTCCGATCCTTTTACCTGCAAGGGTTTTAACTTGCTCTGGACGCTCTCGGTCCGTAACCGTGAGGTGTCTATTCGAACAGTCGTTCGGGTGAGTCCAAACAAACAGCCGTTGGCGATGCAAGCGCTGGCGGCATAACGAACCGAGGTAGGAAATGCGCTTTACCCAGGTGCTTTGCGGCACGGCGTCCGCCGCTGTGCTTGCCGGTCTGTTCACCGCTGGCGCGGTCCAGGCCCAGGAAGCAGACATCCCCACCGTCGACAGCATCGTCGTCACCGCCCAGAAGCGCGAGCAGAACCTGCAGGACGTGCCGGTCGTGGTGACCGCCGTCGGCGCCAAGCTGCTGCAAGACACCGGCGTCAAGGACATCAAGGATCTGACGATCCTGACCCCCGGCCTGACCGTCACCTCGACCACCTCGGAAGCCTCGACCACCGCCCGCGTGCGCGGCGTCGGCACCGTTGGCGACAACCCCGGCCTGGAAAGCTCGGTCGGCGTCGTGATCGACGGCGTCTATCGTCCCCGCAACGGCGTCTCGTTCGGCGACCTGGGCGAGATGGAGCGCATCGAAGTGCTGAAGGGCCCGCAAGGCACCCTGTTTGGCAAGAACACCTCGGCCGGCGTCATCAACATCGTGACCAAGGAGCCGGAGTTCGGCTTTGGCGCCAATGCCGAAGCCACCCTTGGCAACTTTAACGCCCATGGCCTCTCCGCTTCGGTCACAGGTCCGCTGTTTGGCACCGAAACCCTGGCCGGCCGCCTCTACGTCGCCGCGCGCGAGCGGGACGGCTATAACGACGTCATCAACGGCAAGGGCCCGAGCGACCGCGACCAGGACCAGGACCAGGGGTTCTACACCGTGCGCGGCCAGCTGCTGTTCGTGCCGGACGACAACGCCACCTTCAAGATCATCGGCGACTACACCAAGCGCGACGAGAACTGCTGCGGCGCCGTGCAGATCCGCACCGGCCCGACCGCTGGCATCCTGAATCTGGTCAGCGGCGGCGTCGCCCTGGCTCCGACCGCAAAGCCCTATGACCGGGTCGCCTATTCGAACCGCGGCGCGCCGTCGTCCATCGAGGACAAGGGCATCTCGCTGGAAGGCAATATCGAACTGCCGATCGGCGAACTGACCTCGATCACCGCCATCCGCAACTGGCGCACCGACAACGGCCAGGACAGCGATTTCTCGACGGCCGACCTGGCCTATCGCAACAAGGACGGCACGAACTTCAGCGAGTTCACGACCTACACCCAGGAACTGCGCCTGGCCGGCAAGACCGGCAATCTCGACTGGCTTGTCGGCACCTTCCTGGCCGATGAGAAGCTCGAGACCAAGGCCAACTTCCTCTATGGCAATGACTATGAGCAGTATCTGGGTCGCCTGCTGTCGCGCTCGGCCGCCAACCCGGCCGGCATCGCCAACTTCATCTCGCTCCTGACCGGTCGCGCGCCGAACACCACCTTCACGCCGGGCCAGGGCCTGCGGGACAGCTACGGCCAGCGCGCCAAGACCATCGCGCTGTTCACCAGCAACAGCTACCAGTTTACCGACGCCTTCAGCCTGACGGCTGGCCTGCGCTACAGCATCGATAAGAAGGATCTGGACACCTACCAGACCATCACCGATGGCGGCGTCGGCTGCGGCATCGCCCTGTCGGGCGCCGGTCAGGCCCGGATCGCCAGCATCGTCGGCGCGGCGGCCACGCCGACTGTCGTCGGCAACCTCTGCCTGCCCTGGGCCAACCCGCTGTTCAACAACCGCGGCACCAACCAGAAGCGCACTGACAAGGAATGGTCGGGCACGATCAAGGCGGCCTATCGCTTCTCGCCTGAAGTGTTCAGCTACGCCTCGTTCGCGCGCGGCTACAAGGGCGGCGGCTACAACCTCGACCGCACCCAATCGTCCAACGGCCTGCAAAGCGGCGGCCAGGGCGTGCTGCCGATCTATGACACCTCGTTCGCCGGCGAGTTCGTCGACAGCTACGAAGTCGGCCTGAAGAACACCCTGTTCAACCGTTCGGTTCTGCTCAACGTCACGGGCTTCTACCAGAAGTTCACCGACTTCCAGCTGAACACCTTCCTGGGCACTTCGTTCGCCGTTCGCTCGATCCCAGAAGTGGTTTCGCAGGGCCTGGACGCCGACTTCCTGTGGTTTACCCCGGTTCGCGGCCTGACCGTCCAGAGCGGCTTCACCTGGGCCAAGACCGAGTATGGCGATCAGAAGATCCCGAACGATCCGACCAACGCCCTGGCCCTGCTGCCCGGCAGCACCCTGTCGCTGGCGCCGGAATATTCGGCCTCGGGTTCGCTGACCTATGAGCGTCCGGTGGGCGACAACTACAAGGCCCGCTTCAATGTCGGCGCCAAGTACTCGTCGGAATACAACACCGGTTCGGACCTGTTCCCGCCGAAGCTTCAGGAAAGCTTCACCGTGGTCAACGCCCGCATCGGCTTCGGCGCCGCCAGCGAGGCCTGGACCGTCGAACTGTGGGGTCAGAACATCCTGGACGAGGAATATACCCAGGTCGCGTTCAACGGCTTCCTGCAAGGTGGGTCGGGCCTGAGCGCCACCAACACGACCTACGTGCCGGCCAATGACACGATCACCTATGACGCCTTCCTCGGCGCGCCACGCACCTACGGCGTGACGCTGCGGGCGAAGTTCTAACCGGGAGGGGATCCAGGGACCCGCTCTCCAAAGCGAGCAGGGTCCTTGGCTTTCGGATGAAGAAAGGGCGATCCGGGCAACCGGGTCGCCCTTTTTCTTTTGGACTTCCGATCCTGCCCGACACGACGCAACCTCTTGATGGGGATTCGCCGGACCGGGAGCAGACCGTGAAGACGATCAGGATACTGGGCTTCTGGATCTGCCTGACGCTCGGTGTGGCTCTCGGCGCCCTGGCCCAGAGAACGCCCCAGCCCGTCGATACGTCCGCGCCGACCGCGGTCTTCTCCGCCGCGCGCGCCATGGACGATGTGCGCGCCATGGCCCAGCGCCCGCACCCGACCGGCTCGGTTGACATCGTGCGGGTCCGCGATCACCTGCTGACCCGGATCGGCGAGCTGGGCCTTGAGGTCTCGGTCCGGCCCGGTGAAGGCTTCCGGCCCTATTCCGACGACGGCCGCTCGCTGGGCGTGGCCGCCGTGCAGAACGTGGTTGGCGTCCTGCCGGGACAGGACCGCGAGCTACCCGCCGTGCTGGTGATGAGCCACTACGATTCCGTCCACAATTCCCCCGGCGCCGCCGACGACGCCCTGGGCGCGGCCGCCGCTCTGGAGATCGCCCGCGCCCTGAAGGCGGGTCCGACGCCGGCCCGCGACGTGATCTTCCTGTTCACCGACGCCGAAGAGGCGGGCCTGCTGGGCGCCGACGCCTTCTTCGCCCGCGATCCTACCGCCCAGCGGGTCGGGGTGGTGCTGAACATGGAGGCTCGGGGCGACGCCGGCCGGGCGGCCATGTTCCAGACCGGTCCCGAGAACGGCGCCCTGCTGGCCCTGATGGCCCGCGAGGCGAAGGGCCCCTCGGCCAATTCCCTGGCCTCGACCGTCTATGAACGCATGCCCAATGACACCGACTTCACCCATTCGGTGAAGGCCGGACTGCCGGGGCTGAACTTTGCCCTGATCGACAATCAGCTGGCCTATCACACGCCGCTGTCGACGCCGGAGCGGCTGGACCAGGGCAGTCTGCAGCACATGGGCGACCAGGTGCTGCCGATCACCCGGGCGGTGGCCGATGGCCAGAGCCTGCCGGCCAGGAGCCCCAATGCGATCTATTCCGATGTGCTGGGCTTTTTCCTGATCAGCTATTCGACGGCCGTCGGCTGGGGGCTGCTGGGGCTGGCCGCCGTGATGATCGGCTTCGTGAGCTGGCGCGCACTGAGCGGCGGCGCGACCTCGCCGCTCGACATCGTGAGGGGCGTGGCCGGGGCCATCCTGCTGCTGCTGGCCAGCGCTCTGGTCCTGCACCTGCTGGGCCGCCTGCTGAACGTCGGCGATGGGCAAAAGCTGTACGATCTGCTGGGCCGCTTTGACCTTCTGCTGCTGGGCGCTGGCGCGCTCGGCGTCGGGACTGGACTGCTGGTGGTCACGGCCCAGGCGCGAGGCGCCAGGCGGATCTGGCCCAGCCTTGCGGCTCTCGTCCTCGGCGGCGCCTGCAGCCTGGTCGGCGGGTTCGATCCTGTAGGCTTGGGCCTCGGCGCCGCGGTCGGCGTTCTGTGCTGGGCGGCCCTGGGAAGCAGGGTCGGTGTCCTGGGCGTCTGGATCGGCGGGCTCGTCACCCTGCTGCTCGCCGCCCTGGCCGCCCAGATCCTGGCCCCCGGCGCGACGGTGATGCTGGTCTGGCCGCTACTGATCGCCGCCCTGGGCGCGACCCTGGCCATGGCCCTGGGCGGCACCCGCGACCGTCGCGTGGCCCTGGCCATGACCCTGGCCATGGCGGTGCTGGCCACCCTGACCATCGCCCAGTTGACCGCCTGGGGCGGCTGGACCTTCGCCGGCATCGGCCTGATGGAGCCCGCCGTCCTGGCGCTCTTCGTCCTGCTGGCCACCCCGGCCCTGGTGCCGATCACCTTTGACTTCGCCGAGTCTCGCTGGGGCTGGCGCGGGGTGGTGCTGCTGGGCGTCGCCGGTCTGGGCCTGGTCATCACCGCCGCCATTCCCAACGCCTCGGCTGACCGGCCCAACCTGACAGAGGCCCATCACATCGCTGATCCTTCAACGGGCAAGGCCTGGCGGGTCTCGTCAATGCCGGAGCTGGACGCCTGGACCCGCCAGGTCCTGGTCGCCGACGGTGGGGTAAACCTGAAAAAGCAGGCCCTGGAACCGTTCCACGCCGAGCCGATCTGGATGGCGCAGACTCGCGCCGTGCCGGTCACCCCGCCGGTCCTGACCGCCGAGCGCTCGGGCGACCGCCTGATCGTCCGCGTCATTCCCGGTCCGGGAACCGAGGTGCTGACCCTGAAGATCCGCGCCACCACCGGGCTGCACGATCCGCGCCTGAACGGCCGACCGATCACCCTGACCAGCCAGCCCGACGCCTGGTCGACCGTGACCTATCACGCCCCTGATCCCAATGGCGTCACGCTCAGCTTCACGTCGGAGGCGACCGGCCGGGTCGAGGCGGCCGTGGTAGAAATGCGCGACGGCTGGCCCGCCGAGGCCCAGCCCCCCGCGCCCAAGCCGCCGGAGCTGATGGCCGTCGGCATGTCGGACAAGACCGCCGTGATCGCCCATGCGCGGCTGGCGTGGTAGGGGACAACCGAGTTCAAAAACTCAATAACCTCGTCTTCGTGGGCCTTGTGCCCAGGACCCATGCCGGCGGAGCGCTTTGCGCTTCAGGGTCAGTGGAAGCCGACAGGCCCGGCGCGCCTTCCCCCTCAAAGCCAGCTGAACCATGGATCCTGGGCACAAGGCCCAGAAAGGCGGGTTTTGTGGATGAAGAGGGCGTTGGCCCTAAACTACCACCACGCCCTCCCCCGGCTCCGCCGCATACAGCGCCTCCACCAGCGCCGCGCGCCGCTCCAGCGTCGCGCGCTGGTTCACATAACCCTTGTCGGTGATCTCGCCGGCGTCGATCGAGGGCGGCTCGGTCATCACGGTGAAGCGGCCAATCCGGCGCGACGAGCCGCCGGCGCTCGCATTGAACGCCGCCAGCCGCTCCTTCAAAAACGCCACCAGCTTGTCCATCGGCGTGCCCGGCCCCGGATCGGCGACCAGGGCCATCAGCCCCGACGGCGAGGGCCAGAACAAAGCGCCGACATAGCCCTTGTCCTGACCGCAGATCACCGCGTCGGCAATATAGGGGCTGCAGGCGGCCACCAGGTCGGGGCGCAGCACGCCGACGCTGACCCAGGTGCCGCTGTCGAGCTTGAAGTCCTCGGTCACCCGGCCGTCGAACACCAGCCCCTTGGCCGGGTCGTCGGGATCGACGAACCGCGCCGCGTCCCCCAGGCAGTAGAAACCTTCCTCGTCGAAGGCCGCCGCGGTCTTTTCGGGATCCTTGTGATAGCCCGCCGCCACGGTGGGCCCCTTGACCCGCACCTCGAACTTGGACCCGTTGGGGGCCAGTTTCAGCTGGATGCCCGGCAGGGGCAGACCCACCAGCCCGACCCGCTCGGTGATCCAGTGGGTGACGGTGATGCCCTGGGTTTCAGTCGCGCCGTACATCGTGGTCAGCGGAATGCGGTGACCCGTCTCGGCCACGGCCAGGGCCTGGATGCGGGTATAGACGTCGTTGGACAGCGTCGCCCCGCCATAGCCCATATAGCGCAGGTTCTTGAAGAACGAGGCGCGCAGCACCGGGTCGTTCTCCATCGCCTCGGCCAGCATCGAAAAGGCGATCGGGGCCGAGCCGAACACGATGGGCGAGACCTCATAGAGGTTCTTGATCGTGGTCTCGAACATCCCCGGCAGGGGCTTGCCCTCGTCGATGTGCAGGGTGCCGCCGGCCCAGAGCAGACCGTTGAAGCTGATATTGCCGGCCGAGATATGGCTCCACGGCATCCATTCCAGGCCCTGCGAGACTTCGCCGTCGTCGGGCTCGTCCAGCTTCAGCCCGTCCTGGCCGGCGATCACCCCGGCCATCATGCCATGGGTCTGGGCCACGGCCTTGGGCATGCCGGTCGAGCCGGAGGTGAACAGGTACTTGGCCACCGTGGCCGGCCCCAGCGTCTCGCGCGAGGCCTCGACGGCGAGGGTCGGGACGGTGGCGGCGATGTCGTCAAAGCTCACCGCGCCGTCTCCGGTCCCGTCCGCCGTCACCACCAGCACCGTGGGATCGATGGTCCGAAGCGTCTCCAGCGCCTTGGCGAACAGCGTCCCGCTCTGGGCGAAGACCACGCGCGGGGCCACCTTGTCGAAACAGTGCTTGAGCTTGGCGTGGTCGGTCGAGATCAGGCTGTAGGCCGGACTGACCGGCGCGGCCGGAACCCCGGCCGTATAGGCCCCCAGGGTCATCAGGGCGTGCTCGATGGAATTGCCCGACAGGATCATCACGCTGTCGTCGGACGTCAGGCCCTGGTCCAGCAGCCACTGGGCTATGCCTTCGACGGCGCGCAGGGCCTGGCCGTAGGTGACGCCGCGCCACGGCCCGTGGCCCGGCTCGCGCTGCTTCAGATAGGGCCGGTCGGGATGCTCGCCAGCCTTCTGGGCCAGCAGGTGGGCGATAGAGCGCGGCCCCTCGCCGGGCGCGTGGTTGGAGGTGATGACCAGCGAACCGTCGGGCCGATAGTCGACACTGACGTCCGGTCCCTTCATCGGCAGCGGCTTGAAGGGAACCTCGCTGACGTCGCCCACGGGCGACGCGCCTTGGGGCGGCGTCATGGTTTCTCTCCCGGGTAGGTTATCGTTGTTCTGTTGGATCGTGACGTTAACGGAACCGGGGCGGACGGCAAGGATGACGCTGGGGGAGGGCTGGGCGCACGGCTTCGCCCCCTCGCGCGGAAACCGCCGAGTGGATGGGAAGGGCTGCGGAGCGTCCGGGCCTCGCCCGGATGAGTGTGTAGTGAATACCGTTTCGACGAAGACGAACGCTCCGCGCGGTCTGCTTCCAGAAGCCTTCGAGGCGCGGGGTTTTAACCCGCTCTCGATATTCGGCCTCCGGCGGGCGGAGGGGCTGGCTAGCCCCGTCCGGACCGCATGAGCGATTTCAGCCCATGCCTGCTGCGTGCCGCCGGACCATCGCCGTGGGATTGATCCTGAACCCCGATCCGAAGCGCCCGCCTTCCCTGGAGGGACAGGCCACGCCTCGCAAACCGGGCGAACAGGGCCCAGGACGACAGCCGACGGGCGCTTCCCGCTCGACCACCCCTGACAGCCGCTACGGTCGCCGGCCTAGCGCCCTTCCCGTGCTGTCAGGTGCAAGCAGTATGCGGGCGGTTTTGGAGCGGGGGATACAAAAGGGCGAGAAAGTTGGAAGTGATTGATTTCACTGACTTCGATTCTCTATTCGTAGAGGATAGGTCGCGAAAACAAGTCCTCCCCCTAGCGCGGGAGGTGTCGCCCCTGACTTGATCCGGGGCGACGGAGGGGAAGTGCTGCTGAGTCATTGCGGTCTTCCCCCACCGGCCTCCGGCCGCCTCCCCCTTCAGGGGGAGGACTTACTACGGCCTGCCGCCCCTTCGCGCCGAAGGGAGCCACCCCTTCATCTCACGGCGAGACGATCGCCGGTCTGGACAGGTCACTCAAGGCCGACGCTCCGCGTCGCCGCGAAGCGGTCGCCAGAGGCGAGCCTTGACTGACCTGTCCAGACCGGCACGCTGCTGCCTCTAAGAGATGAAGGGCTGGCTAGGACGCGTGGGCGTCCATTTCAACACTAGCGAATGGTGTTGAGCCCCTCAGCGCACCGTGAGGTAATGGTTACAACAACCGCGCCCCACACACCTCGTCATTCGTAGCTTGAGAGCCCTTAATGCCCTTCAGTGCAAATCCACAGGACGAGCGCTCTTGGAGGCCCAATAAGACAGGCGAGCGCATTCTCTTCGACACCTATTGGTCTGCCTCAGGATGGAAGCGCGATCGTACAACCGCACCCGAAACGCTCCGCCTCGCTACCGAGGCTGGCTACATGTTCTCGCCGACGCATCTGCGCCACGATGAGATCGTGGAGCGACTTGTGGCGCTGCGAAAGAACATCACTGCCCAGGATGTAGGAAACGCATTCGCCGACAGCCTCGTGACACGTCGACTTGATCTACGATCTGCACTTGGCAGTTTTGGCGCGGCACTCAACCTGCCCAGTCACCATTTCGCCGACTCCTATGGATCTCTACGCTGCAGGACTTGCTGGGCATTTGAAAGTTCCGCCGCCGAAGACTTGAATGTCTTGAACTTTGAGCGATTCAAGTGGGGCGGGGTCAGGCATAGCGATCCCCTATATGCGCTGCTGGACCTCACGCGGTTCAGAACGTCGGCACCCGAAAGCTCCGCGAGCGAAGGTCACGCCCTTTTGCGCCGGTTGCTCGAAATAGCGGGGAACGCGCCGGCCAACACTCGACCGAACGACTTGGTGAAGCTGCTAAAGTCATTGATCCCTGGTAACGACAGCCAGCGGCGGGTCGCGATCCAGTGTTTGGGGTATGCTGGCGTACTGCAATCGCGTGAACACGCGGGCTTTTTCGACACCTATCCGATCCATCGCGCTCACCCACCCGAAGGAAAGAACGATTGGTCCTATCCGATATCTTGGTGGCGAGGCCACGACGGGGTGAACGTGGCAGCGGTGAGGTTCTACTTTCCCGAGGTCATGGCCTGAACCAAGGCTGATGCCCCCCGGAGGTGCCCGAAGGCCTCGCCAAAGAACTCGCCAAAGAAAAAGAGGCGGAGCCTTTCAGCCCCGCCCCTCCAAACCCGTCTAACTGAGCAAACCTACTCCGCCGCCACCTTCGGCGCGTAACCCAGGATCGCCTTCGTCTCGAGGAACTCCCCGAACGCGTGGTCGCCCCACTCCCGCCCGTTGCCGCTCATCTTGTAGCCGCCGAACGGGGCCATCATGTCGGGGCCGGCGCCGTTGATGTTGACCTGGCCGGCGCGCAGCCGCGAGGCGACCTTGCGGACCTGCTCCTCGTCGCCGCCCGAGATATAGGCCGCCAGGCCGTATTCGGTGTCGTTGCCGACCTTCACCGCCTCGTCGACCGTCTCGTAGCCGAGGATGGCGACGACCGGGCCGAAGATCTCTTCCTTGGCGATGGTCATCTCGTTGGTGACATTGGCGAAGACGGTGGGCTTGACGTAGTAGCCCTTGTCCAGACCCTCGGGTCGGCCGACGCCGCCGCTGACCAGGGTGGCGCCCTCGTCGATGCCCTTCTGGATCAGGCCCTGGATCTTGTTCCACTGCACGTCGGAGACGACGGGGCCCATCTTGGAATTGCCGTTGGGGTCGCCGACGGTGTGAGCCTCGGCCGTGGCGCGGGCGATGGCGATGACCTCGTCCATCTTCTTGCCCGGCACCAGCATGCGGGTGGGGGCATTGCAGGACTGGCCCGAATTCATCATCACCGAAGCGATGCCGCCCGAGACGGCGCGCTGGAAGTCGGCGTCTTCGAGGATGATGTTGGGGCTCTTGCCGCCCAGCTCCTGGTGGACGCGCTTGACGGTCGGGGCGGCGTTCTTGGCCACCTCGATACCGGCCCGGGTCGAGCCGGTGAACGACACCATGTCGACTTCCGGATGGCTGGACAGGGCCGCGCCCACCGTGGGGCCGTCGCCATTGACCAGGTTGAACACGCCGTGCGGCACGCCGGCGGCATGCAGAACCTCGGTCCAGATATAGCCGCTGAACGGCGCGATTTCCGAGGGCTTGAGCACCATGGTGCAGCCCGTGGCGAGCGCGGGCGCGACCTTGCAGGCGATCTGGTTGACCGGCCAGTTCCACGGCGTGATGAAGGCGCAGACGCCGATCGGCTCTTTCACGATGCGGGTGGTGCCGCGATCTTCCTCGAACTTGTAGTTCTTGAGGACGGCGATGGCGGTCTGGACGTGGCCGATGCCCATGGCGGCCTGGGCGCGCTGGGCCAGCCAGGCGGGGGCGCCCATTTCCTCGGTGATGGCTTTCGCCATGTCCTCGAAGCGCTTCTGATATTCGGCGACGATGCGCTCCAGCAGGTCGATCCGCTCTTCGCGGCTGTTCGAGGTCCGCTCTCATGTGGGACGCGGCGGGCCTTCTTCAAACAACCATTTTAATGATCGGCGATCATGTGGGAAGCCCTCACCACATCACATCGCTGTCGACGCCCTCCAGAGCCTCGGCGATCCGCCGCCGCGTGCCCGGGCTGATGTCGTCTGGCAGGGCGTCGGGCGCGAACCAGCCGACCGCGTGGATCTCGCCCTGGGCGCAGGCTTCGCAGGGCTCCCAGGCGTCGATGCGATAGACCAGCACGTGGTCGCCGGGATGGCGCGGCTCGTTGGAGTGCACCGACAGCAGGACCGGCGGGCCCAGCACGCGGACCCCCGCCTCCTCCTGCAGTTCGCGGGCCAAGGCCACCTGGGCCGTCTCGCCCCGCTCGACCCCGCCGCCGGGCAGGTACCAGCCGGGGATGTAGGTGTGCTGGATCAGCAGCACCCGGCCCTCGCCGTCGGTGACCAGACCCCGCACCCCAAGCGTCAGCCCCCGGTTCCAGCGAAACCAAGCATAGACCAGGGGACGGGTGAACGGTTCGATGCGACGGCGCCAGAGCATGGGAGGCAGGATAGTCGTCCTTGCCCGCCGGGCCCATCCGAACTATGATCTGACTAGCTAGTCAGATGGAGCCTGCGATGGGCGATCTCAGCTGGAAACTGGAAGACGCCAAGGCCCGCTTCAGCGAGGTGGTGCGTCTGGCCCGAAGCCAGGGCCCGCAACGGGTGACCGTGCGCGGCAAGGACGCCGTGGTGGTGATGAGCGTCGAGGATCTGGAGCGCCTGTCGCCGCCCGACCCGGCCCACCCGTCGCTGGTCTCCTTTCTGGAGGGGCTGCACCTCGACGATCTGGACCTGACCCGCGACCCTGACCACGGCCGAGATTTGGAATTATGAAGGGTGGGGACCTGTGAAGGGCTGGCTGATCGACACCAATGTGATCGCCGCCCTGATCAATCCGAACGGCGCGCCCAGCGTGAAGGCCTGGGCCGCCGTCCAGCCCGAAAGGGCGCACCCTGTCGGTCAGCGATCCGGTGGTGCGCCGCTGGGGCGAGATCTCGGGTGCGGTCAAGCGGCGGAAGGGTCAGGCGCCCGCCGTGATCGACACCCTGCTGGCCGCGACGGCGCTGGAGCACGACCTGTTCCTGGTCACCCGCAACACCCGCGACGTGCAGGACAGCGGCGCGGCGGTGTTCAATCCCTGGACCGACGATCCCGCCGATTTTCCGTTGGCGTGAGCCCGCTCTTGCCCCGGGCTTCGCGCCTCGCTAAAGCCGCTGCATCCTTGGTCTTCAACGGAGCCGCGTCATGATCGCGATCCTCGTCATCGCCGGCTTTATCGGCGTCTTCCTGGCCCTGAACTTCTCCGAGTTCGGCCGAATCGACTGACATGACCTCGCGCGGTGCGGCCCTGGTCACCGGCGCGGGACGCCGGATCGGCCAGGCGCTGGCGCTGGAGGCCGCCCGCGTCGGCTATGACGTGGCCGTGCACCATCGCGGTTCGCCGGACGAAGCGCGCGAGACGGTCGCCGCCGTCCAGGCCCTGGGCCGCCGGGCCATCGCGGTCTCTGCCGAGCTGTCAGATGAGGCTCAGGTTTCCGGCCTGGTCGCCCGCACCGCAGCCCTTGGCCCCCTGACCCTGCTGGTCAACAGCGCCTCCAGTTTTCAGGACGACCGCGTCGGCGCGCTGGACCGCGCCCTGTGGGACAGCCACATCGAGACCAATCTGCGGGCCCCCCTGGTGTTGGCGCAGGCCTTTGCGGCCGCGTTGCCGGCCGACGCCGAGGGCCTGATCGTCAATATCGTCGACCAGCGGGTCTGGCGGCCCAATCCGCAGTTCTTCAGCTACAGCCTGAGCAAGGCCGGCCTGTGGTGGGCGACCCAGACCCTGGCCCAGGCCCTGGCCCCGCGCATCCGCGTCAACGCCATCGGCCCCGGCCCCACCCTGCCCAACATCCACCAGGCCCCCGGCGAGTTCGAGGCCGAGGCCGCCGGCACCCTGTTGCAGCGCCGCGCCACCCCCGACGACGTCACCGCCGCCCTGCGCTATCTGATTGACGCAAGGGCGGTCACGGGCCAGATGATCGCGGTGGACGCCGGACAGCATCTGGGCTGGCTGACGCCCGACATCGTCGCACCTTAAGAAAGGGCGCCGCTTGGCCGCCTCCCCCCTCGCCGAAACCGCCGCAGACACCGCGCCCGTCGCCAAGGTCATCGTGACCAAGGTCTTCGTCCGCGCGCTCAAGGTGGACGCCTGGATCGGGGTCTATGACCACGAGCACGGCGCCCGCCAGCCGCTGGTCATCGATGTCGAGCTGGACGTCGCCGCCAGCCACTGCGAGCGCCTGGGCGACACCGTCAATTACGAGACCATCGGCCAGGCCGCCCGCGCCATCGCCGACGAGGGCCACATCGACCTGGTCGAAACCTTCGCCGAACGCCTGGCCCAGGCCTGTTTCGCCGACGCCCGCGTCACTCGCGCCCGGGTGCGGGTGGAAAAGCCCCTGGCCCTGGCCCCGCACGCCGCCGCCGCCGGCGTGGAAATCACCGCCGTCCGGGCCTGATGTCTGTCTCCCACAGCGCCCGCCTCGCGCCGTTTCAGCCCGAAACGGTCTGGACGCTGAAGGACGGGACGCTGGTCGAGACGCGCGGCGTGCGCGTGCGCGGTTTCCCCTTGAGCGCCCTGACGCGCTTTCGCCTCGCCGCCGCGCCCAGCGGCGGCCATCGCCGCGTGCTGCAACTGAGCTTTGGCCGCGCCCGGGTGATCATCATCGCCCAGAGCTATGTAGGCCCCGGCCGCGTCGAGGACCGACTGGCCAGTTTCTCCGCCTTCGCCCGCATCCTGGCGCATCACGCCGCTGACGCCGCGCCCGCCGCGCGGTTCAACCTGGCCCGTATCGAGGCTCGCCCCGCCCTGACCTGGGTCGCCGGCTTCCTGGCCATCGGCGTCGTGGCCCTGCTGCTGTCGTCGCTGGGCGCCGGCATGGCCGGGGTGGGCGTCGACATGGCCGCGCGGATGAGCTTTGTGCTGATCCTGCTGCTGGCGGCGCTGCCGTGGCTGTCGCGCGGAGACGGCTTTGACCCGCGCGATCCGCCCAGGGACCTGCTGCCCTAGAGTATTTTCCGACGCGATGGCGTCTTCGAGTCTCTGCGGGTTACGGGACCTTCATTTGCATCGATGACCGATAAGGACGATCCTTGGGACAACATCGTTTTCCAAGGCTCAGCTTCATCGTGACCGATCCCGCCCCCGCCGTCCCGCCCGCCCTGCAGGACGACAAGACCCTGCCCATCGTCGTCTATGTCCTGCATCTGGCGGGTCTGGTGACGGGCATTACCTCGCTGATCGCCGTGGTGCTGGCCTATGTCAGCCGCAAGAATGCGCCGGAGTGGATCCAGAGCCACTACGAGTTCGCCATTCGCACCTTCTGGCTGGCCCTGCTGTTCGCCATTGTCGGCGCGGTGCTGAGCGTGGTCGGCATTGGCGTTGTCATCCTGGCGGCGATCGGCGTGTGGGTCGCGGTGCGCTGCATCGTGGGCCTGTCTTACCTGCTCAAGGGTCAGCCCTATCCCACCCCCAAGAACTGGATGCTCTAAGCCATGACCGACACCTCCGCACCCAGCCTGCCTCCCGTTGTGCGCGCCGAAGAGGACAAGGTCCTGCCGGCCGTCGTCTACGGCCTGTATCTGCTTGGCTTCGCCAGCTGCGCCGCCACCACCATCGTCGGCCTGATCGTCGCCTACGCCAACCGTTCGACGGCGGGACCGATCAACGAGAGCCACTACACCTTCGCCGTCCGCAGCTTCTGGCTGACCATCGGCTGGTTCCTGATCGGCCTGGTGCTGTTCATCGTGGGCCTGCCGCTGTCGCTGCTGATCGTCGGCATCCCGGTGGTGGCGGCCGGGGCCATGATCATGGGCCTGGTGGGCGTCTGGTTTGCGGTCCGCTGCGGCGTCGGGATCTACTACCTGACGCGCGGCGAAGCCTATCCGCGCCCCCGGACATGGCTGATTTAGAGGCGCCTTTGGCGGTCGGCGCCCGTAGAAGGGTCGTCCGATCGCGCCTGAATCCCCCACCGGTTGAGACGGCTCGACGTCGCGGGCCCGCTCGGCTGACCTATGGCTCCTGGCGAATGGACGTCTTGGAGGGGGCGGCATGCTGGCTCGTATCGTAGGGATCATCTTGGGGACGATCCTGGCGACGTCGGGATATGTGGTCGCAGGCTGGGGGCAGCTGGGAAGCTGGGCCGCGCACCTTGATCTTGGACCTTTCGAGCCGCATCGACCATTGGCCGGCGCGGCGGCGGCGATACTCGGGGGAGTACTCGTCGTCGCCGCCCTGACCCCGCGCCCAAAGCCCAAGTCGCGCCGTAAGGGACCCGTCGTACTGGATCTCGACAGCGGCCTGGTGGCTGCGCCCGTGGCTCAGACGGAGCTGGACCTGACGCCCATCGCCACCCCGATCCTCAATGTCGCGTCCGCGCCAGCGCCTTCCTTGGCGTCGGGACCTGCGTCCGTCGCGCAGCCGGTCAGCGCGCCCGCGCCGCAGACGGCGCCCGCGTCGGCCGCCGACCGCGAGTCCTTCGCCCAGATGCGCGAGCGCATGGTCGCTCTGACCCGGGCCGAATCCTGGTCCGAGGCCGCCCGGATACTGATCGCGATGAAAGGCGCCGCGCGCGGCGACCGCGAGCTGGCGGTCGTCTATCGCGATCTGGGCGACTTTGCGCGCGGCCAGGGCCAGATGGATGACGCCGCCGAGGCCTATGAGACCGCCGCCTTCCACGCGCGCGGCGCCCTGCGCGCCGCCCCCACGGATCCGGGCGCGATCGAGCTTCTGGCCGGGACCCTGGCGGGGATTGGCGATGTGGCCGAGGCCGAGGGCCGCCTGGACGACGCCCTGTCGGCCTTCGAGGAGTCGCTGGCCCTGCGCCGGTCCAGCGGCGGCCGCGAAGCCCAGGATCCCAACGCCCAGCGGGCCCTGTCGGTCTCGCTGGAACGGCTCGCCGACCTGCGCGAGGACCGCGGCCATCGCATGCGCGCCCTGGATCTCTACCGCGAAAGCTATGATGTCGCCGCCCGCCTGGCGGCCGCCGACCCGGCGCGGTTCGGGCCAGACCTGGCCCTGACCCGCCAGCGACTGGCCGAGCTGGAAGCAAAGATCTCGACCTGAGCGCAAAGTCGCACTTGAAGGCTTCGGAGCGTTTCAGCACAGGCCGGGCTGAAAGCGCGCGGCCGGGCCCTGGCTGAACAGGCGGCGCTCGCCGAACACAGCCCCCAAGCTCCGACGCCCCGGCTGACAGGGAGCCCCGACCCGCGAACGCCGTATTTGGCTTTAGCGCTCCTCCTCAATTCAGTAATAGTCGCAAACATTACAGCATATGACTTCGCCCCCACCCCTTAGATGTATTGGCTCGTAAATCTATATTAGCCCCCCCCTCGAAACATGAACGCTATTTAATGAATGCGCCGATACAACAACATTTCCACCTTGTAACTTGAGGTGAACGAACCAGACCGGCAGACCTCTCGACAGAAAGTTTGAGGGGGAACCGATGACCAGAACCATCCTGCTGGCCACCACCGCGCTAGTCCTGACCGCCGGCTCGGCCTTCGCCGCCGAGGGGCCGCAGACGACGGCGCCGGTCGGTGCGGTCGCGGGCGACGCCAGCCAGCGCGGCGTTCTGGTCTTTCAGCCCGACTTCTTCGCCGCCCAGCGCCCGAATACGGCGCTGGACATGGTGGGCCGCGTCCCCGGGTTCGCGGTCAATGACGGCTCGGGCGCGCGAGGCTTCGAGGGCGCGGTCGGCAACATCCTGATCAACAGCAACCGGCCGGCCTCGAAAAACGACACCGGCTCCAACGTGCTGTCGCGCACCCCGGCCAGCCAGGTCGAACGCATCGAGCTGATCCGCGGCGGCGCTCCGGGCATCGACATGCAGGGCTACCCGGTGATCGTGAACGTCATCCTGAAGACCGCCCTCAGCCGCCAGTCGGTCGTGACCTGGAACGCCTCGCTCTTCGACGGCGGCCAGGACGTCTTTGGCGGCTCCTACCAGTTCACCGCCAGCGAAGGCGATCGCAGCTGGGGCGTCACCCTGTCGGACGGCATCGGCACCAGCGACTCCAACGGCCCCGGCCGGACAATTCGCCGCGACGGGGCGGGCGGGATCATCCGCGACGAGTTCTATGAGAATGACAGCTATGGCGGCGGCCGCTCGATCCGCGGCAACTACAGTGGTCCGGTGGCAGGCGGAAAGCTGGACGCCACCGCCCGCTACGGCGTCGGGGACTGGCAGGAATGGAGTCAGCAGAGCGCTTCAGGGGTCCGGCGGGAAAGTGACTACCTCTACGAAGACAAGGACGGCGAGCTGGGCCTGACCTACACCCGGCCGATCATGCCGCGCTGGACTCTGGAGGCCCGCGCCATCCACGAGTTCGAGATCTCTGAGGAGGTGTCGACCGGCCGCGAAGCCCTGAACGGCGTCGTCCGGCCCGAGCAGCGCTTCAGCGCCGAGGGCGAATCCTCGGAATCCATCGCCCGCGCCCTGGTCCGCCACGAACGCTCGGCCGCCCTGACCTTCGAGGCTGGCGGCGAGGTCGCCTACAACATGCTGGAGGTCCGGCAGGCGTTCACCCAAGGCGGCGTGGCCGTGCCCCTACCCTCGGCCTCGGTGAAGGTGGAGGAAACGCGCGGCGAGGCCTTCTCCAAGGCGACCTGGCGGGTGAACCCCAAGCTGACCCTCGAGGGCGGCCTGCGGCTTGAGACCTCGACCATCAAGCAGTCGGGCGACGCCGATCAGGAGAAGAGCTTCTTCTACGCCAAGCCCCGGCTGCTGGCGACCTGGACGCCGATCGCCAACAACCAGTTGCGGGTGCGCTTCGAACGCGAACTGGGCCAGCTGGAGTTCGGTGACTTCGCCGCCTCGGCCGAGCTGGAGGACGAGACCGTCTACGGCGGCAATGTCGATCTGGAGCCGGAACAGCGCTGGATCTCGGAAATCACCTATGAGCGCCGCTTCTGGGGCGAGGGCATCGTCTCGATCGGCTATCGCCATGACAAGATCATCGGCGTCATCGACCGACTGCCCCTGCCGGGCGGCCTGTCGGCCACGGGCAATATCGGCGACGGCACGCTGGACAAGCTGTCGGTCAATATCGTCGTGCCGCTGGACAGGATCGGCATCAAGGGCGGGCGTTTCACGGCCAAGAACGACTGGAACGAGACCCACGTCACCGACCCGACCACCGGTAGGGACCGCCCGATCTCGGGCATCCGTCCCACCCAGGCCAATATCGGCTTCCAGCAGGATCTGGTGAAGGCCAAGACCCAGTGGGGCGTCAACTGGCTGCCGCTGCTGGGCCAGGGCACCTATGACGTGGATCAGACCAATGTCTGGCGCGGCTCGAACTATTACGAGGCCTTCGTCGAGTACAAGCCAACCCCGACCCTGGCCCTGCGGGCCCAGCTGAACCTGTGGGACGACTTCACCATCCGCCGCACGGTCTTCGCTGACCGCACGACCCGCGCCGTGGCCTTCGTCGAGGATCGGGCCATCGATCCGCGCACCTTCGTCAGCCTGCGGATCCGCAAGACCTTCTGAGGCCGCCGCATCGCAGCCGTCCGGGAGCGATTCTGGGCGGGAGCGATCCCGGGCGGCTTTCCGTTCAGGGCCACGCGCCGAAACAGCGGTCATTCGGCTGCTGCTTTCAACGATCAGACACGCAGAACAGCCGCGAAGGTTGTTCTTGGCCGCGCTCGCCTTGCGGGGCTCGCCGATCTCGGCCACCGTGTGCGATAGACCTCCTGACAGCCTGACCGACAATCAAGTGGACCCACGGCGATGATAGCCCCCCTCCAGCAAGGCGCGGCCGATCCCCGGCTCATCCTGCGCGAGGAGGAGCTGGACAGCGGCCTGGAGCTGATCCTGCTGGCCGAGGCTGCCCTGTGGGCGGCGGTTGATGCTGCGCTGGAGGCCGAGACGCTTGGCCTGGGCCGCTCGCACTGGCGCGCCGCCTTCCTGCTGCGCCGCCGGCCCGGCATCGGGGTGCAGGACCTGTCGAAACTGACCAGCCTTTCCAAGCAGGCCGCCAGCCGCACCCTCTCGGACCTGACCAAGGCCGGGCTGGTTGAGCGCGCCTCGGGCGATCTGGACGGCCGCCGCAAGCCCGCCGTGCTGACCGCGCAGGGCGTGGCTTTCGAGGCTCGCACCGCCGAGCGTCTGCGCACCCTGCTGGCCAAGGCCTATCGCACCGGGGGCCTGGACGGCGTGGCCGGCACGCGGCGCATCCTGGCGGCCCTGGCCGGTCCGCGTCAGGGCGTGGGCCCCACCCGCCGGGTGGTTGCATGAGCCCCGAGGAACGCCGCGATCGTCACCTGCTGGTGGTCGATGACGACGACCGCATCCGCAAGCTCCTGAAGGAGTTCCTGGTCCGGGCCGGTTTCCGGGTCAGCACCGCCGCCGACGCGGCCGGGGCCGACAAGCTGTGCGCGGCGCTGGACTTTGACCTGATGGTGCTGGACGTGATGATGCCCGGCGAGGACGGCTTTGCCTTCACCAAGCGCCTGCGGGCCATGGGCGGCGAGGTCGCCAAGACTCCGATCCTGATGCTGACCGCCCGCGACCAGGCCGCTGACCGGATCGAGGGCCTGACCCACGGCGTCGACGACTATCTGGGCAAGCCCTTCGAGCCGCAGGAGCTGCTGCTGCGTATCGAGGCCATCCTGCGCCGCACCGCCGCCAAGCCCAGCGGTCCGCGCGAGCTGTCGCTGGGCCGCTGCTCCTTCGAGCCCGAGCGTGGCGAGCTGACCTGCGACGGCCAGCCCGTGCGCCTGACCGAGGCCGAGGTCGCCCTGATGCGCCGCCTGGCCCGCTCGGCCCACGAGCCTGTCGACCGCCTGGAACTGGCCCGCGACACCGCCGACACCACTGGACGCGCCATCGACGTCCAGGTCACCCGCCTGCGCCGCAAGATCGAGCCGGATCCGAAGAACCCGCGCTATCTGCAGACGGTGCGGGGCATTGGGTATCGGCTGGCGCCGGATTGATGCGCCTGCGCGCCAAGCTCTACATCCCGCGCCAGATCAAGCGCTGGCTGCCGACCTCGCTGTTTGGCCGCTCGCTGCTGATCATCGTCCTGCCCGTGGCCGTGATGCAGATCGCCGTCACCTGGGCCTTTTTCGACGCCCACTGGCAGACGGTGAACAGCCGCCTCTCCGAGGGCCTGGCCGGTGACGTCGCCTGGGCCGTGGCCAGCTATCAGGACGATCCCAGCCCCGCCGCCGTCGACAAGCTGGCCGACCGGGCCGAGGAATCCCTGGCCCTCTCCATCGCCTTCCAGAAGGGCAAGACGCTGCCGACCGGGCGGCGGACCTCGCTTCTGCCGTCGCTAGACCGCTCGCTGCAGGACGCCCTGGCTGACCGGCTGAACGCGCCGTTCTGGTTCGATACCACCCGCTATACCGCCTATATCGACATCCGCGTGCAGGTGGACGGCGGGGTCTTGCAGATCTACGCCCTGCGCGACCGGGCCTTCGCCACCCAGGGCCACATCTTCATCCTGTGGATGGTGGTGGCGACCATGCTGCTGACAGCCGTCGCCATCCTGTTCATCCGCAACCAGGTGCGGGCCATCGAGCGGCTGGCCGACGCGGCCGACGCTTTTGGGCGGGGCGGCGATATCGACTTCAAGCCGCACGGCGCGCGCGAGGTGCGCCAAGCGGCCCAGGCCTTCCTGGCGATGAAGGCCCGCATCCAGCGCCATATCGAGCAGCGCACCGCGCTGCTGGCCAGCGTCAGTCACGACCTGCGCACGCCGCTGACCCGGCTGAAGCTGGAAATGGCCCTGGCCGAGCCGTGCGAGCGGATGGACGCCATGAAGGGCGACCTGGCCGAAATGGAGCACATGATCGACGAATACCTGGCCTTTGCGCGCGGCGAAGGTGGGGAAACGCCCCAGACCGTCGACCTGACCGAACTGATCGGCGGCGTCGTGGCGGCGGCCATCCGCGCGGGGGCGGCGGTCGAGTCCGCCGTGCCGCCGGACCTGGCCGTCGAACTGCGCCCCAATGCCTTCAAGCGCGCCCTGGCCAACCTGATCGACAATGCCATCGCCTATGGCGACCATGTCAGGGTCACGGCGGCCGAGCGGATCACCGGCGGGGTCGAGATCGTTGTCGAGGACGACGGGCCGGGCATCCCAGAGGACCGCTACGAAGAAGCCTTCAAGCCGTTCAGCCGCCTGGATGAGTCGCGGAACCAGAACGAAAAGGGCGTCGGCCTGGGCCTGGCCATCGCCCGCGACATGGCGCGCGGGCTGGGCGGGGACCTTGTGCTCGAGCGGTCGGCGATGGGGGGGCTGCGGGCGGTGATGCGGTTGCCGGGGTAGGTGGTAGATCCTCCCCCTCTGGGGGAGGTGGCCCAAAGGGCCGGAGGGGGGTAGCTGGACTTAGGCCGCGATGGCCCCCTCAGTCGCTCCGCGACAGCTCCCCCAAAAGGGGAGCAGCTAGAACCCGGCGCCCAATTTCCCCAGCCGCTCGGCCATCTGCTTCAAACGCTTGTCGAGCTCGGCCATCGTGCGGTTAAGCGCGCCCTCGTCATCGCGCCACACCTGCACCGTGCGCGCCCAAACCGCCGTCATGGCGGCCAGCCGCACCGGCGTCGCCTCGACGCCGCCGGCCTCAAGGATCGCTCGCGCGGTCTTGGGAAACCGCAGGGCCGAGACCACCACGCCCTCCGACGCCGCGATGGCGATCAGGGCGGCGCGATGCGGCTCCATCGCCTCCAGCCGCGCCATGGCCGCGTCGAACAGGCGATCGTGCGGCGAGGCCTCGTCAGCCGAGACAGTGCCCAGAGCCGCGCGGTCGAAGCGCGTGGACAGATGGGCCAGCACCGCGCCCTTGCCCGAGGCCAGGGCATAAAGCTCGGCGAACGGGATCTCGGCCTTCAGGGCGATATCGCGCAGAGCGATGTGATGCCAGGGCTTGTCGGACGCCAGGGCCAGGGCGGCGGCGGCGGCGCGGTCGAGGATGTCTTCAGAGGCGGTCATGGTCACTCAGATGGCTGTCGAAGGCGGTCCTGACAAGGCTGGGCGCGTCGTGGGCGAGCGCCGACCTTAGCCGCCCAGTTCCTTCGATCGCGCGATCGCCGCCTCCAGCGCCCGGGGCAGCAGGTCGCCGAACCCGCCCTCACCCATCAACACTGCGAGCGCCGCCGCCGTCGTGCCGCCGGGCGAGGTGACCTGCTTGCGCAACTCGGAGGGCTCTTCACCGCCGGCCTCCATCAGGGCCGCCGCGCCGATGATGGTGGCGCGGGCCAGTTTCGCCGAAGCGGCAGGGTCGAGACCGGCGCCAGCGCCGGCCGCTTCCAGCGCCTCGACGAAGGCGTAAAGATAGGCCGGGGCCGAGCCCGAGACGGCGGTGGCGGCATGCATCAGGTCTTCGTCGTCCAGATCCACCACGGTGGCGACCGGATTGAGCAGGGCATGAGCGCGCGCGCGGGCTTGGGCCGTGTCGGCATAGACGCTGGCCGTACCGCGGCCGATGGCGACGGCGGTGGTGGGCATCACCCGGGCGACAGCGCGGCCGCCGAAGGCTTCGGAGATGTCGGCGGCCCGGACGCCAGCGGCGATCGAGACGATGACGGCGTCGGGAGCCAGATGCGGGACCACGTCCTGGATCGCCTCGCGCCAGATCTGCGGTTTCACGGCCAGCAGGACCGTTTTCGCGGCCGACAGGGCTTCGAGCGGCGGATTAACCAGCGCGCCTTCAAAGGCGGCGGTATCGACATTGGGATCACGGACGATCAGGTCGGCGGCGGAGAAGGCGCCAGCCTCGCGCCAGCCCTGGATCAGCGCGCCGCCCATGCGACCGGCGCCGAGGAGGAGGATGGGGGTCATGAGAAACTCCTAGCTGTCATCCCGGACGGCCTGAAAGGCCGATCCGGGACCGCCGGAAGCTCTAGCGCCTGTCGCGGTCCCGGCTCTTCAGCCCGCGATGCGGGCTTTCGGCCGGGATGACAAGCTGATTATGCCTGACCCACCGTCTCGAACATGCAGGCGGCCATGGCCTCGTCCGGGGTCTTGGCGCCCTGCAGCAGGAAGTCGAAGGCCGGATAGAAGCGGTCGGCGGCTTCGACAGCCGCGTCGATCATCGAGGCGGCCTGGGCCATGGTCGGGCGCTCGCCCGAGGGCAGGGCCAGGGCGTGACGGAACACGACTTCGCCGTCCTCGGTCCAGACCTCGAAATGGCCCAGCCAGACGCGCTGGTTGATCATGGCCAGCAGCTCATAGGCGCTGGCGCGTTTGGTCTTGGGGGCGCGCAGGTCCAGCGACAGGCACAGCTGCAGGCAGTCGGCCTCGGGCCGCCAGGCGAACCACAGCTCGTAATCCTTCCAGTCGCCGGTCAGGGCGAAGGCCAGATCGCCGTCTTCGGTGCGATCAAAGGTCAGGTTTTCGGCCGACAGGACATGCTCGACCACTTCGAGGGGGTCGAGAGCCATCAGGACGTCGTCGTCTTCCGGTTGGGTGTCCATGGGAATCCTGCGCGTCCCGTGAGCGATGGCGGGCGTGAGACCCCCCATGAATCGCTTACGTCGCGATGAGTCTAATCTGCTTCGTGAGCGTCGTCACAGCCCCTTCACGTCGAGGGCGAGCGACGATTCGTCTATTCGCCTGTTCCAGCCGCCTTTTTGGCGGCGGGCTTCTTGGCCTTCAGCGTCGCGACTTCCTCGCGCAGCGCCGCCACCTCGGCCTTCAGCGCCTCGAAATCGTCGCGGCGGATCAGGTCGAATTCAGCCGCCAGGCGATCGGCCTGGGCCCGCATCGCGGTCTTGGCTTCCTCGCCAGCCGTCTGGGCGATGCCCATGGCGGCCTGGGTCAGCTTGGCGAATTCGTCGAGAAAGGGGTTCTGGCTGTGCATCGAGGTTCCAAGGCGGGCGTCGTGTCCGCCCTCCTTATATGGGATGCAGGGGGTGAAAGCGAAGGCCGAACCGGCTATGGCTGCGACGATCTGTCCGGAACGGAGCCTGCCGCGTGATCTTTCCCGATATCGACCCGGTCGTGCACATCGGCCCGCTGGCCCTGCAATGGGGGCCGCTGGCGATCCGCTGGTACGCCCTGGCCTATGTGGCCGGCATCCTTCTGGGCTGGCGCTACGCCGTACGAATGGTGAAGACGCCGTCGCTGTGGGGCGGCCGCACGCCGACCGCGACGCCGATTCAGATCGACGACCTGGTGCTGTGGCTCACCCTGGGCATCATCCTGGGCGGCCGGCTGGGCTATATCCTGTTCTACATGCTGATGAACGAAGGCCAGCGCGGCGGTCTGGCCGCCAACCCGCTGGCGGCGTTCAAGATCTGGGAGGGCGGCATGTCCTTCCATGGCGGCTTCCTGGGAGTCTGCGTCGCCATCCTGCTGTTCGCCCGGCAGCAGAAGATCGATGTGCTGAAGCTGGGCGACCTGATCGCGCCGGTCGCGCCGATCGGCATCTTCTTCGGGCGGGTGGCCAACTATATCAATGGCGAGCTGTGGGGCCGGGTCACCGACCACCCGTTCGGGGTGATCTTCTGCAACCAGACTATCCAGGCCGCCAATGGCGGTCGCTGCCCCGCCGGCCCCGATCCGCGCCATCCCAGCCAGCTCTATGAGGCGGCGCTGGAAGGGCTGCTGCTGTTTGCGATCCTGTGGGTGGCGACCCACCGACTGAAATGGCTACAACGTCGCGGCGCGCTGATCGGAACCTTCCTGGTCGGCTACGGCCTGTTCCGCGCCCTGCTGGAGAACGTACGCAATCCCGATGAGGGCATGCCGATGTTCCCCTTCGGCCTGACCATGGGGATGATCCTGTCGATCCCGATGCTGCTGGTCGGCGCCTGGCTGCTGTGGAAGGCCCTGCGCGAACCCGCCGACCCGGCTCATGAGCCTGCTTGATCGTCTGAAGGCGCAGATCGCCCAGGACGGGCCGATCGGCGTCGCCGAGTATTTCACCCGCTGTCTGCACGATCCGCAGGACGGCTACTACGCCACCCGGCCCGCGCTTGGCGGCGCCGGCGGCGACTTCATCACCGCGCCCCTGGTCAGCCAGATGTTTGGCGAGCTGATCGGCCTGTGGGCGGTGGAAACCTGGACCCGCATGGGCCGGCCCTCGCCCTTCCGGCTGGTCGAGATGGGGCCTGGCGACGGGACGCTCATGAGCGACCTTCTGAGGGCTGCGAGGCTGGCGCCGGATTTCATGGCGGCCGTTGACCTCTGGCTGGTTGAGGTCTCGCCGCCTTTACGCGCGTTGCAGGCGCAGCGCCTGGCGGGCGCTGCGCCGCAGTGGGCCGATCGGCTGGAGACGGTTCCCGGCGGCGCGCCGATGATCCTGGTCGCCAATGAGGTGCTGGACTGCCTGCCCGCCCGGCAGTTTGTCCGCACAGAGACGGGCTGGGCCGAGCGGGTAATCGGGCTGGATGACGCTGGCGGGCTGGCGTTTGGTCTTCGCGGCCTGTCAGCGCCCAGGCGCGGCGAGCCATCGCCGCCGGAGGCCGGCGATACTCCGGTCGGCGCCATCCTCGAAGCCTCCCCCGCCCAGGCAGCCCTCGGCGCCGAGATCGGCCATCGCCTCGCTGCCGACGGCGGCGCGGCGCTGCTGATCGACTATGGCCGCGACGCGCCGGGACCGGGCGACACACTCCAGGCCCTCCAGGGCCATGCCAAGGTCGACCCGCTGCAGACCCCCGGCCAGGCCGACCTGACCGTCTGGGCCGACTTCCCCGCCGTGCTGGCGGCGGGCGTGGAAGCCGGCGCGAAAGCCGGGCCGATCCTTGAGCAGGCCGCCTTCCTGGCGATGCTGGGCATCGAAGCGCGGGCTAAGGCTCTGGCCGCCGCCCGACCCGATCGCGCCGACCAGATCGCAAGACAGCTTGATCGCCTGACCGGTCAGGCGCAGATGGGCGCGTTGTTCAAGGCCGTGTGCCTGCACGCACCCGGTTTCACGCCGCCTGCCTTCGAGGTTGCCTGACATGCCGCACAGCCCACTGCCTACGATCCAGTCGCCGCTGCTGGCCGCCGTACCGGGCATTCGCCACGCCTTCTTCACGCGTCAGGGCGGGGTCTCGACCGGGATCTATGACAGCCTGAACGTTGGGCGCGGCAGCAAGGACGATCCCGCCGACGTGGTCGAGAACCGGGCCCGCGCCGCGCGCTGGTTCGGGGTCGCGCCCGAAGACCTCAACACGTGCTACCAGATCCACTCGACCCTCGCGATCAAGGCCGATGGCTCGTGGGGCGACGTCCGACCCGAGGGCGACGCGGTGGTCACCAAGACCCCTGGCGTGGTCTGCGGCGCCCTGGCGGCCGACTGCGCGCCTGTGCTGATCGTCGATCCCGAGGCGAATATCGTCGCCGCCGCCCATGCCGGCTGGCGCGGAGCCCTGGACGGGGTCGTGCAGGCCGCCGTCGACGCCATGGTCGAGCTGGGCGGCGATCCCGAACGCATGGTCGCCGCTGTCGGTCCCTGCATCGGCCCGGACTCCTACGAGGTGGGGCTGGAGTTCCTGCACCGCTTCGAAGCAGACTGCCCGGGCTCGGGCCAGTTCTTCCGGCCGGGCGCGACCGACGACAAGCGGATGTTCGACCTGCCCGCCTTCGTGCTGGACCGCCTGCGCACGGCGGGGATCGAGCAGCGCGAATGGGTGGGCCGCGACACCCGCGTCGAGGAAGTCCTGTTCTTCTCCAACCGCCGCGCCTTCCTGAACGGCGAAGGCGACTACGGCCGCCTGCTGTCGGCGATCGCGATCGAGGCGTAGGCCAACCCGAAAGCCACAAAACGTCACCGAACCGTCACGCCGGCCGTTAAGGTCTTGCTCCGGGGCCGATCACTGCTAGAAGGCCCGGCAACGCGCACCCCCTGCTCCGAGCGACCCCATGAAGCTGCTGTCCGGCAACTCGAACCGCCCGCTTTCCCAGGCCATCGCCGAGTATCTCGACATGCCGCTGACCCGCGCCCAGGTGCGCCGGTTCGCTGACCTGGAGGTGTTCGTCACCATCGACGAGAACGTGCGCGGCGAGGATGTCTTCGTCCTGCAGTCGACCAGCTATCCGGCCAACGACAACCTGATGGAGCTGCTGATCTGCATCGACGCCCTGAAGCGCGCGTCGGGCAAGCGGATCACCGCCGTCCTCCCCTATTTCGGTTACGCCCGCCAGGACCGGAAGACCGGCGGTCGTACGCCGATCTCGGCCAAGCTGGTGGCCAACCTGATCACCCGCTCGGGCGCCGACCGGGTGCTGACGATGGATCTGCACGCCGGCCAGATCCAGGGCTTCTTCGACATCCCGACCGACAACCTGCTGCCCTCGCGCCTGCTGGCCGACGACATCATCCGCAACTACTCGTTGGGCGACGACCTGATGGTGGTCTCGCCCGACGTGGGCGGCGTGGTGCGCGCCCGGGCCCTGGCCAAGCGCCTGAACGACGCCGATCTGGCCATCGTCGACAAGCGCCGCTCGGGCCCTGGCCAGTCGGAAGTGATGAACATCATCGGCGACGTCTCGGGCCGCCGCTGCATCCTGTTTGACGACATCGCCGACTCGGCCGGCACCCTGTGCAACGCCGCCGCCGCCCTGATCGCCAATGGCGCCACCTCGGTCAGCGCCTATGTCACCCACGGGGTGCTGTCGGGCGCGGCCGCCGAGCGCGTCGCCGGGTCAGTCCTGACCGAGCTGGTGGTCACCGATTCCATAGAGGCCTCAGATCCCGTCAAGGCCTGCCCCAAGATCCGCTACGTCTCCTGCGCCCCGCTGATCGGCGAAGCGATCCGCCGTATCGCCAACGAGGAATCGGTCTCCAAGCTGTTCGACTGATCCCCGGCAATCTCTCCCCAGGGGCGAAGGCGCTTGCGGCCACGCTTGTCAAAGTCTGGTTAACGGGCTGAGTGTCACAATATCGCCCGTCGCGGATGCTATTCGCGAAAATCAGACCCATGGGGAAGTTCGCCCGAATGCACATCTTTTCGCGTGCGCGCGTCGTTCTAATGACCGCCGCCGTCGCACTGACCACTGTCGTGGCCGGCTGCGAAACCCCGCCTGCGCCGCCGCCGGTGGTCGCCGCGCCGCCAGCGCCGCCGCCGATCACCCTGTCCAACGCTCTGGTCGAGCGGGCCAGCGCCTATCGGGGCTACATGGCCCGGGCCGGCGCGATCGATCCCAAGTTCCAGAACGGCGATCAGATCCAGTCCTCGCTGAAGGTGGGCGTCGCCTACGAGCCCAAGCAGCTGCTGTCCGGCGTCACCGCCTATGCCGCCGTCATCGCCCTGCAGGACCCCGCCTTCGTCGGCGCGGTGCGCAGCTTCGCGGCCGATCCGACCCAGCGCCAGCAGGTCATCGCCCAGCTTGTGGCCGACCCGGCCTATGCCGTCGGCTTCAAGGGCAGCGACACCGCCGCCGGCCTGGTCATCGACACGCTCGGCGCGGAAGGCCTGAAGGTCTATACCGCCGGCAAGGCCGTCAAACAGGCGGCCTATGACGTTCAGCACTCGTCCTGGTCCAAGGCCTCGGTGCAGGATCGCGATGGTCGTCTGGCCTATGCCAAGACCATGTCGGCGATCCCGGCCCTGGGCGACACCAGCGACGTGGCCGCCCTGCAGCAGGCCTCGGTCGGCGCCCAGCCCCTCAGCCTGACGCCGCGTTCGGCTTCGGGCCCCTATTCGCCGGTGGTGATCCGCGGCCTGGCCGTGGCCGCCCTGGCGGCGCTCGGCGCGGCCGGCGACGAAAACCTGCCCACCATCGAAGCGGTGATGGCCGAGCCCAACTCGGCCATGTGCCTGAACATGGGCAAGCTGAACCTCTATCAGTGCCTGGCCGTCTCCAAGCCGCACTACGAAGACGTGTTCTGCCTGGGCCAGCATGTGTTGATGGACACCGGCCAGTGCGTGATCAAGGCGTCGGGCTCGCCGATGCCGGTCGAGCCGCCCCCGCCGCCGCGCGCCCTGCCGGAAAAGACCTCGATCAGCCAGGGCGGCGGCGCGGGTCGCAACTCCAGGAACGCCAAGGCCGCGACCAAGAAGCCCGTCACCAAGAAGTAGGCTTTCGCCCCAATCACCCTGGAAGGGCCGGACGTTGCATCGTCCGGCCCTTCTGTGTATGTAGCCCCACCCCAAAAACGTCGACCGAGCGGGACAATCCAGTCCTGTGCGGCGATTTCGCATTTCGAGAGCACCGGCTCTCCAGAGAGAACACCATGGCTGACATCATTCTGAACGTTGAACTGCGTGAACGCGCCGGCACCGGCGGCGCTCGCGAAACCCGCCGCAACGGCAAGGTCCCCGGCGTGCTGTACGGCGGCGGCAAGGCTCCCGTGAACATCGCGGTCAAGAGCAACGAATTCCGCAAGGCGCTCTACACCGGCAAGCTGCTGGGCCACCTGGTCACGCTGCAGTACGGCGAAGAGAAGCAGTCGGTCATCGCCAAGGCCGTGCAATTCCACGCCGTCACCGACGAGCCGGTCCACTTCGACCTGTACCGCGTCGACGAGCACCAGCTGATCAAGATCGAAGTTCCGGTTCACTTCAAGAACCACGAAACCTCGGTCGGCCTGAAGAAGGGCGGCACGCTGGAAATCATCCGTCACACCGTCGAGCTGGCCTGCCCGGCCGACAAGATCCCCGAGGAACTGGTCATCGACCTGGCCGGCCACGACATCGGCGACGTCATCCGCATCTCGGAAGTGAAGCTTCCGGAAGGCGTGAAGACCGCCATGGAGCGCGACTTCGTGATCGCCAACCTGAAGGCCTCGGCCGCGTCGCAATCGGGCGAAGGCGACACCACCGCCGAGGGCTAAAAACCTTTGGTCGGGTCTCCGATCTGATATCGAGACGGGCGGACTTTCGGGTCCGCCCGTTTTTCGTTTTGGCCAAGATCCTGCGCCCTTCTAGGCCCGCTAACGCGGCGCCTCAGGATGAGGAGCGGGGTCGAGGCGCGACTAAACAATTCCTCATCCTGAGGCGCCTTGCGCAGCAAGGCCTCGAAGGACGCACGGAGCCTCAGTCATGCTGATTCTGGCCGGTCTCGGCAATCCCGAGGCCAAGTACGAGAAGAACCGCCACAATGTCGGCTTCATGGCCGTCGACGCCCTGGCCCGGCGCTGGGGCACGGGGCCGTGGCGCGCGCGCTTCCAGGGGCTGGCCTGCGAAGGTCAGGTCGGAACGCCGAATGGCCCGGTCAAGCTGCTGCTGCTGAAACCCAAGACCTATTACAACGAGAGCGGCCGCGCCGTGGGCGAGGCGATGAAGTTCTTCAAGCTGGCTCCCACCGACGTCATCGTGTTCCACGACGAGATCGACATGGCGCCGGGGCGTTTCCGGATGAAGGCCGGCGGCGGGGCGGCGGGCAATAACGGCATCCGCTCGGTCACCAGCCAGGTGGGCGACACGTTCCGGCGCGGCCGCATCGGCGTGGGTCACCCGGGCGACAAGGCCATGGTCATGCACTACGTGCTGGGCGACTTCCACAAGGTCGAGCACCAGTGGCTTGACCCGCTGCTGGACGCGATCTGCGACGCCCTGCCCTTCGCGGCGGCGGGCGAGGACGAACGCTATCAGGCCGAGGTGCTGCGCCTGGCGCCCGCGCCGAAGGCCGACCCCCGGAAGCCGGCCCCCGAAAGCTAGATCGGGTCGGAAGACCAGGCCTTATCGAAATTCAGCCGGCCATTTTGTGCTTTCCCCACCGCCATTCCCGCCCTGAAATGAGGGAATGCACCGACGCTGGCAAAGGTCGGTCGCCGGCGCCGGGAGCGGACATGGTGATCGTCTGTTCGAGAGTGGTTGCCGATGTTGGATTCGATCGTAGTCATGTCGCCGTGCGGTAGCCGCAGATCTCCGGCCGCTTAGGCGAAAGCCGACGCTTTGCCCGTTGACGGCGCCGCTAGCGACGGACGTAGGTCTGGCCGTCGAACACGAGCCTGCCGGGTGTTTCAAAGCGAACCGTCTGTCCGCGAAGGGGGATAAGCTCGACCCGAACGCTTTCGGGATTGGGGACGGCCTCGGCCGGTGAGGCCATCACCCCCGCGCGGATCACCATGCGACCGTCTTCCTCGACCACCTGGACGCTGCCCATGGCCGGGTTGCGATAGTCTCCGACGTAGGATTTGGTCGGCAGCCGCAGGGACCAGGGGCGCGAGGCGCGCTCGGCCCGGCTGGCGGCCAGACCCTTGACCCGCTTGTCACGACGCGCCGTCAGCGCCGCCAGCTCGGCGTCATAATGGGCTTCGAGGTCAGGGCGGCCGGCGAAACGGTCATAGACATAGTTCGCCACCAGATCGGCCAGTTCGCCGGCCAGCAGATCCTCGTTGGCCATCACCGCCACGCCCAGACCGCGCGCCGGCATGAACGAGACGTGGGCGCGAGACCCGGCGAAATTGCCGAAATGGTGGATCAGCGCCTCGGTCCCGTAGTGGCCCGTCTGCCAGCCCAGACCGTAGCCTTCGCGCGTGTAGGGACCAAACCTGGCCTGCTGGGTCGCCAGTGGTCGATGGGTGGAGGCGACGAGCCCCGGCGGAAACGCGCGGTGTCCATCCACGACGCCGTCGTTCAGCTGGATCTCGAGCCATCGGGCCATGTCCCGGGCCGTCGAGACCAGCCCCCCGGCCGAATGCATGGTGGCGTTGGTCTTCTGCAGCGAACTGGGCGCCGTGGGCCCGTCGGGACCTGGCGTGTGGCCCGCCGCGACCAGCATCTTCTGACGCGCCTGGTCGATCCGGGCCGTGGTGTGGGTCATGCCGGCCGGCGCCAGAACCTCCCGGTTCACAAGCGTGCGCCAGTCTCGTCCAAAGCGGTCTTCGATCAGGACCGTAGCCAGATTATAGCCCGCATTGGTGTAGCTGAACGTGCCCTGGGGCGTGGTCTGGCTGCGGACCGTGTCCGCCAGCAGGGCGCTCATGCCTGCTGGCGTATGCTCGCCCGAATAGGCCGCGCGGAAGGCGATCGGTTCGTTTTCCAGACCCGACCTGTGACTGAGCAGATCCGTCAGGCTGGTCGAGCTGGCGAGGTCGGCGGGGAGCGAGCTCTTGCCCATCCAGCCGCTGAGGGGCGCGTCGAGGGCCAGCTCCCCCCGTTGGGCCATGGCGGCAATCGCCAGAGCCGTGAAGGCCTTGGTCGCCGAGGCGATATAGAAGCCCGTGTCGGCGTCGACAGTGCGGCCGGTCCGCAGATCCGCCACCCCGTAGCCTTCGGTCATGACCACCTTGTCTGCCTGGACGACCGTCACGGAAAGGCCGGGCACGACCTGGGCCTGGGCCAGCGCCTTGCGTACGAAGACATCGATGTCCTTGGCTTCAGCGGGCGTCCCTGGCGGGGATACGGGTGAGGCCGCCTGGCAGGGCGCAACGGCCAGGGCGAGCGCGAAAAGCGTGGCGTACAGTGGTTGAAGCGGGGTCATGTGCGAGGTCTCGTGGGCGAAAGCGACAGCTACACCATGGTCTCGCGCCAGGGTCTTGAACGGACGAAACCGTCGGACCTAGGCCGCAAACAGCCGACGCAGCGCGCCTGGGCTCCATCCGCAAGCCTGGCGGATGGCCCGGGTCATGTGGGCCTGATCCGAAAACCCTTCAACAATCGCCACCTCCGCCAGCGGCGCCTGTGAACGGACGATCTGATGGAGCGCATTGGCTACGCGCCAGTCGTGCCGGTACTGCGCCGGACCGCGCCCGTACACGCCTCGGAACGCCCGGGCGAAGGCGACCGGGTGGCGGCCGATCGTGCGCGCCAGGGTGGCTATGGGCGCGTGCGGTTCGGCGATCAGCCGCTCTCGCGCCTGGGAAATCCAGGCTGGACGTCTGCGGCCGGCGTCCTCGCCCAGGCGCCCGCCCACCGCGCCGGGCAAGGCCGCGCCGGCCGCCGTTCGGGTCAGGATCGCATGGCCCGCCTCCCGCGATCCGCACGTCGCGACATGATAGCCCGCCGCGCCCGCCGCAGAGTCCGGGCCCTGCACCGACAGGATCAGCGCCCCCGCGTCACTGAACTGGTTCTGATGCTCGAAGCCGCTTTCCTTGCGGCTCAGGTGAAGGCCTTCGACGTCGAGGATCCCTTCGGGACTTTCCTCGATATATCCGCCCGCCAGCAGCAGGGAGGTTTGCGCCGTATCGTGACGGTGCGCCCGTGAGGACTCCCCCGGCTCGTAATGCGTCAGCACCCAGCGATGGTCGGACGATACAGACAAGATAGCGCTGACGGACATGGTGAGAGCCTCCCATTGGTTAGAGGCTCCGCCGACGACATTTGGAGGCGCTCTCTGGAAATTTTTTTCCAGTCGGGGTTCTGGAGCCAAGGGACAGCGGGCCTCGACTTCGGCGGGACGATGCCGGGCTCGGTCGTGCGTAAGTATTACCGGAGGTCCCGCATCCCGACCTTCAGATCGCCACCGTCAGCCATTGTCGGGCCTAGCGAACACACGCCCTTGTGGCGGGTATGACGGAGTTTAAGAGATCGGCCGTCATCGCGATCCTGAATGTCGATCCGCTCAAGACTTCAAGACAACCGGTCGCGGAACTCGGCATAGTCGAACTGGCGCACCAGTTCGAGGGCGTCGGTGTCGCTGTTCCACAGGGCGATGGCCGGCAGGGGCACGCCGTTGAAGGTGTTGGTCTTGACCATCGAATAGTGCGCCTGGTCCAGGAAGGCGATGCGCTGCCCCGGAACCGGCCGCGTGGCGAAGCCATAGTCGCCGATGATGTCGCCGGCCAGGCACGACGGCCCGCCGATCCTCACCGTCACGCCGGCCCCGTCCTCGACCTCGCCCAGCATCGCGGGCCGGTACGGCGCCTCGATGACGTCGGGCATGTGGCAGGTGGCCGAGATGTCGGTGATGGCGACCGGTACGCTGTTGTCGAAGGTGTCGAGGATCTCGCCGACCAGAATGCCGGCGTCGAGCGCGATGGCCTCACCCGGTTCGATATAGACCTCCAGCCCGTAGCGCTGGCGGATCCCGGCCAGGAAGGCGATCAGGTCAGCGGTCTGGTAGTCGGCGCGGGTGACGTGGTGACCACCCCCCAGGTTCAGCCACTTCAGCTGGCCCAGCATGCCCGCGAGCCGGGGCTCCAGAGACTGCCAGATCCGCTGCAGCGGCGCGAAATCCTGCTCGCACAGGGCATGGATGTGCAGACCATCGACGCCCTCCAGATGCTCGGGACGAAGTTGCGACACCGGAAAGCCCAGCCGCGAACCGCGCTGGCAGGGATCGTACTTGGCGACCTCGGCCTCGCTGTGCTCGGGGTTCAGGCGCAGGCCGATATCGAACACCTCGCCCTGCTCCCGCGCCGCCGCGATCAGATCGGCAAAGCGCGCGATCTGGTCGGGCGTGTTGAAGATCACCGAGTCGGAGATCCGCAGGATCGCGGGCAGGTCCTCGCGCTTGTAGGCCGGCGAGTAGGTGGTCAGGTGGCCGTGGTAGAACTCGCGGGCCAGCCGCGCCTCCCACAGGCCCGAGGCGCAGACGCCGTCCAGATATTCGGCGACGACGCCGGCCAGCGACCACATCGAAAACGCCTTCAGCGCCAGCAGCACCCTGGCGCCAGACCCGTCGCCCACGGCCTTGAGCATGGCCAGGTTGCGGCGCACCGCGACCTCGTCGATCACGAAACAGGGCGACGGGACGCGGGTCAGGTCAAAGCGGGCGAATGCGCCGGGGCCGGCGGCCTTGGTTTCCATGACTAGAAGGCCAACGGGGCCGCCAGGTCCTGCACCTTCCAGGGCAGGCCGTGCTTGTTCAGCATGTCCATGAACGGATCGGGATCCAGCTGCTCCATGTTGAACACGCCCGCGCCCTTCCACTGACCGGTCAGCATCAGGGCCGCCCCGATCATGGCCGGAACGCCCGTGGTGTAGCTGACCGCCTGATTGTTGGTCTCGGCATAGGCTTCTTCGTGGTCGCAGATGTTGTTGACGTAGACCGTGCGGGCCTTGCCGTCCTTCATCCCCGTGGCGATCGTGCCGATATTGGTCTTGCCCTTGGTGATGGGTCCCAGCGACGACGGCTCGGGCAGCAGGGCCTTCAGGAACTCGATCGGAATGATCTCGCGGCCCTGGAACATCATCGGCTCGATGCTGGTCATGCCGATATTGCCCAGCAACTCCAGGTGCTTGAGATAGCTGTCGCCGAAGGTCATCCAGAAGCGGATGCGCTTGATCTCGGGATAGAACTTCACGAGGGACTCAAGTTCCTCGTGGTACATCAGGTACATGTTCTTCTCGCCGACCTGCTCGAAGTCGAACACCTGCTTGTGGCTCAGCGCCGGTCCTTCGATCCACTGGCCATTTTCCCAGTGCCGCGACGGGGCGGTCACTTCGCGCAGATTGATCTCGGGATTGAAGTTGGTGGCAAACGGCAGGCCGGTGTCGCCGCCGTTGCAGTCCAGGATGTCGAGCGTGTCGATCCGGTCCAGAAGGTGCTTCTTGGTGTAGGTGGTGAACACCGAGGTCACGCCAGGATCGAAGCCGCTGCCCAGCAGCGCCATCAGACCGGCGTCCTTGAAGCGGTCCTGATAGGCCCACTGCCACTTGTATTCGAACTTGGCCTCGTCGCGCGGCTCGTAATTGGCCGTGTCGAGATAGTTCACACCGGCCGCCAGACAGGCGTCCATGATGTTCAGGTCCTGATAGGGCAGGGCCAGATTGACCACCAGGGCGGGCTTGACCGCCTGGATCAATGCGGTCGTGGCGGCGACATCGTCAGCGTCGATCGCGGCAGTGTCGACTGTCACGCCGGTGCGCTGCTTCACCGAGGCGGCGATAGCGTCGCATTTCGACTTCGTGCGACTCGCCAGCGTGATGTGCGAGAACACGTCGGCATTCATCGCCATCTTGTGGACGGCGACCGAACCAACGCCACCAGCACCGATAACCAGCACCCTGCTCATTTGGGTTTCTCCTAACGCCTATAGCCTCCAGCAGCCTGACTAGCGCGGGAGGGGGGCGGGGGTCTTATCACGAGGACAGCGAGTCCGCTAACCACCGTAGGCAGAAGCTGCGACGGTTCTTTATCTGCTCTGTGCCCGCATCAAAACTTCCGCGAGGATCGCCCGATAGGCCGTTTCGAAGGGAACACGATCGCTTTCGGGCTTGGCCGGATAAGCGGGCTGAAGCGCAGCGATGCGGCTGGCGGTGGCCTCGCGCCAGGCTGGATCAGCCTTTTCCAGGCGCTCCAGGATCGCCGTATCGTCGCGGCCGGCGACCGGTTGATAGGCCAGCAGCGCCCTGAACTGCCATGTCGCCTGACGCGCGACGTCCGGCTTGGCCGCGCCCCGCGTGCGCTTGCCCGCCCACCGGATCGCCTCGGCCACCTGGCGGCGGAAACGGGGATCGTCCCAGGTCGAGGGCGTGTGGCCCAGATTGGTGAAGAACAGTCGCCCCTTGCCGATCTGGCGGGCCCAGGCCACCGGCACGGCATAGGGCCGCTTTAGCGGCGTTCCGGCGAAATCCAGGGTTTGCAACACCCGCACCCGGGCCGGGTCAAAGCCCGAATACTGATAGATCTCCTCGGCATAGTCGAAGCTGAGCGGCCACATCGAGACGGCCGGAAAGTCGGGATCCAGCGTCTCGATCCTGATTGGCGTTCCCTCCGTCCACGGGTGGCCGGCGAACTGCCCGCCAATGAACCGGTCATAGGGCTCGCCGGGCCCTTCATAGGGCCAGTTGGTGTCGGCGGCGCTGTGCAGACCCACAAAGCCCAGCTTGCCCGCCGCCAGCCGCGCCTGCACCGCGCTCCACGCCTCCGCCGAGATCGGCAGGGCGCCGGTGGTGTAGAAAACTAGCACATCCACGCTCTCCAGCCGCTGCGGGGTGATCTCGCGGGCGTCCTGGGTGACCTCGGCGACGAAGGTCCCGCTTTCCTGGCCGATGGCGATCATCGCGGTTTCGGACAGGGCCAGGCCGCCGTGCTCGGGCCTGACCACCGGGGCGTGCTTCCAGCC
>NCEV01000122.1 GCA_002280875.1 Caulobacter sp. 32-67-35 | reverse complement strand
CAGACACCTACCTGCTGGGGACGGCCATGGCCGACATTCTTCGGCAGGCGGGGGAGGGCGATCTCTATGACGACCTGATCGCCCCGCTCTGGCGCGCGCTCGGGCTGGGCCAGACCATCATGGCAACCCGTCGCACCCATGATGCGGCGCGCCAGCCCTTCACCGGCTGGGGTCTTACCTATCATCGCGACGACATCCTGCGCATCGCCAGCTGGTTGGGAGACGGCGGTGTGATTGACGGGCGGCGGGTGCTTGATCCGGCGCTCCTCGCGGCGGCGCTTCAAAGGGATCCGGTCCAGCCGGGCCTGCCGGCCGGCGGCCCGACCTATCGCTACAAGGCCGGATTCTGGGCCCGGAACATCAGCGGTGCGCTGAACTGCTCGCAACCGGTCTGGACGCCGTTCATGTCAGGGTTCGGCGGCATCTCCGTCGTGCTGCTGCCGGGCGGGGTGACCTACTACTATTTCGGCGACAGCGGCGTTTATGACTGGGCTCCGGCCGCCGTCGAAGCCGGCAGGATCAGGAATTTGTGCGCATGACCGACGCCCTTCACTCTGCGCCGGCGCCGCGCTGTGGCCTGCCGAAGGTTCCTGAGAACAGCCTGATCGCGAGCGTGCTGCTGTCCTTCCTGGCGACCGCCGGCCTTTTCTACGTCAACATCATGGCCGCCCTGGTCGATGGTCTCATCGGCGGGGTGGGCCTGACCGCCAAACAGGCGGGACTGGTTGCTTCGGCCAATGTCTATGGCGCGGCCGTAGGCGCGCTGACGGCCGTGTTCATCATCCGCAGACTGCCCTGGCGGCCCACGGCCGTGACGGTCCTGCTGGGCCTGATCGCCATTGATCTGGTTTCGACCCTGCTGACGACGCCCGCGCTGCTGATCGCCGTGCGGTTCGCGCACGGCCTGATCGGAGGTCTGTTGGTCGGGGTCGCCTTCGCGGTTATCGCCCGGACAAAGACCCCTGACCGCACCTTCGGCATGTTGCTGGTCGTGCAGTTCGGACTGGGGGGACTGGGCCTGATGTTCCTGCCCCGATTGTCGCCGGTGTTCGGTCCGGGGGTGCTTTTTGCCGCCCTGGCGGCATTCAGCCTGGTGACGCTGGCGATGGTTCCATTTCTGGGAGCCTACAAAGCCGCGCCGAAAGTCGTCACCGAAGGCGCCAGGTCGCCGCCCCCCTGGATTCCCCTGAGCCTGGTGTTCACGGCGATCTTCCTGTTTCAGGCTGCCAATATGGGGCTGGCCGCCTACATCATTGGTTTGGGCAAGAGCGCCGGACTAGAGCTCAAATTCATCACCGACACGCTGGGCGCGGCCAACTGGATTGGCGCGCTGGGATCGGTTCTCGTGGTCGTCATGGGGGTCAGGTTGGGCCGCTTCTGGCCGATCGTGGCGGGTCTGGCGCTCACCCTTGCCGGCACCTGGGCGTTTCATTTCAGCCAATTGCCCTGGGTCTACCTCGTCGCCAATATCGGCACGGCGATCACCTGGGCCTTTGTCATTCCCTATCTGCTCGGCATGAGCGCGGCCTTCGACAAGGCCGGACAGATGGCCGCATTGGCGGGGTTTTTCTCGAAGATGGGCCTGGCTTCCGGTCCCGCCATGGCCGCCTTTGTCGCCGCAGGCGGCCAGTACGATGGCCTGATCAACATTTCGGTTCTTGGCCTGGCCCTCAGCGGCTTTGCCGCGGCGGCGCCGGCCCTTTTGCTCGATCGACAGCGCCCGCCGGGCTGACCGACCCGATCCCGGCGCCCGCCGGCCCCGATCTCTCAAATTTACCCCTCAGGAGTGCATCCCCATGTCCGCCAACGCTGACCTGTTGACCCGTCGGTTGGCCGCCGTGCCGCGCGGCGTCTCCACTGGCACCGCCATCTTCGCGGCTCGCGCCGAGAACGCCGAACTCTGGGACGTGGAGGGTAACCGCTACGTCGACTTCGCAGGCGGGATCGCCGTCCTCAACACCGGCCATCGTCATCCAAAGGTCCTGGCGGCGGTCCGCCGCCAACTCGACGCCTACACCCACACCGCCTTCCAGGTGGTGGCCTACGAACCCTATATCGCCCTGGCCGAGCGGCTGAACGCGCTGGCCCCGTTCGACGGGCCCGCCAAGACCATCCTCTTCACGACGGGGGCCGAGGCGGTCGAGAACGCCGTCAAGATCGCCCGCGCCGCAACCGGCCGCTCTGCGGTGATCGCCTTCACCGGCGGTTTTCACGGGCGGACGATGCTGACCATGGCCATGACCGGCAAGGTTGCGCCCTACAAGCGCCTGTTCGGGCCGTTGCCAGCCGAGGTGTTCCACGCGCCGTTCCCGGTACCCCAGTATGGCGTCAGCGTTGAGGACAGTTTGAAGGCGCTGGAGTTTCTGTTCCGGGCCGATGTCGAGCCCGAGCGGGTGGCGGCCATTGTCATTGAACCTGTGCAGGGAGAGGGGGGCTTCCAGCCCGCTCCGCCGGAGTTGCTGAAAGCGCTGCGCAGCCTCTGCGACCGCCACGGCATCCTGCTGATTTCGGACGAGGTTCAGGCGGGGTTTGCCCGCACGGGCAAGATGTTCGGCATCGAACACAGCGGCGTGCAGCCGGACCTGATCACCGTGGCCAAGTCACTGGCCGGTGGTTTCCCCCTGTCCGGCGTGATCGGCAAGGCGGCGATTATGGACGCGGCTGAGCCTGGCGGCCTGGGCGGCACCTATGCCGGTCCGCCGATCGCCTGCGCCGCGGCCCTGGCCGTTCTGGACGTGATCGCCGATGAGAAGCTGATGGAACGCGCCGACGCTCAGGGCGCCCGCATCCGTGGGCGGCTCGCGGCCCTGAGTCAGCGCAATGACCTGGTTCCGGTCGCCAATATCCGGGGCCCGGGGGCGATGGTCGGCTTCGATATCCTGCGTTCCCGCGACGGCGAGCCGGATGGCGCCGAGGCCAAGGCGGTCACGGTGCGGGCGCTCACCAAAGGGCTGATCCTGCTGTCCTGCGGGGTTTATGGCGAAACGATCCGCCTGCTGGCGCCCCTGACAGCCTCGGACAAGATTCTCGATGAGGGTCTGGATATCCTCGAAGCGGCCCTGGAGCGTCAGTCGTGAGCGTTCTCCACGATCCCGCCGAACGCGACCGTCTGGCGCTGAAGCGTCCCGACCTCCTGCGGGAGGCCGCCTGGATCAACGGCGCCTGGGTGACCGCTTCAGCCTCTATCGCCGTGACCAATCCGGCGACGGGCAGGGTGCTGGGCCATGTTCCCTCCCTGGGTGAAGGGGAGACTCAAGAGGCCGTCGCCGCCGCGGAGGCGGCCTTCCCGCCTTGGGCGGCCCGGGCCGCCAAGGAGAGGGCCGCAATTCTGCGCCGCTGGTTCGAGCTGATCATGGCCCATCGGGACGATCTGGCCCGGCTCATGACCGCCGAACAGGGCAAGCCTCTCGCCGAGGCCCAGGGCGAGGTGGCCTATGCTGCGGGGTTCATCGAGTGGTTCGGCGAAGAGGCGAAGCGAGCCTATGGCGAGGTGATTCCGGGCCATCAGGCTGACAAGCGGATCATCGTACTCAAGCAGCCCGTGGGCGTCGTCGCCGCCATCACGCCGTGGAACTTTCCGGCCGCGATGATCACTCGCAAGGTCGGGCCAGCCCTTGCCGCCGGCTGCACCGTGGTGCTCAAGCCATCGGAGTTGACACCGTTTTCGGCCTTGGCCCTGGCCCTGTTGGGCGCTGAAGCAGGGCTCCCTGCCGGCGTTTTCAACATTGTCACCGGACCACCGGCCCCGATTGGCGCGGTTCTGACCACTGACCCCCGTGTGGCCAAGTTCACCTTCACGGGTTCTACCGCCATCGGCAAGATGCTGGCAGCCGCCTGTATGGGCACGGTCAAGCGCGTCTCGCTTGAGCTAGGCGGCAATGCGCCGTTCATCGTTTTCGATGACGCGGACCTAGACGCGGCTGTCGAGGGCGCCATCGCCTCGAAGTTCCGCAACACCGGCCAGACATGCGTCTGCGCCAACCGTTTGCTGGTCCAGGCCGGCGTCTATGACGCCTTCGCCGCCCGGCTGACGGACCGGGTCAAGGCGCTGAGGGTCGGCGACGGCCTTGAGGGACCGACCGACCAGGGGCCGTTGATCAACAGCGCGGCGGTTGAAAAGGTCGAACGTCATATCGCCGACGCCGTGGCGTGCGGCGCCCGGCTTCTGACCGGCGGCGCGCGCCGGGGCGAGACCGGCGCCCTGTTCGAGCCGACGGTCTTGGCCGAGGTGCCGGTTAATGCGCTGCTGAACCGCGAGGAGACCTTCGGACCTGTAGCCGGATTGGTGCGGTTCGAGACCGAAGCCCAGGCCCTGGCCATCGCGAACGATACGCGGGCCGGATTGGCCTCTTACGTCTTTACGCGCGATCTAAACTGCGCCTGGCGGATGGGGGAGGGCCTGCAATATGGCATGGTTGGTCTGAACACCGGCATGATCTCGACCGAAGTGGCGCCGTTCGGCGGAGTCAAGGAATCCGGGCTCGGCAGGGAGGGGTCCCACTTCGGCCTCGACGAGTATCTTGAACTGAAGATGATGTGCATCGGATAGGAGGGGCAGATGATCTGCTCATGCGCACATACCTCCAGATCACGCTGGAGGCGTGGCATGAGGCTTTCACCCACAAGGTTGATCGCGCCCGAGTTTCATATCGAGGTGGCCTTTGACGCCGAACCGGCGGCGGAGCTGGGAAACGGCGCGCTTTCAAGTCAGGTTGCGGCAGGCCGAGATCGTCATGGTCGGGCCGCCCGACTAAACTGGCTGGGGTGCAGGCGCCAGCCTGGTCGTCTCGCAGGTATCAGGCTGGCTTCATCAGGGTCGGGCGAAAAGGGCTCTAAATCAAAAGTTTAGAGCATTTTTCGATCCGATAACCGTTTCACACTTATCGGAAAATGCTCTAGCGGCCGGCCGCAAGCGGGGCGTCGTCTGTTTGTTTATATTGACGTTATCTAATATGCGAATATATGAAATTTGAAACTGACAGGAGCGATTGCCATGTGCCGAGCGGTTCGTTGCGGGAAATGCGGCAAGATGGGTTGGGTCGGTTGCGGTCGCCACGTCGAAGAAGTGCTGCGGGGCGTGCCGAAGGCGGAGCGTTGTGAAGGTCACGTCGGTGAGGGCGCTGGTTTCTTCGCAAGGATGCTCCGGCGCTAGGCCCACGCAGCCCACTCTTCCTAGGACAAGCGCATGCTCAAGCTCGTCACCGCTGTATTTGCAGGAATGGTCGTGGAGGCCGTCGGCTTGGTCCTTGGACGCCGCCATGGGCCTGTTTCGGCTCTGTAGCCGGGTGGGCATACGCCCGACTGTAGCAGCGGTGTGGACTTTCGGGACTTGGATGCCAGTCAGCGACGCAATGCCCGGATTGAGTAAGAGGGGAGTCAGGGCGCCAGCCTTTGCGGTGCTGCTGGCCTGCGTGGCAATCGCCCTACGCGTGCTCATCCCGCAGGGCTATATGGTGGCCGCGAGCCCGCAAGCTGGCTCATTTCCGATCGTGCTCTGCACATCGCAGGGCGCCCGGACCATAAACTCTGAAGCGGCGGGCTATGGCGCCCAACGCCCCTCAGACGCTCCGGTCGAGCATCCAGACGATCAGAAGAGCGACCCCTCTTGCGCCTTCTCGGTCTTCAACGCCGGTGTTGCGGCCGAGGCTCCCTTGCTCGCCGTCATGGTGGACTGGCGCTGGGCGCGGCGGCCCATTCCTGTTGCACCGCAAACAACGCCAGGCCGCGGGCTCGCCGCGCCCCCGCCGCCATCCACCGGACCACCCCTGCAGATCTGATTCTTACGGCCCCTCCCAAGCGCGCCGCAGACAGCGGCCGCGCGCCTGCACATCAGATCAAAGGTTCCTCATGTCTCGTTCGCACAACGGCCGTACGGCCGCGCTTATGGCTGGCGTCTGCCTTGCCGCCCTCGCTGCCCCGCTTCTCGCCCAGGCCCAGACCGCCAGGGCGCTGCCTCCCGTAGAGGCCAATATTGCGACGGAGGCCGCCAGTTCGGCCGGTTCGCCCAGTCAGATCCAGGTGACCGGCGAGAACCTCGCGCGACGCGCGACAGGGTCGGCCGACACCATGTCGCTGGTCGCAGGTGAGCCGGGTATGGCCGTCTACGCCAATGGCGGCATCTCCAGCCTTCCGGTGATGCGGGGCCTGGCCGATAGCCGGGTTCTGGTCACCGTGGATGGCGTCGAGATCACCACCTTCTGCCCCAACAACATGAACCCGCCAGGCTCCTATGTCCTGCCTGGACGGGTGGAGGCCATTTCAATCCTGCCGACGCTATCGCCCGTCAGCGCTGGCGGAGACAATATCGCCGGGGTGATCGCCGTGACCACCCGGCCTGCGACCTTCGCCGCCCCCGGCGAGGGCTTGCGTGTGACCGGCGAGGTCGGGGCAAGCTATCGCAGTGTCGCTGATGCGGTCGGGGCCACCCTTGAAGTCTCCGCCGCGGGAGAGCGGTTCAGCCTCGGCTATGAGGGAGCCTGGAACCGCGCGGAGAATTACCGGACGGGTGATGACCGACGTGTGCGCTCAACCCTTTTCGAAGCCTACGACCAGGCGCTGACCTTGGCGCTGCTGACCAACCACGGCGTGGTCAGCCTCCGCGCCGGCAAGCATTTTTCACCCTATCAGGGTTTCCCCACCCAGCGCATGGACCTGACGGAAAATGACAGCACATTCGCTGACCTGCGCTACGAAGGGACCTACGGCTGGGGCGAGGTGACGGCCAAGGCGTCGTGGCGCTCGGTGGACCACGAGATGAACTTCCTGGCCGACAAGGGCGGGTCCGTCACGGGCGGCATGCCGATGAACACCCAGGGCCGGGATCTCAGGGCCTCGCTGGCGGTGAGCGTGCCGCAGAAGGATGGCGGGGCCATACGCGCCGGGGTCGAGGCCCACCGCGGCGACGTCGACGATTGGTGGCCGCCCGTCGCGGGCAGCATGATGATGGGGCCGCAAACCTACTGGAATATCAACAATGGCCGCCGGGAGAGGACCGGGTTGTGGGCGGAATGGGAGGCCAAGCCCTCGGCGGCGTGGACGACCTTGCTCGGCGCGCGGGTCGAGCATGTAGAGACTGACGCCGGTCTGGTTCAGCCCTATGCCTGGACCGGTATGATGAACATGCCCGACGCCATGGCCGCGCGCGCTTTCAACGCCCGCGAGAGGGGTCGCGCCGACGACAATGTAGACGTCACCGCCAAGGCCGTCTGGCGGGCGAACACCACGACGAGCATCGAGTTCGGCTACGCGCGCAAGACCCGCTCGCCCACACTCTACGAACGCTACGCCTGGGGCAAGGGGGCGATGTCGAGCTCAATGACCTCCTTTGCTGGAGACGCCAACGCCTATGTCGGCGATCCGGATCTGTCGCCCGAAGTCGCGCACAATCTGGCGGCCACAGTGAAATACGCCAGCCTGGACGGGAAGCGTGGCCTGACGTTGAGCGCCTACCATTCCCGGGTCGATGATTTTATCGACGCAGTGAAATTGGCCGACCTGACGAAGGGCTTTGTTCAACTGCGCTTCGCCAATGTGGACGCGCGCCTGCACGGCTTCGACGCCAGCGGCTACGCTCAGGTTTGGGAAACCGCCGGGCTGGGCCAAGGGACCTTGAAAGGCGTCCTGTCCTGGGTTGAGGGCGAAAACCGCAATAGCGGTGACAATCTCTATCACATGACGCCGCTGACCCTGCGCCTGGCCCTGGAACAAACGAAGGGCCGCTGGAAAAATCAGGCCGAGGTGGAACTGGTCGGCGAGAAAGATGCGGTCAATGCCCTGCGCCACGAGCCCAGGACGTCCGCCTACGCTCTGTTCAGCCTGCGCTCCAGTTGGAAGGGGGATCGGGTTCGCGTGAATCTGGCCGCGGAGAACCTGCTCGACACCGCCTACGATCTGCCGCTGGGCGGGGTGTCGTTCGGCGACTTCAAGGCCGGCGGCTCTGTCGCGGCGATCCAGCCGCTGCCAGGACCGGGTCGGTCGATCAACCTGGGCCTCACCTACGCGTTCTGAACATGAAACGGCGGCGCATTCGGCTTGAACAGGTTGTGGCGGCGGGCGTGGCGATCGCCTTCCACGCCCTTCCGATCTGCGGGCTGGCTTTGCACAAGCAGGCTCCGGCGTTTGCGCCGGAGCCTGCGATGACCGTCAGTCTGGTCGAGGCGCCGCCGCGCGAGACTGCGCGATGGCCGGCGACATTCGTCATCCGGCCAAACTCGCCGCCTAACTCGCAGGTTTCGACAGCAATTCCACAGATCGAGGCATCCGCGCCTTCTATCGGCGCCAGGCTCGAACCGGCTGGGGAGTTGACCTCGCTAGAGCCGCCATCTCCTCAGCCTGTGGCAGGGGGGACCATAACCCCCTTGCCAACAACGATCAGCAAACCTGAAGAAGACTTGGGCTCCGACTATGGACGACGCGTCTGGGCCCATCTAGCGGTCCACGCCCCGTCCGCGCCCCCCGGCGCCGGGACGGCCTGGGTGTCGTTTAGTCTCGATGAATCCGGGGCGCTTCTAGGCTTGCGCCTGGACCGTTCAAGCGGACGTCCTGTGTTTGACCGAGCTTGCATGGCTTCCGTCCGCGCCGCCCAGCCGTTCCCCAAGCCGCCGAGGGGTATAAGCCGCGCGGGCCTCGGCTTTCAGGTTCCCATCACGGTCCCAGAGCGCACGAGGGCCCGCTGAAGATTGGTTCCGGGGCACAGTTTTATGATGGCGATTGCTCAGGCGTTGAGGGCAATTGCGGTCGCGGGAGACGGCATAATATTCTGATAATATAACTTAGGCGATAATATCGTAAAATCGGGGCGGATTCTATTTTGAAGTGCGATTTGTGAGGGTTTTTATGGACTTAGGTCCACGGAGATTTTCACATGGGATCGCGTTACGATCATATCACGCTTGAAGAACGCCACCTGATCTGTCGCTGGCGTGACGCCAAGGTGCCTGTCCGGGTCATCTCCGAGCGGCTTGGCCGCCACCCATCGACCATCCATCGCGAGATCCGGCGCAATTGGTTCGATGATGGCCCGTGGCTGCGCGGCTACTTCGCCATCGCCGCCGACGAGCGTGCCTCGTCGCGACGCAGGCGTGTCGGCAAGCTGCATCGCGATCCAGAACTGGCCCGCTTTGTCACCGAGCGTTTGCAAGAGACCTGGTCGCCAGAACAGATCGCCGGTCATCTCAAGTCGACCCGGCAGCTCCAAGCTTATGCCTGCCACGAGACCATCTATCGCTACGTC
>NCEV01000159.1 GCA_002280875.1 Caulobacter sp. 32-67-35 | reverse complement strand
CGCGAAGCGTCGGCCTTGAGTGACCTGATCAGCCCTGCGATCGTCTCGCCGTGAGATGTAAGGATGGCTCTGCCCAGAGGGGCGGCGGCTTCGCCGAGCCATCCGGCGCGCACGGAACCCCTCTTTCATAGAGAGAGGGCGGGGCCCGCCGCCGCAGGCGGTGGGAGGGTGAGAGGTTTCACCGCCAGCCGGAGAAATCTCGATTCCTGTCGTTGAGCGCGCAGAGCGTCGCGGGCCATGCTCTGCCCATGGACAAAACCGCCAACGCCCGCCGCCTGCGCCAGAGCCAGACACTGGCTGAGAAGACGCTCTGGACTCTTGTCCGCAACCGGCGGCTGGGCGGGTTCAAGTTTCTGCGGCAGGTCGCGATTGATCGATACTTCGCCGACTTCGTCTGCGAGGCCGCCAAGGTGATCGTGGAGCTGGACGGTGCGGCGCATGAGGGCCGCGAAGACTACGATGAGCGTCGCACTCAGGCGCTGGAGCTGTTCGGATATGTCGTGGTGCGGTTTCCCAATGAGCGGGTGCTGAACGACCCCGGCGGCGTGTCGGACGACATCCTGGCGGTGCTTCGTTCGGACAGGCTGTAACCTCTCACCCTCCCACCGCCTGCGGCGGCGGGCCCCTCCCTCTCTCTATGAGAGAGGGGTTCCGTGCGCTGGCCTCTATCCCCGTCCTTGCGCGGGGATAACCCGGCGTCGCACCCAACGAAATCAACGCCCTGGCCGCCCCACCCACCGTCACGATCCAAAATCGACGCCTCACCCCCAAAACCTCCCGCATACTTCTCCTCGCCCCGCCACGGGGGAGGCCGTCCAGCTGGCGACCTGACGGGTGGCGGGGGCGGTTGTGCGGGTCGCGCCTGCCTGACCGTTGTCGATGCAGTCCCCGGCGGGGATCGGTTCGAGGTGTGTAATTCCCGTGAGGGTCTCGCCGGGCAAATCGGTCGCTAACCTGCTGGCGGACAGCCCGGCGACGGCGGCGAGCGCTGCAGGCGCGGGCTGAAATCGCCCGCGCGGTCCGGAGGGGTCGCTATCCCTTCCGCCCGCCAGGGGCCTAGCTACCGGAGCGGGTTAACACCCCGCCAGCCCGGCGATGCTCCTGACCAACAACCGCGCGGAGCGC
>NCEV01000158.1 GCA_002280875.1 Caulobacter sp. 32-67-35 | reverse complement strand
GCTTCTTCGTCGAGCACGACCTTGGAGACTTCGGCCGGGGCCAGGGCGTTGACGATGAAGGTCGGCTCATCCGGGTTCCACTGGATGATGTCGATCTTCTCGCCTTGCAGTTCGGCGACGACCGCCTGAACGCGCGAGCCGCGCATCCCGACGCAGGCGCCGACCGGATCGATCGAGCTGTCGTTCGACAGGACGGCCATCTTGGCGCGCGAGCCCGAGTCACGGGCCGCGGCGCGGATCTCGATCACGCCGTCATAGACTTCCGGCACTTCCTGGGCGAACAGCTTGGCCATGAAGCCGGGGTGGGCGCGCGACAGCATGACCTGCGGGCCCTTGGCCTCGGGCCGGACGTCGTAGATGTAGGTGCGGATCCGGTCGCCGATGTTGAACACTTCGCGCGGGATGGACTGGTCGCGGCGCATGACGCCCTCGCCCCGGCCCAGGTCGACGATGGTGTTGCCGTATTCGACGCGCTTGACCGTGCCGTTGACGATCTCGCCGACGCGATCCTTGAACTCTTCGTACTGGTTGGCGCGCTCGGCCTCGCGGACCTTTCCGGTCACGACCTGACGGGCCATCTGGGTCTGGACGCGGCCGAACTCGAACGGCGGCAGGGTCTCGACATATTCCTTGCCGACCACGGCTTCCGGGTCGCGCTTCAGGGCGTCCTTCAGGCGCACCATGGCGCTGTCGTTGAACTCTTCCAGCTCGTCTTCCGGCTGCCAGTCGTCCTCGACGATGGTGACGTGACGGGTCAGGGCCAGCTCGCCGGTCTTGTGGTCGATCTTGGCGCGGATGTCGTGGTGGGCGCCGTAACGCGACTTGGCGCCCTTCTGGATCGCCTCCTCGATCGCCTCGATGACGACTTCGCGTTCGATGTTCTTTTCGCGGGCCACGGCCTCGGCGATCTGCAGCAGTTCGAGGCGGTTGGCGGAAATACCGGTGACGGCCATCAGGCGTTGTCCTCAGAAGGGGTCGTGGTGTCGGTTGTCAAATCGGCGGCCTCACCTTCCGGCAGGCCGTCGTCTTCAGGTTCGCCGCGCGCGGCGCGAATGGCGGCGCCCCGTTTCATCAGGGCGTCGGTCAGGACCAGTTTCGCATCGCTCAACCAGTCGAAGGGGATCAGGGCGGTCTC
>NCEV01000121.1 GCA_002280875.1 Caulobacter sp. 32-67-35 | reverse complement strand
CACGCCAAGGCATGGACCGCCCTCCTCAAGAGCCATTCCAGCCAATGATGTGTCAGCTATGTCCCCGAACACCCGTCAGGCATGTCCCCGGTCCGAACACTTGTGGCGGGAACCCCTCGCGCCGCCGCAGGTGCGGATGTGTGGCGCGCTGGCGCGCCAATTCTCCTCACGTATCAGCTGAACCAGGGGTTCCCGCCACAAGGGCGGGAATGACGGGAGTTTTGGGGTTGAGCTCGGGCGCCTCCGTCCCTTCCATCCGCGCCCGCCACTTGGCCTTCAGCGTGTGCGAGGTGTCCCGCGAACCGTCCGGACTCCAGCCCGGCGGGCCGAACACATAGCCCCAGGCCTCACGCGGGGACTTGGCCCCCAACAGGTCGCGCCCGATGGCGATCCACTCATGGAACACGTTGTGGAACAGGTTGAAATTGCCCAGATTCTTGACCGTGCCATAGCGGCAGGGCTCTTCATCGACCTCCGGGATAAAGGTGCCGAACAGCCGGTCCCAGATGATCAGGATGCCGGCATAGTTGGCGTCCAGATAGCGGGCGTTGCGGGCGTGGTGCACCCGGTGATGCGACGGCGTGTTGAACACCGCTTCGAACCAGCGCGGCATGCGATACACCGCCTCGGTATGGATCCAGAACTGGTAGACGAGGCTGATCCCCTTCTGGATGGCCACCATGGCCGGCGGAAAGCCCAGGAACGACAGCGGCAGCCACAGCAGCCAGGTTCCGGCGGCTCCGCCCGTCCAGGTCTGCCGCAAGGCGGTCGACAGATTGTAGTGGGTGGAGGTGTGGTGATTGACGTGGCTGGCCCACCAGAACCGCCGCTCATGGGCGACGCGGTGGAACCCGTAATAGGTCAGGTCCTCGGCGAAGAACAGGATCACCCAGGCCCAGACCGCTGTCATCGGGATCGTGAACAGCCGGTGCTCATATACCCACAGCGTGGCGGCGAAAATCAGCCCGCCGGTCAGCAGGCCCGCGATGGTGCTGCCCAGGCCCATGGCCAGCGACATGGCCGTATCACGGGTCTCGTAGTTGGCCTTGGCCTTGCCCATACGGGCCAGGACGATCTCGAGAACGATCGCCAGCACGAAGAACGGGATCGCCATCTGGACGGGGTCAAATTGCGCCTTCATGCAACCAGTTCCTTTGGAGGCCAGACATCGTCGGCGACGGCGAACACGGGCGTAGCGTCGCCCGTCTTCAGCAGCAGGCGGCCATTCTTGGATTTCGCGGCGGCCACAGCGGGCCAGGCCAGGTCGCGCGCCACGAAGCCATCGCCGCGCTTCCACAGAACCAGGACGGCGTCACCGTCGCGCGCCAGGGCGCCGGCGCCGTCCGCCGAGATCCAGGTCGCCGTCGGGCGATGGTCGGGAAACTCCTGGGCCAGCAGGCAGGCCAGGCCCGCCGCATCGAGCGGCGGTGTGGGCCGGGCGATCTTCGCCCAAGCCGCTAGGCCCACGAGCGCGCTGATGGCGATCGCCGAGCCGATAAGCTGTGTAAGCATCGCCTTGTCCAAGCTGACGCCTTCCTCCCCGTATTTTTCCATAGCGTCGGGCTCTGGGTGATCGCCGTCAAGTCATCTGGCCTTTTCTGACGCCCGGACACGGTGTCGCGACCTCGCGCGGAAAGCCGCCGGGGGGATGGAAAGGGTCGCGGAGCGTCCGGACCACGTCCGGATATGAGTTAGAGATTACCGTTTCGACGAAGCCGTCCGCTCCGCGTGGTCGTTATCCGCCAGCGTCCCGCCGGGTGGCCCTGTTGAGGCCTTAGCAGAACCCGAACCGCCCTGTTTCCAAAGCGGCCCGGCGGTCGAAGCGCGAGGGCCTAAGGCATCTCCCGCGTTTCTCTCCGCCCACGCCGACGGCGGGCGGGTCCCGCAACGCCGGGATCCCCGGACACGCTTCAGTATCCCCCTGAAGCCCAGTCCCGCTCGATCACACCCCGCCGCCGCAATGGTCGCTGGCCTTGCGCCCTTTCCTCGCGACGAGGTGGGGACAGAATACGGGTAGTTTGAGCGCGGAGGATTGGCGCGATCGCTCTATTTTCAGGGCGTTGATTTCACTTAACGTCCTGCTCGAAAGCACGGGGATTGATCGAGCTCTATCCCCGTACTCGCCCCCTCCTGACCTGCTTCGCAGGTCGTCCTCCCCCAGCGGGGGAAGACGAAATCATCCTCCCCCGCTGGGGGAGGACGACCGCGTAGCGGTCAGGAGGGGGCCAGCGGCGTTGGCCGAAGGGCCCGGGCCGCCGCGGGACCAGAGCCCGTCCCGGGCCTCTCGGCCGGGGACAAATCCGCCCTAGAACTTGCGGACGTAGGACACCGCCAGGGTGTCGGCGTCAGCCTTGGAGTTGGTATATTCCGACTTGGTCCAGTCGGCCCGGAGACCGTTCCTGTCGTCCAGCTTGTATTGAGCGCCGACGCCATAGTTCCAGCTGTCCTGCGACTCGCTGGCCGACAGGCCGGCGACCGAGCTCTTGAACTTGGTTGTGCCGTAACCGGCCCGGGCCAGCAGGTCGATCTGAGGCGTCACGGGCAGGAAGCCCACCGCATAGGCGGCCGCCTGGTGCTTGAGTTCGACGTTCACCGGCGCGCCGGCCACATAGGTCTTGTCGTCGGAAACGCCGACGCCGACCTCGCCTTCAACGCCGAAATGCGGGGTCAGCTTGGCGCCAAGCCGGCCCTGGATCGCGCCCAGATCGGCGCCGTCGGCGCGGGTGGTTCCGTAGCCGGCCGAGCCGTAATATTCCGGCGTGACCTGAGCGTGCGACAGGGCGGGAATGGCGGCGACCGACAGGGCGGCTAGTGATTGCCCCTCAGCCCCCTCTGACTAGGCGCGCCATGCGGCCCCGATGGGGCCCGGACCGGGCCTGTTTGAGGCCATTGCGTGTCGCAGCCGACATGTCCAAGGCGATTGTGGCGACGCGGGATTGTTCCCCTGCGGAAGCGAAAACAGCCCGCCTGTGACCTCAAGGCCGCGCGTCCGGGGGAGGTGACGAGGCCGGCAGGCGTGCTATTGATCCAGCAGATCAACAATTGAGACGCGCGCTCCAGGTCGCGCGCCAGCGTCATCGGGACCAGTCGCTTGCATCACGCCGTCATCGCCGCCACGGGGCTCTACACCCCGCCCCACAGCATTTCCAACACCGAGCTGGTCGAGGCCTTCAACACCTTCGTCGAGCGCTTCAACACCGCCAATGCCGAGGCCATCGCGGCCGGCGAGGTATTGGCCCTGGCCCCCTCCTCGCCCGAATTCATCGAGAAGGCTTCCGGCATCAAGTCGCGCTTCGTGATGAACAAGGACGGCATCATTGATCCCGACCTGATGCGTCCGGTCCTGCCTGAACGGTCCAACGACGAGATCTCGATCCTGGCCGAAATGGCGGTGGAAGCCGCAAAACAGGCCATCGCCGCCTGGGGCAAGCCGGTCAGCGAGATCGGCGCGGTGATCTGCGCGGCCTCGAACATGCAGCGCGCCTATCCGGCCATGGCCATCGAGGTTCAGCAGGCGCTGGGCATCGAGGGCTTTGCCTTCGACATGAACGTGGCCTGCTCGTCGGCCACCTTCGGGATCAAGACCGCCGCCGACTTCATCGCCACCGGCAGCGCCAAGGCGGTGCTGATGGTCAATCCCGAAATCTGCTCGGGCCACCTGAACTTCAAGGATCGCGACAGCCACTTCATCTTCGGCGACGTGGCCACGGCCGTGATCATCGAGGATGCGGACCAGGCGACGGGCGGCTGGGAAATCCTGGGCACGCGCCTGAAGACCCAGTTCTCCAACAATATCCGCAACAATTTCGGCTTCCTCAATCGCGCCGCGCCCGAAGGCGAAGGCGCGCGCGACAAGCTGTTCGTGCAGGAAGGCCGCAAGGTTTTCCGCGAGGTCGTGCCGATGGTCAGCGAGATGATCCTGCAGCACGCCGCCGATATCGGCGTGGACCCCCAAGGGCTAAAGCGCCTTTGGCTTCATCAAGCCAATATCAACATGAACGAGATGATCGGCCGCAAGGTGCTGGGCCGCGATCCCGCCCCCGGCGAGAACGTCATCATCCTGGATGAGTACGCCAATACCAGCTCGGCCGGCTCGATCATCGCCTTCCACTCGGCCAACGACGATTTCAAGCCCGGCGAGACGGGCCTGATCTGCAGCTTCGGGGCAGGCTATTCAGCGGGCACGGTGTTTGTGCGCAAACGCTGAGGCGCGAAACGGGGCGAGATCCCATCGCTCAATTCCCCATCACCCCGCCCGATCTGAACCCGCCGCCACGCTTGCCTCTGGCGAAGGCCGTCGCGGCGTATAGAACTGCGTGTTCCGGATTTGCCGAGGCCGCCCATGCTAATGCTAGACCGTCGAAATCTCATTCTGGGCGCTGGCGCTCTGACCCTGGCCGGATGCGGCGACAAGGCCAAGGACGCCGCCCAGACCACCGCCGACCGGGTCCAGGCCAGCAAGACCCTGCGCATCGGCCTGGAAGGCACCTATCCGCCGTTCAACTTCCAGGACAAGGCCGGCCAGCTGGCCGGCTTCGACGTCGATTTCGCCAAGGCTCTGGCCGCCCAGATGGGCGTCCAGCCGGTGTTCAGCCCCTCGCCGTTCGCCGGCCTGCTGGGCGCGCTGGAGTCCAGGCGCATCGACGTGGTGATCAACCAGATCACCATCACGCCCGAGCGCGCCGCCAAGTACGACTTTTCCACGCCCTACACGGTCTCGGGCATCCAGATCATCGTGCCGAGGGGCCAGGCCGGCCCCTATTCGCCTGCCGAACTGGCCGGCAAGAAGGTGGGCGTCGGCCTGGGCACCAACTATGAGAGCTGGGCGCGGGCCAATGTGCCGACCGCCGACATCCGCACCTATGACGACGATCCTACCAAGTACCAGGACCTGAAGGCCGGCCGCATCGACGCGGTGCTGAACGACCGCTTGGTGGCCGCCGACTTCGTCAAGAACTCGCCAGAGTTCATCGCCGCGGGCCAGGCCTTTGCGCCGCAGAACCAGGGCGTGGCCATGCTGAAGGATCCGGCCATGAAGGCGATGGTCGACCAGGCCATCGCCGCAATGCGCGCCGACGGCCGCCTTGAGGCGATCTCCCGGCAGTGGTTTGGCGCCGACGTGACTCAGTAGGCATGGACGCCACCCTGGATCTGCTGAGCCAGTCAGCGCCGCTGCTGCTGAAGGGCGCGGGCTACACGATAGCGCTGAGTCTGATCGGCATGAGCCTGGGGCTGGTGTTGGGCTTTGGTCTGGCCCTGATGCGGCTGTCGCGTTCGGCCCTGCTGCGCTGGCCGGCGGGCGTTTATGTGTCGGCCATTCGCGGCACGCCGCTGCTGGTGCAGCTGTTTCTGATCTATTACGGCCTGCCGCAGTTCGGGGTCGAGCTGCCGCCGCTGGCGGCCGCCGGGATCGGCTTTTCGCTGAACATCGCCGCCTATGCCTGCGAGATCCTGCGCAGCGCCATCGCCAATGTCGATCGCGGCCAGTGGGAGGCCGCCACCGTGCTGGGCATGAGCCGCGGCCAGGCCCTGCGCCGGGTGATCCTGCCGCAGGCCGCCCGCACCGCCGTCGCGCCGCTGTCCAACAGCTTCATCAGCCTGGTCAAGGACACCTCCCTGGCCGCCACGATCCAGGTGCCGGAGCTGTTTCGCCAGACCCAGCTGATCACCGCCCGCACCTTCGAGATCTTCACGATGTATCTGGCGGCCGCCGCCCTCTACTGGATCGTCTCGACCCTGCTGGCCGCCGGCCAGGGCGTGCTGGAACGCCGCGCCGCCGAGGGCCGCCGATGAGCGCCGTTTCCGCCCGGGGCCTGGTCAAGCGCTTCGACGATGTCGTGGTGCTGAATGGCGTCGATATTGAGGTCGCTCAGGGCGAGGTGGTGGCCATCATCGGTCCCAGCGGCTCGGGCAAGTCGACCCTGCTGCGCTGTATGGCCGGACTGGAACTGCTGGACGGCGGCGCCTTGCGGATCGCCGGCGTCGAGGCTGCGCCCCGCGCGCCGCTGGCCCGCGCCCTGAAGGGCCGGGTGGGCTTCGTCTTCCAGAGCTTCAACCTGTTTCCGCACCGCACCGCCCTGCAGAACGTCGCCGAGGGCCTGATCGTGGTGCGGGGCCAGCCCCGCGCCGCCGCCGAGGCCAAGGCCCGCGCCCTGCTGGAAAAGGTCGGCCTGGGCGCGCGGGTCGACGCCTGGCCCGGCGAGCTGTCCGGCGGCCAGCAGCAACGCTGCGCCATCGCCCGGGCCCTGGCCATGGATCCGGAGGTCATATTGTTCGACGAACCGACCTCCGCCCTTGATCCGGAACTGGTCGGCGAGGTGCTGTCGGTGATCCGCGAACTGGCCGCCGAGAAGCGTACGATGCTGATCGTCACCCACCAGATGGACTTCGCCCGGGATGTGGCGGATCGGACGATCTTCATGGATAGCGGCGTTATCGTCGAACAGGCCCCCTCGCGCGAGCTGTTCGGAGCGCCTAAGGAGGAGCGCACGCGACGATTCCTCGGCAAAGTGGCGGCGCCCTGAGCCATAATTTGGCCTTCGGCGCCCTCCACCACATCGCCGCCAACGCCGCGTGCAGTTGAGGCGAGGTCCTGTGAAACCCTATATCGAACTGAAAGGCGCCTCGGGCGCCGTCTACCGCTACAAGCTGGCCGAGGACGCCGATCCCCGGACGACCATTGCCGGCAATTTCGTCTATCTCGATGCCAAGGGCGCCGTGCTGTTTGCCGGCGAGGCCAATAACCTGATCGGCGCGACCGCGCGCTGGTCGGAAGCCGTCAGTCGCCATGGCGCGGCCACGCTCTATACGCGCCTGAACGTCTCGGGCGCCTCGCGCGCCGAGGAGCATGCCGATCTTGTCACCGCCCTCGATCCGGTGATGAACCGGGACGCCTAAGCGGCGTCCCCTTCTGACGCCGACTTGGCTATGGTCGTGTCCAGATGCGACCCGAGATTCTCTTCCCGCTGTTTACGCCGGTCTCCACGCTAAAGGGCGTGGGGCCGCGCGTGGCGCCTCTGGTCGAGCGCCTGGCGGGCCCCATCGTCCGCGACGTGCTGTTCACCGTCCCCACCAGCGTGATCCGGCGTATCGCCACCACGGTGGACCGCGCCGTCGACGGCCAGGTCCAGACCTTCATCGTCAGCATCGACGCCCACCAGCCGCCCTCGCGGCTGGGACAGCCGTGGAAGATCCGGGCCTGGGACGAGACCGGCTTTTTGACCCTCACCTGGTTCAAGGGCCACGGACCGCACCTGGAGCGCCAGCATCCGCCAGGATCACGCCGTGCCGTCAGCGGCAAGGTCGAGCGGCCCGAGCGGTTCGCCTCCGAATTCCAGATGGCGCATCCGGAATACATTCTGCCCGAAGAGCGCGCGGGAGAGATCCCGGATTTCGAGCCCGTCTATCCCGCCACCGCCGGCCTGCCCTCGCGCACCTTCCGACGGTTCGCCCTGGAAGCCCTCAGCCGCGCCGCGCCCTTGCCCGAGTGGCTGGACCCGGCCTGGCAGGCCCGCGAAGGCCTGCCCAGCTGGCATGACGCCTTCGTCGCCACGCACAATCCCACCGGCGAGGCCGACGTCTCGCCCCTGTCGCCGCATCGCCGGCGCCTGGCCTATGACGAACTGCTGGCCCATCAGCTGGCCCTGGCCCAGCGCAAGGCCTCGCGCCGCGCCCGACCCGCGCCGCGCATCCCCGCCAGCCCCCTGGCCGAGGACGCCGAAAAGGCCCTGCCCTTCCGGCTGACCGGGGCCCAGATTCGCAGCCTCTCGGAAGTTCGCGGTGATCTGGCCTCCGGCGAGCGGATGAGCCGCCTGCTGCAGGGCGATGTCGGCTCGGGCAAGACCGTGGTCGCCATGCTGGCCGTGGCCGACGCAGCCGGCGCGGGCCTGCAATCGGCGATCATGGCTCCCACCGAGATCCTGGCCCGCCAGCACTATGAGACCATGTCCGGGCCGCTGTCGGCCTTGGGCCTGTCGGTGATCCTGCTGACGGG
>NCEV01000157.1 GCA_002280875.1 Caulobacter sp. 32-67-35 | reverse complement strand
GGCGGCCTGGTAGCCCAATTGCTCAAGAGGCTCGATCGGGAAGGCGCCCTGCTCAGCCTTCAGTTCCTGCAGACAAACGACGTCAGGCTCCTCCTGGGCCAACCAATCGAGTAGGTTGTCCAGGCGGCCGCGCACATTGTTGATATTGAACGTGGCGATCTTCACAGGCGCGCCCCGCCACCGGCTCTTGGTTCAAGGCTCTGGCGCACGGTGAGGATCATCCGTGCTCAACGCAGTATCCGCGCTTTAGCTCAAGGCTGTGGGCGTCGCGAGCGGCGCCAACGGTGGAAAGCGCGCCTTCAGCGACTGCGCGATGGGCGCCACGGTCGCCCATCGAGATGGATCCTCGACGCAAAGCGTAGTGACCAAGCGCACGATCAGTTCAAGGTCGGGATTTTGCAGGCGCTCGTGCTGGCGCTCCAACCTCGTCAGGTAGCGGGTGTCGCCGGGCGGGTAATTCGCAATCGCCCTTTCGACGTCGGCACGGAGCGACACGAGCCGATCGGCCACGCCGATCGCCATGGCCGCTTGCACGAAAGTGGAAAGTTCTGGCTGCACACAACATCCATAGCGCAGAGCGCTTAATGAACCCTGTTATCTGATGTTCAGGAGATGAGTTTTCTACCGCGAGCCGCTATGCTGACAACGTGCAAGAACATCTCGATCTGACCGGCGCATCAGGCGCTAGCTATCGCTTTCGCCTGGTCGAGGACCCGGCGCAATTGCCCGCGACGGCCGGCATTTTTCTCTACGTTCGCTGGCGCGGCTCGGCGCCGCAAGTCATGTGCTGCTCGGCGGTCAACAGTCTGGTCCAGGCGCGGGAAAACTGGGACTTGGCCGTGCGATCCCACGGCGTACAGGGCATCTACATCCGCCTCAACGTGGCGCGCGCCACGCGGGGAGCGGAGCACAGCGATCTTGTCACCCGGCTGCGCCCACCGATGCTTGGACAAGACGAATGACGAGGGGCGCTCCTGACAAGGTCGTTGCGGCCTGAAAACCACAACGCTGAAAGAACGCCGTCGGTGATGGAACGTCTGGGCACGGCAAGAGTCTGTCCTCGTGATGAGCGACCTCAACACAGCCAGCCCCACCGACATCGCCGCCGCGGGCGTAAGCTCCGCGCTCGCCCGCGCGATCGCGCTTTGGCAGCCGTATCGC
>NCEV01000156.1 GCA_002280875.1 Caulobacter sp. 32-67-35 | reverse complement strand
GCCATATAGCCGCAGATGGCCGCGACGGCGAAACCGATCAGGACGACATAGACCAGGCCGCCGATGACCAGCAGCGGGGTCGATCCCGCCAGGGCCGGGGCGCTCTGGGCGAACCAGGCCAGCAGGCCGGCGATGCCGACCAGGCAGGCGACCGAAATCGCGCCGACCAGCTTGATGGGCAGGTCCTGTTCGGTCCGTTCCAGCACCTCGCCGTGGGCGCGTTTGGCGTTGGCGGCCAGGGCCGAGGTCAGGCCGCCGATCAGCGGTCCGGCCAGTTTGACCAGGGTCCAGATGGCGGCGACGCCGATGACGCCGGCGCCCATGAAGCGGACCTCGCGGCTCCAGACGGTCGCCGCCAGCTCCTCGGCCGGCGCGCCGGCGGGCAGGGTGGAGGCGATGGAGGGGATGCCGTGCGCCGTCAGCCAGGCCACGGTGTCGGGGCTGGTCAGGATCGGCACGGCGATGGCCCAGGCCAGGATCAGACCGAAAAGTTGGGCCAGACCCACGGTCAGGCCGATCAGGTGGCCGGCGCCCAGAAGCGCGAACTGCATGCCGAAACCCATGCCGGTGGCGCCGCCGCCCAGGGCGGTCGGCAGCTTGAAGAATTTCGCCGCCTCGCCGGCGAAGACGCGACCCGCGACCAGCAGGGCGTAGCCGGCCGAGACGACAGCGCCGGCGACGACGATCCACAGACCGGACTTGTTCTCGCGCACCGCGCTCTCGATCTGTTCGGCTCCGCGCGAGCCGACCTTCAGCACCTCGGCGGCGGCGACGCCCTCGGGGTAGGGCAGGCCGCCGTTGGTCACCAGGGCGCGGCGCAGCGGGATGGAGAAGGTCACCCCCAGCACGCCGCCCAGGATGCAGATGGCCACCGACTGCCAGAAGGGAAACTCCAGCCACCAGCCGATCATCACCAGGCCCGGCAGGACGAAGATGATCGAACTCATGGCCCCGCCGACCGAGGCCACGGTCTGGACGGTCATGTTCTCCCAGATGGTCGAGGTGCGGAAGGCGCGCAGCACCGCCATCGATATGACCGCCGCCGGAATGGCAGAGGCGAAGGTCAGGCCGACCAGCAGGCCCAGATAGGTGTTGGCGGCGGTGAAGATCACCGCCAGCAGGCAGCCCAGCACAAGGGCGCGAAGGGTCAGTTCAAGCCGGCC
>NCEV01000020.1 GCA_002280875.1 Caulobacter sp. 32-67-35 | reverse complement strand
CCGCAGACCTTCGGCGCCCTGATCGCCCTCTATGAGCACAAGACCTTCGTCGAGGGCGTGATCTGGGGGATCAACAGCTTCGACCAGTGGGGCGTGGAGCTGGGCAAGGTGATGGCCGGCCGGATCCTGCCGGAGCTGGAGAGCGGCGCGGTGGGCCGCCACGATCCGTCGACGACGGCGCTGATCGGGCGGCTGAAGGTTTAGGCCTCAGTTGAACTTCGGCTTCTTCAGCAGCGTCCCGCGATCCATCGAGCGGACCTCGACCTCGAAGGTGTCGCCCTCGCGCAGCACCTGCAGCGGAATGGTCGCGCCGGCCGGTCCCTGGGACCACAGGGCGTTGTAGAACTCGGCCAGGTCGGCGACGCCCTGGCCGTCGACGGCCAGGATGATGTCGCCGGGCTTCAGTTCGGCGCGGGCCGCCGGGCCCTTGGGCGAGATGCCGACGATCACCACGTGGTCGCCGATCTCCTGGGTGAACACCCCCAGCCACGGTCGCGGCGGATGCGGCGGCTGGCCGCGCGCCAGGTCGTCGAGGATGGGCGGCAGCAGTTCGGCGGGCACGAACATGTTGATCGGCCGGGGCGAGCCATCGGCGGCGCGGGCTTCCAGGCTCAGATAGCCCAGGCCGACCAGATCGCCCTTGGGACCGATCAGGGCCGCGCCGCTCCAGTGCGGGTGGGCCGGCTCGGTCATGATGGCTTCGTCCAGATGGTACTCCCAATAGCCCGAGAACGGCATCCGGGTCAGGATCTGGCCGGCCGCGGCATGGGCGCGTCCGCCGGCGCCGGCGGCGATCACCGCGTCGCCCGCCGTCAGCCCCTTGGCCGTGCCGATCGGCATGACCGGCACATCCAGCGGCGACAGCGCCTGGACCAGGCCCAGCCCGCTGCGCGGATCAAAGCCCAGCACATGGCCCGAGACGCGGCGGCCGTCATTGAGGGTCAGGATCACCTCTCGCGCCTCGGTCACCAGATAGGCCATGGTCAGGACCAGCCCCGTGGGGCTGATCACAACGCCGTTGCCGATGCGCTCCGTGCCCAGGATATTGGCCGTGTAGGCGTCGGACGGCACGCGCGATTCCAGGGCGACCACCGAGGCCAGCACCCGGTCCAGGTCGAACGGATAGGCTTCGGCGGCGGGGCGTAAGCGCGCTTCGACTTCGTGGCCCCGAAAAGGAGGGGGAAAGGGTGCGGGCACTTGGATCTCCTCTCGGAAATCGAATCTGGGGCTCGTCGACGCCCCGGGCAAGGGGGCGGGGCGTCGCGGGCCGCAATAGCCGTGTGGGCGCCTACTTCCCGATAGCCGCCATCTGGAACGCGAACAGCTCGCCGATGCCCTTTTCCGCCAGGCCGTACAGGGCCTCGAACTCGGCGCGGGTGAAGCCGCGCTTTTCGCCGGTGGCCTGGATCTCGACGATGTCGCCGTTCTCGGTCAGGACGAAATTGCTGTCGGCCTCGGCGTTGGAGTCTTCCTCATAGTCGAGGTCCAGCACCGGGGTGTCGGCGAACACACCGCACGAGACGGCGGCGACCTGGCCGATGATCGGGTCGGTCTTCAGCACGCCCTCGTCCAGCAGATACTGCGTGGCCAGGCGCAGGGCCACCCAGGCGCCGGTGATCGCGGCGGTGCGGGTGCCGCCGTCGGCCTGGATGACGTCGCAGTCCAGGCTGATCTGGCGCTCGCCCAGGGCCTTCATGTCGACCACGGCGCGCAGGGAGCGGCCGATCAGGCGCTGGATTTCCTGGGTGCGGCCGGTCTGTTTGCCGGCGGCGGCCTCGCGGCGGCCGCGGGTGTGGGTGGCGCGGGGCAGCATGCCGTACTCGGCCGTGACCCAGCCCTGGCCCTTGCCGCGCATCCAGCCGGGGATGCTTTCCTCGACGCTGGCGGTGACCAGCACCTTGGTGTGGCCAAAGCCGATCAGGCACGAGCCCTCGGCATAGCGGTTGACGCCGGTCTCCAGCGTGACGGCGCGCAATTGGTCGGGGGCGCGTTTCGAAGGACGCATGGGAAACTCCGGCTTTGACTGTGAGAAGGGGCCGCTTATCCTATCTGCGACGGGAACTTGAAAGAGCGCCCGGCGCTTTTCTGTCTCAGCGAGGTCTCCGGCTTAACGCCATGACGCAATTGTTTGGTCGCACCCCCGGTCTGACGGAGTTGGACGCGCGGGCCCGCGACATCTTCAAGCGGGTGGTCGAAGCCTATCTGGAGACCGGCGAGCCCGTGGGGTCGCGCACCCTCTCGCGGGGCGGGATGTCACTGTCGCCGGCCTCGATCCGCAACACCATGCAGGACCTGGCGCAGCTGGGCCTGCTGGATTCGCCCCATACCAGCGCTGGCCGGATGCCCACCCATGCGGGCCTGCGGATGTTCGTCGACGGCTTTCTGGAGGTCGGCGATGTCGGCCAGGAGGAGCGCCAGGCCATCGAGGCCCGGCTGTTCTCCCGCGGCCGGTCGTTCGAAGAGGCCCTGGCCGAGGCCGGCTCGATCCTGTCGGGTCTGGCCGGCGGGGCCAGCATCGTGGTCACGCCGGTGCGCGAGGGCGGGGTCAAGCATGTCGAGTTCGTGGCCCTGGGCGGCGACCAGGCCCTGGCGGTTATGGTCTTCGAGGACGGCACGGTCGAGAACCGGCTGATGAAGCGCGCGGCCGGGATGACGCCCTCGGCCTTCCAGGAGGCGTCCAACTTCCTCAACAGCCGCCTGCGGGGCCGCACCCTGGTCGAGGCCAAGGACGAGGTCCGGGCCGAGCTGGAGGCCGCCCGCCGGCAGCTGGACGAGACGGCGGCGCGGCTGGTCGAGGATGGTCTGGCGGCCTGGGGCGGCGGCGAGGGCGACGCCCGGGCCCTGATCGTGCGCGGCCAGGCCAACCTGCTGGGCGAGCCCGGGGCCCGCGAGGATCTGGAGCGCGTCCGGATGCTGTTTGACGATCTGGAGCAGAAGGGTCAGCTGATCGGCCTGCTCGACGACGTCCGCGAAGCCCAGGGCGTGCGCATTTTCATCGGGGCCGAAACGCGACTCTTTTCGCTTTCGGGTTCCTCCGTGATCGCGGCGCCCTATATGACGGGCCAACGCAAGGTGCTGGGCGCGATCGGGGTGATCGGCCCCACCCGCCTCAACTATGCCCGGGTGATCCCGCTGGTGGACTATACCGCCCGCGTGCTCGGCCGGATGATGGATGGATAAGGACTAGGCTATGAGTGACGATCAAGCGCCGGTTGAAGAGATGGGCATGGCTCCGGAAGCCGAGGACGCCGCCCAGGAAATCGAGGCGCTGAAACTGGAAGTGGCGGCCCTGAAGGATCAGGTTTTCCGCTACGCCGCCGAAGCGGAAAACACCAAGCGCCGGGCCGAGCGCGAGATGAACGACGCCCGCGCCTATGCGATCCAGAAGTTCGCCCGCGACCTGCTGGGCGCCGCCGACAACCTGTCGCGCGCCACGGCCATGAGCCCGCGCGACAGCCAGGATCCGGCGGTGACCAACTATATCATCGGCGTTGAAATGACCGAGAAGGAGCTTCTGGCGGCCTTCGAGCGGAATGGTCTGAAGAAGATCGAGCCGGCCAAGGGCGAGAAGTTCGATCCCCACCTGCACCAGGCGGTGATGGAGCAGCCCTCGACCGAGGTCGCGGCCGGCGGCGTCATCCAGTTCCTGCAGGCCGGCTACGAGCTGATGGGCCGCCTGATCCGTCCGGCCATGGTCGCCGTGGCGGCCAAGGGCTCGACCGCGCCCGGCTCGGCCGAGCCCTCGTCGGGCGGCGGTTCAAACCCCTATGCGGGCGCCAACACCGAGGCCGACGGCTCGGGCGGTTCGGTCGACATCAAGTCCTGACGGCGCTTCTGGTCGCGGCGCCTGTCGGCCCGCGACCAGGCCCGTTCGTGCAGGTTGAAGAACACCGTCTGGACCAGCGGCTCCACGATGCCGACGGCCAGGGCCACGCGCCAGTCGCGGGTCAGGGCATAGGCGACGGCGACCGCCACGGTCAGGTGCATGGAGGCGTAGGTCAGGGTCTTGAGGGCGAGGCGCATGACGTGCGCTCCTTGTTGAGAACTGTTCTCAAAAGATAGGCGCTGTTTCCGTGCCTGCAAGGGGCGCCGCCCTCTTCCCCAAGCGCGCGATTTCGCTAATGTCGGCGGTCCATTCTTAACGGGACAGCGCGGGGATTCTCCTCGACGCGCGCGGTCCCGGAACCTGGACCTGATTTATGAAGCTTACGATCGAACGGGCGGCGCTGCTGAAGGCGCTGGGGCATGTGCAGAGCGTCGTCGAGCGCCGCAACACCATCCCGATCCTGTCGAACATCCTGCTGTCGGCGGAACGCGACACGCTCAGCTTCTCGGCCACCGACCTGGACATGGAGATCATCGACGAGGGCCTGGCCCAGATCGACGTGCCCGGCCAGATCACCGCCCCGGCCCATACCCTGTATGAAATCGTCCGCAAGCTGCCGGACGGCTCGGACGTGTCGCTGAGCTTCAGCGGCGATGACCCCCGCCTGGTGATCCAGGCCGGTCGCTCGCGCTTCAACCTGCCGGTCCTGCCGGCCGGCGACTTCCCGGTGATGAGCAGCGATGGCCTGTCGGCCCGCATCCCGGTCGACACCACCGAGCTGATCCGCCTGATCGACAAGACCCGCTTTGCGATCTCCACCGAGGAGACCCGCTACTATCTGAACGGCCTTTATCTCCACACCGTCAATGACGGCGGCGTGGTCAAGCTGCGCGCCGTGGCCACCGACGGCCACCGCCTGGCCCTGGCCGAGATGGACGCCCCCGAGGGCGCCGCCGGCCTGCCGGGCATCATCGTGCCGCGCAAGACCATCCAGGAAGCCCGCCGCCTGATGGAATCGGCCGGCGAGCACGTGGATCTGCAGGTTTCGGCCCAGAAGGTGCGCTTCGAATTTGGCGCGGCCGCCCTGACCTCGAAAGTCATCGACGGCGCCTTCCCCGACTATCTGCGCGTCATCCCGCGCGACAACGCCAAGATCCTCACCCTGGACAACGACCTGTTCGCCAAGGCTGTCGACCGCGTCGCCACCATTTCGGCCGAGAAGAGCCGTTCGGTGAAGCTGGCCATCGAGCCAGGCCGCATCACCCTGACCGTGCGCAACATGGAAGCCGGCCAGGCCGTCGAAGAGGTCGAGGTCGATTACGACGGCGAGCCCTTCGAGATCGGTTTCAACGCCCGCTACCTGCTGGACGTCTGCGGCCAGATCGGCGGTCCCATCGCCGAGTTCCGCTTCGCCGACCCGGCCAGCCCCACCCTGGTGGTCGATCCGACCGATCCGGGCGTCAAATACGTGCTGATGCCGCTGCGGGTCTGATCCCGCTTGGCCGATGACCCAGGGGCTGCGCGAAGACCTGTTCGCCGAGCTGTTCGACAACATGCTCACCCTCTGGGAAGCGACCGACTTTACGGGCTGCGACACCTGGTTTGACCGCTCCCAGCGCGTCGAGGCGGCGTTTGGCGCTGTCGAGCACCGCATCGACCTGGTCGCCATGAACTATGCTGTCCACCGCGCCATCGCGCCGGACGCCCGCTTCGACTGGCCGCTCCGTCAGCTGGTCGACCGCGACGAGGCGCGTCAGAGCTTCCAGGCCAACATGATGCGCGTGCTGATGGGCGCCGCCGGGGTCTGGCAGAAGGACAATCTGGAGATCGCGCGGCGGTATTTTGGGTAGGTGAGCGCGGGGCCCAGCTACGGGGATCGGGATCGCGCCGTCCCCGGATAGGCACGGGGATAGACGCCCTAAGTCCTCCCCCTGAAGGGGGAGGCGGCCGGAGGCCGGTGGGGGAATACCGCATTGATTCAGCAGCACTTCCCCCTCCGATCGCTACGCGATCGCCTCCCCCGCTAGGGGGAGGACTTGTATGGGCGTCCAGACAATCGACGCAGCCCCCTGAAAACCTCCCGTATTCTTGACCCACCTCGTCGCGAGGAAAGGGCGCAAGGCCAGCGACCATTGCGGCGGCGGGGGTGATCGAGCGGGGACAGGCGGGCGTAATGGCTCGCGGTCCGGCGTGAACGCTATTCACGCCGCCCGTCTGGGGCTGGAAGCGTACGAGGCGTCACATACCGCCCAAGCGCAGGCTCTTGTGAACCGGTCACGCGGAGCGGACGGCTTCGTCGAAACGGTAACTTACAAAAACTCATCCGGACGTGGTCCGGACGCTCCGCGACCCTTTTCATAGCTCAGCGAGATGTCGCGTGAGGCGCCGGCGCTTGCCCCCTCAGTCGCTCCGCGACAGCTCCCCCAGAGGGGGAGCAGCGCCGCGCGTTAGCTCCTCCCCTTTTGGGGGAGGTGGCCCGGAGGGCCGGAGGGGGCAGCGCAGCGTCGACGGAGAAGCCAACCTGCCTTAAGAGACCCCCATGGCGTCGGCCGCGATCAATACCCTGACCCTGACCGACTTCAGGTCCTACGCCCACGCCCGTCTCGAGACTGGCGGGGCCAGCGTCTACCTGTTCGGGGCCAATGGGGCGGGCAAGACCAACCTGCTGGAGGCCATCTCCCTGCTGTCACCCGGCAAGGGCCTGCGCGGCTCCAGCCTGGCCGAGGTCGGCCGGCGATTGCCGGGCGAGGCCACCGGCCGGGCCTGGGCCGTGGCCGCCCAGGTCGAGGCCGGCGAGGACGAGCCCGTCCAGCTGGGCGCCGGTGTCGAGGTCGGCGGCGCGACGCGGCGCATCGTGCGGATCGACGGCGAGACCGTGCCGCCCGGACGGCTGACCGACCACATCCGGCCGATCTGGCTGACCCCGGCCCAGGACCGCCTGTTCCTGGAGGCCGCCGCCGAGCGCCGGAAGTTTTTCGACCGACTGGTGTTCGCCGCCGAGCCGTCGCACGCCTCCCACGCCAACGCCTATGACAAGGCCCAGCGCGAGCGGATGCGTCTGCTGACCGACGCTTTCGAGAGCGGCGCGCCCGCCGACACGGTCTGGCTCACGGCGCTCGAAGCCCGTCTCGCCGAGGCCGGCGCGCTGATGGCCCAGGCCCGCGCCCGCACCCTGATCGCCCTGCAGGCCGAGATCGACGGTCGCGGCGACCGGCCCTTTCCGCAGGCCAGGCTGTCCCTGACCGGCGAATGGGAAAAGCTGGCGCTCGACGGTGTCGAGTGCGCCGAGATCGAGCTGCGTCTGGCCACGGCCCTGGCCGCCGCCCGGCCCCGCGACGGGGCCGCCGGACGGGCCCTGACCGGCCCTCACCGGGGCGATCTTTCCATCCTGCATGTCGAGAAGGACCGTCCGGCGGCGGAATGCTCGACCGGTGAGCAGAAAGCGCTGATTCTGAACCTGGTTTTGGCCCAGGCGGCGCGACTTTCGCGTGCGGAATCCGCGCCGAATCCTATAGTATTGCTCGACGAAGTCGCTGCGCACCTCGACCTCACCCGGCGAGCCGCACTGGCCGACGAAATCACGGCGCTCAAGCTCCAGGCCTTCCTCACCGGCACGGACGAGTCGCTGTTCGACCACCTCAAAGGTCGGGCTCTTGGCGTTCGCGTGTGCGACGCCGGCCTGACCGCTTTGGAAGACGTATGACGCAAGAGACCGAAGGCCCCGCTGAAGACAATTCGGGCGACCGCTTGACCACTGCCGACGGCTCGCAGATGGCGGCCCCCGAAGTGATGGGCGGCGACTATGACGCCGACTCGATCAAGGTGCTGAAGGGCCTGGACGCGGTGCGCAAGCGCCCCGGCATGTATATCGGCGACACCGATGACGGCTCGGGCCTGCACCACATGGTCTATGAGGTGGTCGACAACGCCATCGACGAGGCCCTGGCCGGTCACGCCACCAAGGTGGAGGTGATCCTCAACGCCGACGGCTCGGTGACGGTCACCGACGACGGGCGCGGCATCCCCGTCGACATCCACGAAGGCGAAGGCGTTTCGGCGGCCGAGGTCATCATGACCCAGCTGCACGCCGGCGGTAAGTTCGACCAGAACAGCTACAAGGTCTCGGGCGGTCTGCACGGGGTTGGCGTTTCCGTCGTCAACGCGCTCAGCGACTGGCTGGAGCTGAAGATCCACCGTAACGGCCACAGCTATCAGATGCGCTTCGAGCGCGGCGACGCGGTGACCTCGCTGGCCCAGACCGGCGACTCGCCGGTGCGGGCGGAAGGCCCCAAGGCCGGAACCACCCTGACGGGCACGGAAGTCACCTTCTTCCCGTCCAGGGACACCTTTGCGTTCATCGAATTTGACCGCAAGACGCTGGAGCACCGCCTGCGCGAGCTGGCCTTCCTGAACTCGGGCGTGACCATCTATTTCCGCGACCTGCGCGACGCCGAGCCCTGGGAAGAAAAGCTGCACTATGAGGGCGGCATCGAGGCCTTTGTCCGACACCTCGACAAGGCCAAGACGCCCCTGCTGAAGATGCCGATCGTCATTCGCGGCCGTAAGGACAAGGTCGAGGTCGATCTGGCCCTGTGGTGGAACGACAGCTATCACGAGCACATGCTGTGCTTCACCAACAACATCCCGCAGCGGGATGGCGGCACGCACCTTTCGGCCTTCCGCGGCGCCCTGACCCGGATCATCACCAACTACGCCGAGAGCTCGGGCATCACGAAGAAGGAAAAGGTCAGCGTCGGGGGCGAGGACGCCCGCGAAGGCCTGACTTGCGTACTGTCGGTCAAGGTGCCGGACCCCAAGTTCAGCTCGCAGACCAAGGACAAGCTGGTCTCGTCCGAAGTGCGCCCCGCCGTTGAAGGTCTGGTTCAGGAGGGCCTGGCCAGCTGGTTCGAGGAGCATCCGAACGAGGCGAAAGCCATCGTCTCCAAGATCGCCGAGGCCGCCGCCGCCCGCGAAGCCGCCCGCAAGGCCCGCGAACTGACCCGCCGCAAGAGCGCGCTCGACATCACCTCCTTGCCCGGCAAGCTGGCCGACTGTTCGGAACGCGATCCGGCCAAGTCCGAGATCTTCATCGTCGAGGGTGACTCGGCCGGCGGTTCCGCCAAGCAGGCCCGCAACCGCGACAACCAGGCGGTGCTGCCCCTGCGCGGCAAGATCCTCAACGTCGAACGGGCCCGCTTCGACAAGATGCTGTCGTCCGACCAGATCGGCACCCTGATCACCGCTCTGGGCGCCGGCATCGGCCGCGACGACTTCAACGCCGACAAGGTGCGCTACCACAAGATCGTGCTGATGACCGACGCCGACGTCGACGGCGCCCACATCCGCACCCTGCTGCTGACCTTCTTCTACCGGCAGATGCCCGAGCTGATCGAGCGCGGCTACATCTATATCGCCCAGCCGCCGCTCTATAAGGCGGCCAAGGGCAAGTCCTCGCGCTACCTCAAGGACGACGCCGAGATGGACGCCTTCCTGATCGACGAGGGTGTCGACGGGGCGGAGCTTGACCTGCCCTCGGGCGAGCGCCGCACCGGCAAGGACCTGCTGGCCCTGATCCAGCTGTGCCGTCAGGCCAAGGGCAATATCGATCGCCTGGCCGCCCGCGCCCCCGCCTTCGCCGTGGAGCAGACGGCCCTGGCCGGCCTGCTGGGCGAGACCCCCGACATCGCCGCCGCCGCCGCGCGTCTGGACCTCTATGCCGAGGAAGGCGATGGCCTGTGGACCGGCGAGCGTGGCGACACGGCCTATGTGTTCAAGCGCATCCGTCGTGGCGTGACCGAGAGCGTGGTGCTGGACGATGGCCTGCTGCACGCCGCCGACGCCCGTCGCCTGGCCGAACGGGCCGGGGCCCTGGCCGAGATCTTCAGCGGCCGCGCCGTGTTCCGTCGCCGGGACAAGTCGACGACCGTCCGTGGACCGATGGATCTGGTCGGCGCGGTGATGGAGGCCGGCCGCAAGGGCCTGTCGATCCAGCGCTACAAGGGCCTGGGCGAGATGAACCCCGACCAGCTGTGGGAAACCACCCTCGACGCCGAGGCCCGCACCCTGCTGCAGGTCAAGGTCAACCACGCCGACGACGCCGACGACATGTTCAGCCGTCTGATGGGCGATCTGGTCGAGCCGCGCCGCGAGTTCATCCAGGAAAACGCGCTGGACGCCGAGGTCGACGTCTGACGACGTCGGGATCGCTGGACCGGCTCACTATGAATGAGAAGTGATCCACAATAGATGAGACTGTGTATCAAAGAGATGAGACTCGCACTGTGGGAGTGCGCCACGTTCTAAAAAGGGGGCCAGCACTTCTGGCCCCCTTTTGTGTCTCCCTTGGAGTTTGGCGTGGGGAACCATATCGGCCTTATGAAGGCCGCTGGCGCACCGCAGCAGCCTATTTCGAACGGCTACACCTGACTCATCGCTGACCTTGGGAGGGTCCGCATTCGGGCAGCGCCATCGCGCCGACCCCGAAGGTCAGAGCCTGGGGGAGCCTGGTCCTGGCCGCCTTTATGCAGCCCTTACGCGCGCCGGCCCTTTCCCGCATGGCGAGCTTACGCGCCGCCGTGGTCTTCAAGCCGCCTATCCGAACGGAGGCGGCAATGGCTGACCTGATTTTTCTGGCGCTGGGGGTGGGGCTGTTTTCGGCCTTCGCCGGCTTCGCCATGGCGTTGAGGCGCGTCTGACCATGCTGGTGAGCGTGCTGTGGGGAGCCGGGGCGATCGTCGTCGCGGCCTATATGGTCGCGGCCCTGCTGCGACCCGACAAGTTCTGACGGATCACATTTCATGAACTGGCAAGGATGGGCGGAAATCGCCCTGACGCTGGGCCTGGCGGTCGCGATCGCCTGGCCCCTGGGCGTCTACATGTCTCGGGTCTGGAACGGCGAACGCACCTGGCTGGACCCGGTGCTGAAACCCGTCGAGGCCCTGTTCTATTCGGCTGGCGGCATTGACCCAAAGAAAAGCCAGACCTGGCACGCCTACGCTCTTGCCCTGCTGGCGTTCAACGCCGTGGGCTTTGTGATGGTCTATGCGGTGCTGCGCCTGCAGGGCGTGTTGCCGCTGAACCCGCAGGGTTTCGCCGGCGTCTCGCCGCACCTGGCGTTCAATACCGCCGCCAGCTTTGTGACCAACACCAACTGGCAGAGCTATGGCGGCGAGACCACGATGTCGACGCTCAGCCAGATGCTGGTGCTGACCGTGCAGAACTTCGTCTCGGCCGCCACCGGCAATTTCTGGGCCGACCTGATCCGCACCACGCTCTATGTGCTGCTGCCGCTTTGCATCGTGCTGTCGATCGTCCTGGTCGCCCTGGGCCTGCCCCAGACCCTGGCCGCCAGCGTCGATGCGACCACGCTGGAAGGCGCGCCGCAGAAGATCGCCCTGTTCGCCACGGCCAGCCAGGAAGCCATCAAGCAGCTGGGCATCAATGGCGGCGGCGTCTTCAACGTCAACTCCGCCCATCCGTTCGAGAACCCCACGCCGCTGACCAACCTGATCACGGCGGTGTCGATCAATGTGCTGGGCTGGGCGGCGTTCTTCGCCTTCGGCCGCAGCGCCATGGCCCGCAAGGACATCCGCGCCCTGGTGGCGGCGGCCCTGATCCTGCTGTCGGCCGGCGCGGCGGCGATCTACGCCACCGAGACCCAAGCGCCTCCTGCCCTCGTCGCGGCCGGCGTCGACGCCTCGGTCAATATGGAGGGCAAGGAGGTTCGCTTCGGCGCTCCCTCGACGGCCACCTGGGCGGCCATGACCACAGGCGCCTCCAACGGCTCGGTCAACGGGATGCATTCCAGCCTGATGCCGCTGGGCGGCGCGGTGACACTGTTCCTGATGCAGTTGGGCGAGATCCTGCCCGGCGGCATCGGTTCGGGGATCGCCATCATGGTCGTCATGGCCCTGCTGGCAGTGTTCGTCGCCGGTCTGATGGTGGGCCGCACGCCCGAATATCTGGGCAAGAAGGTCGAGGCCCGCGAGATCCAGCTGGCCATGCTGGCGGTGCTGGTGATCCCGCTGTCGATGCTGGGGTTCTCAGGCGTAGCGGCCGTCCTGCCCGAGGCCCTGAAGGGACTGATGCACGCCGGACCGCACGGCCTGTCGGAGATTCTCTACGGCTACACCTCGGCCACGGCCAATAACGGCTCGGCGTTTGGCGGGCTGACGGCCAATGCGCCGTGGTGGAACACCACCCTGGGCATCTCGATGATGCTGGGCCGCTTTGCCCCCATCGTCGCGGTGCTGGCCATCGCCGGCGCCCTGGCGGCCAAGCCCAAGCTTGCCCCGTCTGCGGGCACCCTGCCCACCGATGGCGGCCTGTTCATCGGCCTGCTGATCGGGGTGATCCTGATCCTGGGCGGCCTGCAATTCTTCCCCGCCTTGGCGCTGGGTCCGATCGTCGAGCACTTCCAGGCGCTCGCCGCGGTCGCCAGCGTCCACTGACACAGCTGATCGCAAAGGCGATTTGACATGACCACCCTAGACCCCTCCGTCACAGAGGGCGGGCGCAAGCCCGCTCCCCTGGCCGGCGGCCTCTCCTCCGCCGTGCTGTTGCGCGCGACCAAGGACGCCTTCGTCAAGCTGGACCCGCGCCAGCTCACCAGCAATCCGGTGATCTTCACCACCTGGATCGTGGCCTTGCTGTCGACGGTCTCGGCCGTCGCAGCGGTGGTCAGCCATCAGCCGGCCGGCTTCGCGATCCAGATCGCGATCTGGCTATGGGCCACGGTGCTGTTCGCCAACCTGGCCGAAAGCGTCGCCGAAGGGCGCGGCAAGGCGGCCGCCGACAGCCTGCGCGCCACCCGGGTCACCACCAAGGCCAAGCTGATCATCGACGAGAAGACCGGGACCATCGTCCCGACCCCCGCTCACAAGCTGGGCGTCGGCGAGATCATCCTGGTCGAGGCCGGCGACGTGATCCCCACCGACGGCGAGATCATCGAAGGCGTCGCCAGCGTCAACGAGGCCGCCATCACCGGCGAAAGCGCGCCCGTGATCCGCGAAAGCGGCGGCGACCGCTCGGCCGTCACCGGCGGCACCACCGTGGTCTCCGACTGGATCAAGGTGCGGGTCACGGCCGAGGCGGGCAATACCTTCCTCGACCGCATGATCGCCATGGTCGAGGGCGCGGACCGTCGCAAGACGCCCAATGAGATCGCCCTGGCTGTGCTGCTGGCCGGCCTGACCCTGATCTTCCTGATCGCGGTGGTCACCCTGCTGGGCCTGGGCAAGTTCTCGGGCGTGGCGATCGACCCGCTGGTGCTGGGCGCGCTGTTCATCACCCTGATCCCCACCACCATCGGTGGCCTGCTCTCGGCCGTCGGCATCGCCGGCATGGACCGCCTGCTGAAGGTCAATGTGCTGGCCACCTCGGGCCGCGCGGTGGAAGCCGCCGGCGACGTCGACACCCTGCTGCTGGACAAGACCGGCACCATCACCTTCGGCAACCGCATGGCCACCGAAGTGATCGCCGCCCCCGGCGTGCGTCCGGAGGCCGCCCTGCGCGCCGCCGTCAGCGCCTCGCTGGCCGATGAGACCCCGGAAGGCCGCTCGATCGTCGAGCTGGGTCGCAACCAGGGCGTGGTGGTCGAGGTTCCGGCCGGCGCGACCTCGATCGCCTTCAGCGCCACCACCCGTCAGTCGGGTCTGGATGCTGGCTCGATGTCGTGGCGCAAGGGCGCGGTGGACGCCGTCTATCGCAGCCTGGCCCTGGATCCCAAGATGATCCCGGCCGAGGTCAACGCCGCCGTGGACCGCATCGCCCGCTCGGGCGGCACGCCCCTGGCGGTCAGCGAAAACGGCGTCCTGGTGGGCGTCATCCACCTAAAGGACGTCGTCAAGCCGGGCGTCAAGGAGCGTTTTGCCGACCTGCGCCGCATGGGCCTGCGCACCGTGATGATCACCGGCGACAACCCGGTGACCGCCGCCGCCATCGCTTCGGAGGCCGGGGTCGACGACTTCCTGGCCGAGGCCACGCCCGAGGACAAGCTGCGGCTGATCCGCGAGGAACAGGGCAGGGGACGTCTGGTCGCCATGTGCGGCGACGGCGCCAATGACGCTCCGGCGCTCGCTCAGGCCGATGTCGGGGTGGCCATGCAGACCGGCGCCCAGGCCGCCCGCGAGGCCGGCAATATGGTGGATCTCGACAGCGATCCGACCAAGGTCATCGAGATCGTCGAGGTGGGCAAGCAGATGCTGATCACTCGCGGCGCCCTGACCACCTTCTCGATCGCCAATGACGTGGCCAAGTATTTCGCCATCATCCCGGCGATGTTCGTGGTCTCGCTGCCTGCTCTGGGCGCCATGAACATCATGCGTCTGCACAGCCCAGAAAGCGCGATCCTGTCGGCGGTGATCTTCAATGCTCTGGTGATCGTGGCGCTGATCCCGCTGGCCCTGCGCGGCGTGAAGTATCGCGCCGTCGGCGCTGGCAAGCTGCTCTCGCGCAACCTGCTGATCTACGGCCTGGGCGGCCTGGTCGCGCCGTTTGTCGGCATCAAGCTCATCGACATGATCGTCTCCAGCCTCGGCCTGGCCTAAGCTGTCACCTTCGGAGATTCCAACATGCTCTCCCACCTTCGTCCCGCCCTGGTTTCCATGGGCCTTTTCACCGCCCTGCTGGGCCTGGCCTACCCGCTGGCGATCACCGGCGTCGCCCAGGCGGCGTTCCCGGATCAGGCCAATGGCAGCCTTGTCCGTGACGCCAAGGGGACCGTCATCGGCTCGGCCCTGATCGGCCAGCCGTTCGCGGCGGCGAAATATCTGCACCCCCGCCCGTCGGCGGCCGGCGCCGGCTATGATGCCTCGGCCTCCAGCGGCTCCAATATGGGCCCGATGAACGAGGCCCTTGCCGAGCGGGTCAAGACCGACGCCGACGCCCTGCGCGCCGAGAACCCCGGCGTGGTGATCCCCGCCGACGCCGTCACCACCTCGGGCTCGGGCCTGGATCCCGAGATCTCGCCGGCCTTCGCCCGCCTGCAGGCGCCCCGCATCGCCAAGGCGCGCGGCCTGACGACGCCGCAGGTCGAGGCGGTGATCGACGCCAATGTCCAAGGTCGTCTGCTGGGCTTCATCGGCCAGCCGCGCGTCAATGTGCTGGCGGTCAACCGGGTGCTCGACGCCCGCGCGCCGGGCTAGACGCTTGCCGGCCGACGAACCCAAAAGGCCCGATCCAGAGGCGCTTCTGGCCGCCGCCAACAAGGCGGGCCGGGGGCGCCTCAAGGTGTTTCTGGGCATGGCGCCGGGCGTGGGCAAGACCTACGAGATGCTGCGCGCCGCGCGGCGTCGCAAGGCCGAGGGCAAGGACGTGGTCGTCGGTCTGGTCGAGACCCACGGCCGCCGCGAGACCGAAAGCCTGCTGCGCGACATGGAGGTCATGCCGCGTCGGCCGATCGATCATCGCGGCCACGTGATGATGGAGTTCGACCTCGACGCGGCCTTGGCGCGCAAGCCGGCCCTGCTGCTGGTCGACGAATACGCTCACGCCAACGCGCCGGGCTCGCGCCATCCCAAGCGGTGGCAGGATGTGGAAGAGCTGCTGGCGGCCGGCATCGATGTCTGGACGACCCTGAACGTCCAACATCTGGAAAGCCTTGTCGATGTGGTGCAGCGCATCACCGGCGTGCGCCAGCGCGAGACGGTGCCCGACAGCGCTCTGTCGCGGGCCGACGCCATCGAGGTGATCGATATCACCCCCGACGAGCTGCGCGAGCGGATGGCGGCGGGCAAGGTCTATGTGCCCGAGACGGCGCGGCTGGCCTCGGAGAACTTCTTCAAGGTCGAGAACCTGACCGCCCTGCGGGAACTGGCCCTGCGCCGCGCCGCCCAGACGGTGGACGACCAGCTGGTCGCCGCCATGCGCGAAAAGGGGGTCGAGGGCCCCTGGGCGGCGGGCGAGCGGATCCTGGTGCTGATCGGCGGCGACGCCATGTCGGCGGGGCTGGTCCGTACCGGCCGACGCCTGTCGGACATGATGATGGATGCGCCGTGGACCGTCACCCATGTGGACAGGCCCGACCACGCCCCGCCGGGTCCGGTGGCCGGCGCCCGGGTTCGCGACGCGCTGAAGCTGGCCGAGCAGCTGGGCGGATCGACCGTGGTGCTGACGGGGTCGGATATCGTCGCCACGGTGATGGCCTATGCCCGGCGCAACAACGTCACCCAGATCGTCATCGGCAAGTCGGCCGACAGCCGCTGGCGCGAGATGCTGGGTCAGTCCCTGGCGGCGGCCCTACTGAGAGAGGCGCGCGGCGCGGCGATCCATGTGGTCACCGAGGCGGCGCATGAGGCTGCGCCCGAGCCGCCCAAGCCCCGCGCTCGGCCGCCCTGGCGCGCCTATTTCACGGGCGCGGCTTTCGTCGGCGTCGCCACCTTGTGCGCCTGGGGTCTGGACGTGGCGTTCGACAGCGTGGACCTGGGGATGATCTTCCTGGCGGCGGTGCTGGCGGCCGGTGTTCGGCACGGCCTGCGCCCCGCCTTGGCGGCGGCGACCGTCGCCTTTCTCGTCTACAATTATCTGTTCCTGGAGCCGCGCTACAGCTTTCAGATCGGTTCGCCGACCGACGTCCTGACCCTGATCGTCTTCTGGGCTGTGGCGCTGGCGGCCGGTGGGCTTGCAGGGCGGGTGCGTGATCAGGGACAGGACGCCCAGCGGCGCGCCTCGGCGGTGTCGGCCCTGCTGGCGGCCAGCCGCATCTTCTCGGCCGCCGCCGATCGCGGCGCCACCGCCCGGGCCATCGCCGACCAGGCGGCGGCCGCAGCGGGCGCCAAGGCCATGGTGCTGTTGCCGCGCGATGGCGAGCTGGAGCCCGCCGCCGGCGCGCCGACCCTGGAACCGCTCGACGCCGCCCCGATGGCCGCCGCGCGCTGGGCCTGGGAGAAGGGCGAGCCGGCCGGCTTTGGCACCGGCACCCTGCCGCAGACCCGCTGGACCTTCTGGCCGCTGGACGGCGTGCGGTCCCGCGCCGGCGTGGCCGGTGTCGAGGCCGGGGTGATGGTGGCCGGCTCCGACACCGAGCGTCTGGTTCTGGCCTTGCTTGAGCAGGGCGCCGTGGCTCTGGAACGGGCCGAACTGGCGACCGAGGCCGTCGAGACCGAGACCCTGCGCCGGGCCGACCGCTTTCGCTCGGCGCTGCTGAACTCGATCAGCCATGACCTGCGCACGCCGCTCTCGACCGTGCTGGGCGCCTCCAGCACCCTGATCGACTATGGCAAGACCCTGACGCCCGCCGTGCGCGCTGACCTGACCTTGAGCATCCGCGAGGAGGCCGAGCGTCTGAACCGCTATGTCGGCAACCTGCTGGACATGACCCGGCTGGAGGGCGGGGCGCTTCGCCTGCGCACCGACTGGACCGATGTGCGCGATGTGCTGGGCGCGGCCGCCGATCGTGTGGCCCGCCGGCTGGGCGGCCGCGCGCTGACCCGCGACTATCCGGCCGAGCTGAGCCTGGTGAGGGTTGACGGCAGTCTGCTGGAGCAGGCCATCGTCAACATCCTGGAAAACGCCATCGCCTATAGCCCGGCCGAGGCGCGCATCGAGATGGCGGCCTATGAGGATCGCGCCAATGTGGTGATCAGCATTGAGGACGAGGGGCGCGGTATCGCGACCGCCGAGCTGGAGCGGGTGTTCGAAAAGTTCCGCCGCATGGAGGAGCCGAGCGACCGCAATCAGGGCGCAGGCCTGGGCCTTTCGATCGCCAAGGGCTTCATCGACGCCATGGGCGGCCGCATCGCCGCCGCCAGCCCGATCCATGACGGCAAGGGCACGCGCATCCTGATCAGCCTGCCCAAGGCGGTCGCCACGCCGCATCACCTGTTATAGCGGCGCCATGAGCATCTCGCGTCCACGCATCCTGGTCATCGACGATGAGCCCCAGATCCACCGCTTCCTGGGTCCGGCGCTCGATGCGGCCGGCTATGAGCCCCTGCGCGCTGACAGCGGGCAGGAGGGCCTGCGGGGCGTGGCGACATGGTCGCCCGACGCGGTGGTGCTGGACCTGGGCCTACCCGACATGGATGGCAAGGATGTGCTGATCCGGGCGCGCGACTTCTATGACGGTCCGATCCTGATCCTGTCGGCCCGCGATCGCGAGGCCGAGAAGATCCAGGCTCTGGACCACGGCGCTAACGACTACCTGGAAAAGCCTTTCGGGGTGGGCGAGCTGCTGGCCCGTCTTCGCGCCGCTTTGCGCCAGCGCGCCTCCACCAGGCTGCCGCCCGGACCAATCCGGGCCGGCGATGTCGAGATCGATCTGGACAAGCATCGGGTTACCCGAGGCGGCGCGGTGGTGAAGGTTTCGCCCAAGGAATTCGAGCTGCTCGCCCGCCTGGCTTCGGGGCGCGGCAAATTGCTGACGCACAAGGACCTGCTGGTCGCCGTATGGGGCCCCGCCCACGCAACGGACACCCAGTATCTGCGCGTCTTCGTCGGCCAGCTGCGCCAAAAGCTGGAAATCGATCCGGCTCATCCGAAGATCATCGAAACCGAGCCTGGGGTCGGTTACCGCTTCATTGCGGACTAGCCAATGTGCGACGAGCATGGACCATGCCGTTCGAGCCGATCTTTGGCATGTGAAGCATGGCCGAGTGAATGTCCGGAAGTTGGCGCGCTGTGAAGTTCCGTTCCTGTTGAGGGTTTCGGATGCCGGCCCGTGCACTGGGTCTGCGGCCGACGCTGAGGGCCGGCTTTCGAAAGCCTTCAGGGGAGGAAGCCGCGGTCAGTACGCCGAGCGTGTCAGGCTATGGCGATAGCGGTTGTCGCTGCGGTGCTGACGATAGCCCAATAGGCCTGGGCAGTGGCCACGAAGAGCCCCAAACGTTCAACATGTCGGTCCCTGAGCGGTGTTAGGGGCCGACATTGGCGGTCGCGGAACGGCGCTTGAGGCGCGGCTGGACGCGAGGCGCAGCAGGCTCTGCGCCAAGGCCGGGGGCGATGGCGGGCATGGGCGCGGACGATCGTTGTGGCTAGACTCATGAGCTGTCACACCACAGTGGCGCGAAGGGGGCGGGCGCGCCAGGCGCCGCTGCGGCCGATGACCTCGATGATCCGCACGGCGCCGCCGCACGGGCAGGTCAGGGCCGCTGTGGCCTTGGGCTCACTGGGTCCTTGTGCACGGCGGCCGGATGCGGCGTTCGCTCCAGGATCAGGGCGCGCAGGGTCTTCAAGGGCACGGCGTTGGGACCCTTGGCTAGCAGGCCATAGTGGCGGATGCGGTGGAAGCCGGACGGCAGCACGTGGATCAGGAACCGCCGGATGAACTCGGCCGGCGACAGGGCCATGGTGGCCGGCCCCCCGAACGGTGGCTTGGCGTAGACCACCCATTCGGCGCGACGCAACGGGGCGAGATAGGCGGCGAGGGCCTCGGGCGCCGCCAATGGCGTGAGCTCGCCGAAGAAACTCAGGCGCCCGCGCGCATGAGCGTCGGCGAGCTTCTCCAGGAACAGCCGCCGGAAGAACCGCGACAACACCCGCACGGGCAGGAAGAAGCCCTTGCGGCATGCGATCCAGCGCTGACCGTCTGGCGACAGCCCGCCGCCTGGCAAGATGCAGTGCACATGCGGGTGATGGGTCAGGACTGAGCCCCAGGTATGCAGCACGGCGATGAGGCCCAGCCGCGCGCCGAGCAGCTTGGGGTCGGCGGCGATGGTCTGCAGGGTCTCGGCGGCGGCCTTGAATAGCAGGTCATAGACCACGGCCTTGTTGTGGAAGGCGATGGCGGCGATCTCCCCCGGCAGGGTGAAGACGACATGGAAGTAGGGCGCGGGCAGCAGGTCGGCCTCGCGTTCAGCCAGCCAGACCTTGGCTGCCGAGCCCTGGCACTTAGGGCAGTGGCGGTTGCGGTACGAGTTGTAGCTCACCGCCAGGCGCTGGCAGTCGTCGCAGCGCGCGACATGACCGCCGAGCCCGGCGGTGCGACAGGCCTCGATGGCCGACATGGCCTTGAGCTAACCAAGGCTCAGATGTCCGGCCTGGGCGCGGCGATAGCCGGGCCATGGGCGCGGAAGATGTCGGCCACCTCCAGGGATGGCCGGGACATGGCGACCGGCTCGGGCGGGCGGCGGCCGAAGCAGCGACAGCGGGCTCTTCACCGCCCCCAGGGTCTTGATCGCTACGCGGGTGTAGCGGGCTGTAGTGTCCAGCTTCTTGTGGCCCAGCAGCGCTTGGATCACCCGCACGTCGGTCTTGCGTTCCAGCTGGTGGGTGGCGAACGAGTGGCGCAGGGTGTGCATCGACACCCGCTTGTCCAGGCCGGCCGTCTTGGCCGCCGCCTTGCAGACCCGGTCGAGCTGGCGGGCGGTGACCGGCTGGCCAGGATCGCGGCCCGGGAGCAGCCAGCCCATCGGCCGGGCCGAGCGCCACCATCGGCGCAGCAGCTCCAGCAGATCGGGGGCGAGTATCACGTAGCGGTCCTTGCGCCCCTTGCCCTGCTCGACGCGGATCAGCATGCGGGCGCTGTCGATGTCGCCGACCTTCAGGTGGGTGATCTCCGATACCCGCAGCCCGCAGCCATAGGCGACGCTGAGGGCGGCCTCGTGCTTGAGGCTGGGGGCGCAGTGCAGCAGTAGCGCCACCTCTTCAGGGCTGAGCACTTCGGGCAGGCGGTCTTCCTTGCGCGCCCTGGCCAAGCGCTCGCCATAACCCTGCCGACCCAGGGTGAGGTTGAAGAAGAACCGTAGGGCCGAGACGGCAGCGTTCATCTTGCCGGGCGAAACGCCTTGGGCGGCCAGATGCAGTTGGTATCGTCGCAGATCCTCGGGATCGGCCTTGTCCGGCGAGCGGCCGAGGAACCGAGCGAAGTCGGCGACCACGGCGACATAGCCGCGCTGGGTCCGCTCGCCGAACTGGCGGATGGACATGTCTTCGATCATCCGCTGACGCAGCGGGGTGGTGGGTGCAGAGCTCATCGGGGATCTCCTGTCTGCAGGGTTGACCCCTGATCTTCAGACAGGACGGGCAAGGCGCCACTTCAGGTTCGTTCACGGCGCCAGCGCCGGTCACCCATGCCGCGCGAGCGGCTTAGTCCGCTGGCGCTCGGGCGGCTTGAAACCTTATCGGCAGGTATCGAAGAGTTCGCCCCTGATTCTCATTCCAAATGAGCCGCGGGGCAAGTTTCTCACTTTGAGTGAGCTCGCATGAGGGCGAGTCTCACTCTGAGCGAGCTGGGCGTCTCAACTGGTTTGAGCTGGGGAGTGGAAAAGCCGAGGCTTATCAGCGACGCCGGTTCTCAGCTTGAGTGAGCCGGCCGAATCGCTGCGCGGCCGGGTTCAGAAGGGGAAGAAGATCGGGATGGCCGCCATGCCGGCGGCCCAGGTGATCAGGTTCAGCGGCGCGCCGATCCGCACGAAGTCCAGATAGCGATAGCCGCCCATCTGATAGACCAGAACGTTGGTCTGATAGCCGAACGGCGTGGCGAAGGCGGCGCTGGCGGCCATCATCACCGCCACCAGGAAGGGTCGCGGATTGACGCCCAGGCTCTCGGCCAGGGCCACAGCCATCGGCGTCAGCAACACCGCGACGGCGGCGTTGGACAGGATCTCGGTCAGGAACAGGGTGGCGCCATAGATCAGCGCCAGGGCGAACAGCGGTCCCAGACCGCGCAGCCATCCGACGAGGGCGTCCGTGGTCAGGGCCGCCAGACCGGTCAGTTCCAGGGAAAGGCCAACCACCACCATGCCGGCGATCAGCAGCAGGATTTCGGGGCGCAGGCCCTTATAGGCGTCCTCGACGCTGATCACGCCGGTCACCACCAGCAACACCGCCCCGGCGAAGGCCGCCGCCGCGATCGGCAGCAGGCCCAGGGCCGCGACCGTGACCACGAGGGTGAAAACCCCCAGGGCCGCGCCGGCCTTCACCGGATCGAAAGGCGCGTCGACGGGATAGAGCGCGGGATCCTCGCCGGCGGGCGGCGAGTTCGGAGGTCGCGCCATCGGCTCGGATGCGGGTGACGCCGCCGGCTCGGCGCCCAGCAGTCGCGGTCCCACCAGCACAAGATAGAGGCCGCCGACCGCGGCGATGACCAGGGCCACCGGCGTGATCTCGAACAGGCTGAACGCCGGCTGGCCGGCATTGCGGGCCATGTCGTTGACCAGAAGATTGGTCGAGGTGCCGATCAGGGTGCAGGCGCCGCCCAGGATCGTCGCGTACGACAGGGGGATCAGAAAGCGCTTGGGCGACAGGTCCATCGAGCGGGCTACGTCGCGCACCACGGGCGCGCCCAGCACGACGATCGGCGTGTTGTTGAGAAACGCCGAAGCCAGTCCGCAGAAGGCGATGACCAGCCACAGGCCCACCGCGCCCAGGCGGGCGCAGAGCCGTGTCGCGCCCCGGATCAGCACGCCCAGCAGGCCCGACAGCTCCATGGCGTAGGCGATGACGAACAGCGAGGCCAGGGCCAGGATCGCCGGACTGGCGAAGGCGGCCTGAACCTCGACCGGACGAACGGTGCGCGTGCCCAGCAGCACCGCGGCGCCAGCCAGGGCCACCACATCGGAGCGCAGCTTGCCGTGGATCAGGGCGACGACGACTCCCGCCAGCACTCCCAGGGCGATGATCTGGGCTGGGGTCATGAACGTCGCGCGCCGACGCGGAGGCACGCGACCCGCGCGGATCGGGACGAAGGCGATTGCAAAGGGGACCCTGTGTTCTGCTAGGCTGTAGCCATGAGCGACAATAGCCCCAGGTCGGCAGACCGCAAGTTCGCCCTTATCGCGCCCGTCGTCGTCGGGCTCGCGGCCGTCGTGGTGCTTGTGCTGCTGCTGACCCGCCAGCCCCCGCCGCCGCCTGCTTCGCCGCCTGTGGTCGCTGAGGCCCCGCCGATCGTCGCAGCGCCTCCCGCGCTTCCTGCGGTCGCCACGCGGGCCGAGCTCATCGCTGCGGCTGCGCGGGCGTCTGACGCCTATGCCGCCGGGACCACAGAAGGCGGCGGACGAGATCTGGTGGGCCGCCGGTTTCGGGTGCGTCTGACATTTGGATGCGGCGGACCGGCCGCTGATCCCGGTTCGGCCCAGGCCTATTATCAGTATGACCCGGCCGGTTCGGCGCTGCGGCTGGTCGCGCGCCCCGCGGTGTGGACGGACCTGCCGCTGGTGCGCGCCGCGCCGACGCCCTCGGGGACGGAATCGGTTGAAGGGTTCTGGCTGCCGCGCCCCTGGCTGACCTCGGAGGGCTGCCCTTCGCGTCGCACCGTGGCGCCGCCCGCCACCCCCACGTCGGTCGAAGCGCCCACGCTGGGCCTGGCCATGTTGCACGCCGCCGAAGCCTCGCGCGTTGAGCGACGCGGCAAGCGCCCCTACGAACATGTTGTCAAGCTCGCCCCTGAGAACCTTGATCAGGCGCAGACGTTCGGTCTGGTTCTGGAGGGCAAGGTTTCGGGTTTCGCCGATGGGGCGGCGATCCACTGCTGGAGTGAATCAGCCGAGCATCGACCGGTCTGCCTGTATGCGGTCGACATTGACCGCGTCGCCTTCGAGGACGCCAAGGCTGAGATCCTTGCCGACTGGCCGCGATAGGCTGGGTCTGGCCCGTCAGCAAACTGACACGTGATCGCGCTAGTGCAGCGCCTAGTCGACCTGACCCTGTCTCAGGCGACAGGACGCGATATGGCCTGGCTGCGTGACATAGATCATTGGTTTGCGACCCGCGTGTTGCCCTTTGCCGGCAACTATCGCGCCTATGCCCGCAAATTGATCGGCGACGAGGCCGAGGCGGAAGACCTTGTCCAGGAAGCCTATGCCAAGGTGCTGGGCGTGCCGGACTGGCGCCGGCTGGAGGCGCCCGAGCGCTTCGTGATGACCATCATCCGCAATCTGGCGTTTGAACGCTTCCGCCGCGCCAAGGTGGTCGGGATCCGTCAAATCGGGGTGCTGGAAATGGACCTGCTGGCCGATCCCGCGCCGGACGCCTACGCCATAACCAGCGCCCGGCAGGAGCTGGACCTGGTGCTGGCGGCGCTGGATCGCCTGCCCGAACAATGCCGCAAGGTGCTCACCTTGCGAAAAATGTACGGTCTTTCGCCGGCGCAGATAGCGGTTAGGTTGAACCTGTCCATCTCTACGGTCGAGAAACACCTGGCCAAGGGGCTTCGGCTCTTGACCAAGGCCCTCGCCGCGGGTGATGGGCGCAGTATCGAGAAACGACCGAGTTCATGGCCAAGACGGGCGATCAAGACAGAGACGCGCTGATCGCCCAGGCTTCGCAATGGCTGGCGCGGCTGGACGCCGGCCGCACGACAGAGCTGGAACTGAACGCCTGGCGTGACGCCGATCCGCGCCGCGCGGCGGCCTTCGCGGAGGTGGCCAGCGCCTGGAGCCGGCTGGATGTGCTGCGAAGTGATGAAGCCCGGCCCGCGCCCGGGATCAACCGACGCGCCTGGCTGACGGGCGGCGGCGCGACTCTTGCCGCCAGCCTCGCGGCCGGCGTCTATCTGGGGCGGGACGTCCTGCTGCGCGATCGCGTCGCGACCGGCGTTGGCGAACGTCGCACCCTGGCCCTGCCCGACGGCAGTTCGGTCGAGCTGAATACCGACACCGAAATCTTCTGGCGCTATGACCGGCAAAGACGCCGGCTGTGGCTCGCGCGCGGGGAGGCCGCCCTGACGATCGCCAGGGACACGCTGCGCCCCTTTGAACTGGTCACGGCTCAGGCCCTGACGCGTCTGGCGGCGGGGCAGTTCAATGCGCGGCTGCGCCCGGCGGGGCTGGACCTCGTGGTCCTGGCCGGACGCGCAGTGATCGAGACCGCCTACGCCACGGCCGAGGCAGGCGTGGCCGGGGCCGATGATGCGCGCCGGGTTCTGGAGGTCAGCGACAGCAAGATCGCCGTCGTCGATGCGCCGGAAGACAGGGTCCAGAACGTGCAGGCCTGGCGGCGGGGCGAGATCGTGTTCGAGGGACAGGCCCTGTCCGTCGCGGTCGAGGAGTACAACCGCTACCTGACCCGCAAGCTGGTCATCGGCGACACCCGCGCAGCCAATCTGAAGCTGGGCGGCCGGTTCCTGACCGGCGATCCCGACAGCTTCCTGCAGGCGCTGCGCACGACGTTCGGTCTACGGATCGTCGAGGACGGACCGTCGCGAATTCTTCTTAAATCTCGATAGGGGTTTTTCCCGCGCCCCCCGTCTTGCCCTGCGAGACGCCGATCACGGCGATCAACGAAGCAGGGGCAAATCCGATGATCAAAACCTGGGCGCCGCGCATGGGCGCGTGCTTGTTGCTGGCCACGACGGCCATTGTTTCGGCCATGCCGGTCGTCGCCCAGGCCCAGACGGCCGCGCGAGTCGCGTTCGACATTCCGGCCAGCGACACGGCGGCGGCGCTGAACGCCTTCTCGCGTCAGGCCGGCGTACAGCTGATGTTCCCCTACGACGTCGCCGCCCGTCACCGCACCGACGGTCTGAAGGGTGCGTTTGGTCGTGAGGAAGCCCTGCGCAAGCTGATCGAGGGCGCCGACCTGGAGATCGCCTCGGCCAATGCGCAGGTCATCACGCTGCGCGCCCGGACGGCGGGCCCTTTGGGCGCGGCCGTCGCTGACGTGGTGGAAGAGGTGATCGTCACCTCGCGCGCCGGTTCTGACGCCCGCACGCGCCTGGCCACCAGCTACGCCGTCACCAGCCTGAACGAGGAAACCCTGCGGATGCGCTCCCCGATGGGCGTCGCGGACGCCCTGAAGTCGGTGCCAGGCTTCTGGGTCGAGGCCTCGGGCGGCGAGGCCAGCGCCAACATCCGCGCGCGGGGCATCCCGCAGGAAGGGTTCTCGGCCATCGCCCTGCAGGAAGACGGCGCGCCGGTGCAGCACGACGGCGGCCTGGGCTATTTGAACGCCGACCAGTCGTTCCGCCTGGACGAGACCATCGAGCGCATCGAAGTCGTGCGCGGTGGTCCCTCGTCGATCTTCGCCTCCTACGCCCCCGGTGGCACGGTCAACTTCATCACCCGCAAGGGCGGCGAGACCCCGGAAGGCATCGCCAAGGTTCAGGTCAGCGACTACGGCCTCAAGCGCGTCGATCTCTGGTACGGCGGCCCGATCGGCGAGTGGCGCGTCGGCGCCGGCGGCTTCTGGCGCGAGGATGACGGCATCCGCGACCCGGGCTTCACGGCCAACAAGGGCTATCAGTGGCGAGTCTCGGCCGGTCGCGATTTCGAGCGCGGCAGCATCGAGTTCAACATCAAGCACCTGGACGACAATGTCATCCTGTTCGCCGGCGTGCCCCTGAAGTTCAACGCTTCGGGCGAGCCGGGCGACACCCCTGGCTTCGACGCGCTGAAAGGCACCCTGGCCGGTCCGGAAACCGCCCAGCTGACCCTGCGCGGTCCGACGGGGCCCTTCAACTGGGACCTGACGCGCGGCACCGAGGTCAAGCTGACCCAGGCCACCGCCATCCTGAACTATGAGCTCTTCGACGGCTGGAACTTCCAGAACACGCTGCGCTACCGCACGTCGGAGTCCAAGCGTATCGGCCTGTTCCCCAACACGCCCTTGACCGGTGCGGCTCGCATCGCCCAGTACCGCGCCCTCCTGCTGGCGGCCACGCCGGGCGCCACCGACGTGCAGCTGCGCTACGCCAGTTCGCCGACCGAGATCTTCCAGACCACGGGCGCTGGTCAGAACGGCAACGGCCTCGTCCTCGACGGCTCGCTGCGCTACGTCTCGGTCCCGCTGGACGAACTGATCAATGACGCCCGCCTGCTGCACAAGTTCGAAGTCGGCGGCCAGACCCACGACGTCGCCTTCGGGGTCTACACCGCCCACGTCGAGGAAGCCTTCAACCGCTATTCGGCCAACGTTCTGCTCGACGTGCGCGACAACGCCCGGCGGCTGAACCTGGTGGCCGTCAACGGCGCGGGTCAGGTGCTGTCCAGCCTCACCGAGAACGGCATCTCGCGCTATGGCGCCGAGTTCGCCAACGGCGACGGCAAGTCCAACACCACCGCGCTCTACCTGACCGACGAGTGGAGCATCACGCCGTCCCTGCGCATCGACGCCGGCGTGCGCTGGGAGCAGATCGAATTCGAAGGTCGCAGCGAGCGCACAAAGACCGTCAATCTGGGTCTCTCGCCGACCCCGGCCGACGACACCGTCCTGGCCGGTTCGGGCGTCTATGATCGTTTTGACCGCAAGTTCGACCATGCCGGCTGGACCGTGGGCGCCGACTACCGGATCACGCCGCAGATGGGCGTCTTCGCGCGCTACACCTCGGCCTTCCGTCTGCCGTCGCTGGGCGATTACATCACCAACGCCCTCAATACGGCCCCGACCGTCCAGACCATGGACCTGATGGAAGCTGGCTATAAGTGGTCGACCCCCAAGGCCGACCTCTACGCCACGGTGTTCCAGACCACCTATGACAACCTCGGCTTCGGCAGCCTGGTGTTCAATCCGGCCACCGGCGCCTATGTCCAGCAGACCAGCATCACCGAGACCGAGACTCTGGGCCTGGAACTGGAGGGGACCGTGCGTCCCACCCGCTGGTTCGACGTGAGCTTCAGCGCGACCGTCCAGAATCCGGAATTTGGCGACTACAAGTTCGAGGAGGCCTGCTCGATCTCGGCGACGGACGCCACCTGCCAGATCAAGCCGCCCGCCGCGACCGCCAGCCGCACGCGCGACTTCACTGGAAACCAGTTGATCCGTGTACCGAAGACCTCGTTCCGGCTGACGCCCGGCGTGAACCTGCTGGATGGGCGCCTGCGGGTGGAGAGCAGCGTCGAACGCTATGGCGACCGCTACTCCGACGCCGCCAACACCCTCAAGCTGCCGGCCTACACGCTGGTGGGCGCCACGGTGCGGTTCAACGTCACCGACAAGCTGGCCATCTATGCCTATGGCAACAACCTCACCGACGAGATCGGCCTGACCGAGGGCAATCCCCGCGCCGGCCAGATCATCAGCACCGAGGCGGGCGCCGTCTATGGCATCGGCCGTCCGGAGTTTGGTCGCTCGTTCCGCGCGGCTGTCATGTACCGCTTCTAGTTTTCGTTTCCAGATCCCCTCGACTTGGGCGGCCGGTTCTGCCGGCCGCCCATCTTTTCGTTTGGAAGACTGACATGATCCGCTGCCTGCTGACGCTGCTCGTTCTCTGCCTGGCGACCCCGGTCTGGGCCCGAGAACAGGCCCCGGATTTCGTGCTCACTGGCCAGATCGTCGGCGGCGATCACCAGACCTACAAGCCCGTGAGCTTTGACGTACCGGATGGCGTGACCCGGCTGACCGTCGCCTTCGACTATACCGGCCGGGACCAGAAGACGGTCATCGACCTGGGCCTGATGGATCCCCATCGATTCCGGGGCTGGAGCGGCGGCAACAAGCGCACCTTCACCCTGGGGGTCGAGGACGCCACCATGAGCTACCTGCCCGGACCGCTGCCGGCCGGGCGCTGGACCTTGCTGCTGGGCGTGCCCAATACCCGCGCGGAGACCGTGGCGTCCTTTGAGGCCAGGATCTTCCTGGAGCGGACGCCTGGCGGGCCGAGCCTTGCGGCCAAGCCGTTGAAGGCCGGGGCCGGCTGGTATCGCGGCGACCTGCACGCCCACACCGGTCACAGCGACGGCTCGTGCCAGACCCAGAGCGGCGCCCGCGCGCCATGCCCGGTCTATCGCACCGCCGAGGCCGCCACCGCCCGGGGCCTGGATTTCATCGCCATCACCGATCACAACACCACCAGCCACTTCGCCGCGATGGCGCAATTGCAGCCGGCCTTCGACAGGTTGCTGCTGATCCCTGGACGGGAGGTCACCACCTTCCACGGTCACGCCAATGTCTTCGGCCCGACCGCCTTCATCGACTTCCGCCTGGGTGATGCGGCCGTACCGAATGTCCGAACCCTGCAGAGTCTGGCGGAGGGCGCCGGAGGGTTCCTGTCTATCAATCACCCGACCGCGCTTTCCGGCGAGGCCTGCATGGGCTGCGGCTGGACAGCTCCCGACACAGACTATGCCAGGGTCGGAGCCATCGAGGTCGCCAATGGCGGCTCCGAGCGCGCCCAGGGCGGCGCTGAGGGACCGCTTCTGGGTGTCGCCTTCTGGGAGGCGCAGTTGAACGCCGGCCATCGGATCACGGCCATCGGCGGCAGCGACAATCACGATGCGGGTCTGTCGTCGGATATCGCCTCGTCGATCGGCCGGCCGACCACCGTGGTTCATGCGCCGGAGTTGTCCACGACGGGCCTGCTCGCCGGCCTGCGGGCCGGGCGCGTGTTCATCGACTTCGACGGTAGCCGCGACCGGTTGCTGGACCTCTCGGCTCGCACCGCGAGGTCGACGGCGACGATGGGCGGCGCGCTCGCGGCTCGCCGCGGTGAAACGGTGATCTTCACCGCGACGGTCGCTGGCGCCGATCAGGCGCGGCTGGAGATTGTCCAGGACGGCGAGAAACGCGCGCCGGTGTTCACCCGTCCGGGCGTGTTCTCGATCAGGATGGGCGACCGCCCCAGCTGGGTGCGCGTCAATCTGCGCGACACCGATGGTCGACTGCTGGCGATCGGGAATCCGATCTATCTGAGCCCCGCGCCCTGACCGCAGGCTCCAGAGGCTGAAGACAGCCGCTCTAACGCTCGGGCGACTCCAGGGCTCGCAGGCGTCGATGAATATCGGTGGCCGCAAGGGCCGCCTCGGCGCTGGCGACCGCGATCTGGTTCAGGCCTGGAACGAGGTCGCCCGCCGCATAGACCCCATCAATCGACGTCTCCTGATGGGCGCTGACGATCAGATTGCCTTCTGCGTCGCGCCGGGCGTTCCATCGCATCGATAGCACGTCGTACGACATCAGGGCCCTCCACGCGGCGACGGCGCCGCCAGGCGAAAACACGCGGCGACGGCGCCGCCAGGGCGAAAACGACGCCGCGCCATGGAGGTTCGCCGCGCCCCGTCAGGCCCTCGGGTTTCGGGGCTCGAAAAGACGTGATCAAACGTGATGCGTCCTTATGCTGCAGTGCAGCATTCTCTTTGGCGGACCGGCTTGCGGTTGTAGCGAGAATGATGATGCCAGGCCTTGGTGAGACGACTGCAATGCTGGCGCGCCTGAGGCGCGCGGTCCCCGAGACGTCCGCCGCGCCCCAGGGCCCGGGCGGTCTGACCGAGACCCGGTCCTTCGGGGCCAATCCCGGCGCCCTGAAGATGTGGACCTATGCGCCGCCCAACCTGCCCAAGGGGGCGCCGCTTGTCGTGGTCCTGCATGGCTGCACCCAGACGGCGCACGGCTATGCAAACCATGCCGGCTGGATCGCCCTGGCCGAGCGGCTTGGCTTCGCCGTCCTGGCGCCCGAGCAGTCGAACGCCAACAATCCCAATCGCTGCTTCAACTGGTTCGCGCCAGAGGACATCGTCCGCGGACGCGGGGAGGCGGCCTCCATCGCTGCGATGGTGGCGAAGGCTGTGGATCTCTTCGAGGCCGATCCCCAAAGCGTTTTCATCAGCGGGTTGTCAGCGGGGGGCGCGATGACGGCGGTCATGCTCGCGACCTATCCGGAGCTCTTCGCGGGCGGCGCGATCATCGCCGGCCTGCCCTACGGTGTGGCCAGGAGCGTGTCGGACGCCCTTCGCGCCATGGGCCGGGGCGCCGGGCGACCCGCTCCTGCGCTGGCGGGTCTGGTGCTGGACGCCGCGCCGCGCCCGGCCGCGCCGCTGAGGCTTGTCATCTGGCACGGGGACGCCGACGCGACTGTGCATCCCGCCAACGGCCGGGATCTCTCCCTGCAATGGGCGGCGGCCCTGAACCTGAAGGCCCTGCCGGACGCCGCGCCCCCCGGACCCGGCCGAACCCTAAGCGTCTGGCGTGGCGAGGGGCCTGCCCCTTCGGTGCTGGAAATGCACATGGTCGAGGGGCTTGCTCATGGAACCCCGCTCTCGACCCGCCGGGATTGCGACGTCGGCACGGTCGCCCCCTTCATGATCGAGATGGGGCTTTGCTCGACGCTGGAGACTGCCGCCTTCTGGGGCCTTTCAGAGTCGGCCGCTTTCCGCGCGACGCCAGTTCGGAACAAGGGGGAGCCATCCCTGACCCAGCCGACGGCCGCGTTCGAGGCTCAAACAAGGTCAAAGCCTGTGGGCATAGGCGACCAGGTGATGGGCGCTGTGTCGGGACATGTGTCTCCTCAGGTCCAGGATATCATCGCCAAGGCGCTTCGCGCTGCAGGCCTCCTGAGCTAGGTTCGGCCTGACGCTGACGCCGTACTCGACCATCAAACAGAGGACGGGCGGGCGATGGCGAGGCCGCCTGGGCAGATCTACTTGCGCGATGGGCGGCTCAGGCCTGTTGGGCAGCCGTCAGGGCGGGCAGCGTATGACGCCCCCTAGTGGCGGCCAGTTCGGCCGGATCGTGCTGGGGCCGGAAACAATCCGGGTCGAACTCGGCCAGACCCACAAGCCGATCCCAGTCCTCGATGCTCAGGTCGCCATCGCGCAAGGACGCCAGCCCGGACTTCTTCAGGGTCTGCAGCACACGGTGGGTATGGACCACCGAGAGGCCCAGGGCGTCGGCGATATCGGCCTGAAGCACGGGAAGCCTGCAACGGCCTTCTGCCGCGAGGCCGACGGCCTTCTGCCGGGCATAGATTTCACAGAACAGGTTGGCTGTTCGCGCCAGCGCCGAGCGACGACCTAGACCCACCATCCAGTTTCGCTGTAATTTTGCTTCGGTCATCACTGCCCGGCACAGGGCGGCCAGCAGGCTGGGATGCTGGCGAAGCAGGGATCGAGCCTCACGGGCGGTGGTCTGGCGCACCTCGCAGGCATTGAGCGCGCGCACCTCGTGATCGCCGCCCGCGAACAGTCCGCCAAGGTCGAGCAGATCGCCGGGGGTGACGAAACCCAGAATCTGCCGCGCGCCATCCGCCAGCACGTGTTGCCGGACCGCCAGGCCCTTGGCCAGGACCCGAAGTCGGGAGGGCTCGCCCCTCTGGACCAGACTGTGGCCCGGGGAGACCGTGACCACGGTCTGGGAGCATGCCCCCAGGCTGGTCCGGGCATCATCCTTGAGCGGACCAAATCGGTCGATGCTGGCGATCAGCAGGCGGTTCATGACATAGCCTTCGGCGGCGCGGCGGACCGTGGGAATGCGATCTCGCCCACGCCTGAGCTCAACCCTCTGGCAACCCTCATGTTCCCTCTGGCCGTCTCTTGCCGGGGCCCGGCTGACGCGGGGCCCCGGCGCCCGGAGACTAGAACACCTTGCGGACCAGGGGTTCTCGATCCCAGATCCGGCCGCCCGACGCCGCGGTGATGAAGTCGGCGACCGTCGCCTTGGGAAGGTTGATCAAGCCGGCGTCAGCGTCGGGATTGGCGTCCGACAGTCCGCCCTTCACAAACAGGGGCGCAGCGGCGGGCACATAGGCGATGACCTTCAGGTGGCCGAAGGCGTCGCGGACGAAGTTCACCGCCGTCGCCTCCAGGGCCAGGGCGGCGCCGCCCTCATCTGACGGCAGCAGCGCCACGGCGTCGAACAGCACCGAAGGGCCGCCATCGATCCGAAAATCCGCCGCCAGCAGGGCGCCTGCCGCGGTGGTCACGCCGCTGATGGTCGGGGCGATGATCGCCAGCTTTGCGCCGGCGGCCTCGACGGCCGCCTTCAGCTCGGCCACCAGGGCGTCGTCGACACCATCGGTGACCAGGCAGCCGACCTTGCGGCCGACCAGGCCCGGCGGAGCCTTGGCCAGGAGGCTCAAGGCCGGTGACGGGTCCATCTCGGCAGCCGGGATCGGAGCCGCAGCTGGCGTGATTTCGCCGCGTACGCCCAGGCCCGCCGCCACCCGCAGGGCCAGGGTCTGGTCGATATTGATCAGCCGGGCCAGCATCGCCTCGCGCACACGCGCCACGTCGCATTTGGAAAGCTCGAAGATCAGGGCCGCGACGATGTGGTCCTGCTCAGGCTTGGTCTGGCTGAAGAAGAACATCCGGGCCTGGGTGTAATGGTCGCCGAAGGCCTCGGGTCGCACCCTGAGCTGCTCCCCCGTCTCGAGGTTGGGGAAGGTCCTGTAGCCGCTCGCCTGAGACTCGCGCGCCACATCGGGACCCAGGCTGGACGGCTCATAGTTCACCTGCCCCTTTGGAACATCCATGCGCATATGGCCGTCGCGCTGCAGGTTGTGGAACGGGCACTTGGGCTGGTTGATCGGGATCTGGTGGAAATTGGGCGAGCCAAGGCGTTTCAGCTGGGTGTCCTGGTAAGAGAACAGGCGCCCCTGCAGCAGCGGGTCATTGGTGAAGTCGATGCCAGGAACGACATGCGAGGCGCAATAGGCCACCTGTTCGGTCTCGGCGAAGAAATTGTCCGGGTTGCGGTCCAGAACCATGCGCCCCACGACGCGCAGCGGGATGACTTCCTCGGGAATGACCTTGGTTGGATCCAGCACGTCGAAGGGCAGGGCGTCGGCCTCCTCCTGGCTGAAGGTCTGCAGACAGAACTGCCACTCAGGGAAGTCGCCCGTATCGATGGCCTCCCACAGGTCCCGGCGGTGGAAGTCTGGATCAGCGCCATTGATCTTCACGGCCTCGTCCCAGACCACCGACTGGGCGTTCAGCTTGGGCCGCCAGTGGAACTTGACGAAGGTCGAGGCGCCCGCCGCGTTGACTAGACGGAAGGTGTGGACCCCGAAGCCCTCCATCATGCGGTAACTGCGCGGGATCGTCCGGTCGGACATGATCCACATGACCATGTGCATGCTCTCGGGCGTCAGCGAGATGTAGTCCCAGAAGGTATCGTGGGCGGTCTGGGCCTGCGGAAACTCGCGATCGGGATCCTGCTTGGCCGCGTGGATCAGATCCGGGAACTTGATGGCGTCCTGGATGAAGAACACCGGGATGTTGTTGCCGACGAGATCGAAATTGCCCTGCTGGGTGTAGAACTTGACCGCAAAGCCGCGTACGTCGCGTGCGAGATCCATCGAGCCCTTGTTGCCAGCCACGGTCGAGAAACGGGTGAAAACGGGGACCCGCTCGCCGGGCCGCTGCAGGAAGTCGGCGGCGGTGATGTCGGACAGGTCTTCAAGGCACTCGAAGAAGCCATGGGCGGCCGAACCCCGGGCATGAACCACCCGCTCGGGGATGCGCTCGTGATCGAAGTGCATGATCTTTTCGCGCAGGATGAAGTCCTGCAGCAGCACCGGACCGCGGGCGCCGGCCTTCAGCGAGTTCTGATTATCGCTGATCGGGACGCCCTGGTTGGTCGTCAGCTGATGGGCCTGGTCAGCGCTCTGCTGGTGCAGTTCGCCGCCAGGTCCGGTCAGGGTTTCGAGGCCGACGGTGGTGTCGGGTGCGGGCGGCGGGGCTGTGGGATTTTTGGGGGGCATGAGCTGTCCTGGCCCGCTTGGGCTATTGCGAGAAAAGAGAGGGGGTGGCGTCAGGCGGCCGGGGCGGGCGCCAGCAGCGCCATCAGTTCGGCCTTGCGCGCCGTGAGCTTGGCGCCCAGAGCGTCGAGATCCAGGCCGGTCGCGCGCACCTCGGGAAAGAGCTCCTGCTCTTCTTCTTCGACATGGTGGCGGACCTGCTCGCCCAGCACCTTGACCCTGGCGTCATAGAGCGGCTGGCCTGGCGCGCTGGCTTCGATCTGGGCGATCAGGGTCTTGGCCCCCATGTGCTCGACGATGGCTTCGTCGATGAGGTGGCCATCTCCGGTCTCTTCGCGAGCCGGCGGATAGAGAAGTTCCTCTTCGATCTGGGCATGAACCTTGAGGGCCAGGCAGATCTTGTCGGCGAGCGCCTTCTTGGCGGCATCGTCCGTGAGGGTTTCATACTGTTCGAAGTAATCGTCGACTTCGCGATGGTCGGCCTCGAGCAGCGAAATGGCGTCTGGACCGACGGCCTTGGGGGCGGCGGCGGCCTTGGTGGCCGCGCGGCGGGTGCTGTTCTTGGCTTTGGTGTTTGCCGTGGTGGCCATGAGAGCTCTCGATTGTGATGAGGCTCAATCAACAGACGGGTCCGATGACCTGTTCCGGCGCGACGGGGCGCCTCGGCGGCGCCTGGCGCGCGGGGGCCGCCAGAAGCCAATGGATCCAGCGCTTCAGTCGCAACAGGCGGTGTCGGGTAAAATCGGCGCGCTCGCCGTTCCGGCCGCCGTCGACGGCATCAAATGATACTCGGGCCTGGCCGGAGCAAGGGCGGCGGTCGGCGGAGCTGGGCTGTCCCAACCTCTCTGCTCGTTCCTCGCGCCCACCCCAATGCCGTCATTTTGAGCGAAGAGCGCTCAATATCTTCGCGGGCTTGAGACCTCCTTTTCCCGTTTTCCGAAAAAGCGGTTGATCTGGCGATCGAAGACACGGGGTCCGCGTGACGGGGGCGTCCTTTTGCGCGAGGCTCTACCGATTCGTTCAGTAGTCGCGTGGGGTCGCCTAGGTTGGAACAAGACGCCAGTCTGCGTCCGGAACGTATTCTGGACCTTTCCGAACGCCTCAGCACGGTCGCCGGCGAAAAGATCGGCGAAATCGCGCGGGTCAATCGCGCGGCCAAGATGCTGTCGATCAACGCCCTGATCGTCGCCGCCCGGGCGGGCGAGGCCGGCAAGGGATTCGCCATCGTCGCCGAGGAGTTCAAGAAGATCTCCACCGAGATCGACGCGGTCGCCGCCGCCCTGGAAAGCCAGGTTCGCGCCGATCTGGACGAGCTGACCGCGATCGGCGGGGCGATCCTGGGCCACATGCGCGGCCAGCGCCTGGCCGACCTGGCGCTGAACGCCATCGAGATCGTCGACCGCAATCTCTATGAACGCACCTGCGATGTTCGCTGGTGGGCCACCGATTCCGCCGTGGTCAGCTGCGTCGACGCGCCATCGCCCGAGACGGCCCGGCACGCCAGCCAAAGGCTGGGCGTGATTCTGGACGCCTATACCGTCTATCTCGACCTTTGGATCTGCGATGCGAGGGGCAGGGTCGTCGCGACGGGCCGGCCTGATCGCTATCCTGCCGCAAAGAGCGCCTCGGTCGCTGACGCCCCCTGGTTCCGCGACGCCATGAAGACGGCCACAGGCGACGACTTCATCGCCTGCGACATCGAGCGGGTGAAGGCCCTGAACGACGCCCCGGTCGCCACCTACGCCACGGCCATCCGTGAGGGAGGCTTGAGCAATGGCAAGGTGTTGGGCGTGCTTGGCGTCCATTTCGACTGGAAGCCCCAGGCCCAGGCGGTGGTCGACGGCGTGCGCCTGACGACCGAGGAACGCGCCCGCTCGCGGGTCATGCTGCTGGACCAGAAGGGCCGCGTCCTGGCCTCATCCGACGGGCGCGGCGTGCTGACCGAAGTCTTTCCGCTCAACACGGCCGAAGGCGTCATGGGCAGCTATGCGGACGGCGACCTCACGGTGGGCTATGCGCTGACGCCTGGTTACGAGACCTATAAGGGCCTGGGGTGGTATGGCTGTCTGGCCCAGACCAAGGAGCCGGCCTCCCTCGTCGAGACGATGGCGAAATCCGCCGCCGCCTGACCTGATTTCTCAGGCCGGGCGGGCGCCCAGCGCCTGATGAATGCCCGCCACCAGCCCCAGGGCGGTGATGGGTTTGGACAGATGCAGGTCGGCGCCCGCTTGCAGGGCTTCTCGCTGGTGGCTGGCCATGGCGCTGGCGCTGAGCGCCACAATGGGCGTCCTGGCGAAATCTCCGGCTTCCTCGTGCGCCCGAATGGCGCGCGTGGCCGTCAGGCCGTCCATCACGGGCATCTGCAGGTCCATCAGCACCAGGTCGAACTGGCCGCTCTTGAACGCCTCCAGCGCCAGCGCGCCGTTCTCGACCACGACGACGTCCGCGCCGTGTGGGGCCAGGATCAGCTGCACCACGCGCTGATTGACCGGATGATCCTCGGCCAGCAACACCCGCAGCGAGCCCAGGTCGTTGGTCGCGGCTCTCTGGCCTGACGGCGGTGCGAGTCCGGCCTGGTCCGGCGCCAGGGGCAGGGTCACCGTGAAAAGGCTCCCGCGCCCCGACTCCGAGCTGGCGGCAATCGCGCCGCCCATCAGCTCCACCAGCGCCTTGCACAGTGACAGGCCAAGGCCCGTGCCGCCAAAGCGCCGGGTGATGGTGGTGTCGGCCTGGTTGAAGCGGTCGAAGATCCGGGCGGCTGTTTCCGGGCCAAAGCCAATTCCGGTGTCGGACACGCGCAGGGTCAGGTCACGCGAAGCGCTCGAATCCGGCCCCGCGTTGAGATCGATAGCGACGTCGATCCGACCTTGCGGGGTAAACTTGATCGCATTGTCCAGCAGATTGCCCAGCACCTGCCGGATGCGGGCGCTGTCGGCCAGGAACCGGCCCGACGCCCCGGGGCCATAGCGGACCTGGAAATCAAGACCCTTGGCCTGCGCCTGGGCGTGGCTGATCTTCAGAAGCCCATCGAACGCCTCGACCAGATCAAAGGCGTGGGGCTGCAGGCTCAGCTGGCCGGCGTCGATCCTCGAAATGTCCAGCAGGTCGGCGACCAGATGCTCCAGGGTCGCGCCCGACTGGCGGATCAGGTCGAGAATGTCCTGCTGAGCAGCCGTGAGCGCCTCGCGCTCCAGGGTGTCGATCAGGCCGACCACGCCGTTCAGCGGCGTGCGAAGCTCGTGGCTGACATTGGCGAGGAACTCGCTCTTGGCCTTGTTGGCCGCATCGGCGGCGTCGCGTTCGCGCTCCAGCGCCAGGCGGATCTGGGCCTGGGCCAGGGCGACGTCGTCCTCGTGGCGCTTTCGCTCGATGGCGATCGCCGCCAGGTCGGCGGCGGCCTCGATGAAGCCGATATCGTCGGGCGTCGGGCGGGCCACGCGGCGTTGATAGATGGCGAAACTGCCCAGCACCTTGCCATCTGCGGCGTGAAGGGGCTGCGACCAGCAGGAGCGCAGACCGGCGGCTGTCGCGATGTCTCGATAATCCGCCCACAGAGGATCGCTTTGGATGTCCTCGACCACGATGCGGCGATCGTGGAACATCGCGGTGCCGCACGAGCCGGCGCTGGGGCCGATCGGGACGCCGTCTATAGCCTGTGACGTGACCCCCATTTCTCATCCAGCGATAACGAGAGTCCTGGGTTGATTTGAGCCTTGGTGTTGGTGGGTGGCAAGAGGCCGGCGCGCGGAGCTA
>NCEV01000120.1 GCA_002280875.1 Caulobacter sp. 32-67-35 | reverse complement strand
AAGAGACCATCCAATTTCGCGCAGCCGAGAAAGCAGGATCGTGGCGGGCTTGTTCATCTGCGGATGCTGCCACCCAGCGCAGATGCCCGCAATCCACCCATCTCAGAAGTTGGTTGCGTCCGCTCATCACCTCGAAACGCCATCCCCCGACCGCCATCCCCATCAGGGGGAGGAATCCCGGCCCCGCTGTGCTACACGCACGCGCAATGACTGACACCACCTCACAAAACACCCCACTCGCCACCCGCGCGGGTTTCGCCGCCATCATCGGCGCCCCGAACGCCGGCAAGTCCACCCTGGTCAACCGCATGGTCGGGGCCAAGGTCTCGATCGTCACCCAGAAGGTCCAGACGACGCGCTTTCCCGTGCGCGGCGTGGCCATGCATGGCGCCGCCCAGATCATCCTGGTCGACACCCCCGGCATCTTCAGCCCGCGCCGCCGCCTGGACCGCGCCATGGTCCGCTCCGCCTGGAGCGGTTCGGAAGAGGCCGAGGTCACCGTGCACCTGGTCGACGTGCAGGCCGAACTGGCCTCGAACATCAACAAGGCCACGCCCGCCGAGCACCGCTCGGTGCAGGACGTGCAGACCATCATCGAGGGCTTGAAGAGCGCCAATCGCCAGGTGATCCTGGCGCTCAACAAGATCGACGGGGTCAAGCGCGACACCTTGCTGGCCGTGACCCAGGAGCTGTTCGACACCGGCGTCTATTCCGAGGTCTTCATGATCAGCGCCGCCACCGGCGCGGGCGTCGACGACCTGCTGGAGCGTCTGGCCGGCATGATGCCGGAAAGCCCCTGGCTCTATCCGGAAGACCAGACCGCCGACCTGCCGGCCCGCCTGCTGGCCGCCGAGATCACCCGCGAGAAGATCTATCTGCGCGTCCACGAGGAGCTGCCCTACGCCGCCTCCGTCGAGACGACCGCTTTCGTGGAACGCGCCGACGGCAGCGCCCGCATCGAGCAGACCATCTATGTCGAACGCGACGGCCAGCGCGCCATCGTGCTGGGCGCGGGCGGCCAGACCCTGAAGTGGATCGGCCAGGCCTCGCGCGAGGAACTGTGCGACATCCTGGATCGCAAGGTGCACCTGTTCCTGCACGTGAAGGTCAAGGAAAACTGGGCCGAAGAGCGCGGCCTGTTCAGCGACATGGGCCTGGACTTCGACGTCTGACCTCGCGCTCGAACACTTGACTTCGCCGGCCGCACCCTGTCCTTGGACCGTGAACAGACAGGGAATATCGCGGTCGCATGGAGTGGGAAGACGAGGCCCTGGTGTTGTCGGCTCGCATCCATGGCGAGACCGGCGCCATTGTCGAACTGCTGACCGAGCAGCACGGCAAGTTCGCGGCCCATGTGGCGGGCGCGGCCTCGCGGCGAATGAAACCGTTTCTGCAGCCGGGCTCGCGGGTCATCGCCCGCTATCGCGCCCGGATGTCCGACCAGCTGGGGACGGCGACGCTGGAGCCGATGGGCGAGGGGGTGGCGTCGCTGTTCGACGATCCCCTGGCCCTGGCCGGCCTGTCGTCGGCCGCCTCGCTGGCCGCCGGCGCCCTGCCCGAGCGTGAGGCCCATCCCGGCGCCTTTCATGCGCTGGAGGCCCTGATCGGCGTGCTGCAGATCCCCGACATCTGGCCGGCGGTCTATGTGCGCTATGAGGCCGGTCTGTTACAGGAGCTGGGCTTTGGCCTGGATCTGTCCAAATGCGCCGCCACCGGCACGTTCGATGACCTGATCTATGTCAGCCCCCGCACCGGCCGCGCCGTCAGCCGCGCGGCGGGCGAGCCCTACAAGGACAAGCTGCTGCCGCTGCCGCCGTTTCTGCTCTCGGCCCAGGGCGGACTGGCGGAGGGCGACGTGAAGGCGGGGCTGGAGATCACCGGTCACTTCCTGGAGCAGTTCGTGTTTGGCCCTCTGAACCGGCCGCTGCCGCCCACCCGGATGTGGCTGCTGGATCGGCTGGGCGAGGCCGGGCGACTTTAGGCCTAACGATCCGTCACAAAGTCGGGATATCGGGCAAGCCTGTCCGAGGAGTCGCCGATGTCCATCCTGCTTGATCGCTACGCCCTGTCGCGCCGTCGCGCCCTGGCCGCCTTTGGCGGCGTCGCCGCCACCGCCCTGTCGATCCCGCTGATGACGGGCCAGGCCCTGGCCCAGCCGGTGTTCTCGATCTATCCGTTCCAGCTGGGCGTCGCCTCGGGTGATCCGCAGGCGGACGGTTTTGTGATCTGGACCCGTCTTGCGCCCCAGCCCCTGGAGATTGGCCACGGCATGCCCAGCGCGCCGATGGAAGTCTCCTGGGAAGTCGCCGCCGACGCGGGCTTTAAAACCGTGGTCGCCAAGGGCGTGGCCGTGGCGATGCCCGAACTGGCGCACGCCGTGCATGTCGAGGTGGGCGGTCTCGAGCCCGGCCGCGACTACTGGTATCGCTTTGTGGCGGGCCGGGAGCGTAGCCTGACCGGCCGCGCACGTACGACGCCGGCGCAGGGCGCGACCGTGGAGCGGGTGCGCTTCGCCGTGGCCGGCTGCCAGAACTATGAGCAGGGCTATTACACCGCCCACCGCCGCCTGGCCGAGGAGAATCCCGACTTCGTGTTCTGCTATGGCGACTACATCTATGAAGGTCGCGGAAGCCGCGTCTGGAACAGCGCCCGGGGACCGGTCGAGAACGTTCGCCAGCATCTGGGCGGCGAGATCTATAGCCTGGACGACTATCGCCGCCGCTACGCCCTCTACAAGATGGACGCCGACCTGCAGGCCGCCCACGCCGCCGCGCCCTGGTTCGTGGTCTGGGACGACCACGAGACCGACAACAACTGGGTCGCGGACCTCGACCAGGACGGTGTCGATCCCAAGATCTTCAACCTGCGCCGGCAGGCCGCCGTCCAGGCCTATTTCGAGAACATGCCGCTGCGGCCCAGCAGCTTCCCGATCGGTACGACGATCCAGCTCTATCGTCGCGCCAGCTTCGGCGGACTGATGGATCTGAACCTGCTCGACACCCGCCAGTATCGCAGCAATCAGCCGTGCGGCGACAAGTTCGGGACCTGCGCCGAGATCGAAGCAGCCAAGGCCGAGGTGCTGGGTCTGAAGCAGGAAAAGTGGCTGCTCGACGGCCTTTCGGCCTCCAAGGCGCGCTGGAACGTGCTGGCCCAGCAGATCATGGTCATGGACCTGGATCGTGATCCCGGCGCGGGCTCGGCGGTCAATCCGGATTCCTGGGCGGGCTATCGCACGCCGCGCAATCGCCTGCTCAAACAGATCCGCGACCGCAGGATCGCCAACCCCATCGTCCTGACCGGCGACGAGCACCAGAACTATGCCGGCGAGCTGCATCTGGACGGCGCCAATCCCGAGGGCGCGCCGATCGGGACCGAGTTCGTGGCCACCTCGATCTCGTCGGGCGGCGACGGCGTCGATCAGCGCGAGGACATGGCCAGGATCCAGGCCGTCAATCCGCAGCTGAAGTTCAACAACAGCCAGCGCGGCTATGTGATCTGCGACGTGACGCCCGAGCGCTGGACCACCGAGTTCAAGGTGCTGGACGCCATCACGCGGCGGGACGGAAAACTGACCACGCGGGCCAAGCTGGCGGTCGAGGCCGGAAATCCGCGTCTCGCGACCGTCTAGGCTGTCGCCCCCAAATTCCGCTCTCCCCGGCGAAGGCCGGGGCCCAGATGCAGCCCGAAAGTCGGGGGATGACGCGCCCTTTGCCTGAGCCGAGCGCGCCAACCTCTCCGGGTTCGATCTGGACCCCGGCCTTCGCCGGGGAGAGCGGATTCAAATGGTGATTCAACTACCAATCATCATGCCGTAGGGTGCGGTCCCGGTAACGATTCCTCCTCATGAACAAACCTGTCCTTCCCCCCGGCGGTCCTGGCGACGGCGACCGCATCCTTGACGAGCCGCTGACGGAAGCCCTGTCGCGCCGCTATCTGGCCTATGCCCTGTCGACCCCCGAGGCCGCCGCGCGCAAGTGCGCCAAGGTGGTGGGCGAGGTGATGGGTAACTTCCACCCGCACGGCGACCAGTCGATCTATGACGCCCTGGTGCGCCTGGCCCAGGACTTCGCCCAGCGCATCCCGCTGGTCGAGGGCCAGGGCAATTTTGGCAATATCGACGGCGATAACGCCGCGGCCATGCGTTACACCGAATGTCGGATGACCACGGCGGCGACGCTGCTGCTGGACGGCATCGACGAGGACGCGGTCGATTTTCGACCCACCTATGACGGCCAGGACGAGGAACCGGTGGTTCTGCCGTCGGGCTTTCCCAACCTCCTGGCCAACGGCTCGTCGGGCATCGCGGTCGGCATGGCCACCTCGATCCCGCCGCACAACGCCGCCGAGCTGATCGACGGCTGTCTGCTGCTGCTCAGCCGTCCCGAGGCGACGACGGCCGACCTGCTGGAACGCATCCCAGGGCCTGACTTCCCGACCGGCGGCGTTATCGTCGAGCCGCGCGACTCCTTGCTTGAAACCTACGAGACCGGCCGCGGCGGCGTGCGCGTTCGGGCCAAGTGGGAGAAGGAAGACACCGGTCGCGGGACCTACCAGATCGTCGTCACCGAGATTCCGTATCAGGTAAAGAAGTCGGATCTGGTCGAGCAGTTGGCCGACCTGATCGAGAGCAAGAAGGCCGCTCTGCTGGGCGACGTGCGCGACGAAAGCGCCGAGGACATTCGCCTCGTCCTTGAGCCCAAGTCCAAGAACGTCGAACCCGAAGTGCTGATGGAGAGCCTGTTCAAGCTCTCGGCGCTGGAAAGCCGCTTCCCCGTCAACATGAACGTGCTGGACGCGCGCGGCACGCCGGGCGTGATGGGGCTGAAGCAGGCGCTGATGGCGTTCCTGGCCCACCGCCGCGAGGTGCTCACCCGCCGGGCCAAGCATCGCCTGTCCAAGATCGAAGCGCGGCTGCACATCCTGGACGGCCTGCTGATCGCCTACCTCAATCTGGATGAGGTGATCCGCATCGTCCGTTACGAGGACGAGCCCAAGCAGAAGCTGATCTCGACCTTCGCACTCTCGGACATCCAGGCCGACGCCATCCTCAACACCCGCCTGCGCCAGTTGGCCAAGCTGGAAGAGATGGAGATCCGCCGCGAGCACGCCGAGCTGATGGAAGAGCGCGATGGCATCCTGGCCATGCTGGCCAGCGACGAGAAGCAGTGGAAGCTGGTGGGCACAGGCCTGCGCGAGGTGCGCGCCACCCTGCTGAAGATCAGGCACCCGCTGGACAAGCCCCGTATCAACGGCATCACCGGCCGCTCGATCTTCGCCGACGCGCCGCTGGTCGACGCCGAGGCCGCCATCGAGGCGATGATCGTCCGTGAACCGATCACCATCATCCTGTCGGATCGCGGCTGGATCCGCGCCGCCAAGGGCAAGGTGGAGGATCCGTCCGAGCTGAAGTTCAAGGAAGGCGACAAGCTGGGCTTCCTGGTCCCGGCCGAGACCACCGACAAGCTGCTGATCTTCTCCAGCGACGGCCGGTTCTTCACGATCGGCTGTGACAAGCTGCCCAGCGCGCGCGGCCATGGCGAGCCGCTGCGGATGATGATCGAGCTGGACGACAAGGTGAAGATCCTCGACGTCTTCCCCTACAAGGCGGGCCGCAAACGCATTCTGGCCTCGAAGCTGGGCTATGGCTTCCTGATGCCCGAGGAAGAAGCGCTCGCCAATCGCAAGGCCGGCAAGCAGGTCCTGACCGTCGATGCGGCGGGCGCGGCCTTCTGCCTGGAAGCCGTCGGCGACCAGCTGGGCGTGATCGGCGACAACGGCAAGATCCTGATCTTCCCGCTGGAAGAACTGCCGGAAATGCCGCGCGGCAAGGGCGTCAAGCTGCAGGCCTATCGCGAGGGCGGCCTGCGCGACGCGCTGTCGTTCAACGCCGAGACCGGCGGCTACTGGATCGACTCCGCCGGGCGTCGCCGCGACTGGACCGACTGGACCGCCTTTGTCGGCCGCCGGGCCAGCGCCGGCAAGCTGGCGCCCAAGGGCTTCCCGACCTCGAAACGGTTCAAGCCCAAATGAGCGGCGGGCGGCTGAGACGGAAGGCGATCGGATTTGTCGCCGGCCTGCTTGGCTGCGCCGCTGCGGCCACCGGCGCCGCGGCCGCCCCGCCGCTGCCGCGCGTCAAGCCCGAGGCGGTTGGCTTTTCCTCGCCCAGGCTGAAGAAGCTGGATGAGACGATGCAGGCCATGGTCGACACCGGCCAGGTGGCCGGCGCCGTGACCCTGCTGGCCCGCCATGGCCAGGTCGTGCAGACCTCGACCTTCGGCAAGCGCGGGCTGGAGACCGGCGATCCGATGCCGGCCGACGCCATCTTCCGCATCCGCTCGGAGACCAAGCCGGTCACGGGCGTGGCGATGCTGATCCTCTATGACGAGGGCAAGTGGAAGCTGGACGACCCGGTCAGCCAGTATGTGCCCGAGTTCGCCAATCTGCGCGTCGCCAAGATGGACGCCGAGGGCCGCCCCGTGCTGTCGCCGATCTCGCGCCCGCCCACCATGCGCGAGCTGATGACCCATACGGCGGGCTTCGCCTATGGCATCGCCGACGACCCCTCCAGTCCCGCCGACCAGGCCTATTACCGCGCCGCCGTGTTGCAGTCCGAGTCGCTGGACCAGCTGGTGCGCAAGGTGTCTGACCTGCCGATGTTCGCCGAGCCGGGCACCCTGTGGCGCTATAGCGTGGCCGCCGACATCCAGGGCCATATCGTCGAGAAGCTGTCGGGCCAGTCCCTGCCAGACTTCATGCAGTCGCGGATCTTCCAGCCGCTGGGCATGACAGATACGGCCTTTTATGTGCCGGAGGCCAAGGTGGGTCGTCTGGCGGCGCTCTATGACGCTGACGCAACCGGCAAGCTGGTCCCCGCTGTCGAGGGCGGCTGGCGCGATATCACCAAACCCCCGGCGGCGCCGTCGGGCGGCGGCGGACTGGTCTCGACCGCCCAGGATTTCGCGCGCTTCGCCCAGATGATCCTCAACGGCGGCGACCTGGACGGGGTGCGCATCCTGGAGCCGGAGACGGTGGCCTTGATGCGGCTGAACCAGCTACCGCCCAGTTTCACGGTCACCACCAACGGCACCGCCAATGTGCTGCAGCCCAGCCAGCGGCCGTTCCCGTTCGCCCTGGGCATGGGCTATGGCTTGGACGTGGCGGTCGCTGTGGATCCTGCGGCCTCGGGCGCCCCGGTCGGCGCGGGGACGATCAGCTGGGGCGGCAGCGCCGGCACCTGGTTCTGGATCGACCCGACCAATGACCTGTTCTTCATCGGCATGATCCAGCGCCTGGGCGGCGTGGGCTCTGGCCTGGACGCCACGACGCGGACCCTGGTCTATCAGGCGCTGGAAAAGCCGGAGCTCTGAGGCCGTCCGCCGTCGCGGGCGAACAGTCGTTCAGTCGAGCGTCGGATCGCCGCGATGCAGCGGGTCGGGCAGGGGATCGCCGGCCTTCACGAACTGCAGCGACACCGAATTGATGCAGTAGCGCAGCCGCGTCGGCGGCGGACCGTCCGGGAACACGTGGCCCTGATGGCTGTCGCAGCGCGCGCATCGGGTCTCGATGCGGGTCATGCCATAGGAGGTGTCCTTGATGGCGCGAACATGATCCTCGGCGAAGGGCGCATAGAAGCTGGGCCAGCCGGTGCCGCTCTCGAACTTGGTCTGGTGCCGGAACAGCGGCAGGCCGCACAGGCGGCAGCCATAGACGCCGGGGCTTTTCTCGCCCAGCAGGCCGCCGCAGAACGGGGCCTCGGTGCCATGCTGCAGCAGAACCCGCGCCTCTTCCGACGTCAGGTCGGCCTCCAGCCGTTCGCGTTCGGCCTCGTTGGGCGGGGTCAGGTCAAAACCGGCGGTTGATCGGGTGGCGGCGTCTGTCATGACATCCAATGTAAGGTGGCCGGAGCCAATCCGGTAGACGTCAAGACGCCCATCAAGAAGGAACGAGCTGATGCTGACCTCCACGACCCCTTCGATCGCCGAGCGCGAAACCGCCGCAACCCTCGGCGTGGTGTCTGGCGAGGCGATCATCGGTGCGCACATCTTTCGGGATATCTTCGCCGGCATCACCAACATCATCGGCGGTCGCGCGGGCGGCTATGAGAAGGCGCTGCGCGAGGCCCGCGACATTGCCCTGCAGGAGATGATTGACGAGGCGCGCCGCCTGGGCGCCGATGCGGTCGTGGGCGTGGATCTCGACTATGAGTCGATGGGCCCCGACGGCGGGATGCTGATGGTCACTGCGGCTGGCACCGCCGTGAAGCTGCGTTAGGGGCACCGTCATGACCGTCGCTGTCGCCTTTCTGCAACCAGGCTGGGCCGACTGGGAGGCTGGGGCCGTCCTGGCGCTCCTGCGCGAGCATCTGGGCGTCCAGATCGAGATCGCCACCCCGGACGGCGAACCCCAGACCTCCATTGGCGGGCTGCTGGCCGCCGCCGACTACCGGTTCGATGACCCGGTCCTGTCGGACGCCGATGTCTTTCTGCTGATCGGCTCTGAGGCCTGGACCGCCTATCGTGACGAGGCGCTGTTTGGTCTGCTGCGTCAGGCCGTCGCCGACGGCAAGATCGTCGGCGCGATCTGCGCCGGCACGGTCGCTGCGGCGCGCGCGCGGCTTCTGGACGGTCGCGCCCACACCTCGAACGGCAAGGACTGGCTGGAAGCCGCCGTCCCGGGCTATGGCGGCGGCGAGGGCTATCGCGATCAGGCCCGCGCGGTTACCGCCGGCAGGGTGGTCACCGCGGCGGGCTCAGCGCCGGTCAGCTTCGCCGCCTCGGTGGCGCGGCTGGTCGCGCCGGACGCCGAGGCGCAGATCGCCGCCTATGAGGCGATGTTCGCCCGGGAGTTTCAGGCGCCCTGAGGACAGGTCTCTGCGGCGTGCGCTTTGTCGGAAGCCGGAATAATCTCGGGCTTCCGCATGCGCCGTCGTAGGGGCAAGGTTGCAAACAGGCGGGGGCCTGCTAACCGGTGTCCAACGAGACAAGAAGCCTGCAGGGGAAAACCGCATGTTCAGCAAGATTCTGATCGCCAATCGCGGTGAGATCGCCGTGCGTGTGATCAAGACGTGCCGTCGGCTGGGGATCGCGACGGTGGTGGTCTATTCGGACGCCGACGCGGGCAGCCTGGCCGTGGAGATGGCCGACGAGACGGTGCATATTGGCCCCTCGCCGGCCAACCAGAGCTATCTGGTGGCCGACAAGATCATCGACGCCTGCAAGCAGACCGGGGCCCAGGCCGTGCATCCGGGCTTTGGCTTC
>NCEV01000155.1 GCA_002280875.1 Caulobacter sp. 32-67-35 | reverse complement strand
CAGTCAGCCTGGTTCGGATCCCGATCCTTGCGGGATCGGGATCCTTGTCCAGGCGTCCTAGAAGTTGATGCCGATGGTGGCGCGACGGTTCAGAGGCTCGCGAACGCCGTCGGCGGTCGCACGGGCCAGGTTGGTTTCACCCTTGCCGTCGAGAGCGATGACGCCGCCGGCAACGCCTTGAGCGACCAGGGCGTCAGCCACGGTGCGCGAGCGACGGTTGGACAGGCCCACGTTGTAGGCGGCCGAGCCGGAGGTGTCGGCGTAACCGACGACCAGCACGCGCGTCGGACGACCCGACTTGGCGTAGTTGGCGGCCTGCGTGACCACCGAACGGGCTTCGGCCGTCAGGTCCGAGCGATCCCAGTCGAAGTAGACCACGAACTCACGCGCGACCGGAGCCGGCGGAGGCGGCGGAGGCGGGGGAGGCGGCGGGGGCGGGGGCGGCGGGGGAGGAGGCGGCGGCGGGGGCGGGGGCGGCGGCGGCGGAGCGTCGGCTGCGCCGAAGGCGTAGCGCAGACCCAGGGTCACCGTGTGGCTCTCGTCGTAGTCGCCGTCGAACGTGCCGTAGTTGTTCACAGCCGCCGTGGAGTTCGTGAACGTCTTGAACTCCATGTCGCCCGTCAGATAGCGGTACGTCAGGTCGATGTTGGCGCGGTCGCCGATCGCATAGCTCAGGCCCGCCAGGGCTTGCGCCGCGAACTTGGTCGAGCTGTCGTCAGCCGCGATCGAGACCGTGCGCTGGCCGCGGATCGTGCCCACGAACTCGGTGTTGACGCGGTTCACGCCGACGCCGAGGCCCACGAACGGGCGAACGCCCCAGTACTCGCTGCCGATGTCATAGATGACATTGGCCATGAGCGTGGTGGATTCGATGTCGCCTTCCGGCGAGAAGCAGGGGCCCGTGGCCGGCGTGAAGTTACACACGCCCGACGGAACCGAACCCGTCGAGTGACGGATGCGACCGATGTCGCCCGAGCGGTAACCGCCTTCGAGCTCGACGCGCCAGTTCGGGTTGAACCGGTAGCCCAGACGCGCGAACGCGGCCCAGCCGTCGTTCACTTCGGCGTTCCAGTTCACGCCGTTGCCGGACGCTTCCAGGTTGATGTCGTCGATCTTGTGGTAACCGGCGTCAATCGCGCCGTACCAGCCGTCCGGCTCAGCCGAAGCAGC
>NCEV01000019.1 GCA_002280875.1 Caulobacter sp. 32-67-35 | reverse complement strand
CGCCAGTACAAGGAACTCCACATCCGCTCGGCGCCCCCCATCAAGGTCTAAAGCGAATAGAAAAAGGCCCCGGTCTCGCGACCGGGGCCTTTGAAGTTTTCGGGGGAGCGTCGAACCTAGTATTTCGGCGGTTTGGGCGGGGCCGGGGGCTTGGGAACCGCCCGCGCCGCAGCCGCCGCGGCTCGGGCCGCCGCGGCCTGGGCCTTGGCGTGCTCGAAGTCGACCACGACCCGGATGTGGCGCCGGTCACCGTGGCAGGAGCGCACCGACAGGCCGCGCGGCAGGCGGGTGGAGCCATCGCCGCAGGCCTCGTCCAGCTGGTCCTGGTCCAGGCCCCGGGCGCCGGACAGGTCGGCCCCGCCGAGGACCGCGCCGGAGAAATCGGCGCCCCTCAGGTCGGCGCCGTGAAAGATCGCCCCGCGCAGGGTGGCGCCGGTGAGTTCGACGTTGCGCAGATTGGCCTGGTCGAACCGGGCGCCGGTCAGGTTGGCGGCGTTCAGCTCGGCGTTCTGAAAGTCAGCGCCCCGGGCGTTGACCGAGATCAGGTTCGAGCCGGTCAGCTCGGCGCTTGAGAAATTGGCCTTGCTCAGATTGGCGCCCACCATGTTGGCGCCGTGCAGTTCGGAGGACGAAAAGTCGGCGCGGGTCAGGTTGGCGTTGGTCAGGTTGGCGCCGCTGCTCTCAACACCCGACAGGCGGGCGTCGGTGAAATTGGCCCCGGCGAAATTGGCGCCGCGCATCTCGGCTCCCCGCATGTCGGCGCGGGTCAGGTCGGCGCCGGAGAAGTTGGAGCCATAGAAGGCCGCGCCCCGCAGGTCGGCGCCGATCAGGACGGCGCGGTCGAAATTGGCGCCGGCGAACTTGGCGCCGGTCAGCTTGCGGCCCGACAGCTCGCAGCTGACGCACATGCCGCCGAACGAGACCATGCGGGCGACGTCCTTGTCCCCGGGACTGGCCTGGGCCTGTCCGGCCAGGGCTGTCAGGGCCAGCGTCAGAACCGCGAGTGAAACGCCCATGCGGGACATCGAAATCTCCTACCAGTCAGAAACGCGACTGCTTGAGTTACGATTTGGGGCCGCGAGCGACCCAGCGCCACTTAAATCGCCGTAATGACAGCAGCTTAACGGCAACCAGGGATGGAAAGACCACGCGGCAAGCGGGTGGAGCTGTCGCCGCAAGCCCGGTTCAGCTGGCCCTGCGACAGGCCCACGGCGCGGTCCATCTCGGCGCCGGAAAAGTTCACGCCGGTCAGATTGGCTCCGGCGAAGTTGGCGCCCTCCAGAAAGGCTCCGACAAAGCTGGCATTGGTCAGGTTGGCCCGGGCGAAGCTGGCCCCGCCAAACACGCCGCCATAGGCGTTGACGTCCCGCAGGTCACCGCCGGCGAAGCTGACCCGGTTCATCACCACCGTCGACAGATCGGCCTGGCGCAGACGGGCTTTCGACAGGTTCAGACCCCGCAGGGTCAGGTTGGACAGGTCGGCCTGGAAGAGATTGCAGCCCGGACAGCTTGCGCCGCCGCGAACCCGGGCGATCTGGCTGGCGTTCTGGGCCAAGGCCGGCGCCGCGCTCGCCAGAATGGCGACGCTCAGGCCGAGGGCGGCGAGACGTGCGATCGGGTTCATTCTGAAGAGCTTCCTGGCGGATATCGACGCAAGCAGGATGACAGCCGAAGTTTAAGGCCAGACGAACGGCGTCAGGTCGCCGAGCGATTGGACTGAACGCCACAACTGTCGCAGACGGTGATCGCGCCGCGCTGGGTCAGGGCAATGTCGCCGCAGGCTGGGCAGAAGTCAGCTTGGCTGGCGGTCTGCGAGGCGTCCTCGGCCTTGCGTCCGCCAAACGGCAGGAACACCAGATTGTCGGTCGCCGCGCCGCGCGAGAAGCCCTTGGAGATGAACTTGCTGGCGGGCAGGGGTTCGGGCTCAACGCCGGGGGCATCGGCCTTGCCGTGGCCCAGTCCATCGGCGTTGAACTCTTGAGGGTCAGCATTGGCCAGATCATCGCGGCCAAGATACGAGACGCCCAGTTCGCGGAACACGTAGTCGAGGATCGAGGTCGCCGACTTGATCGAGTCGTTGCCGGTCACCGGTCCCGCCGGTTCGAACCGGGTGAACACGAAGGCGTCGACGAACTCGTCCAGCGGTACGCCGTGCTGCAGACCCAGCGACACCGCGATGGCGAAATTGTTCATCAGGCTGCGGAAGGCGGCGCCCTCCTTGTGCATGTCGATGAAAATCTCGCCGACCTCGCCGTCGTCATATTCGCCGGTGTGCAGATAGACCTTGTGGCCGCCAACGGCCGCCTTCTGGATATAGCCCTTGCGGCGGTCCGGCAGCTTGCGTCGCGAGCGGTCGCGCTCAACGATCTTCTCGACGATCCGTTCGGTGACGACGGGTTCCCGAGCCGGCTGGCGAGGCGTTTCCACAGGCTCCTCTGGCAGATCGAGACGGAAGCCGGCTGGCGGATCGGCGCGCTGCAACCGCAGGGCTCTGACGCCGGCCCGGGCGGCGGCGGCCTGCAAGCGGGTTCCATCGACGGGGCGAGCGTCGAACGGCAATGGCAGTACGACGGGAACCGGCAGGCAGGTGAAGGTCTCGACGGCGGCGATCATCGCCAACTGGTCGGCTATCGCAGGGGCCTCGATCGAGAGGAACACGGCTCGAACTTCGGTGCTCAGGGCCTCGCAATCGGAGAGAAGGCCTGTTCCCAGGGCGTGCTGCTCGGCAGCGAGGATTTCCGCCGGCGAGAAACCGGCAAAGGCCAGCGTATCGAAATCAGGTTGGGACAGGGCTCTGGATGACGCGCCCAGCACGTCGCTGAGAAAGCCGGCGCCGACCACGGCTGGAGCGAAGGCCTGGCGCAGATCATTGGCCGAGCGCAGCACATCCTCAACCTGCTCAATTTCGTGAGCCGTGAAGCCTCGAGCCTGGAGGACGGTGTGGTCGATGGTCGGAGAGTCGATGAGCGAGCCGTGGCCAAGAGCATGGCGGCGGGCGGCGTCGATCTCGGCCTTGGCGCCAGAAAGGCAGTTGAACGCCCCCTCGCTGAACGACGGCACCAGCAGACCGTCGGCTGTCTGGATTGTCGATACAGGGGATGCGGCTCCCGCCCAGCCCATTGGTCGTCCGCCCAGCCTTAGGGCCGCCTCGGCGTCTTCGAACGCGGCGACCAGGGCGCAGGAGCGCAGGCCGTGCTTCTTGGCCAGGCCGTGGGCCATGGCCAGGGCCGTTGCGGCCTCTGAGGCCAGGGGAGAGCGTAGGGCGGCGGCTCTCACGCGGCGTTCTGCCAGGCTGCGTAGCACCGCCTGACGGTCCTGCGCGAAGGTCGGTTCCGCGCCCAGAGTGGCTGCAACCTCTGCGCTTGCAGCGAGGGCCGAGCCGACCGTGAGGGCCCACAGCGCCGCAGCGCCGTCACGACCATCATTGCTGGCCAGGGAGAGCCCCTGGGCGAGCAGCCAGTCGCCGACGCCGGCCAAGCCGATCACGGCGAGACGGTCGCCGCGCTCGATTTCGAGGGCTGTCGCCCAGAGGTGCACGGCGTAGGTGAAGCCCTGGACATCGAAGGCTTCGCCGGTCTGGAAAGCGGAGGCGTCGATGGTCGCGCCAAACGACGCGCCTCTTGAGAGCGCTTCGGCGTCCTCAGGCGATAGCGTCAGGGTCAGGGCGCTGGTCTCCCAGCCGACCTGGGCGGCGAAACCGGCATTGTCGTCGCCGGCCGAGACCGTCTGTCGTGAAGCCGAGGCGACCACGGCCGTTGCGGGCGCCGCTATACTGTCGATCAGCGGTGTGCGCGGCGCGCCAACCAGGGCGATGGCGTCCGAGATCATCCGGTCATCGGCGCCCAGATCGCGAGCGCGACGGGCGGCGCGGGCCAGGGCGCTGTTCTTGCGGGGATCGGAGCAGGCCTTGGCGTCACCATGGCAGCGCTGCACAGCGTCGGAAACCTGGGCCAGGGCGGTGTCGAGCCGGGCGGCGGCCTTGCTGGCCAGGGCATGGCTGCGACGACGGCTCAGTTGGCTTTCAATGACCTGGCGGAACTCGATCTCGGCGATATCTGGCAGGAGATCCAGCGAGGAGAAAGCGCCGGCGGGCGTGGCGACCCCCGTCAGCATCGTGGCAAGCAAAGCGTTGTTGAAGGCGGCCGCATCGGCGGCATCGGCGAACAGACCCTTCTCCAGGCCGGCCCTGGCCAAGCGGTCGGCATAACGGGCCGGACCGCCGCCGAGCGGCGCGTCGGGCTCCAGAGTCTCGCCAGCCCAGTCCAGCCAGGCTTCAACACGCGCGTCCGTCCAGGTCGGCGGAGCCATGACTTCGACGATGGCGTTGCTGCGCTCAAGGTCGCGTCGCTCTACCCCGACGGGCTGATCGATAAATCCGGACTGACTGCGCATGGGCGATTCCGCGTCAAGACGCCACGAGAGTTCCAACCTAGATTGCGACCAACCTCGCTTCAATAGATGTTGGGGGCTCGGACCGCATGCTCCACAAGATGTTGAATTGAGACGTGGATGGCGGATGCTGGACGCCTACCGCCGGCCGCCCTATAGTCCGGCCGCTTCGTCGCGCTCGTCGCGACCGGGAAGTGCTTGCAAATTCGGGTGCAAACGTAGTGCTGAAAGCGATCTTCACGTGGTGGAACGGCGCGACCCTGGGTCAGCGGTTCCACATTGGCCGCCGCGGCGTGTTCATCGGCCAGGACGATTTCGGCAACCGCTATTTCGAAGCCCGCGACGCCAGCGACAGCTACGACGCCCACAAGCGCCGCTGGGTGATCTATGACGGCTATGCCGAGGCCTCCAAGGTTCCGGCAGAGTGGAGCGGCTGGTTGCACTACACCTTCGACGAGCCGCCGACCACGAACCCACTGCCCCGCCGGAGTTGGGAAAAGGATCATATTCCCAATCTGACCGGCACGGTTCACGCTTGGCGTCCGAAGGGCTCCCTGGCGCGCGGCGGCGAACGCGCTTTAGCGACCAGCGATTATCAGCCCTGGAAGCCGGAATAGGTTTGATGCCTCGCTTAGCGGCCCTTGGTGCGTCGGTGCTGGCAATCGGCCTGACGATGATGGGCGGCGCCTCTGCGCGTCAGTCGACGGCGCCGGTGGCTCCACAAGCGCTTACCGCCCCGGTAGCTGCGACGCCTGAGCCGCCGCAACCGCGCGTCGCGACGCCGGCCCCGCAACCTCGCGCTGCGACGCCCGCGCTCCTACCCGAACCCGTGGCCGAGAAACCTGCCGCCAAGCCGGCTCAGGCCAAGACTGCGACACCTGCAAAACCTGCCGAACCGGCTAAGCGCGGTCGCTCGTCCGTCGCCATTATCCAAGCGCTGGACAAGGTGACGACCGAGACGATGCGCTTCGAGGCGCCGGTCGGTCAGCCCATTCGCTACAAGACCCTGATCTTCACGGTCCGTGCCTGCGAGACCTCTGCTGCGGATGAAGTTGCGCCAGAGTCTACGGCCTACATCGTGGTCGACACCCAACCCAAGGCGGTCGCTGGCCGGGTCGCTCCTCCGGGGCGTCAAGTCTACAAGGGCTGGATGTACGCCAACTCGCCGGGCATGAACCCGCTGCAGCACCCGGTCTATGACGCATGGCTGATCGCCTGCAAGACGTCCGCGCCCGTCGCACCCGCCGTTAAGCGGTAGAAGTCCGCCTGGACCGGCCAGGCCTTGGCCAGCCGACGCCTGTAATCTGCCCGCGAGATTTCGAGCGCCCCGAACTGTAGCAGATGGTCGGTGATGAACTGTGTGTCGAGCAGTCGATACTGGCCGATCCTCAGCCGCCCAACCAGATGGGCCAGCGCCACCTTGCTGGCGTCACGCTCGGTCGAGAACATGCTCTCGCCAAAGAATGCAGCGCCTAGTGAGACGCCATAAAGCCCGCCGACCATCTGGCCATCGCGCCAGCATTCAACCGAATGGGCGAGGCCGCGCGCGAAGAGCTCGCCATAAAGCTGCTGGATCGGCGCGTTGATCCAGGTTTCCAGTCGGCCGGGGCGGGAGGCCGCGCAAGCCTCGACCATGGCGTCGAAGGCGCTATCGATGCGAATCTGAAACGTGTCGGACCGAACCGTGCGCGCGAGCCGACGGGGTATGTGCACACCGTCCAGCGGCAACACGCCCCGTCGCTCGGGATCGATCAGGAAGACGCTCTCGTCATGGCGCGCATCAGCCATCGGAAAGACGCCGCGCTGATAGCAGGCGATCAGATCATCAACTGTGAAGGCGTCCATTCGCGCCTCCGCAGGCCTAGCCCTGCGCCTTGATCCAGCGCTCAAGCCAGTGGATGTCGTAGTCTCCGGCCAGGATGTCAGGCTGGACCAGCAGATCCTGGAACAGCGGGATCGTGGTCTCGATGCCGCCGACGACCATCTCGCCCAGGCAACGCTTGAGGCGCGCGATGCATTCCTCGCGATCGCGGCCATGGACGATCAGCTTGCCGATCAGGCTGTCGTAATAGGGCGGGATCGCATAGCCGGTGTAGATCGCCGAATCCAGGCGAACGCCCAGACCGCCGGGGGCGTGGAAGTCGGTGATCGTGCCGGGCGAGGGCGTGAAGGTCCGCGCGTTCTCCGCGTTGATCCGGCACTCGATGGCGTGGCCTTCGAAAACGACGTCAGCTTGCGTGAACGACAGCGGCAGGCCCGCGGCGATGCGGATCTGCTCGCGCACCAGATCGATGCCGGTAATGGCTTCGGTGACCGGGTGTTCGACCTGCAGGCGGGTGTTCATCTCGATGAAGAAGAACTCGCCGTTCTCCCACAGGAACTCGATCGTGCCGACGCCGAGATAGCCGATGGCCTTGACCGCATCGACGACGATCTTGCCGATCTTGGCGCGATCAGCGGCGCCGAGGGCGGGCGAGGGGGCTTCTTCCAGCACCTTCTGGTGGCGGCGCTGCAGCGAGCAGTCGCGCTCGCCGAGATGGACCACATTGCCGTGGCTGTCAGCGATGACCTGGATCTCGATGTGACGCGGCTTCTGGAGGTAGCGCTCCATGTAGACCGTGTCGTCGCCGAAGGCCGCGCGGGCTTCCGAACGAGCGGTCGAGACCGCCTCGGCCAGATCCTCGCGGGTCTGGGCCACCTTCATGCCACGCCCGCCACCGCCGGAGGCGGCCTTGATCAGGACGGGGAAGCCGATCACATCGGCGGCCGCGAAGGCTTCTTCCTCGGTCGAGACGCCGCCATCGGAACCGGGAACGACGGGAATGCCCGCGTCCTTGACGGCCTGTTTGGCGGTGATCTTGTCGCCCATCAGCCGGATGTGTTCGGGCTTGGGGCCGATGAAGGTGAAGCCATGGGCGCCAACGATCTCGGCGAAGCGGGCGTTCTCCGACAGGAAGCCGTAGCCGGGGTGGACCGCCTGGGCGCCGGTGATCTCGCAGGCCGCGATGATCGACGGGATGTTCAGATAGCTTTTGGCGGCGGGGGCGGGGCCAATGCAGACGCTTTCGTCGGCCAGGCGCACCCACATCGAGTTGGAGTCGGCCTCGGAGTGGACCGCCACGGTGGCGATGCCCATTTCCTTGCAGGCGCGGTGAACCCGGAGCGCGATCTCGCCCCGGTTCGCGATCAGGATCTTGTCAAACATGATCGTTACTCGATGACGACGAGCGGCTCGCCGAACTCGACGGGCTGGGCGTCACCGACGAGGATCTCGACGACCTTGCCGGCCTTGGGGGCCGAAATCGGGTTCATCGTCTTCATGGCCTCGACGATCAGCAGGGTCTGGCCTGCGGCGACGGTATCGCCAACCTTGATGAAGGCGTCGGCGCCGGGCTGGGGCGACATGTAGACGGTGCCGACCATCGGCGACTTGACCAGATCGCCAGCGGCGCGGGCGGCGGGCGCGGCCGGGGCGGGAGCTTCAGCGACGGGAGCGGGGGCCGATGCCGCTTGCGGCGCATAGGCAGCCTGCGGAGCCTGAACATAGGTGGTGGCGGCTGCGGCCACGGTCAGTTCGCGGGCCACGCGGATCTTCAGGCCGGCGTGTTCGACCTCGATTTCGCTCAGGCCGGTGTCCTTCAGGATGTCCGCCAGTTTGCGGACCAGGCGGGCGTCGATCGACGGGGTCTCGACCGGATCGGCGGGAGCCTTGGGATTGGACATTGAAGCTACCTTGTTCTCTTGGCTCGCGGCGATGGAACGCCTGCGGGCTGGACCTAGTTCGCGCCGATCAGGCCGATAGCGGCCTCGATCGCCAGTTCATAACTCGCCGCGCCGAAGCCGGAGACGATCCCCGTGGCTGCCAGCGAGACATAGGTGTGGCGACGGAATTCCTCCCGCGCCGCCGGGTTGGACAGGTGGCACTCGATCACCGGAATGCTCAAGGTTTTGAGCGCGTCCAGCAGGGCGATCGAGGTGTGGCCATAACCGGCCGGGTTGATCACGAGCGCCGAGGCCGACACACGCGCCTCCTGCACCCAGTCGATCAGCTGGCCTTCATGGTTGGACTGCCGGAAGACCACGGAGTGGCCATGCAGAGCCGCACGCGCCTCGCAGCGCGCCCGGACATCGTCCAGCGTGTCCTTGCCATAGATCTCGGGCTCACGCGTTCCCAACAGGTTGAGATTGGGGCCGCTCAGCACATGGATCGGGTTTACCATTCGGCTCCGCCGTCGATTCCGAAGGTCTTGTATAGCCGGTTCCGCCGGGTCACAAGCAGCGCTCGCTCAGGAGGTGAGATGAGGCTTTTATTGAATGGCGATGAGCGGGAGATCGCCGACGTCTTCAGCGTCGCTGATCTGGTGTCTGCCTTGGGCCTGGACTCGCGCAAGGTGGCTGTCGAGCGCAACCTGGAGATCGTGCCGCGGTCTACCTATGCCGATACGGCCCTGGCTGACGGCGACCGCATCGAGATCGTGACATTTATCGGCGGCGGATGACCTCCAGGTTTGAAACCGCGCCTGACGGGGCGTAAACCAGCCGCATGAACGCGCATGTTTCCCCCGACACCGCCCTGACGTCCGACGATAGCTGGACGGTCGCAGGCCGCACCTTCACCTCTCGGCTGATCGTCGGCACCGGCAAGTACAAGGACTATGCGACCAACGCCGCCGCCGCCGAGGCGGCCGGCGCAGAGATCGTCACCGTGGCCGTGCGCCGCGTGAACCTGACCGATCCGACTCAGCCGCTGCTGGTCGACTACATCAAGCAGGACCGCTTCACCTATCTGCCCAACACGGCCGGCTGTTTCACTGGCGAGGACGCCGTGCGCACCCTGCGTCTGGCCCGCGAGGCCGGCGGCTGGGATCTGGTGAAGCTGGAGGTGCTATCCGACCCCAAGACCCTGTATCCCGACATGGAAGAGACCCTGCGCTCGCTGAAGCTGCTGGTCGCCGAGGGCTTCCAGGTGATGGTCTATTGCTCGGACGACCCGGTCTATTGCCGCAAGCTGGAAGATGCCGGCGCCGTCGCGATCATGCCGCTGGGCGCGCCGATCGGCTCGGGGCTGGGCATACAGAATCGCGTCAACCTGCGGATCATCATCGAGAACGCAGGCGTACCGGTGCTGGTCGACGCCGGCGTGGGCACCGCCTCGGACGCCGCGATCGGCATGGAACTGGGCTGCGACGCCATCCTGATGAACACCGCCATCGCCGAGGCCAAGGACCCGATCCGCATGGCTCGGGCGATGAAGCATGCGGTCATTGCGGGCCGGGAAGCCTATCTTGCGGGGCGGATGCCCAAGCGGATGTACGCCGATCCGAGCTCGCCGCTGGCGGGGCTGATCTAGCTCTTCTTCAGCGCCGCCGCCTTGGTGTTGGCGATGGCGAGTTTCAGCGCCTGCATGTCAGCGCCGGGGATGATCGTATCTCCGACGATAAAGGCAGGCGTGCCCTCGATCGCCAGGGATTGAGCCAGTCCGCGAATATCGGCCAGATGCTGCGTCGTCGCCGCTGACGCGCCAACAGCCCGCGCCTTGGCGACGTCCAGTCCCAGGCTCCTGGCGATACGCAGGGCACTGGCCTCGTCGAGGCTCTTCTCGGCCATCAGGGCCTGATGCAATTGCAGTGTCTTGCCCTGGTCCTTGGCGCCGATCATCAGCCGGGCCGCTGCTTCGGAATCGTTGCCGAAGATGACGAACTCCTTGAATACGAAGCGTACGTCGGGATTTTCGGCGATCAGCTTGACGACTTCAGGCGCCGCCACCCGGCAGTAGCCGCATTTGTAGTCGAAGAACTCGGTGACGGTGATCGAGCCATTTGGATTGGCCACGAAGTCGCGCGGATCGCGCTCAAGAGCCTGACGGTATTGGCTCAGCGCCTTGCGGCCGGCCTCCGCTGTCTTCGCGGCCTGCTTCTGCTCTAGCTTGGCGCTGACTTCCAGCAGCACCTCGGGATGCTCCAGCAGATAGGCCCGGACCTTTTCGCCAAAGTCCTTATCGGGCTTGGCCGGTGTGCAGGCGGAAAGGAGCATGCCCGACAGGGCGAGCGAAGCGGCGAGGGCGCCGGCGCGGCGGGGCAGGATCATGAGGGTCTCGAAAATCGGGGTGCTGATCAGCGGCGGAAGACGGACTGGGTCGCGCCTTCCTTGGCCAGATCCTTGAGGTCCTGGTTGCTGGGGCGCGAGGCCAGGACGATATCGGTGGCGCGCCGCCATTCGGGCGTGTCCTTGGTCAGGAGCTCGCGAGCGCGCATGGCGAACACCCGGGCTTCCTGAGCGGCGCCCATGGAGAAGTACTGCTCGGCGGTGGCCAGACGGGCGTCGCCGTCCTTGCCCTGCTTGTCATAGGCCTGGGCCAGCAGGCGCCAGGTGACCGCGTTGTCGGTGTCGTTGAGCAGGGCGCGTTTCAGCTCGCGCACGCCTTCCTCGACCTTGGCGGGCTCTTTCTGATTGATCAGGGTCTGGCCCAGATTGATGCGCAGCAGAGGGGCGTCGGGCTTGAGCGCAACGGAGCGGCGCTGAGGCTCCTCGGCCTGCTCGACCCGGTTGAACTCGAACAGGACCTGGCCCTTCAGTTCCCAAAGATAGGGGTTGTCGACATTGTCGACCAGCAGGCTGTCGATCAGCTTCAGGGCCCGGTCGGGCTCCTTCATCTGGTAATAGGCGATGGCGCGGGCGTAGCGTGCGGGGAAGCTGTTGTCGCTTTCCTTGTACTTCATCAACGCGACTTGCGGGTTGAGGAAGCCCTCCAGCTTGGCCTTCATGATCTGGTGTTCGGCCAGATCCGCCGGACTATCGACAGCATCGTAGTGCGACTGGCGCTCGACCCGGCTGCGCAGGGTCTCGATCCGTTGCGATGACAGGGGGTGGCTGCGGAAATAGGCGAAGCGGCGCGCCTGATCGAAGACCTCCTGATAGCGGAAGTTGTCGAAGAACTCGACGAGGCCGCGCCCTGATTGCCCGGTAGCCTCCAGGAAGCCTGCGGCCGCCTGGTCGGCCCTGGACTCCTGGTCGCGGCTGTAACCCAGCGCGCCCAGGGTTCCGAAGTAGGAGGCATTGCCCAGAAGCACGGCCCCGGCGTCGGGCGCGCCGGCCAAGGCCGCCAACACGCCCAGACCCATCGTCAGGATCATGGGCCTGAGGCCCGCGCGCGTCATTTCCGCCGAGCGGATGGGGTGGCCGCCGGCCAGGTGTCCGGCTTCGTGGGCAATGACGCCCTTGAGCTGGTTGGGCGTCTCGGTCTGAAGGATCAGGCCAGTGTTGAGGCCCATCATCAGGCCCTGGGTCGCGAAGGCGTTCAGCGATTTGTCGCCGACCAGCAGGATACGAACCGTTTTTGAGTCGAGCCCGGCCGCTTCAAACAGCGGGTCTGCGTCACGATGCAGGATTTCCTCGATCTCGGTGTCGCGGATCAGCGACGGACCATCCTGGGCGGAGGCCGGCGCCGATATGGAAAGGCTGAGCGCCGCGACCATGGCCACGGCGCAGAGGGCTTGAAACCTTTTTTCAGCCCACGGCGTGCGGGAGGTCATTCAACGTCTCCAGTCGCGCCCCCGCGATCGTGGCAAGTGTAGCGTGGAATTTGGCGGTCTGTGAACCACCGCCTTTTTAGTGCGCCACTTGCATATAGGCGTCGCGGACGGCCGGACCAGAGCCGACCGTCTGCGATCTGTCTATCAGCCTCGGCGCCACCAGCCGCCGCGCGGCTTGGCCGGCGGTGCGGTGATTTCAGCTGGATCAGGCTCGGCGGGCGCCAAGGCCTGCTCCGCGACCAGCTCAGCCTCGGGCTCGGGTTGAGGCTCCGGTGCTGCGATCGGCGCGGGCGCGGGGACTTCCACCTCGATCTCGGTTGGCGCCTCGACCGCTACCGGTTCGGCGACCACCTCGGGGGCGACGACGGCTTCGGCGACGGTTTCGATCATGGTGTCAGCAGCCGGAGTATCGCCCTTGCGACCGCGCGTGCGGGGACGGCGGGCCTTCTTGGGGGCTTCGTCGCTCGGCGCGGGCAATTCGACCCAGATGTCACTGGGCGGAGCTTCCGCGATAACTGCCGGGATCGGCGGCAACTCGACATCGACCGGGGTGTCAACCGGCGCGGGACGCGCTTCACGCTCGCCTCGGCCACGACCGCGGCTGCGGCTCGAACGGCCTTCCGACCGGTCCGACCTTTCAGCGCGCTCAGGTCGTTCAGCGCGTTCCGGACGCTCGGCTTGCGGCGCGGGCGCTGCCTGCTCAGGCGCGGGACGACGCGACTCGCCGCCACGACCGTCCAGGGCGGCCGGGTCGTGCCAGGCAAAGGCGCTGTCGCCGAATGGAACGCGGGGGCGGGTCCAGACGAAGGCGTCGGCCGGACGATCGCCATCCTCGCGACCGCCACGGCGACCACCGCGACGTCCGCGACGACGACGGCGGCGGCGGGCTTCCTCGTCTTCGCCTTCGAGAGCGGGGAAATCGGCGCGATCAGCGTCGCTGTCCTCGTCGCCGTCGGCGTCTTCGGCGGCTTCGCCTTCAGGCGCGGCGTCGGCGTCGTCGCGACGACCGCGACGGCGACGCTTGCGCTTGCGGTTGCCTTCCTCCTCGGCGGCCTCTACGCGCGGCTTTCCACGCGGAGCGGCGCGAGCGGCTGCAGCGTCGTCGTCAGTATCTTCGCGCTCAATGGCTTCCTCGTCGAAGATTTCCTCGTCTTCGTCCTCGTCCTCGTCGTCATAGACGTCGTCTGCGAAATCATCGTCCGACACGGGCGGCGCCGTGATGGCGATGCGTTCGCCAAGCTCGGTGCGCTCGATCTCGTTTTCGGCGGCGTGCAGGCTCTCATCAACCAGAACGGTCACGAACAGGCCGTGGGTCTGCTGCAGCCGGACCAGATAGGCGCGCTTTTCGTTGAGGATGTAGATGCCGACGGCGCGCGAGACCTTCAGGGTAATCGCGCCGCTGCCCTTCAGGGCCTCGACCTCGACAGCCCGCAGCGCGGCCAGGGCGCTGGATTCGACCGAGCGAACCCGTCCGGTGCCTTCGCAGTGTTCGCAGACGTGAGTGGTGCCTTCCAGCACGCCGGTGCGGCGACGCTGGCGGCTGATTTCCATCAGACCAAAACCGCTGATCTTGCCCATCTGGATGCGGGCGCGATCGTCCTTCAGCGCGTCCTTGAGGACCTTCTCGACGGAGCGATTGTTCTTGCCCTCGTCCATGTCGATGAAGTCGATGACGATCAGGCCGGCCAGGTCGCGCAGACGCAACTGGCGCGCGGCCTCCTCGGCGGCTTCGGTATTGGTCTTCAGCGCGGTGGCTTCGATGTTGCGTTCGCGGGTCGCCTTGCCCGAGTTGACGTCGATGGCGACCAGGGCTTCAGTCTGGTTGATGACCAGATAGCCGCCCGACCGCAGGGGAACGACCGGCGAATAGATCTGCGCCAGATGGTCCTCGATACGGTGCTTCACGAACAGCGGCGCCGGCTCGCGATAGTGGAAGACCTTCTTGGCCTGGCTGGGCATCAGCATGCGCATGAAGTCGCGCGCTTCGCGGAAGCCGGCCTCGCCCTCGACCCAGATGCCTTCCAGTTCCTTGTCGTACATGTCGCGGATGGCGCGCTTTACGAGGTCTTCTTCCTCATAGATCAGCGCCGGGGCCACGGAATGCAGCGTGGTCTCGCGAATGTTTTCCCAAAGGCGCAGCAGATAGTCGTAGTCGCGCTTGATCTCGGCCTTGGTGCGCTTGGCGCCGGCCGTGCGGATGATCAGGCCCATGCCCTGCGGCACGTCCAGGCTCTGGACGACGCTCTTGAGGCGCTTGCGATCGGTGATCGTGGTGATCTTGCGGCTGATGCCGCCGCCCCGGGCGGTGTTGGGCATCAGGACGCCATAGCGACCGGCCAGCGACAGATAGGTGGTCAGGGCCGCGCCCTTGTTGCCGCGCTCTTCCTTGACGACCTGAACCAGCATGATCTGCCGGCGGCGGATCACTTCCTGGATCTTGTACTTGCGCATCAGGCGGCGCTTGCGGCGCGCCAGCTCTTCCTCGACGGCGTCTTCCTCGTCGTCGACATGATCGCCGTCTTCGTCATCGCCCCGGCGCGTGGCGACGTGGTCGTCCTCGTCGTCATGCGAATCGTCGCGCATCAGCGCTTCGCGGTCGGCGACCGGAATCTGGTAGTAGTCGGGATGGATCTCGTTGAAGGCGAGGAAACCGTGGCGGTTGCCGCCATACTCGATGAACGCAGCCTGGAGGCTGGGTTCAACGCGGGTTACCTTGGCGAGATAGATGTTTCCGCGAAGTTGTTTGCGGGTCTGGCTTTCGAAATCGAATTCTTCAACCCGGGTTCCGTCCACGACGACCACACGCGTCTCTTCGGCGTGTGCTGCGTCGATCAGCATCTTCTTCGACATTAAGGGAATCTCCACGGCGCACGGCGGGCTCTGGGCCCGGTCGCCGATATGAAAGACAGGCGCGCGCGTCACCGTCCGTCGCTCCGCCAGTGCGGTTGCGAGAGGTCGGATGCCAAAGGCGGACGGGTGCGGCGCAGCCCATGAGGTTTCTATTCTCCACCACGCCTAGGACGCGGACTGGATGGTTTACCGGGTCGCGCCGGGTGGCGCGGATCGGATGGCGCGTCGTCGCCCGGAAGGGCGGAGAGCCCGACGCGGGCTCCTCGGACCGCTCCCGAGGCAGGCGTCAGGCCTGCAAACGAAAGGATCGGTCCTTGATCACTACCAAGTCTGCAGCCTACGGGCGGCTAGAGGCGCTAGGGCTTCTATCGTCGCAGATCGCCCGCGCAAGCTTCCATGACGATCACGTCGCTCGCACGCATTGGAATTGTAGCAACATCGGGGGGCAAAAGGAAAGCGCTCGACAAGAGGGGCTGATTTAACGCTTTCGCTACCGCAGGTGGCCGATATTGACGGTTGGTTCACCAGCTCCGGAATGCTTGGGCGAGGTATGCGTAGAGTTCTCATCGGGTTAGCTCGAACAGGCTGGTTGAAGGCGGCGTTAATCGTCGGCGGCTTGACCGTGGCTGGCGTCGCGGTGGCGACTGCGCAGGGCCCTGCGCCAGCGGCTGGCGTGCAGAAAGTCCGGTTTGGCGGCGACCGCGCCGAAACCCGCGTCGTCATTGATCTGGATCGCGCCGCCGTAGGCCGGCTGATCGCCGATGGCGCTCTGGATCAACGTATTGTCATCGGACTGCCCAATGTTTCCGTTTCGGGTGATCTGCAGGGCGCTGGCCAAGGGTTGGTCAAGCGCTGGGTCATCGATGAGGCCGGCGGCGGCGCGCGCCTGCGCCTGGACCTTTCCGGCCGAGCCGAGGTGCGCCGTCGCTTCCTACTGCCGCCCGGCGATGGTGCGACAGCCTACCGCTATGTCATTGACCTCAAGGCGACGGATGGCGCGAAACCCGCATCTGCGCCGAAACTGACCCTGGTATCGAGCCCCGTTAAGGCCGCCCCGCTGCGCCTGAAGAAGGTGATCGTCATCGACGCCGGTCACGGCGGCAAGGATCCGGGCTCGCTGGGCGCGTCCGTCTATGAAAAGGACGTCACCCTGGCCGCTGCCAAGGCCCTGAAGACCCGACTGGAGAAATCCGGCCGCTTCCAGGTGGTGATGACTCGCGAGACAGACACCTTCGTTCCGCTGGAAGCGCGCGTGCAGATCGCCCGCCGTGCGGACGCTGACCTCTTCATCTCCATGCATGCCGACTCGGGTCCCGACGTCGCGACGCGCGGGGCCAGTGTCTACACGCTCTCGGAAAAGGGCGCTGAGCGCGTGGCGCGGGTGCTGGAAAAAGACGACTGGCTGATGAAGGCCAGCCTGCCGGGCCGTGACCGCGCCGTCAGTCAGATCCTCCTGGATCTCTCGCAGCGCGCCACCAAGAACCGCTCCGCCGCCTTTGCGCAGCTCCTTCTGGAGCGGGTAGGCGAGGAGACTCCGTTGCTGCGTCGCAGCCATCGTGACGGAGGTTTCATCGTCCTGCTGGCGCCGGATGTTCCAGCTGTATTGCTGGAGATGGGCTTCATCACCAATCCCGAGGACGAGCGTCTGCTGAGCAACGCCAGCAGCCGCAACCGCGTCGTCAATGCCGTTGGCGACGCTATCGACGCCTACTTCGCAACCCAGGTCCGCAAATCCTGAAGCGTGCGCGCCGTTGGCGCCTGCGCCGATGCAGGTTAGAGGCTTGAGGCAGAGTCCGGGCGCCGAGGTGCGACCGCAAAAGCGCTTACACTTTTGTGGAACCGGCTCTAGAGGATGAGAGCAGGGCGGGCGATAGTGCGTCGTCCGACGGAGGCCGCGTGGATCTGAAACCCACCGAACGATGGATGGCCATCGCCGGCGTAGCGGTGCTTTCCGTGATCGCCGTGGCGGGCTTCGCGATCGCGATCTACGCCGCGTGGCTGTTCCATGACATGCCCGATGCTGGCGAGCTGCAGGACTACCGTCCGCCGACAGCAACGCGCGTCTATGCGTGGGATGGCACTCTGATCGGCGAATACTCCAAGGAACGCCGGATCTTTGTTCCCTACGACCAGATTCCACCCCAGCTGGCCCAGGCCTTCATGGCCGCCGAGGACCGCAACTTCTTCCGCCACAGCGGCGTCGATGTCGGCGGTTTCTCGCGCGCGATGATCAAGAACGTCAGCAACGCCGCACGCGGTCGTCGTCTTGAGGGCGGATCTACCATCACGCAGCAGGTCGCCAAGAACGTCCTGCTGACCAGCGACGCTACGGTGGGTCGCAAGTTCAAGGAAGCGATCCTGGCGCACCGCCTGGAGCAGTCGCTCGACAAGCAGCAGATCCTTGAGCTGTATCTCAACGAAATCTGGCTGGGTTACCGCTCTTTTGGCGTTGGCGCGGCGTCCTACAACTATTTCGGCAAGTCCCTGCCCGAGCTGACCCTGGCCGAGAGCGCCTATCTGGCAGCCCTGCCCAAGGGGCCAGACAACTATCATCCGATCCGCAACAAGGCGAAGGCCAAGGCCCGCCGCGACTGGATCCTGGGTCAGATGGCCGAGCTGGGCTGGGTGTCCAACGCGGATGCCCAGAAGGCCATGGCGGAAGACCTCGTGGTCCAGGCTGCGCCAAGGCGCGCCTCGTACCGCGATGCCGACTACTTCGTCGAGGAGGTGCGCCAGCGCGGCGTCGCCACCCTCGGCCCCCGCCTCAGCGAAGGCGGCTACTACATGCGCACGACCTTGGATCCGCATATGCAGACGGCCGCTCGTGTCGCCTTGATGGATGGTCTTGAGGATTACGACCGCCGCCACGGCTGGCGCGGCGCGTGGGGCCATGTCGAGGCCAATGACCCCAACTGGGAGAAGGCCGCGCGCGCCAAGAGCCCGCCGTCAGAGCGCCAGGGTTGGCGCGCCGCCGTGGTCACCTCGACGGATGGCCGCGTTCGGTTGATCAAGAACGAGGGCGAAGGCGCGCTGGTTGGCGAGGACGTGACCTGGGCCCGCGCGGGCAAGGGCCTCAAGCCAGGCGATCTCATTTTCGTCGAGAAGGTCGAGGGGGCTTCCACCTATCGCCTGCGGCAGATCCCCGCCGTCAACGGGGCCTTGGTGGCCATAGAGCCCTACAGCGGCCGTGTCGTTGCTCTGGTTGGCGGTTACAGCTTCTCGCTGTCCAACTTCAACCGCGCCACCCAGGCGATGCGACAGCCCGGCTCGGCCTTCAAGCCGTTCGTCTATGCCGCCGCACTCGAAAACGGCTACACGCCGGCCAGCGTCATTGTCGACAGCGCCATCACCTTCAAGGGGGCGAACGGCGAGGACTGGAGTCCCGAGAACTATAGCAAGGAGTTCTATGGGGCTCAGCCGCTGCGCAAGGGACTCGAGTTGTCGATCAACGCCATGACCGTGCGTCTGGCTCAGGGCGTTGGCATGAAGAAGATCATCGAGTTCTCCAAGCGCACGGGTGTCGTACGCGAGATGCAGCCGGTGCTGGCGATGGCGCTGGGGGCAGGAGAGACGACGCCGTTCAAGCTGACCTCGGCCTATGCGCCTTTCGTAAACGGCGGTCGTCGCGTCGAGCCGCACCTTATCGAATTGGTTCAGGATCGTGAGGGCAAGGTGATCTTCCGTGCGGACAAGCGCGACTGTCTGCGTTGCACCGCCGGCTTCAACGGTGACGAGAGCCCGCGCTTCGACGCGCCCGGTGAGCAGGTCATGGATCCGGTAACGGCCTATCAGATCACCTCGATGCTTCAGGGCGTGGTTCAGCGCGGCACGGCCGCATCGGTGAGTTCGCTTGGTCGTCCCCTTGCGGGCAAGACGGGCACCACCAACGAATACCGCAGCGCCTGGTTTGTTGGCTATTCGCCCAATCTTGTGGTCGGCGTCTTCGTGGGCTTTGACGACAATCGCTCGCTTGGCGCGGGCGAAACGGGGGCGACGGACGCTGTGCCGGTGTTCATGGATTTCATGAGAGAAGCCCTCAAGGGCCAGCCCGTCGTGGACTTCAAACCGCCCAAGACAGCCAAGTTCGCTACGGTGCGGGGCATTCGTGAAGCCTTCCGTCCTGGCACCGAGCCCAAGGTAGCGGCCCCCGCCGCCGTGACCGGTCCGCAACCCTATTCCGACGCCTGGCCAAACGGCGTGCCCTCCGGCGCGCCCAGCGCCGCGGAAGCCGCGAGGCCGCCGCCCCGGGCGCCCGATCCGCTGAGTGGACTCTACTGATCCATCATCGGCGTTGCGCCGGTAGCCGACGCGGGGTATCTCCCGCGCCCTTTCCTATTGTCACGGAGTAACGTGATGCGACCGGATGTTGAGGCCTCTGCGGCCGACATCGAGCAGTCCGTGGGACTGCTCAGGAGGCGTCTTTGACTGGGATGCCGCACTTCGAAAGCTCGATGAGCTGAACGCTCGGGTCGAAGACCCGACACTTTGGGACAAACCCGCCGAAGCTCAGGCCGTCTCGCGCGAGCGCGCCAGCCTGTCGGCGCGCGTCGAGGCCGTTCAGGTGCTCGAACAGGGCCTCAAGGACGCGCTGGAATATGCCGAGCTGGCCGACATGGAGGGGGATGAAGCCCTTCTGGAGGACGCCCGCGCCCAGCTGAAGGACCTCAAGGACCGAGCCGGTCGCGCTGAGCTTGAGGCCTTGCTCTCCGGCGAGGCCGACGGCAACGACTGCTATGTGGAAATCAATTCCGGCGCTGGCGGCACCGAGTCCTGCGATTGGGCGGGCATGCTGCTGCGCATGTATTCGCGCTGGGCCAATGCTCACAAGATGAGCGTGGAGCTGGTCGAAGAGACCTCGGGCGACCAGGTTGGCATCAAGTCGGCAACCCTGCTGATCAAGGGTCAGAACGCCTATGGCTGGCTGAAGACCGAGGCCGGCGTGCACCGCCTGGTGCGCATCAGCCCTTATGACGCCGCCGCCAAGCGTCACACCAGCTTTGCCTCGGCCTGGGTCTATCCTGTTGTCGACGACACGATCGAGATCGAGATCAATCCGTCTGACGTGCGCACCGACACCTACCGGGCCAGCGGCGCTGGCGGTCAGCACATCAACAAGACCGACTCCGCCGTCCGCCTGACGCACATTCCGACGGGTATCGCGGTGGCCTGCCAGTCAGGCCGGTCGCAGCACCAGAACCGCGAAGAGGCCTGGAAGATGCTGCGGGCTCGCCTCTATGAGGCCGAGCTGCAGAAGCGTGAAGCGGCCCAGCAAGCGCTGGAGGACCAGAAAACCGACATCGGGTGGGGTCACCAGATCCGCAGCTATGTTCTGCAGCCCTACCAGATGGTCAAGGACCTGCGGACCAACGTGGAGACCTCGGACACCCAGGGCGTGCTGGATGGCGATCTGGATGAATTCATGGGGGCTTCCCTGGCCCAGCGGGTCGGCGCCACGCGCGACGCCTGACCGTGTCGGACTGAAAGCAAAACGCCCCGGAGCGATCCGGGGCGTTTTTCATTCTCTATGGGTCGTCTTAGGCCGGCTTGGCCTGAGCTTCGGCAGGGGGAGCCAGAACCGGGGTCGGCGCGGCTTGCGGGGCCGGACGTTGGAACTTCAGGCTGCGCCCCTGGAAGAAGGCCCCCGTCTCCATTGCCAGCTGCTCGTGGGTGATATCGCCATCGATATAGGAGGTGCCATAGAGGCGGACCTGCTTGGAGGTGATCGCCCCGACCACCCGACCGCGAACCTCTACAGCCTCGGCATAGACCGAGCCTTCGACGTGACCCGTTTCGCCGACTGTCAGACGACCGACCCGGACGTCGCCGCGAACGACGCCATCGATCTGCAATTCACCATCGCCGGTGACGCCGCCCTCGATCGTGATATCGGCGGAGATCAGCGACGCGACCTTCGGCGGCGCCTTGCGGGCCTGGTCTACAGCGGCGACGGGGGTAGGCAGGGGCTCGATCTTGGCCGGACCGCGCGCCGGCGTTTTAGTTTGCTTGCTGAACATACTCACCAGCCTTCAAAAAGCGATTTGGGTTCTGGGCCCTACCATTGGCCCAGACTTCATAGTGCAGGTGCGGGCCGGTAGACCGACCCGTCGAGCCCATGGCCCCAACGCGTTGACCAATCGCGACCCGTTCGCCAACGCGCACTGAAATCGCTTGAAGGTGAGCATAACGCGTCTTGAAGCCGCGGCCATGGTCGATCTCGACCGTGTTACCGTAGCCGGACCGAACACCGGTGAAGGAGATCACACCGGGCGCGGTCGCCATGATCGGCGTGTGAAATGCGCCTGGGAAGTCGAGGCCGGAATGGAAGGCCGGCCGGCGCGTAAACGGATCGAAACGCACCCCGTAGCTGCTGCTCATCGCGGGGTTGCTGGTCGGACGGAAGAAGGGAAGCTTCTGGGCCGCCTGGTTCAGGGCCCGCATGTCAGACATGTCGGTGGCGGCGCGATGGATGCGGGTGGCGAACTCCTCATCAACGTCAAGCACGGCGGCAAGAGCGCGAGGATCCTTGGCTTCGATCAGCGGACCGCCCAGCGACGCGCCGCGTCCGGTGTAGTTGCCGGCGTCGAGGCCAGCCATGCGCATGGCCAAACGGAGGCGTTCGGCGCGGCTCTTGGCAAAGGTCTCGGCGTTGTCGATCAGGCGTTCCTGATCCATCCGGGTGGCCTGGATGCGTTGCACTGGCGTAGCCGCCAGCAGCCGGGGCGGGTTGGTCTTGAGGGCTTCGGCGGCGCCGGGCACGCCCTTGAAGTCGCTGACCAGCATGGCCAGGGCCGAATGGCGCTTCTCGACCGAGGCGGCCAGCTCGTCGAGCGAGCCGTTCGTGGCCGACAGCTGCGCGACGGCGCTGTTCAGGCGGGCCTGACGGTCAGCGTTGAGGCGTTCATAGTAGGCGCGCTGCTTGATGACCTGCTGGTCGGTCGAGCTGACCGCCAGCGCATTGACCATCATTGCGGCGGTGCAGACGCCCATCCACAGGGCGGCGCAGCCCACCGCGGTGGCGGCCAGAAGCTGCTTGTTGGTGGAGAAAACATAGCCCCGCATCTCGCCGCCGGAGCGGATGTAGAGGTGCCGTTCAGGGAACAGGCCTTCAAGGGATTGTCGCAGTCGCAAGAAGCGCTTGATCGCCATCGCCTAGGAAACCCCCGTTTTCAGGACACGGGGATATGCAACGATAAAAAGGGGCGGCGCAAGGCTCTTCGCCCCCAAAGAGAGCGCGAGTCAAAAAAATGATCATGCGATCAGAATCGTTAACGCGTTCTGAACGCGGCGGCCACGTCGCAGGTGTGAATTTGCGACAGATCCTCCAGCCCAGAGGCGGAAATACAACACCAATATATGTCGCAGGCCCGACCTTGGACGATGATGATCCCGTTATTTAAGAGCGCGCGCTGCTGTGAGCACAGCCTTGATGTGTCCGGGAACCTTCACCTTGCGCCATACCTCCCGAATTACACCGTCCGCGTCGATCAGAAAGGTGGAACGATCGATACCCATATATTTGCGGCCATACATGCTCTTCTCGACCCAGGCACCGTAGGTCTCGACGATCTCGCCCGTTGTATCGGCAGCCAGCTCAACGGTCAGGTCATGCTTGAGGCGGAATTTGGCATGGGAGGCGGCGCTGTCCTTGGAGACGCCTACGATCACCGCACCCACCTTCGCGAACTCTTCGACTTCCGACGAGAACTGCAGGGCTTCCGACGTGCAGCCCGACGTGTCGTCCTTGGGGTAGAAATAGAGGACGATCTTCTTGCCTTTCAGGCTCGCGAGGCTGACCCGGCCAGTGTCGGTCGGCAGGTCAAATTCCGGAGCCTTGTCGCCAGCCTGAAGCATCGTTTCTCTCCTCAACGCATCGTATCGTCCCGACCCGCAGCGGCCGCGAGTCGAGACGACTGATAACCTAAACCGGTTTGACCAGAACGATCTTCTTCTTGCCCGCCGCCAGCTTCACGACGCCGTCAACCAGATCAGCCTCGGTGACAACCCGATTGGCGTCGGCCTCAGCCTTGTCATTGAGCTTTACGCCGCCGCCCTGGGCCAATCGGCGAGCCTCGCCGCGCGAGGCGGCAAGGCCAGCGTCGGCGAACAGGTTGGCCAGGACGATCCCCGCCTTCAAGTCGGCGGCCGGGACTTCGAAGGTCGGCAGGTCAGCCGAGGTTACGCCTTGCTCGAAAGCCTTTTCGGCCGCGTCGCGGGCGGTTTTCGCGGCCTCTTCGCCGTGCGCCATGCGGGTGGCTTCGTCTGCCAGCACCTTCTTCGCGTCGTTGATCTGGGCGCCGGGCAGGGCTTCTAGGCGCGCGATCTCGTCCAGAGGCAGGTCGGTGAACAGCTTCAGGAAGCGGCCCACGTCGGCGTCCTCCGTGTTGCGCCAGAACTGCCAGTAATCGTAGGGGCTCAGCTGCTCGGCGTTCAGCCACACGGCGCCCGACATGGTCTTGCCCATCTTGGCGCCCGAGGCGGTGGCCAGCAGCGGCGTCGTCAGGCCGAATGCGGACTTCTGGTCGACACGCCGGGTCAGCTCCACGCCATTCAGGATATTGCCCCACTGGTCCGAGCCGCCCATCTGCAGCACGCAGCCGAACTTGCGGTTCAGCTCCAGGAAGTCCACCGCCTGCATCAGCATGTAGTTGAATTCGAGGAAGGTCATCGGCTGCTCGCGCTCGAGTCGCAGCTTGACCGAGTCGAAGGCCAGCATCCGGTTGACCGTGAAGTGCACGCCGTAGTCGCGCAGGAACTGCACGTAGCCAAACTTCGACAGCCACTCGTCGTTGTCGACCATGACAGCGTCGGTCGGCCCGTCGCCAAAGGTCAGGAACCTGGCGAACACCTGCTTGATGCCGGCGATGTTGGCGGCGATGTCGGCGTCCGACAGCAGCTTGCGGCTCTCGTCCTTGCCGGTGGGGTCGCCGACCTTGGTCGTGCCGCCGCCCATCAGGACGATCGGCTTGTGGCCGGCCTGCTGCAGGCGGCGCAGCATCATGATCTGGATCAGGCTGCCCACGTGCAGAGACGGCGCCGTGGCGTCGAAACCGATATAGGCGGTGACGATCCCGCCAGCGGCGGCCGCGTCGAGTTCATCCGGGTGGGTGATCTGGTGGATATAGCCGCGCGCCTGCAGGGTCTGCAGGAATTCCGACTTGAACGAGGCGGGCGCGGACATGGATCGACTCTCTGGATGGGACGACTCGTGCGGAGACGGTGGGCCGTCTAGCACGGGCGGGCCGGGATGTGGCGAGGGTTTCATAGGGTCAGTCTCCGGATAGGGGCCGGAGCGCTATGATCTTGTGAGACGCGACCCGGCACGGCGGGGGCGTATCGACGTGTCAGGCCGGCCTCCCGCTATTTGAGCGGGCGGTAATAGGCGCAGGAGCGGAAGCGAGCGTCGATCATGGGGCCTAGCTACAGGCCCCGCGCCATGGCAGTCAACGGCGATGCGCATATTGGGATTCATGACGGGAACCTCGCTCGACGCCGTCGATATGGCGGTGCTGGAGACCGACGGCGAAGACATCCAGGCGTTTGGGCCGGCGGGCGAGCGTAAGTTGCGCGAGGCCACGCGCGACCTGCTGCTGGCCGCCACCGATCAGGCCCGCGCCTGGCCGCGGGGCGAGCCCGAGCCGGCGATCTTCGAGGAAGCCCGCCGCGCGGTGGCCGACGAGCACCTGCACGCCGCCAAGAGCTTCATCGCCGAGCACGGCCTGGCCTGGAGCGATTTCGACCTGCTGGGGGTCCACGGCCAGACCGTGCTGCACGAGCGGCCCCAGCCGGGCCGGATAGGCCGCACCGTACAACTGCTGGACGCCCAACGCCTGGCCGACGGCTGCGGCCGTCCGGTCGCCTTCGACTTCCGCACCGCCGATGTCGCGGCGGGTGGGGAGGGCGCTCCGCTGGCCCCGATCTATCACGCGGCCCGCGCTCGGGCTTCGGGTCTGGCCGCGCCGGTGGCGGCGCTGAACGTCGGCGGCGTGGCCAACATCACCCTGATCGACGCCGATGGAACGCTCCTGGCCTTCGACACCGGCCCCGGCAACGGCATGATCGACCTGATGCTGCAGGGCCGCGATCTGGGCCGCTTCGACGAGAATGGACGACTGGCCGCGGCCGGGACGGTCGATGAGGCCGCGCTCCGGATGCTGCTGTCGGGAGCCTATTTCGACGCGTCTGCGCCCAAGTCTCTGGATCGCTACGATTTCACGCTCGATGCGGTCGAGCACCTGTCGGCCGAGGACGCCGCCGCCACCCTAGTGGCCTTCACCGCCGAAGCCGTGGTCAAGGCGTTCGACAAGGGCGCGCGACCGAGCGCCCTGATCGTCTGCGGCGGCGGCCGGCACAATCCCGAGATCATGCGCGTACTGACCGCGCGGGCTCCCGTCCCGGTCATGACCGCCGAGGCCGTCGACTGGCGCGGCGACGCGATCGAGGCTGAGGCTTTCGCTTATCTGGCGGCGCGCACCGCGTTAGGCTTGCCGATCAGCTTCCCGGGCACCACGGGCGTCGCCGCGCCGATGACCGGCGGGCGCATCGTTCAACCCTGAACTAAAAAGGCCTCCCCGAAGGGAGGCCTTTGAACGCTCAGATCGGGTTCATCTCGATCCGCTTGTCCAGATAGTCGCCGACGCTCTTTTCCACGAAGGGTAGGTGCTCGGTCCAGAAGTGGCTGGCCTTGTCGATGACTTCGTAGTCGATGATGATGCCCTTCTGGGTGCGCAGCTTGGAGACCACGCGCTCGACTTCGACCGGCGGGGTGATGCTGTCAGCCGAGCCCGTCAGGAACAGGCCCGAGGCCGGGCAGGGCGCCAGGAAGCTGAAATCGTACATGTTGGTAGGCGGCGAGACGCTGATGAAACCATCCGTCTCCGGGCGGCGCATCAGCAGTTGCATGCCGATATAGGCGCCAAAGTCGAAGCCGGCGACCCAGGTCTGGCTGGCGGCCGGGTTGGAGGTCTGCAGCCAGTCCAGCGCGGTGGCGGCGTCGGCCAGCTCGCCGATACCGGCGTCGAACTCGCCCTGGCTGCGGCCCACACCCCGGAAGTTGAAGCGCAAGGTCGCAAAACCGCGCTTCATGAACAGGTGGTACAGCTGCACCGAGACCGGATGGTTCATGTGCCCGCCCGCCTTGGGGTGCGGGTGCAGGATCAGCGCGATCGGCGCCGTCTCGGTCTTGCCCGGAGAATAGCGACCTTCGATCCGTCCGGACGCGCCGGCCAAAATCACATCAGGCATATCGACCCCATCGGTTCGCCAGGCGGCGGACGATTCCGGACCTTTCGGCCGACGGAATACTTGACCGCTGCGCTTGGTCTTCCTAAATCCGCAACAGCGACGCGGACCCTGGGGTCCGGCGCGAAGTCGCGGCTTGTAGCACACGCAAAAGCCGATGCGCGCGGAATCTGCAAGGAGTAAGGCGTCATGCGCCTGAGCACCAAGGGACGATACGCCGTCATGGCGATGACCGACCTGGCCAAGCGCCAGGACGAAGGGGAGGGCCGCGCCGTCGCCTTGGCCGAGATCGCGGCGCGTCAGCAGATCTCCCTGTCCTATCTCGAACAGCTTTTCGCCCGTCTGCGCCGCAAGGGTCTGGTCAAGAGCGCCCGCGGTCCAGGCGGCGGCTATCGCCTCGCGCTGGACGCCGAGAAGACCCTGGTCTCCGATATCGTGCTGGCGGTCGACGAGCCCCTGCGCGCCACACGCTGCGGCATGACCAAGGGTGGTCCCAAGGGCTGCATGGCCGGCGGCGAGCGCTGCATGACCCATGACCTGTGGGAAGAGATGGGCCGGCAGATCCACGGCTACCTGGCGTCTGTCTCGGTGGCCGACGTGCTGGAAGGGCGCTTGCGGCCGCAATCCCAGGCTCTGGAGATCGCGGCGGAGTGACCATGTCCCGCGCCTCCGTCTATCTCGACTACAACGCCACCGCGCCCATCCGTCCGGAAGCGCGGGAAGCGCTGCTGCGCGCCCTGGAAGCGCCAGCCAATCCTTCATCAGTCCACGCCGCCGGCCGCGCTGCGCGCGATGTCGTCGACAAAGCCGCTGGCTTCACGCGCATTGTGGTCGGCGCGACCGAGCATGACGCCGTGGTCGAGACCGCCAAGGCCAGCGGCCTGCCGGTCGAGACCTGGCCGGTCGACGCCCATGGCGTCGCGCACCTGCCCTGGCTCGAAGCCGGCCTCAAGGCGCCCGGCCGCGCGCTGGTGTGCCTGATGCTGGCCAACAACGAGACTGGCGTCATCCAGCCGGTCGCCGAGGCTGCCGCTCTGGTCCGCGCGGCTGACGGCTGGCTGCATGTCGACGCCGTCCAGGCGGCCGGCAAGATCGCCATCGATTTCTCGGCTCTTGGCGCCGACACGATGGCCCTGTCGGCTCTTGCCTCAATGGTCGAACTGGGCCTTTGGCGCGACGCCCTGGCCGAACGCGTCAAGGCGGAAGGCGCGGTCGTGCTGGGCGAGGGCGCGGATCGCCTGCCTCAAACCCTGTGCTTTGCTGGCGAAGGCTTTGGCTCCGAGATCCAGGTGATGAACCTTGATCTGGCGGGCGTGATGGCCAGCGCCGGCAGCGCGTGCTCGTCGGGCAAGGTCAAGGCCAGTCGCGTGGTGGAAGCCATGGGCCGTCCGGATCTGGCTCCCTACGCCCTGCGGGTCAGCGGTGGCTGGGCCAGCACGCAAGACGACTGGATCAAATGCGGCGACGCCTGGATCGCCGCCTGGAAGCGTATCGACGCACGGCGTCGGGAGATGGCGTAATGGCCGCAGTTCAAGAAACCGTCGAAGCCGTCGCCGCGCTCGAAAAGTACGAGCACGGCTTCACCACCGATATCGATCAGGAGTTCGCCCCCAAGGGCCTCTCCGAAGACATCGTGCGCTTCATCTCGGCCAAGAAAGAAGAGCCCCAGTGGATGCTGGACTGGCGCCTGGACGCCTATCGCCGCTGGCTTGAGCTGGAAGAGCCCGATTGGGCCAAGGTCAACTATCCCAAGATCGACTACCAGGACTCCTATTACTACGCCGCCCCCAAGACCAAGGAGGGCCCCAAGAGCCTCGACGAGGTCGATCCCGAGATCCTGGCCGTCTATGCCAAGCTCGGCATCCCGCTGCGCGAACAGGAGGTTCTGGCCGGCGTCGAAGGAGCCCCTCGATACGCCGTGGACGCGGTGTTCGACAGCGTCAGCGTGGTGACCACCTTCAAGAAGGAGCTGGCGGCGGTCGGGGTGATCTTCTGCTCGATGAGCGAGGCGATCCGCGAGCACGGCGATCTGGTGAAGCAATATCTGGGCTCGGTAGTGCCGACCTCGGACAACTATTTCGCCTGCCTCAACAGCGCGGTCTTTTCTGACGGCTCGTTCGTCTACATCCCGCCGGGCGTGCGCTGCCCGATGGAGCTGTCGACTTATTTCCGGATCAACGCCAAGGACAGCGGCCAGTTCGAGCGCACCCTGATCATCGCCGACAAGGGCGCCTATTGCTCTTACCTCGAGGGCTGCACGGCCCCGATGCGCGACGAGAACCAGCTGCACGCCGCCGTGGTCGAACTGGTCCTGCTGGACGACGCCGAGATCAAATATTCGACGGTGCAGAACTGGTATCCGGGCGATCCGGAGACGGGCAAGGGCGGCATCTTCAACTTCGTCACCAAGCGCGCCGACTGCCGGGGCGACCGCTCCAAGGTCAGCTGGACTCAGGTGGAAACTGGCTCTGCCGTGACCTGGAAATACCCCTCCTGCGTGCTGCGCGGCGAGGGAAGCTCGGGCGAGTTCTACTCGATCGCCGTGACCAACGGTCATCAGCAGGCCGACACCGGCACCAAGATGATCCATCTGGGCGCCAACACTCGCTCGCGGATCGTCGCCAAGGGCATCAGCGCCGGCAAGTCGACCAGCACCTATCGCGGCCTGGTGTCGGCTCACCCCAAGGCCAAGGGCGCCCGCAACTTCACCCAGTGCGACAGCCTGCTGATCGGCAAGACCTGCGCGGCCCACACCATCCCCTATATCGAGGCCCGCAACGGCCAGTCGGTGTTCGAGCACGAGGCCACCACCACCCGCCTGTCGGACGATCAGCTGTTCTATTGCCAGCAGCGCGGCCTGAACCAGGAAGAGGCCGTAGCCCTGCTGGTCAACGGCTTCGTCAAGGACGTGCTGCAGCAGCTGCCGATGGAGTTCGCCGTCGAGGCCCAGAAGCTGGTGGCGATCAGCCTGGAAGGGAGCGTGGGATGATCCCTGTCCGCTTCGGGCTGAACGACAAGGAATACAAGTATGCGCGTCAGCTGGCCTATCAGGCGGCGCACGGCACGTGGATCAATCCGTATGGCGATGAGGCCCCGCTGATTGACCGCAGCGCCAAGCTGCTGGCGAACGGCAACGCCGACGCGGCCGCGGAGCGCGCCCTGCTGATCGAACTGCTCAAACTCGCCGCCTACAGCCCCGAACATGAATGGGAGGCGCCGGCCCTGACCGGCAAGCCGACCACGTTCGCTATCCAGACGCTCGAAAAGATCATGGCTTTCAATGCTTAATATCCAGAACCTCCACGCCCGCGTCGAAGACAAGGCTATCCTGAAGGGCGTCACGCTGGACGTTCCGGCCGGCGAGGTGCACGCCATCATGGGGCCGAACGGGGCGGGCAAATCGACCCTGTCTTACGTCCTGACCGGCCGTGGCGGCTATGAGGTCACCGAGGGCTCGACCAGCCTGAATGGCGAGGATCTTCTGGCCCTGGACGCCAATGAGCGGCAGCGCCGCGCGCGGGGCGAGGACGAGATCGCCGCGCCGGCCTTCCTGAAGCTGGCCCGCGAGAAGGCCGCCTCGCTGAAGATCGACTTCGAGATGCTCAAGCGCGGCCTGAACGTGGGCTTCTCGGGCGGCGAGAAGAAGCGGATGGAAATCTTTCAAATGGCGATGCTTTCGCCGAAATTCCTGATTCTGGACGAGACCGACAGCGGCCTGGATATCGACGCCCTGAAAATCGTCTCCGAGGGCGTCAACGCCCTGCGCGGCCCCGAGCGCGGCATGCTGGTGATCACCCACTATCAGCGTCTGCTGGACTACATCAAACCCGACCGCGTCCACGTGCTGGCCGCCGGTCGCATCGTCGCCTCGGGCGGCCCGGAACTGGCGCTTCAGCTGGAAGCCGAAGGCTACGACAAGTATGCGAGCGCCGCCGCATGAGCCTGGCTCTCGCCCTCAAGACCGGAGACGTCAGCCGTCTGCCCTCGCGACGCGACGAAGACTGGCGCTGGACCGACCTGCGCGGCCTGATCCGGACCATTCCGACTGAGTCCCCGGCCTTTCTCGGCGACGTCGGCGCCGGCCCATTCGATGCGCTGGCCGACGGATCGGTGGTGATCGTCAATGGGTGGGTGCGCGAAGGCGATCCGGCGCCCGAGACCGGAGTGTTGGCCTTGCGGTTCGTGTCCCGGGGCGACGCCACGGCGCATGACGCCGAGTTTGCGGTGACGGTTGCGCCCGGCCAGACCCTGACCGTACTCGAGAGCTACGAAGGTCAGGGGGCGGGGGGCTACCTGGCCAATATCGGTCTCGACTTTTCGGTTGGCGAAGGCGCTCGCCTGGAGCGGATCGTCCTCGTCGATGACCTGGCCGATGCCGTGACGGTGAGCACGGCCGATGTCGCCCTGGCGCCCGGCGCGAGGTTTGCCCAGACCATCCTGACCACGGGCGCGCGTCGTCAGCGCCTTGAGACCCGCGTCGCCCATCCCGGGGCCCACGCCGAACTGCGGCTCGACGGGATTTATCTGCTCGACAAGCAGCGCCACGCCGACCTGACCACCCAGGTCACCCACGGCGGCGTCGATGGGACGACCTCGCAACTGACCAAGGGCATGGTCGACGATCAGGCGCGCGGCGTGTTCCAGGGCCGGATCATCGTCCAGCCCGGCGCCGACCAGACCGACGCCCGCATGGGCCATCACGCCCTGATCATGTCGGACAAGGCCGAAGTCGACGCCAAGCCCGAGCTGCTGATCTTTGCCGACGACGTCTCCTGCGCCCACGGCAACACCATCGGCGCCCTCGACGAGCAGGCGATCTTCTACGCCCGCCAGCGCGGAATCCCCGAACTGGAAGCCCGCGCCATGCTGACCGAGGCCTTCGTCGGCGAGGTGGTTGAGCGCATTGAGCACGAGCCTGCCCGCCAGCTCGCCCGCGCCTGGGTGGCTCAGCATCTCGGGCGGAGTATTCTTTGATGGCTTTCGATGCGCCCTTCGACGTCGAGGCGATCCGCGCCCAGTTCCCGATCCTGCAACGGATGGTGCATGGCAAGCCGCTGATCTATCTCGACACCGCCGCCAGCGCCCAGAAGCCTGACGCCGTGCTGGACGCCATGATGGGCCTGGCCCGCACCTCCTACGCCAATGTCCATCGCGGCCTGCACACGCTGGCGAACGAAACGACGGAAGCCTACGAAAAGGCTCGTGAAACGGTCGCGCGCTTCATCAATGCAGAGCCGAGCGAAATCGTCTGGACCAAGAGCGCGACCGAGGCGGTGAACCTGGTCGCATCGTCGTTTGGCCTGTCGCTGAACGCTGGCGACGAGATCGTGATCTCCGAGATGGAGCACCACGCCAACATCGTGCCGTGGCACTTCCTGCGCGAGCGCAAGGGCGTGGT
>NCEV01000154.1 GCA_002280875.1 Caulobacter sp. 32-67-35 | reverse complement strand
AGGCGATCATCCTGCGCCTGACGATGTATCGGCTGCGGGCCAAGGTCGAGATCGCCCCCAGCGACCTGACTGTCACCGCGATCTTCCCCGCCGACGAAGCCCTTAAGGCCGATGAAGGCTTCTACCGCGACCCGCGCCTGCCGCAGTTGGGCGCCCGCGCCTACGGCCTGGCGGCCGAGCCGACCACGGATGAAGACGTCTATGACGCCCACCGTTTGGCCCTGGGCGTGCCAGGTCCCGCCGACTGGCTGACCGACAAGACCTATCCGATCGAGGCCAATTTCGACCTGCTGAACGGCATCGACTTCAAGAAAGGCTGTTTCGTCGGCCAGGAAACCACCAGCCGCATGAAGCGGCGCGGTACGATCAAGACCCGCATGGCCCCGATCACCTTCGACGGCCCGCCGCCCGCCTTCGGCGCCGAGATCCTGGCGGGCGAGCTTCGGGCTGGCGAGGTGCTGTCAGGCCGCGACGGCCGGGCCATGGCCGCCCTGCGGCTGGACCGCATCGCGGCGGGCGGCCTCACCGTCGACGGACGCCCCGTCAGCGTCGACTGGCCCGGCTGGATGCCCACGACCTGAGCCTGTTCACGAAAAGTTCTGGAAATCGCCGCGCGGTTGCGCCAAGCTCGACCGCATGATCGAGCTCCAACGCTGCACCACCTGGAAGGGCATGGCGGGCGACCCCGTCTATGAGGCCTATCACGACACCGAATGGGGCGTGCCGGAGTACGATTCCCGCGCCCTGTGGGAAAAGCTGGTCTTGGACGGCTTCCAGGCCGGCCTGTCGTGGATCACCATCCTGCGCAAACGCGACGCCTTCCGCGCCGCCTTCGCCGACTTCGACCCCGAGATCGTCGCGCGATTTGGCGAGGCAGACCGCGCCCGGCTAATGGCGGACGCCGGCATCATCCGCTCCAACGCCAAGATCGACGCGGCCATCAGCGGCGCGCGGATCTATCTCGACATGCGCGAGCGCGGCGAAGACCTCAGCGACATGCTGTGGGGCATGGTCGGCGGCGCCCCGGTGCAGAGCGCCTGGACCTCCGAGACCGGCACCCCCGCCCGCACGCCCCTAGGCGATGAGATGGCCAAGGCGCTGAAGGCCAAGGGCTTCAAGTTCTGCGGGCCAGTCATCGTCTACGCGTTCATGCAGGCGACGGGACTGGTGAA
>NCEV01000018.1 GCA_002280875.1 Caulobacter sp. 32-67-35 | reverse complement strand
GTCGCGAGGAAAGGGCGCAAGGCCAGCGACCATTGCGGCGGCGGGGGGTGATCGAGCGGGACTGGGGTCGAGGGGGATACTCGACCGGTCCGGGGATCCTGGCGTTGCAGGACCCGCCCGCCGTTGGCGTGGACGGAGAGAAACGCGGGAGATGCCATAGGCCCTCGCGCTTCGACCGCCGGGCCGCTTTGGAAACGGAGCGGTTCGGCTCCCGGTAAGGCCTGAACAGGGCCACCTGACGGGACGCTGGCGGAAAACGATGACGCGGAGCGCCCGGCTTCGTCGAAACGGTTAGTTTACTTCATCTCCGGGCGAGCCCGGACGCTCCGCGACCCTTTTCACCGCCCTCGCAGCCAAAGCGCGAGGTCGCGAAGCTGTAGCTGCTCCCCCTCTGGGGGAGCTGTCGCGGAGCGACTGAGGGGGCCATCGCGGTCGTCTCAGAGCTCGCCCCCTCCGGCCCTCCGGGCCACCTCCCCCAGAGGGGGAGGAGCTTTGTCACAGATCAAACCTCACCCCCTGCGCCAGCGGCAGGGCTCCGGAGTAGTTCACCGTCGCGGTCTGGCGGCGCATGTACTGCTTCCAGCTGTCGGAGCCGCTCTCGCGACCGCCGCCGGTTTCCTTTTCGCCGCCGAACGCGCCGCCGATCTCGGCGCCCGAGGGGCCGATATTGACGTTGGCGATGCCGCAGTCGCTGCCGGCGGCCGACAGGAAGGCCTCGGCCTCGCGGACGTCATTGGTCATCACGCAGGAGGACAGGCCCTGGGGCACATCGTTCTGGATCGCCACGGCCTCGTCGAAGTCGCGATAGGGCACGACGTGCAGCAGCGGCGCGAAGGTCTCGCGTTGCATCCCCGCGCTGGGGGCGGGCAGGCGGGCCAGGGCCGGGCGCACATAGAAGGCGTCCGGATGCTCGTCGATCAGCAGGCGCTCGCCGCCGCTGACGGTTCCGCCGTCGGCCCGGACCTGATCCATGGCCGCCAGGAAGGCGTCATAGGCGGCCTTGTCATGGAGCGGGCCCAGCAGCACACCGGTCTGGCGCGGATCGCCGACCGGCAGGCGGCTGAAGGCGCTTTCGACCGCGTCCGAGATCTTGTCGACCAGAGTCTCGTGGACGATCAGGCGTCGCAGGGAGGTGCAGCGCTGACCGGCTGTGCCCGCCGCCGAAAACACGATGGCGCGGACGGCCAGGGAGAGGTCGGCGCTGGGGGTGACGATCATGGCGTTGTTGCCGCCCAGCTCCAGGATCGAGCGGCCAAACCGGCCGGCCACGATCGGGGCCACGGCCTGACCCATGCGGGTGGAGCCTGTGGCGCTGACCAGCGGGATGGCCGGGTCACGCACCAGCCGCTCGCCGGCGTCGCGGCCGCCCAGCACGACCGAGCACAGACCTTCGGGCGCGTCGCCGAAGCGGGCGAGGGCGCGCTCCAGAATGGTGTGGGTGGCGATGGCCGTCAGCGGCGTCTTCTCCGACGGCTTCCAGATCACAGGGTTGCCGCAGACCAGCGCCAGGGCCGCGTTCCAGGCCCAGACCGCGACCGGGAAGTTGAAGGCGCTGATCACCAGAACCGGGCCCAGCGGATGCCAGGTCTCGCGCATGGCGTGGCCGGGACGTTCGGAGGCGATGGTCAGGCCATAGAGCTGGCGCGACAGGCCGACGGCGAAGTCGCAGATGTCGATCATCTCCTGAACCTCGCCGGCCGCCTCGGACGCGATCTTGCCGGCTTCCAGGGTGACGATCGCGGCCAGCTGATCCTTGGCGGCCCGCAGCTCCTCGCCCAGCAGGCGGACCAGTTCGCCGCGACGCGGGGCGGGCACGGTGCGCCACTCGCGGAAGGCTTTGGCGGCGGCCGAGACCTTGGCGTCGATCGCCCGGGCGTCGTCATAGGCCGCCTGGGTAAGGATCGAGCCATCGATGGGGCAGCGCACGGGCACGCCGCCATCGGCGGGCAGGCCAGCGACGCCCAGGTCGGCCAGAACAGCGCGAGCGTGAGCGGCGGGGGACGGGAGGGACTGGGTCATGCCTCTGGAAAACGCCGACCTGCGCTCCGGGTCAAGCGCCGGCTGCTTGACGCGTCTGGCGGGCGCCGTCAAATGATCCGGCCCGCATGGGGGCGCTTGGGCATGTCGCGATCACGAATGGACGACAACGCCGCCTATATTCAGCGACTTGAGGCCTTGAGGGCCGGAGTCGACCGACGCCTGGCCGAGCTGGCGCCCCGGACGGGCACGGCCCCCGATCGCCTTGTCGAGGCCGTGCGCTATGCCTTGCTGGCCCCTGGAAAACGCTTCCGGCCGATGCTGACCCTGCTGACCGCCGCCCAGTTTGGCGCGGGCGAGGGCGCAGCCCTGGATACCGCCTGCGCCTTCGAGATGGTCCATGCCTCGTCGCTGATTCTGGACGACCTGCCCTCGATGGACGACGCCGGCCTGCGCCGGGGCCTGCCCACCATCCATCGGGCGTTCGACGAGGCCACCGCTGTGCTGGCCGGGGTCGGCCTGCTGAACCAGGCCTATGCCGTGGTCGCCGCCGACACGCGCCTCGAGAGCGCTATGCGGGCCGAGATCGCCGGGCGGATCGCCGACTCGGTCGGCTTCTGCGGCCTGATCGCCGGCCAGGCCCGTGACCTGTTCGATCGCGACCAGCTGCGCGACCTGCCGGCTCTGGACCGCCTGAACCACGAAAAGACCGGCGTGCTGATCATGGCCGCCGCCCAGTCCGGCGCCCGGATCGCCGGGGCTTCGGATGACGCCGTCGCGGCGGTGGGCGAATTTGGTCGCCGCATGGGCCTGGCCTTCCAGATCCGCGATGACCTGATCGACGCCGAGGGCTCGGTCGATGGGGCCGGCAAGGATGTCGGCAAGGACGAGGGCATGACCACGGCCGTCTCTCTGCTGGGCGTCGCCGGAGCCCGGGCCGCCATGGAGGCGCACCTCGCAGCCGGCCGGGCGGCGCTCGAGTCCGTGGGCGGCTGTGACCTCGTGGCCGGCTATGTCGGCCGCCTCTTCGCCGGACGCAAGGCGGCGGCGTGACCGCGTCTCCCATTCTGACGGTGACGGGCGTCGCTCACGCCTATGGCGACAAGGCCGTGCTGCACGGCGTCGACCTGGCCCTGTCGCCTGGCGAGATCTACGCCCTGCTGGGCCCCAACGGGGCCGGCAAGACGACCCTGATCAAGACCATCTGCGGACGCTTCCGCCCCGATCGCGGCGAGGTTCGCCTGAACGGCCAGGACCCGGCGCGGGTGAACGCGGCGCGGGGCAGCCTCGGGCTCGTCCCGCAGGAGATCGCCCTCTACGCCCACCTGACCGTCGCCGAAAACCTGGCCGCCTTCGCCAGCCTGGCCCAGGCGCCGCGCCACGCCGTACCGGCCGCCGTGCAGCGCGCCATGGAACTGACCCGTATCGTTGACCGCGCTCACGTCCAGATCCGTCACCTGTCGGGCGGCTATCAGCGCCGCGCCAATATCGCCGCCGCCATCGTGCATGAGCCAGCCCTGCTGATCCTCGACGAGCCCACGGTGGGGGTTGATATCGACGCTCGCGAGGCGCTGGACGGCGTGATCCGGGGGCTGCGGGATCTGGGCGTGGCTGTGCTGCTGACCACCCATGATCTGGAGCAGGCCGGGGCGCTGGCCGACCGGGTGGGCTTCCTGCGTGAGGGCTCCCTGGTGCTCGAAGGCCGACCCCGCGCCCTGATCGCCGAGGCCTTCGGCGTGAAGATGGAAGTTCTGGTCGAACTCTCCACCGAGCCAGACCTGGCCGGAGAGACGCTGCTGGCGGCCGAAGGTCTGGCGCGGACCGCCCACCGCGCCAAGCTCTGGACCCGCCTCGATGTCGACGGCTACGCCGCTGCCGGGCGACTGGACAAGCGGCTGCGCAAGGCGGGGCTAATCCCGCGCGAGATCCGGGTGCGGGAGCCGTCGCTGCAGAACCTGTTCAGCCTCGTCGCCGAGCGGAAGCTGGCCGCATGATCCGGCTGGACATGACGCTGGCCATGGTGCGGGTCATGGCGCTGGAGCTGTGGCGCGACCGCGCCGCGCTGGTGATGACCTTCGTGCTGCCGCCGCTCGTGTTCCTGATCTTCTCGTCGGTGTTTGCTGGCGCGACGGGTGAGGACATCAAGCCCAAGCTGGCTCTGGTCGATCTGGCGCGCACGGAAACCTCGGGTCGTGTGGCCAAGGCCCTGCTGGCCAGTTCCGAGATCCGCGCCGAGGCCACGACTCCGGCCACGGTCGAGGCGGTGCGGGCGCTGGTGAAGTCTGGCCAGGCCGATGTGGGTCTGGTGATCCGCGCCGATCCCGCCGCGCCGGGCCGTCCGTTCCTGATCATATCCGACCCCGCCCGGGCCGTGGCCGCGCCCCTGACCCAGGCTCGCGTCCAACTGGCCATGGCGCGCGCTGCGCCCGACGCCGCCCTGCGCCGCAGCGTCGATCAGCTGACCCCCGCGTTGGGCGACCTGACGCCGGCCCAGACGGCTCGCCTTGACGCCGCCGCGGATGCGCTGAAGGCGAAGCCTCCGGCCGTGACCGGCGGTGGTCTTTTCGACCGCGAGGACCTGCTGGGCGCCAAGAAGGGCGGGGCGACCATCGCCTATTACGCCGGCGCGGTGATGATCCTGTTTGCCCTGTTCTCGGCCATGCAGGGTTCGCTGGGCCTGATGGACGAGCGTCGCACCGGCGTTGCCGACCGTCTGCTGGCCGGGGTGGCCGGCATGGGGCCGGTGGTGACCGGGAAGTTCGTCTTCCTGGTCGCACAGGGCGTCATCCAGGCCGTAGCCATCTTCGCCACCGCCCAGATCATCTATGGCGTGGCGGTGGTCGAGCATTTCGCCCTGTGGCTGCCCACCACCCTGGCGACGGCGGTCTGCGCGGCGGGCCTGGCCCTCGGCCTGGTCTCGGTGTGCCGCACGCGGGAACAGGCCCAGATGCTGTCGACCTTCGTGATCCTGGTTCTGGCCGCGATCGGCGGCAGCATGGTTCCGCGCTTCCTGATGCCGGTCTGGCTGCAGACGGTGGGCTGGTTCACGCCTCACGCCTGGGTGATTGACGCCTATCAAGGCGTGCTCTGGCGCGACGCGCCACTGTCGCAGGTGTATAAGGCTTGGGGCGTGCTGACCGCCGCCGGCCTGGCCGGCCTAGCGCTGGCCCAGACCCTGGCGCGACTGTCGCGTCGATAGGATTGTTGATGGCGACCCTGGCTCTCAATCTCGCGCTTTTCCTCGCCGCCTTCGTCTTCATGGAGGGCTTTGCCTGGGTCACGCATCGCTATGTGATGCACGGCTTCATGTGGGTCTGGCACAAGTCGCATCATGAGCCGCGACATGGCATGTTCGAGCTGAACGATCTGTTCGCCGTGGTCTTTGCGGCCCCGGCCATCGTGGCGATCTATTTTGGCGTTCACGGCACACCGTGGCTGTTGCCGGTGGGCCTGGGCATCACCGCCTATGGCTTCATGTACTTCGTCTTCCACGACGGCATGGTGCACCGACGCTTCAAGACGCCCTTCGGCAAGTCAGCCTTCTGGAAGCGCGCTATCCAGGCGCACCGGATCCATCACGCCGTTCACACCAAGGAGGGGGCCGTGTCGTTTGGCTTCCTGCTGGCCCGGCCGGTGCGCGAGCTCAAGGCTCAACTGAAGGCGCGAGGCGTCGAGGCCTAGATCTTCGACCACAGGGCGGGCCGAGCTGGCGGTTGGATCATCCGATCCCAGACCGCTGAGCGCAGGGCGATGACGCCGCCCTCCAGAGCCCGCCAGGCCTTCATCCGGCCGCTGACCACCACGCGCTCATCCCAAGCCTTTGCGCCCTCGCGGACCACATCCAGCCCGATCTGCCGGTAGACGCCCCGCGCCGCCGCAATGGCCCAGGCGCAGCGGACGGGCAGGTCTCGCAAGCCCCACCGGGCCGAGGCGTAATAGGGCTCGGCGGCGTCGACCAGCCGCTTGGCCATGATCGCCACCGCAGCGCGATGGGCGGGATCGGCGACCGCCGTCTCGGGCACGCCGAATTCGTCCAGCCAGGCGCGAGGCACATAGATCCGGTCGTTGCGGGCGTCCTCGACGATGTCGCGGGCGATGTTGGTCAGCTGGAAGGCCAGGCCCAGATCCTGGGCGCGACGCAGCGTGGGCAGGGCGTCTGGCCTTGTCCCCATCACCAGGGCCATCATCGCGCCAACCACGCCGGCCACGCCCCAGCAATAGTCGAGCAGATCATCCAGCGTCTGGTAGCGACGGCCTTCAACGTCCATGGCGAAGCCGTCGATCATGTCCAGAGCGTACTGCTCAGGGATCTGGCGGCGCTGAGCCACGGTCTGGAAGGCCGCGAACTGCGGATCGGCGGGTGGCTTGCCGGCCAGGGCGGCGCGGGTCTGGGCGTAGAGCGCAGCGAGGCGGGCCGGAGCATCCTCTACAGGGCTCATGCCATGACCCAGGGTCTGGCCGTCGATCACGTCGTCGCAGTGCCGGCACCAAGCGTAAAGCATCTCTGCGTCGGCGCGGGTTTCCGCGTCAAACAGGGCCGCGGCGGCGGCGAAGCTTTTGCTGCCCTTCTGGATCGCCTCGCGGCTTTGCGCCTCTAGGTCGCTCACGCCGCCCGCGTCTGGAAATCGTCGATCATCAAGCCGGCCGTGGCCTTGGCCGAACCGACCACGCCCGGAATGCCCGCCCCCGGATGGGTGCCAGCGCCGACGAAATAGAGGTTCGGGATCACGTCATCGCGATTGTGGGTGCGGAAGAAGGCGCTCTGGGTCAGCAGCGGTTCCAGCGAGAAGGCCGCGCCGTTCCAGGCGTTGAGCTCGGTCGTGAAATCGTCTGGCGTGAAGATGCGGCTGGTGACCAGATCGCGCGACAGGTTGGGGATGTAGCGCTCTTCCAGATAGTTCAGGATCTTGTCGCGATAGCCGGGCCCTTCCTTGGCCCAGTCGATCGGGGCAGTTTCCATATTCGGCACCACGGACAGGACGTAGAAGCTGGTGCATCCGGGCGGGGCCATCCCCGGATCTGTGGCGCAGGGCGAATGCAGGTAGAGCGAGAAATCGTCCGCCAGAGCGTCCTTGTTGTAGATCTCGCCAATCAGCTCCCGGAAGCGCGGACCAAAGCAGATCGTGTGGTGGCGAATTTCGGGGTGTTCAGCCTTGAGGCCGAAATAGATCACGAACAGCGAGGGGCTCCAGCGCTTCTTCTCCAGGGCCTTGCCCACCTTCTTGCCACGCGGGTCATCGACCAGCAGTTCGCGATAGGTGTGCATGACGTCGGCGTTGGAAGCGACGGTGTCGAACGCTTCGAACGCGCCGTCGTGATGGATCACGCCTGTAACGCGGCCGTCCTTGGTGGTGATCTTCTGGACCGGGGCGTTGAGACGGATCGTACCGCCCAGATCTTCCAGCAGGCGCACCAGACCGCGGATCAGCGCGCCCGTGCCGCCGCGCGGGAACCAGACGCCGCCGCGCCGTTCCAGGGCGTGGATCAGGGCATAGATCGATGAGGTCGCGAACGGGCTGCCGCCAACCAGCAGGCTGTGGAACGAGAGCGCCTGACGGACATGCTCGTCCTTCACGAACGACGAGACCTTGTCATAGACGCTGCGCCAGGCCTGCAGCTTCATCAAGGCGGGCGCCGCGGAGATCATGCTGCGGATGTCGAGGAACGGCTCGGCGCCGAGCTCGAGATAACCCTTCTTGTACAGCTCTTCGGAATAGGCGTGGAAACGTCGATAGCCCTCGACGTCAGCGGGGTTGCGCGCCCCGATCTGGCGATCAAGCTCGGCCTGGTCGTTGGCATAGTCGAACACGTCGCCATCTTCCCAGACCAGCCGGTAGAACGGGTTGACCGACAGGAGTTCGACATAGTCCTCGATCTTGCGGCCGCTGATCGTGAACAGCTCCTTCAGGCAGTCGGGATCGGTGATGACCGTGGGCCCGGCATCGAAAATGAAGCCTTCGTCTTCCCAAACGTAGGCGCGGCCACCGGGCTTGTCGCGACCCTCGATCACGGTGACGTCGAAGCCGGACGACTGCAGGCGGATCGCCAGGGAAAGGCCGCCGAAGCCGGAACCGATGACGGCCGCGCGCGGCTTGGGATCACTCATGGTTTGTCCTCAATCACGGAGCTCTCGCCCAGATACCCCAGGGCGGCGACGATAGGTACGGGCGGCTTGCCCATCAGGACGCGCGCCTTGTCGAAAGGTGTCAGGCGCGCGGCGTAGAAGCGTTGGATCAGTGGCCCGCCCAACCGGTAGAAGCGCTCCAGAACCTTGTAGCGCTGGTCTGGCGCGCAGGCCTTGAACAGCATGCGGTTCAGCAGGCGGAAGTATCGCCGTTTGCGCCAGGCTGCCTTGGAGTGGGTTTCAACGCAGGTGCGCACATGGGCGCTGGTGATGTGGGGCAGGGCGGCGATCTGATCGGCCAGGCGTGCGGCGTCGGGAAGGGAGTAGCCCGTTGTCGGCTGGAAGAGTGCGGCCCGCAGCCCAACCTCCGCCACCTGCGCCCGGGCCTCGCGCCAGTAGACGTCAATATCGCCGGCCAGGGCGATCGGCAGGACGCCGTGTTCCTCCCGCTCGACCGCGGCGATGGTCCAGCCCTGCTGGGCGGCATAGGCGGCTATGGCGGCGCGCAGTTCTGCATGGTCCAGGTCGGCGCCGTCACTGTAGCGGGTGTCCTCGATCAGCAGGCGCGTGGCGTCGAGCGGCAGGACATAGACAAACCGATAGCCGTCCAGTTGCGAGACGGTGGCGTCCATCACGATGGGTCGCGCCAGGCCATGTGGGGCCGTCAGGCGCACGCCCTGGCCCAGGAACTTCTGCCAGCCGAGCACCAGACTGCGACTGCGGCGCGGGCCTCTGCCGTCGATCACGGCGGCGGCGGTAATGCGGCGACCATCGGATAGCGTGACCTGATGCGGCGAGACGTCCGACACCGTCGCGCCGAGCCAGACATCCGAGCCCAGCACGGCCGTCACGGCCTCGTGGAGGCGCTGCGAAGTGATGGCCAGGTAGCGTGTTTCGAGCGAGCGCTGATGGCCCGGAAAGCGGACATCGTAGCCTGACCAGCGATGCACGATCAGCGGCCTCAACCAGCCGCTGATGGCGGGACTGACGTCGGTCTCGAAATGGCACCAGGTGTGCTCGCCGCCGATTCGGCTGTCGCGCTCCAGCATGATTACGCGCAGGTCTGGCCGCAGGGCCTTAAGCCGCAAGGCGATCAGGCCGTTGGCTAACCCGCCGCCCACCAGGACGACGTCTGCTCGGGAGGTGGAAGCGGTTGGCGCCATGACCCTGCCTCTAACATGATTGTGCGACCTTCACGCCAGCGTTGCGCACATCAAAACGACCCGGTAGGCACAGCGAAACCGGGAGGCGCCCATGTCCGAGGCCAAGATTATCGATGGCAAGACGTTCGCGGCTGATCTGCGCGAGCAGATCGCCGAAGACGTGAAGGCCCTGAAGGCCGGCTATGGCGTCACGCCAGGCCTGGCCGTGGTGCTGGTCGGCGAGGATCCCGCCAGCCAGGTCTATGTCCGCAACAAGGGCGAGCAGACCCAGGCGGCGGGCATGCACTCCGAAACCCACCGTCTGCCGGCCGATGTGAGCCAGGACGAGCTTCTGACCCTGGTCGGCAGGCTGAACGCCGATCCGGCGATCCACGGCATTCTCGTTCAGTTCCCGGTGCCCGATCACCTGAAGCAGGCCGACATTGTCGCGGCGATTTCGCCCGACAAGGACGTCGACGGCCTGACCGTGACCAATGCGGGCCGCCTCGCCAGCGGCCTGCCGGCCCTGACGCCCTGTACGCCGCTGGGCTGCATGATGCTGCTGAAGGACGTGATGGGCGACCTGCGCGGCAAGTCGGCGGTGGTCATCGGCCGTTCCAACCTGATGGGCAAGCCGATGGCCCAGATGCTTCTGGCCGCCGACTGCACCGTCACCATCGCCCATTCTCGCAGCGTGGATCTGCCCGGCGTCGTGCGTCAGGCTGATATCGTTGTCGCGGCCGTCGGCCGGGCCGAGATGGTGAAAGGTGACTGGATCAAGCCGGGCGCAGTGGTCATCGATGTCGGTATCAGTCGTTTCCCCTCTCGCGACCCGGTCGCGGCGGCGGCGGGCAAGACGCGCCTGGTCGGTGATGTCGCCTTCGAGGAGGTCAAGCGCGTGGCCGGCGCCATTACGCCGGTGCCGGGGGGTGTCGGGCCCATGACGATCGCCTGTTTGCTGGCCAATACGTTGACAGCCGCCAAGCGCCTGCATGGGATCCAGGCTTGATGCGCGCGGTTCTGCTCACAGGGCTTCTGGCCTTGTCGCTCGTCGCTTGTGGCCAGAAGGTCCCGCCGGCTCCCACGCCGGAACAGGCGCTGCTGCTGACGCCCGCCGATGCTCGCTTGGCCAGCCTTTACGAGACCTCATGCAAGGCCTGCCACGCAACGCCGGATACGGGAGCGCCGCTGGTGCACGACCGGGCTGCCTGGGACCTGCGATGGAAGCAGGGGGAGGCCGTTTTGCTGGATCATACCATCCAGGGCTTCAAGGCCATGCCGGCCTCGGGTCAATGCGCGGCTTGCACACCGTCCGATTTCCAGGGCCTCATACGGTTCATGGCGGGGCGCGAAGATCCCGCATAGCGGGGGAAGACGCATGATCTCCAGACGAGGGGCCCTGGTCGCAGGCGGTACGGGCGCGGCGATGGTGGCTACGGGCGGCGCGGGTTATCTGGTCGCCACGCATGAGAAGCCCGAACCTGTCGCTCCCGCGTCCGTCAACGCCGAGGGCAAGCTGCTGTGGCGCAACTGGTCGGGCGTCCAGACCGCCTATCCCTCTGCCCGTCTGGCGCCAAAGGATGAAGCCGAACTGGCCTTGATGCTTAAGACCGCCGCCGCGCCGATCCGGCCGGTGGGGGCAGGGCACTCCTTCACCGCCTTGGCGCCCACCAGCGGGGCTCTGGTTTCCCTCGACGCCATGTCCGGGGTCGTTGGCTGGGAAGGCGACGAAGCTGTCGTGCTGGCCGGCACCAGGCTCGGAACGCTTGGGCCGGCGCTGGCCGCCAAGGGCCGAGCCATGGCCAATCTGCCCGACATCAACAAGCAGTCCCTGGCTGGCGCGCTGGCCACAGCGACGCATGGCACAGGCGTCAGGCTTCAGGCCCTGCACGGAGATGTCACGGCGCTGCGACTGGTGACTCCAAGCGGTCGCGTGATTGATTGTGATGCGCGCCGGGATCCAGAGATCTTTCAGGCCGCCAGGGTCTCGATGGGCGCATTGGGCGTGATCTCGCAGGTGCGCTTGAAGACCATCCCAAATCGCCGTGTGCGTCGCCGCGTCTGGATCGAGCCGTTCGGTGACGCCCTGGCCAAGGCCGAAGCGCGTTGGGTCGAGCACCGCAATTTCGAGTTCTACGCTGTGCCTTTCACGGGACTGGCTGCGGGTATCAGCCATGATGAGACTGACGACCCGGCCGAGGCCCGCGGCCCTGATCAGGACAGCGCCTTTCTCGATGCTCTGAAGGGCCTGCGAAACCTGCTGGGTTTCTCCACGCCATTGCGCAAGGCGGCGGCCAGGGCCCTGCTTGCAGGCGCCAAGCCCGAGACCGCTGTCGATGAAGGCTGGAAGCTGCTCTCGACCGAGCGACCGGTGCGCTTCAATGAAATGGAGTTTCACCTGCCGGTCGAGGTGCAGCTCGAGGCGCTGGCGGAGATCGTGGCGACCATCGAGAAGGAGCGGCCCGACGTCTTCTTCCCGATCGAGGTGCGCCGGATTGCGGGCGACGATGCCTGGCTATCGCCATTCCACGGCGGGCCAAGAGGTTCGATTGCCGTTCACACGCACTACAAGGACGACTTCTCGTTCCTGTACGGTCTCATCGAGCCGATCTTCCGCCGCTATGGCGGCCGGCCGCACTGGGGCAAGCTTCACAACCTGCGTGACCAGCAGCTGGCGGCGCTCTACCCGCGCTGGGACGATTTTCTGAAGGTGCGCGCCGAGCTCGATCCGGAAGGGCGCATGCTCAACCCCTATCTGAAGGGACTGTTCGGCCTGCTCTGAAGGATCAGCCCTTCAGGTATTCCGTCACGCGGCCTTCGAGTTCTTCGGCCAGGGCCTTGCCCACAGGGTGGGTGTCGACCTTGATGTCGCCGCGTACCGCCGCCTTGATGGCGTCGATATGGGCGTCCACCAGGAACATGGGCGCTGACAGGCGCGTCTCGGGCTCGTCGATCAGCTTGCACAGCGACGCGGCGATACGGGTGATCAGCGGGAATTCGTAGGTTGCGCCCAGGCCCTTCAGATCGTGGGCGCGGAGATACAGGGTCTCGACCGTCGTCGCGGTCAGGCCCTGCGTCTTGACCTCCTGGCGGGCGGCTTCGAGTTTGGTGATCTCGTCCTGCAGCCACTGGGCGAAGTTGCCCGAGAGGCTCTTCAGCGCAGCTTCGGCCTTGGCGATCGCGGCCATGTCGATGCCGCCGCGTCCGCCCACCTTGAGCTTCAGCATGTTCGGCACCTGGATCACTTCGGCGGTGGGCTTAGTCGTCAAGATCGCCTCCCCAGCGGCGGGTATTTCCAAGACCGCTATCATAGCAGGCGTTAACAACGAATGAGATGTGCGTTTCTATGCGGCGGAACGCCTCAGGCCGAAAATTGCTCAGCGAGCACGCGTTCATCAAGACTGCGGCCCGCATCGAACAGCATCGCCAGACTTGTGTCGCGATCCTCCGAGATGTGGACCTCCATCACATCGCGCACCTCGAAGTTGTCAGCAACAGCGCTGACCGGGCGCTTGTCGGCCTCGATGATTTCGAAGGTGATGCGGGCGGTGCGCGGGAGCAGGGCCCCGCGCCAGCGGCGGGGGCGGAAGGCGCTGATGGGGGTCAGAGCCAGAACCTGGCCGCCGATCGGAATAATCGGCCCGTGCGCTGACAGGTTATAGGCCGTCGAGCCGGCCGGGGTTGCGATCAGAGCGCCGTCGCAGACCAGCTCGCTCATCCGCACCTTGCCATCGATCGAGATGCGCAGCTTGGCGGTCTGGCGGGTCTGGCGCAGCAGGGAGACCTCGTTGATGGCCAGGGCGCGATGGTTGCGGCGCTGCGAGTCGATGGCGGTCATAACCAGCGGATGGATCACGGCGCGCTCGGCGGCGTTGATCCGTTCCAGCAGACCATCTTCGCTGTACTCGTTCATCAGGAAGCCAACCGATCCGCGGTTCATGCCGTAGATCGGGGTCTGGCTGGCGATGGCGCCATGCAGGGTCTCGAGCATGAAGCCGTCGCCGCCCAGCGCGACAATCACCTGAGCAGACTCCTCCCCCACATCGCCATAGCGGGCGATCAGACGCTCGCGGGCGTCTTCGGCTTCGGGGCGGTCGCTGGCCTTGAACGTCAGGCGAGTCAGGAAAGGCTGAGGCTGGTACATCGCGCCCAAGAGGCGGGAAGCCCGCCGGCTTGTCAAACCGCGCCGACAGCCTGTCGGAAAGCCATCCCGGCGACGTCCGGCGTGAAGGGCCCGAAGGCGCTGCCAGCGCGCCTGGCCCCCTCTGCGCCGCCGCCCGGGCGGCCGCCATTCAGTTGACGCACATGCTCCAGGATGGTCGGGAAAACACTGCGATCAATACCGACGGCCGAGCAGGCCAGGGCCAGAAGTTCGGGGCGGTTGCTGTCGATGGCTCGCCGGATCTGGGCCGAATCAAACTTGCCCAGACGCGCCAGGGCCAAGATGAACAGGGGCAGGCGGCCTTCGCGGAGCACCCGCAGCAGATAGCCGGGCCGAAGTTGCCCGGCGGAGTCGAGCTTCTCGACAAGCGAGCGCTCCATCTCCTCGCGGCCTTCTTCCGACTCGATGACACCGTCCTGGCCTGCATCGTCACCGCGATGGGCGGCGCGAAGCGCTTCATCGACGGCGTTGGCCATCACGTCCGCATCCAGATGGAAGCGGGCGGTGAGCGCTTCGCGCAGGGCGCGGCCGACCCACAGATAAAGCTGCTCGGCCAATTCGCTGGAGAGCATCGGGTGGCGCGCCAATGGCGAGCGCAGGGCAACCACGTCCCGGGCGCGACCGACCAGCCGGCGCAGTCCGTCGGTCGAGATCTCGGCGGTGTCGTTGCTGGCCAGGGCCGTCAGCACGGCGGGTTCTTCACGCGCCAGGATGGCCTCAACGACCGAAGCTGGCAGGCGCGGCCGGCGAGCCACTTCGATCTGATGTTCCAGCGTCGCCTGAACCATCAGGCGGATGAGATCATGATCCTGCAGCACCGGGCTTCGCGCGATGATCGGGCGGGCGATCTCGATCTCGTCGAGCGCCAGAATGTTGATTAGCGCGGAGGGCGCCCAAGGGGCGTCGGCCAGGCGTTCGGACAGGCGCTGGCGAATATCACGTTCGGCTTCCACGACCAGTGTCATGAAGATGGAGTCGAGTAGCCGCTGAATGTCGGGATCGGTCGGGGCGCCGGCGGTCTGGCCGGCTTCGCACAGTTCGATAATGCCGGTGAGCAGCCGTTCACGATCGCCCGGATCGCGGCTGCGCGCCAGTGTCAGAAGCTTGGCGGTTTGGACGGCTTGGATGACCAGCCTCCTCGAATCCGGAACTCGGTGAGGATGACCTTGCTTCCGGCAAATGAAAACATGCTTAAACGGAGCAACCCAACAAACGATAAGAACAGCGGCGCGTTGTCGCGGGTGAAGCGTAAGGACGGGAGGCGCGAGTATGGCTGAACAACTGATTCTGGCCCTGGATCAGGGCACCACCAGCACACGAGCGATCCTTTTCGACACCACCGGCGGCGCGCTGGCCGACGCCACGCGACCCCTGAGGCAGAGCTATCCGGCCGACGGATGGGTCGAGCACGACGCCGAGGAAATCTTCGCCGCCTGTGTGGCTGTGCTGCGTGAAGCGATGGAGGCGTCGGGCCGTGACGTCGGCGATGTGGCCGCCATTGGCATCACCAACCAGCGCGAGACGGTGGTGATCTGGGACAAGGCGACGGGGCGGCCAATCCATCCCGCTATCGTCTGGCAGGACCGCCGTACCGCTGACGCCTGCGAGCGGCTTCGCGAGGCTGGCCATGAAGCCCAGGTTACAGAGGTGACGGGCCTGCTGCTGGATCCCTATTTTTCCGGGACGAAGATCGCCTGGATTCTCGATCGCGTGCAGGGCGCCCGGGCGCGCGCTGAGGCTGGCGAACTGTTGTGCGGCACCATGGATAGCTGGGTGATCTGGCGTTTGACGGGCGGCGCGGTGCACGCCACCGACGCCACCAATGCTTCACGCACCCTCCTGTTCGACATCGAGGTCCAGGACTGGTCGCAGCCCATGTTGGAGCTTCTGGGGGTGCCCGTGACGCTCCTGCCAAAGGTGCTCGACTGCGCGGATGACTATGGCGTGACAACAGCCGACATCCTGGGCCGTGAGGTGCCAATCCGGGGCGTCGCGGGTGATCAGCAGGCGGCGCTGATGGGGCAGGGCTGCGTCCAGCCCGGCCAGATGAAGGCCACCTACGGCACCGGCTGCTTCATGTTGCTCAATACGGGCGAGAAGCGCCCGGTGTCGCGCTCGCGTCTGCTGACCACGGTCGCGGCCCGGGTTGGCGGCAAGACAACCTACGCCCTGGAGGGCTCGATCTTCGTGGCGGGCGCGGCGATCCAGTGGCTGGGCGAGGGGCTTGGGATTACCGGTGGCCCTCGCTCGGCCGAAGCCCTGGCGCGGTCGGCCAAGCCCGACCATGGCGTCGTGGTGGTGCCGGCCTTCACAGGCCTTGGCGCGCCCTGGTGGGACGCCGGAGCGCGGGGCGCGATCTTTGGCCTGACCCGCGACGCCGGCCTGCCGGAGATCGCTGCGGCGACCTATGACTCCTGCGCCCTGCAGAGCCGGGACCTTATCGAAGCCATGCGGGCCGATGCGCCCCACGCCCTGGGGGGCGATGCAGAACTGCGTATCGATGGCGGCATGTCGAAAAGCGCCTGGTTTTCTCAGCGGCTCGCCGATCTCACGGGGATGCTCGTGCAGCGGGCCAGCTATCTGGAGACGACGGCCCTGGGCGCCGCCCTGTTCGCTGGCGTCGGCGCTGGCGTTTACGCCTCGCTTGAAACCGCGGCCGCCGCGCGGCCCGCGGCCGAGGCGCTTACGCCGTCCCTGCCGTTGCATCAGCGCGAGGCGGCCTATGCGCGGTGGCTGGACGCCGTACCGCGCGTCCGAACCTGATTTCTGTCGGCGAAAGCAGAACGCGGGTCGCCAGCCATACGCGCAGTTGCTATGACATCGCTGTCATAACATGAGGACCCAACCGCATGACGCCGACGCGCCGTTCCATCACCTTGGGGGCAAGCGCCGCCGTTCTCGCAGGAGGGTTCTCCATGTCTGCCCATGCCGCTCGCCCGACCGTGGGAAACATCCGCCGCCTGTCTCCGGCGCTGGACGCGGTGGTCGCGTCAGACGCCCGGATCGAACAACTGGCCGACGGCTTCATCTGGTCCGAGGGGCCGGTCTGGGTGAAGGACGGCGGCTATCTAATCTTCTCCGACGTACCGGCCAACACCATGCACCGCTGGAGTGAGGCGGATGGTGCGAGCGTATTCCTCAAGCCCTCGGGCTATGACGGCCCGCCGACCAAGGCGTTCCGTGAGCCTGGCTCCAACGGGCTGGCGCTGGACGGCTCGGGGGCGCTGCTGGTCTGCGACCATGGCAATCGGGCGATCTCCAGGGTCGACCTGAAGACCAGGCAAAAGACGATCCTGCTCGATCGTCATGACGGCAAGAAGTTCAACAGCCCCAATGATCTGGCCGTGACCAGATCTGGCGCGATCTATTTCACCGATCCGCCCTACGGCCTGGAAGGCATCAACGCCTCGCCGCTCAAGGAGATGGCGTTCAATGGCGTCTATCTGCGTCGCCCCGACGGCTCGGTTGTGGTGATCGATGACGCGCTGACCTTCCCCAACGGCGTGGCCCTGAGCCCCGGCGAAATGCGCCTCTATGTGGCAGTCTCCGATCCCGCGGGTCCGGTGATCATGGCCTATGATCTGGGCGAAGATGGATTGCCTGTGAAACGGCAGCTCTTCTTCGACGCCATGGCCCTGCACAAGGCTGGAGGGCCGGGTCTGCCCGACGGCTTGTGCCTGGACACCGAGGGGCGCCTTTACGCCACGGGGCCGGGCGGGGTGCTGGTGATCACGCCGACAGGCGACCTGATCGGCGTCATCGACGCCGGCCGTCCGATCGCCAACTGCGCCTTCGGCGAAGACGGCCACACCCTGTTCCTGACCGCCGATGACATCCTGGCGCGCGTGCGCCTGAAGACCACGGGCCTGATCTAGTCGGCGTCGTCGATATAGGCCTTCACCCGCGCGAACAGGTCCTCGAACATCGGCGTTGTCAGTCGGCCGGTGTTCGTGTTCAGCCGCGAGCAGTGATAGCTGTTGAACACGCGATAGGGGCCGGCCTGAAACTCCGAGCCATGGCCGGGGATGCCCGCCGAGGCCTTGAGGCCCAGAGCCTTGAGCACATTGCGTCGCGACACGTCGCCCAGGGTGACGATGGCCTTCAGCTTTGGAAACGCCTCGATCCGGTTGGTCAGGAACGGCCGGCAGGTGTTTTCTTCGCTGGTCTCGGGTTTGTTGCCGGGCGGGGCGCAGCGGACGGCGTTGGTCACCGCGCTGCCGATCAGCTTCAGGGAGTCGTCAGGCCGGGCCTCGAACCGACCCGTCGCGAAGCCGAACTTGATCAGGGTGTCGTAGAGCAGGGTCCCGGCATAGTCGCCGGTGAACGGCCGTCCGGTGCGGTTGGCGCCCTTGCGACCGGGGGCCAGGCCCACGACCAGCAGCCGCGCATCCCTGTCGCCGAACGACGGCGCGGGGCCGTTGAACCAGTCCGGATAGAGGTCCTGGTTCTCGCGGCGATAGGCGACAAGTCGCGGGCACAACGGACAGTCACGCGGCGGTTCGGCGGGGGAGGGGACGGTCTCACTGACGATGTTGGAGCGCTGCTCAATATTCATCGTCAGCCTCGCGTTCGGCCAGGGTGCGGGCGTCGACCAAGGGGCGCGGCGCAGGTGCGCGCTGCGGGCGGCCGACAATATTGGCCAGATCATTGAGTTCGACAAAGTCATCGGCCTGGCGGCGCAGGTCGTCGCTGGTCATCGGCGGCTGGCTCTTCATGGTCGAGACCACGGTGACGCGCCGGCCCTTGCGCTGCACGGCCTCCACCAGGGCGCGGAAGTCGCCGTCGCCCGAGAATAGCACCAGATGGTCGGCGCTCTCGGCCATCTGCAGCATGTCGACGGCGATCTCGACATCCATGTCGCCGCGCCAGCGCTTGCGGCCCTGGCTGTCGGTGAACTCGCGGGCCGGCTTCGTCACCAGGGTGAAGCCGTTGTAGTCGAGCCAGTCGACCAGAGGACGGATCGGCGAATAGTCGTCGTTCTCGTTGATGGCGGTGTAATAATAGGCCCTGATCAAGACGCCGCGCTTTTTGAACTCGTCGAGCAGCTTGCGGTAGTCGATATCGAAACCCAGCGCCTTGGCGGCCGAATAGAGGTTGGCCCCATCGATAAACAGGGCCAGACGGTCGGTGGGATAGAAGGTCAACGCGGCAATTCCTTGAAAAATACGGTCGATCAAAATGGGCTGGACGAGGCCGTCATCGTGGCGCTCGGCTGTAATTTGCCCGGAGCCTATACGAGTCGTGAGGCCTTGTTGGAAGCTGCACTGGCGGCGTTCGGCCCTGAGGGGCTAGGGGTTGTCCGGCGATCCGCCTGGTGGACGTCCGCCGCGTGGCCCGATCCGGCCGCGCCCGCCTATCTGAACGGCGTGGCGGTGGTCGAGACCGCGCTCGATCCGGCGGAGACGCTGGCGGCCCTTCATCGCATCGAGGCCGGGTTCGATCGGACGCGCGGTGAGCGCAATGCCCCCAGAACCCTCGATCTTGATCTGGTCGCCTACGGCCGGAGGGTGATCGCTGAGGCGCTGGTGGTGCCGCATCCCCGTGCTCATCAGCGCCTGTTCGTGATGGGACCGCTGGCCGAGATCGCGCCGGATTGGCGCCACCCCGTGAGTGGAGAGACCGCGGCGCGGCTGGCGGAGGTCGCAAGCGTGGGGCGCGACGCCAGGCTCTGAACTTCGCGTACTGGACTTCCCGGCGCGAAGCGGGCATAAGCAGCGCCTCGCGAAAAGTGGGTGACAACCTCCGCGGCGTTGCGTAACGCCGCCTGGACCCGTATTTTGTAGAGCGTCACGGCTAGCCCGAGGAATTCATGGCCCGCGTCACCGTCGAAGATTGCGTCGAGAAGGTCCCGAACCGCTTCGCGCTGGTTCTGTTGTCCGCCCACCGGGCGCGCGGCATCTCGGCGGGCGCCGCCCTGCTGGTGGATCGCGATAACGACAAGAACCCCGTCGTCGCCCTGCGCGAGATCGCCGACGATGTCGTCGACCACGAAGGCCTCAAGGAACAGCTGATCAGCACGCTGCAGCGCGTCGACGAGCACACCGAAGCCGAGGAAGAAGCCGAGACCCTGGCCCTGCTGGCTGATCCGAGCCACATGCAGATGAGCGAACTGGAACTGGTTCGCGCCCTGCAAAGCGACCGCGACGGCGGTCAAGAGGAACGGTACTGAGCCCCGACGGCACAGACCCTCTGACCCTTGAAGCGGCGCCCGCCGCCGCTCCATCCGAACGCGCGCCTGAAGCTTCCTCGACAGAGGCGGATTCTGGCGCGTCTTCGTTTAAGGCTTCCGCCGAGCCGGTTCCGCCGGCTCCGGCGCCGAAGCCCCGCCAGAAAATCCTTCGCCAGTACGAGCTGATCGAGCGGGTCCATTCCTATGACCCCACTGCCGACGAAGCCCTGCTGAACCGCGCCTATGTCTATGCCATGCGGATGCATGGCAGCCAGACGCGGGCTAGCGGCGATCCCTATTACGCCCACCCGATCGAGGTGGCGGGCATTCTTACCGAATACCGGCTCGACACGGCCACCATCGTCACGGCGCTGCTGCACGATGTGATCGAGGACACACCCGTCACTCGCGAGGATATCGCCGGCCTGTTTGGCGATGAAATCGCCGAGTTGGTCGAAGGGGTCACCAAACTCTCCAAGCTGGAACTCCAGGCCGAGCACTCCCGCCAGGCCGAGAACCTGCGCAAGTTCATCTTGGCCATCAGCAAGGATGTTCGCGTCTTGCTGGTGAAGCTGGCCGATCGTCTGCACAACATGCGGACGCTGCACTTTATCAAGAGTCAGGCCAAGCGCGAGCGGATCGCTCGCGAGACGCGCGACATCTATGCGCCGCTGGCTCGCAATATCGGCTGTCACCGTATCTGCACCGAGCTGGAAGAGCTGTCGTTCGAGCACACTAATCCGGTGGCCCGGAACGCCATCATACGCCGGCTTGAAACCCTGCGCGCCGAGCAGGGCGGGGCCGTGGCGCTGGTCTCGCAGGAGATTGCGGCGCGCCTTGAATCCGCAGGCGTTCCGGCGCGCGTCTTTGGTCGTGAAAAGTCGCCCTATTCGATCTGGCGCAAGTTGCAGCGCAAATCGATCGGCTTCTCGCAGATGTCCGACATCTACGCCTTCCGCGTGATCGTCGAAAGCGAGGAAGATTGCTATCGCGCCCTGGGCGTTCTCCATCGCGCATGGTCCAGCGTGCCCGACCGTTTCAAGGATTTCATCTCGACGCCCAAGCGCAACAATTACCGCTCGTTGCACACCACGGTGGTGGGGCCGCGCGGCATGCGTATCGAGATGCAGATCCGCACCGAGGCCATGGACCGGGTCAACGAAGAGGGCGTCGCCGCCCACTTCCGCTACAAGGACGCCTCCTACGGCCTCGACCTGGAAGGCATGGAAGCGGCCGGCGGTCGCGATCCGCTGGCCAACCTGCGTCAGCTGGTCCAGGTGCTGGAACATGGTGGCGATGCTGAAGAACTGGTCGAGCACGCCAAGCTCGAGATGTTCCTCGACCAGGTCTTCGTGTTCACCCCCAAGGGCAAGCTGGTCAGTCTGCCGCGGGGCGCCATGCCGCTCGACTTCGCCTATGCCGTCCACACCAGCGTGGGCGACACCTGCATTGGCGTGAAGATCAACGGCGAGCTGAAGCCCTTGCGCACCGGCCTCAACAACGGCGATGTGGTCGAGGTGATCCGGGGCTCCAAGCCCGTGGTGCCGCCGGATTGGCGCTCGCTGACCGTGACCGGCCGCGCGCGCTCGGCCATTCGCCGTCACATCCGCCAGACCGAGAAGGAAGAGTTCTTCCGCCTGGGCAAGGCCTCGGTGGAGCAGATCTTCGAACGGGCCGGCAAGAAGCTGAAAGACGTCTCGCTGCGGCCGATCCTGGAACGGTTCGCACTGGAGAACGACGACGCCCTGTTCGACGCCGTCGGGCGAGGCCGGGTCTCGCCCAGTCAGGTTCTGGAAACGGCCTTCCCGGGCATGAAGGACAGCGACATGGCCGCCGCCTCGGCCCGTCGCAAGATCGAGGGCGGCAAGGGCGCGCGGCTCTATGTGCGCGGCGGCGGCCTGACGCCCGGCGTCTCGCTGCATTTCGCCCACTGCTGCAGTCCGGTGCCGGGCGACCGCATCGTCGGCATCCTGCGCGAGGACGGTTCAAAGGATCAGGATGGCGGCCTGGATGTCCACACGATCGATTGCCCCAAGCTGGCCGATTACGAAGACCGCGAGGATCTCTGGCGCGACCTGAACTGGACGCCCGAGGCTGAGCGCGAAACCGTGTCGCTGACCCGCCTGCACGCCACGATCCAGAACGCGCCCGGCGTCCTGGGTCAGGTCTGCACGATCATCGGCGAAGCCGGCGGCAACATCGTCAATCTGCGCATGCACCATCGGCAGAGCGATTTCTTCGACACCGATATCGACGTCGAGGTGCGCGACGCCAAGCATCTGACCAACATCTCGGCGGCGCTGCGGGCCTGTCCGTCGGTCGAGACCGTGGACCGGACGCGCGGCTAGCGCTTTAGCACGGCGACTGCGTCCGCTGTCGCGGCGGTCAGCGGGGAGGGCAGGGCGTCGAGCGAGAACCAGCCCCATTCGTGCAAGGCGTGCGCTTCCTGGATCGCCGGTTCACCCTCGAAGCTTTCGGTGCGGTAGGTGATCGCCACCCAGTGATAGTCCGGCGCGATCATGTCGGTCACGGCCAGGACCGGGCCGGCCACGATCCGGATCCCCAGCTCTTCGGCGATCTCGCGTTCGGCGCAGCGCCGGGCCGCTTCACCCCAGTCGAGCTTGCCGCCAGGCACGCCCCAGTGGTCGGCCTCCGGGGTCTTGATCCGCCTGACCAGCAAGAGCCGGCCCTGACCGTCGAGGATGGCGGCGCCGCAGCCGACGCGGGGACGTTGGGGATCGCTCATGGGGGTGGATAGAGCCAAATATGACCCGCCGCGCAAGGCGGCATTGGCGGACTCAGCGCCGTGCGGTATAGGCGCCGCTCATGACCAATGATGACGTCCTCGACGAATTCCGCGCCGCAGGGGGCCTGCGCGAAGGCCATTTCGTGCTGTCCTCGGGCCTGCACAGTCCGGTCTTCCTGCAGAAGAACCTGGTGTTCATGCGACCAGAGCGCTGCGAGCGCCTGTGCAAGGCCCTGGCGCAGAAGATCATCGCCACGGTCGGTCAGCCGGATGTGGCGGTGTCGCCGGCCGTGGGCGGGATCATCCCCGGCTACGAGACCGCCCGCCATCTGAACGTCGCCTCGATCTATGTCGAGCGCGAGGGCGGCGGCTTCAAGTTCCGGCGCGGCTTCCACCTCGAGCCCGGCCAGAAGGTCGTGATGGTCGAGGACATCGTCACCACCGGCCTTTCGTCGCGCGAGTGCATCGCCGCGATCCAGGAGGCCGGCGGCGACGTCATCGCCGCCGCCTGCATCGTCGACCGGTCGGGCGGCAAGGTCGATGTCGGCGTGCCGCTGGTCTCGCTGTGCAGCCTGGAAGTGCCAGCCTATCCGGCTGACGCCCTGCCGCCCGAATTGGCCGCGATCCCCATCGAGGACCCCGGCAGTCGCCGGCTGAAGGGCTGAGCGAGCGCTGATTTTCAGGTCTCCACGGCGGGCGGCCAAGGCGCTAGAGTGCCTTGGCAGTGCGGTCCCAGAGCGACTTGAGGTCACGACATTCCTAGCGAGCATCAGATGAGCGTCCGACTGGGCGTCAATATCGACCACGTGGCGACCATCCGGAACGCCCGTGGCTCCAGCTATCCCGAGCCGGTGCGCGCCGCCGAACTGGCCCTGGCGGCCGGGGCCGACGGCATCACGGCCCATCTGCGCGAGGATCGCCGGCATATTTCCGACGCCGACATCGCGGTGCTGACCGACTTGTGCCTCAAGCGCGGCAAGCCGCTGAACTTCGAGATGGCCGTCACCGACGAGATGGTCGGCATAGCGTTGAAGGCGCGTCCCCACGCCGCCTGCCTGGTGCCCGAGCGTCGCGAGGAGGTGACTACCGAAGGCGGGCTGGACATCGTGCGCGGCTATGACGCCATCGCCGCCGCCACGAGCCGGCTGCGCGAGGCCGGCAGCCGCGTGTCGCTGTTCATCGACGCCGAGGCCGCCCAGATCCAGGCGTCCCACGCGGTCGGCGCCCAGGTGATCGAGCTGCACACCGGCGCCTATTGCGATGCCGCCCGGGCCGGCGAGACCGAGCGCGCCGCCGCGATCCTGGAACGCCTCAAGACCGGCGCCGCCCTCGCGTCCAGCCTGGGTCTTGAGGTCCATGCTGGCCACGGCATCGACTACGCCACCGTCAAGCCGATCGCTGCCATCCCGCAGATCGCCGAGCTGAACATCGGCCACTTCCTGATCGGAGAGGCGATCTTCGTGGGTCTGCCGCAAGCCATTCATCGGATGCGCGCCCTGATGGACGCGAGCCGCGTCGAGCATCCCGCAAAAGTGGAGGCCGGTTTTGCGTAAGGACGCTCGACAAAATGGAGAGCAAGCGGATCGCCGTTGGCGATCCGTGGAGGTGGCTGCGTGATCATCGGCATCGGCTCGGACCTGTGCGACATCCGGCGGATCGAGAAATCGCTGGAACGCTTCGGCGACCGGTTCACCAACAAGGTCTTCACCGAGGTCGAGCGCACGCGGTCCGAGCGCAAGCCCGACCGCGCCAGCAGCTACGCCAAGCGCTTCGCCGCCAAGGAGGCTTGCTCCAAGGCCTTGGGCACCGGGCTGAAACGCGGCGTTCATTTGGCCGGCATGGGCGTGGTCAACCTGCCGTCGGGCAAGCCGACCATGGCCCTGACCGGCGGCGCGGCGGCCCAGCTGGCGTCGATGGTGCCCGAAGGCATGAAGGCGGTGATCCATTTGTCGCTCACCGACGACCACCCCTACGCCCAGGCCTTCGTGATCATCGAAGCCCTTCCGGAATAACGACTTTTCCGATCCAGGCGGCGGCGCCCAACCGCCGCCATGAAGCCGAGTTAACTGGCGAGGCGCTTGCCCCTTCGGTAAAGCCCGTCTAGCTAAGCCTGTCCGGTCCGCCGGAACCCTATCGCCTGAGAGCTCCGCGCCTGCATGACCGACGCCGCCGACGAGACCTCGCCGCCCGACGAAAAGGGCGGCGCCGTCCAGGAATTCATCGAGATCATCAAGACGGTGGCCTACGCCCTGGGCATCGCCCTGGTGCTGCGCGTCCTGCTGTTCCAGCCCTTCACCATCCCGTCGGGCTCGATGGAGCCCAACCTGCTGGAAGGCGACTACATCATCGTCAGCAAGTTCAGCTATGGCTGGAGCAAGCACTCGATCCCGTTCAGCCCGCCGCTGTTCAACGGCCGCATCCTGGGCAAGGCGCCCAAGCGCGGCGACATCGTCGTCTTCAAGCTGCCGCGCGACAATCGCACCGACTATATCAAGCGCCTGATCGGCATGCCGGGCGACAAGGTCCAGATCCGCAGCGGCGTCATCAATATCAATGGCAAGCCGCTGGTCCAGACCCCGCAACAGCCGGCCCTGGTCGACATGGGCTACGGCTTTACCCAGCAGGTCCAGCGCTTCGAGGAAACCAATCCCGAAGGCCGCAAGTACGCGACCCAGGACTATGGCCCCGACAATCGCGGCGACAGCACCGGCGTCTATACGCTGCCGCAGGGCTGCTATTTCTTCATGGGCGACAACCGCGACAACTCGGCTGACAGCCGCTTCAACCCGGGCGTCTCGCCGTTCAAGACCGATCCGGGCGCCTGCAAGTGGGACTATGAGCTGGACCAGTATGTCGGCGACGAGGTCGGGGTCGGCTTCGTTCCGGAAGAAAACCTGGTCGGCAAGGCCCAGATCATCCTGCTGTCCTGGAACCGCAACGCGGCCCTGTTCAAGCCGTGGACCTGGGTGCTGGACGCCCGTCCCAGCCGCTTCTTCCGCGTCCTGAAGTGATCTCGCATTATGGATAGACGGGTCGCCGCCGTCGGCGACCTGGAGCGCCGGATCGGCCACACCTTCGCCGACCGCAAGCTGCTGGAACAGGCCCTGACGCACGCCAGCGTCGGAGACGGCGCCAAGAAGACCGCCGACAACGAGGTGCTGGAGTTCATCGGCGACCGCGTGCTGGGGCTGCTGGCCGCCGAGGCCCTGGCCGAGCGGTTTCCGCAGGCCAAGGAGGGCGAACTGGCCCCGCGCCTCAACGCCCTGGTTAGCCGCGAAACCTGCGCCCGCGTGGCCCGCGCCGCCGAGCTTGGTCCGGCCCTTCGCCTGTCGGCCTCGTCCAGCAAGATCGGCGGTCGTGAGACCGACTCGATCCTGGCCGGCGGCTGCGAGGCCCTGATGGCGGCGCTCTACCGCGATGGCGGCCTTGACGCCGCGCGCCGGGTGTTCCTGGACCTGTGGAGCGCCGAGTTCGACCGCGCCGCGCAAGGCAAGCCGCGCGATCCCAAGACCGCGCTTCAGGAATGGGCGCAAAGCCAGGGCAAGCCCCTGCCGACCTATGCCGTCAAGGACCGCACCGGTCCCGATCATGCGCCGGTGTTCACCGTGCAGGTGGTGGTGGCCGGCGTCGATCCCGTCTTCGCCACCGGCCGCTCGCGCCAGGACGCCGAAAAGGCCGCCGCCAAGGCGCTGCTGGATCGGGAAGGGGCGGAGTAGGGACACGGGCTCGTAGCCTCACGTGGCATTCGCCGCTGAAGGGGATGGGGAGGCGCGAAGCGGTCCGGGGCGAACCCGGATGACCGTGATGTGTTTTGTGCGTTTCGGCTCGACCTGTCCGCTTCGCAGAAACTGTTCTTGACCGTGAGGATCGGGGCACACGAGCGTGAGTTTCAGCTCTGATTCCCGATTAACCCCCGGACGGGCGCGCATCCCGTCGATCGGCTAATCCGTCTCGACGCCGACGATGTGCGATAGGCGGCTTCTGATCCCCGCCCTCTTCAACCCGCGCTCGCTCGGCCGTGGTCGCTTCCAGATTGTTCCGCCCTTCTGAGGCAGCCCGCACGGACGCTTCCGCAGCCAGGGCGTCGCGGCCCCGCTCAGCTCCATCCCCATCGCCGCATCAGGCCGGTACCAAGCGCCCTCCCCCTGCGACGGGGACAGCAAGCAGTATCCATCAGGTTTTGGGGCGGGGGATACAGAAGGGCGAGAAAGTTGGAAGTAACTGATTTTGCTGGCTTCGATTCGCTGAACGCAGAGGATAGAGAGCGAAGATCCTCCCCCTAGCGGGGGAGGCGGCCGAAGGCCGGAGGGGGAAGACCGCAATGAGTCAGCAGTCACTTCCCCCTGCGTCGGCTTCGCCGACACCTCCCCCGTTAGGGGGAGGATATAATCGAGCGCGTCCCGCACCGCCCAACCTTCGCGCCGAAGGGAGCCATCCTTAAATCTCACGGCGAGACGATCGCCGGTCTGTCCAGGTTGCTCAAGGACGACGCTTCGCGTCGCCGCGGCGCGGCTGGCCGCAGGCCAGTCCTTGACCAACCTGGACAGACCGGCACGCTGCAGCCTCCAAGAGATTTAAGGATGAGCGGGACGCGGGGCGTCCGCTTGTGGGTCACAGGTGCGAGTCTGTTATCGACCCCTAGCGGACCTTCAACGGCCCGGGCGGAAAGGTCTCAAGATACTCCCCAATCGCGACGACCGTAGCCTCCGCTCGGCTCCGCAAGGTCTCGT
>NCEV01000119.1 GCA_002280875.1 Caulobacter sp. 32-67-35 | reverse complement strand
CGCCGTCATGCGAAAGCTCATCGAGGCCGCCAACCTCGTTCTGACCAGACAGCAGCCCTGGACCACCCAAACCGCATAAACAACATAGTTGCTCACCCGTCGCTTCGCGCCACCTTTTCCCACAAGGGGAGACGGAGAATTAGTGCTCGCCCGCCAGCAGGTCAGCCACGGTAATCTGGCCCAGGCGGTCGTGGGCGGCAGTGTCGGCGGCGGTGATAGCGGCGCGAACCGCGTCGGGAATCTTCTCGCCGACCGGGCAGCCCTTGACCCCGGGGGGCGCGACGCCGAGGTGGGCGCAGCCGTTGACGGCCCGCAGCACCAGATCGAGCGTGATGTCTTCCGGCGGCTTGAGGAGCCACGCCCCGCCGTTGGCGCCGGCCCGGGCGCCGATCAGCCCGGCCTTGCCCAGCATGGCGGTAACCCGGCGCACCACGACGGGATTGGTTGGCACCGACGCCGCCAGTTCGCCGCTCGCCACAGCACGGTCAGGCGAAAACGCCTGTTTGTGCGCCAGATAGGCCAGGGCGTGAGCCGCTACGGGAAACTTTTGGCTGTCGGACATCTCTGCAGGAACCTAAGGGCGATATGCGCGCGTTCAATCAAAAACTCGCCGCCGACCGATTTGCCTGCTAGCGCCACACAGCGTGACGATTGAACCCGGATCAGATTGGGTGTATCGCGCCGCGCTTGATCGATATGGGCCCGCCGCTCGCATTTTGCGAGAGGGGACGCCCGGAGACATTGAATGGCTTCCGAAGCCTCCGGCGCGCCGGACCCCGATTGCGCCCCTCCCTCTGCCGACATTCCGCAGCAGCATGGCCCCGTCGCCAAGGGCCACGGCTTCTTTGCGCTGGCGCTCGGCTCAGTCGGGATCGTCTTTGGCGATATCGGCACCAGCCCGCTCTACGCCTTCAAGGAGGCGCTGCACGCCGCCGCCCATGACGGCGTCACCCGGTCAGAGATCTATGGCGTGGTGTCGCTGGCCCTGTGGGCGCTGATCCTGGTCGTGACGATCAAATACGTCGTCTTCATCATGCGCGCCGACAACAAGGGCGAAGGCGGCGTGCTGTCGCTGATGGCCCTGGCGCAACACGCCATGGGCAAGCGCACCGTGCTGGTGTTCGCCCTGGGCGTGGCTGGCGCAGCCTTGTTTTACGGCGACGCCTTGATTACCCCGGCCATGTCGGTCTTGTCGGCGGTCGAGGGTCTGCGAACCATTCCAACCCTGGCGTCGGGTGTCACCAACCAGGTCGTACTGCTGATCGCCACCGTAATGCTGCTGGGCCTGTTCTTCCTGCAGAGCCGCGGCACAGCGACGGTGGGCAAGCTGTTTGGTCCAGTCTGCGCCGTGTGGTTCAGCGTGATGTTCCTGCTGGGCGCCGTCAATCTGGCCCAGAATCCCGGCGTGCTGATGGCGATCAGCCCGCACTATGCCGTGGGCTTCCTGGCCGATCACGGCCTGACGGGCTTTATCGTGCTGGGCGCGGTGTTCCTGACCGTGACCGGCGTCGAGGCCCTGACCGCCGACATGGGCCATTTTGGCCGCTGGCCAATTCAGGCGGCCTGGCTGTTCTTCGTCCTGCCCTGCCTGACCATGAACTATCTGGGCCAGGGCGCCTTCGCCCTCACAACCCTCAACGCCGCCGAGGCCGCCGGCCAGCCGATGCCGGAACTGAACTGGTTCTTCGAAATGGCTCCGGCCGTGCTCCGCCTGCCGCTAGTGCTGCTGGCCGGCGCAGCCACGGTCATCGCCAGCCAGGCGGTGATCACCGGCGCCTTCTCCCTGACCCAGCAGGCCATCCAGCTGGGCCTGCTGCCGCGCCTGGACGTGCGCCGCACCTCTGAGACCCAGTCGGGTCAGATCTTCGTGCCGCAGCTCAACACCATGCTGCTGTTTGGCGTGCTTGCGATCATGTTCACCTTCCAGACCTCGTCGGCCCTGGCCCACGCCTATGGCCTGGCGGTGACCGGCACCATGATCGTGACCACCTGCATGGCCTTCATCGTCATGCGCCGGCTGTGGAACTGGAGCCTGCCGATGGCCCTGTGCTTCCTCGTGCCCTTCCTGACCCTGGACGTGGTGTTCCTGACCGCCAACGCCCTGCGCTTCTTCTCGGGCGGTTGGCTGCCGGTGCTGATCGGCGCGGTGCTGTTCCTGGTCATGGCCACCTGGGTGCGCGGATCGCAGATTCTCACCGCCAAGACCCGCCGCGACAGCGTCCCCCTGGTCGACCTGATGGAAATCCTGCGGGCCCGCGCGCCGCACCGCGCCCCCGGCACGGCGATCTTCCTGACCTCCGACCCGGACATGACGCCCGTGGCGCTGATGCACAACCTCAAGCACAACAAGGTTCTGCACGAGCGCAATGTGATCCTGACCGTGCGCACCGGCGACACGCCGCGCATCGCCGAGGATGACCGGGTCTACATCGAGAAGGTCAATGACGACTTCAAGAAGGTCGTCATCACCTATGGCTTCATGGAAAGTCCCAACCTGCCCAAGGCCCTGGCGGTGTGCCGCAAGCAGGGGCTGAAGTTCGACATCATGGCCACCAGCTTCTTCCTGGGGCGCCGTTCGATCGTGCCGTCGGCCAATAGCGGCATGCCGCTGTGGCAGGACCAGTTGTTCATTTTCTTGATGAAGAACGCCGCCAACCCGACCGACTTCTTCAAGATTCCGCCCGGCCGGGTGGTGGAGCTCGGCGCCCAGGTGACGGTCTAGGCTATGAGCACCGCCCTGCGCGTCATCGGCGACGGCCTGTCGATCACGGCCCTGGCGATCATCGCCTCCACGGCCCTGCAGGCCTGGAAGCGCGTACCCGCCGGCGTTACCGTGCCGATGCACTGGAGCCTCGACGGCAAGGCGACCTTGCGCCTGTCAAAGCCCATCGGCCTGCTTTGGATCCCCTTCGCCGCGATGGCGATCATCTTCGCCTTCACCCTGTCGGGCGCAACCTTCCGCGCCCAGGGGCTGGAGGCAGTGATGCTGCTGTGCGTGCGCGCCACCCTGGCGGCGGTCCTGGCCCTGGCCCAGCTGCTGCACCTGCGCTCCGTCATCAGGACGCTGCAGGACGAGGGCAAGCTCTAGGGGTCAGGCTTTACGGGCAAGAGGCGTGGCCAAGCCCCATTAGGTCTTGACCCGCGCGCCCTTTGGCCCTTGAACGCGCCCAACTTTGTGTTTCCCGGAAGGACCCCCGCTCATGGCTGACAAGTCTGTCAAGAAGGTCGTGCTCGCCTATTCGGGCGGCCTCGACACCTCGATCATTCTGAAGTGGCTGCAGACCGAGTACGGGGCCGAAGTCGTCACCTTCACCGCCGACCTGGGTCAGGGCGAGGAAATCGAGCCGGCGCGGGCCAAGGCCCTGGCCGCTGGCGTCAAGCCCGAGAACATCTTCATTGAGGACGTGCGCGAGGAATTCGTGCGCGACTACGTCTTCCCGATGTTCCGCGCCAACACGGTCTATGAGGGCCAGTACCTGCTGGGCACCTCGATCGCCCGTCCGCTGATCGCCAAGAAGCAGATCGAGATCGCCCGCAAGACCGGCGCCGACGCTGTCAGCCACGGCGCGACCGGCAAGGGCAACGACCAGGTGCGGTTCGAGCTGGGCTATTACGGCCTGGAACCCGACATCACCGTGATCGCTCCCTGGCGCGAATGGGACTTCAAGTCCCGCGAGGCCCTGCTGGAGTTTGCGGAAAAGCACCAGATCCAGATCACCAAGGACAAGCGCGGCGAGGCCCCGTTCAGCGTTGACGCCAACCTTCTGCACTCCTCATCCGAGGGCAAGGTGCTGGAAGATCCGGCCGTCGAGGCCCCCGAATTCGTCCACATGCGCACGATCGCGCCGGAAGACGCCCCCGACAAGCCGCACGTCTTCACCCTCGACTTCGAGAAGGGCGACCCGGTCGCCATCGACGGCGTCGCCATGTCGCCCGCCACCCTGCTGACCAAGCTGAACGAACTGGGCCGCGACAATGGCGTGGGGCGTCTGGACCTGGTCGAAAACCGCTTCGTCGGCATGAAGTCGCGCGGCGTCTACGAGACCCCGGGCGGCACCATCCTGCTGGCCGCCCACCGCGGCATCGAGAGCATCACCCTGGACCGCGGCGCCATGCACCTGAAGGACGAGCTGATGCCGAAATACGCATCGCTCGTTTACAACGGCTTCTGGTTCGCCCCCGAGCGCGAGATGCTGCAGGCGGCCATCGACTACAGCCAGACCAAGGTGAGCGGTCAGGTTCGGGTCAAGCTCTACAAGGGCAATGTCTCGATCATCGGCCGCACCAGCCCCTACAGCCTGTACGACCAGGACCTGGTGACGTTCGAGGAAGGCAAGGTCGCCTACGACCACCGCGACGCCGGCGGCTTCATCAAGCTCAACGCCCTGCGCCTGCGGGTCTTGGCCAAGCGGGATCAGCGCGACTAGGGCCTATCGTGTCCGGTCCTGCCTCGGTGGCGGGACCGGACACACTATTCGTCCGCCGCCGCGCGACGGGTAAGGCCGGAGCAATATCGCTGGAAATGTTCGGTGAGCGCGACACCGGGACCTGCGAAATCGGTCGATTGACCAGCATACTCGACTGAGATCGTCGGGGTGCGAGCCAAGGCCTTGAAGAAGTTTCTGGGCACGTCGCCGCGCCCTTCCAGGAACGCGCGGGCCTCATACGTCTGAGCGCCGCGAGGCACTCGGAACACGCTGGTGGCGGTCCTGAGCCGCAGTTGCGATGCACCGGGCTTGGGTTCGTAAAAGCGGGCTTGAACGCCGCCAGAGCGCAGACCCGAGCAGGTGATGACCAAGTCTATGTTGGAACCGTCGGCGCGGAGCGGGCCAGACAGGATCAGGCCGCCGGTAACGCCGTGCGCGACCTGCCAGCGATAGGATTCTCCATCCTTGATGAAGACCTTTGGCGCCGGCGCCAAGTCGATAGCGCGCGCGGGTGACGCTGCCGCTGATCCCATGACGATCAAAGCGGCGAGCGCAGAAACGGCCAACTGCATGAGAGCCTCCCAAGGTAGAGGCATCCTAGGTCGTGCATAATATCAGCACAACCTTTGAGTGCTCACCCGGGTTTCGACCTCCGGTGGCGTCGTGGCGAGGGGCTAAAAGCCGTTGCTTGCATTGCTCGGCGCATTACGGCATCAGCAGCCCGTCACTAAGGACCCGGCCAGATCGGGTGGCGGCCCTGGCCCTGATCCCGGAGGCCATCGCCTTCTCGATCATCGCGGGTGTCGATCCCGCCGTCGGCCTCTATGCCTCGTTCATCATCGCCGTGACCATCGCCCTGGTCGGCGGGCGGCCGGCCATGATCTCGGCGGCCACGGGCGCGATGGCGTTGCTGATGGTCTCGCTGGTGCGCGACCACGGGCTGGAATATCTGTTCGCGGCCTCGCTGTTGTGCGGGGTGTTGCAGATCATCATCGGCCTGCTGAAGCTGGGCCGCTATATCAAGTTCGTCTCCAAGAGCGTGATGACGGGCTTCGTCAACTCGCTGGCGATCCTGATCTTCCTGGCCCAGATGCCCGAGCTGATCGGGGCCAACTGGCAGACCTTCGCCATGGTCGGGGCGGGCCTGGCGATCATCTATGGCTTCCCGCTGATCACCAGGGCGGTCCCAGCGCCGCTGGTGGCGATCATTGCCCTGAGCGCCTTTGCGATCTTCACCGGTCTGGACGTTCGAACCGTGGGCGACATGGGTCAGATGCCTTCGAGCCTGCCGGCCTTCCACCTGCCGGTTGTGCCGCTGACCTGGGAGACGCTGAGGATCATCGGGCCGATCTCGGCGACCCTGGCCTTTGTGGGTCTGCTGGAATCCCTGCTTACGGCGAACCTGCTGGACGACATCACCGACACGCCGTCAGACAAGGACCGCGAGACGCGCGGCCAGGGCATCGCCAATATCGCCGCGTCGCTGTTTGGCGGCATGGCCGGCTGCGCCATGATCGGCCAGTCGATCATCAATGTGACCTCCGGCGCGCGGGG
>NCEV01000118.1 GCA_002280875.1 Caulobacter sp. 32-67-35 | reverse complement strand
GTCATGGATCCGGGTCCGGACAATCCTCTGGGCTATTGGGAGCCCTGGGAGATGGTGGCCCTCGACGATGAGATTCTCGAGGCCGTCGACTCGCGCTGGGACAACGTCTTCGCGGTAAAGGACAATGAACGCGCCTGGGCGGCGCGGAGCCGGTTCCTGAGCAAGGCCCAGGACTTTCTGACCCATAATTTCGGCGACCAGGATCTCCTGGTCATGAAGGACCCGCGCTCATCCATCCTGGCCAGCTTCTGGCGTCAGGCCCTTGAGGAAATCGCCGTCGATCCGGTTTATGTGATCATGGTTCGACACCCACTGGAGGTCGCCGAAAGCCTTCTGGCTCGCAATGGCAGCCCCCGCGAGAAGTCGCTGTTGCTGTGGACCAGCTACATGCTGGCGATCGAGCGCGACACCCGAGACGCCCCCCGAGTGTTCGTCACCTATTCGGACATGCTCAACGACTGGCGCGGCGTCCTGGATCGGGTCGAGGCCGTCATGGGACGCCCCTTGCCCCGTCGCACACCCTCGGCGGGTGTCGATATCGAGCGGTTCCTGTCCAAGTCGCATCGACATCACGAAGCCGACGTGGCGGCCCTGGAGGAGATCCCGGGTGTGTGGGCTGGCGCTCAGACGACTTACAGCTGGATGATGGAAGCCGCCCGGGGTTTGGCGCCGCAGCCCGGGTCCCTGGCTGCCGTGGAGACCGAATTGGACGCGCTAGAGCGGACGGTTGGTCCTGTTCTGGCCGAGATGCGCCAGGAACTGGCCCAGATCCCGGTCGCCAAGGCCGAGGCCGCTGAAGCGCGCGAAGATCTGGCTCGCATGCGGTTCAGCCTCCAAGACGCGCGCCAGGAAACCGCCGACTTACGGTCCCATTTCGACAGGTTCCACGCGGAGGCCGACGCTCGCGATCAAGCCGCTATCGCCCGCGAGCAGGCGGCTGTCGCCCGCGAGCAGGCTGCGATCACCCACTACCAGGGCGTCGCCGAGCAGTGGAAACGTGAGGCCCTGGCTGAACAGGTCAAGGTCGAGATTTTGCGTGACCGGGTCGCAAAAGCCGAGCGTGAAGCCGGTATGGCCCAGGCGCTTAGCGAAAATCTGCAGGCTCAAAACGCCGCCATACTGTCCAGCACCAGTTGGCGCGTGACCTGGCCCCTGCGGGCTATCGTGCGTCGCCTGCGTCCGGGCTGATCGGCGGCCGAGACGTTTTTTCTCGTCTAAGCCTTGGCGGACGATATCTAGGACTAAACGGAAGGGGCGACTCGCCAATGCGAAAGCTGGAGATTCCCGGCCTGGGTCTGACCTTCACGGCGTCGGGACTGGTGCGGGCGGCGCTGATCCTCGGCTTATTGTTCATGCTTGGCGCCAGCCTGCCGGGCCAGATGTCCTATGACAGCCTGGCGCAACTGCATGAAGGCCGCTTCGCGGTACGCGAAACCTGGGGCCCAGCGATCTATGGCTGGCTGCTGGGCGTCTTTGACGAGATTGTCCCTGGCACGGGCCTTTATGTTGTAGCCAGCGCCCTTCTGCTGTTTTTAAGCCTGTCCTCGCTTCGCCAGCTTCGGCCGGACATCTCCTGGTGGGCGCCGCCGGTGACGGTGCTGCTGGTCTTCTCACCTCTTGTGCTGATCTATCAGGGCGTCGTCTGGAAGGACGTGCTCTTCGCCAATCTGGCCATCGCCAGCTTCGCGTGTCTGGCCCATGCTCCACGTTTCTGGGATCGTCCTGGCCCCCGTTGGTTGGTTCTGATCGGGGCGATGGTGCTGTTGGCGACAGCGGCGCTGGTTCGTCAAAACGGCCTGGTGGCCGTGCTGATGGCGGCGATCGTCCTGGGCGTCTTGCGTCGTCGTGAGGGATGGGGCCGGGCGCTCACCTGGGCCGTGGGAGGCCTGGTCGCGACCCTGGTTCTGGCTCAGGTGCTGGCCGTCATCGCCCAGCCAAAATCCGCGGGCGAGGACAAGGCCGGCGGCATCGGCGTGCGGATTGTGCAGCATTACGACCTGATCGGCGCCATGGCGCACGATCCGACCTATCGTCTCAGCCGTATCGAGCAAGCCAATCCCGCCGCCGCCGCCGCCATGCGGCGTGGGGTGGCGGTCTATTCGCCGGAACGGGTCGATTTTTTTGACCGAGATCCCACCCTAGGTCCGAACATCTGGCCCATGCCCAACGAGCTGGTGGGCGCCGAGTGGCGCGACCTGATCACGAAACATCCCAAGACTTATCTCGCGCAACGCGCTGACGTGTTCCGTTGGTTGTTTCTGACGCCCAAGCTGGAGCGTTGTTTGCCGGTCTTTGTCGGCGTCGAGGGCCCTGAGCCCCTGGTGTCCTCCCTGAAGCTAACCAGCGGCCGGGATCCGGCTGATGTCTCCCTGGCCAACTACGCGACCTATTTTTACGGCACCCCCGTGTTCTCCCATCTGGCCTATGCCCTGATCGCCTTGGCCGTGACCGTGTTTCTGCTGTGGCGGCGCGACGAGGCCGACTATGCGATCGCGGGACTCATGCTGTCGGCCCTTGGATTTACGGCCAGTTTCTTCGTGATCTCGATCGCCTGTGACTATCGCTATCTATATTTTCTGGATCTGGCCGCCATGGCGGGCTTGTTTTATCTCGCCCTCGATCCCTCGCTTCGGCGTTCGAGCGACACCGACCCACGGAGCATTCCGGCTTGAGCCCTCGTTCTTTCGCCCTGACCCTGTCGACGTTCGCCTTGATCCTGACGGCCTGCGACCAACCCAAGGGCGCCCCACGCGTCGATGACCCCGCCCCGCCGTCGCTGGCTCAAGCTCCCGCCGCGGCGGCGGCGCCCGCGGCTCCCAAGCCGCCGCGCCCACCGGAACCGATTGTCTGGGACGAGGTCAGCGAACGCTTCACACTGGATGGCATGGTGGTGAAGACCGCCCATCTTTGGCGTTTCGACCGAAGCCTGGAGGCGTTTTCTTCACTCGGCTCCAGGCTTCAGCCGGCGCCGGGTGGCGGCCTCCAGGTGATCGAAGATGCTCCTGACGCGGTGTTACGCTCGCCTCAGAATCTGGCCATCGATGGCAAACGCTACAACGCCGTTCTGGTGCGGCTGACGCGTGTGCAGCCTTCCGAAAAGTGGGACGGATCGATTTTCTACACGACCAAGGCGCATGGCGAAGCGGCGGCGTTTCACACCAAGCCCTTGCGGGGCGCCAACCCCGTTCAGGGCGAGACGACGATCATGGTCTATGACATGGCCAATCTGAAGAAGGGCGGGGGAGACTGGACGGCGTCGACCATTTCGGGCCTGCGTCTGGATTTCGACGATAGTGTCGGGGGCGGCTTTCTTGTCCACCAGATCGCCGTCGTGTCCTTGCCGCCCGCGGCGATGCTGCGACCGTCGCAATGATCTCTGTCGCCCAAGATCGCGCGGACCGCTCAGCCCCCGCCAGGATCGCGGCGATCTTGCCGTGCTATCGATCCAGCGCTCATGTTCTTGACGTGATCGCGGCAATCGGGCCCGAGGTCGAGTTCATCGTGTGCGTCGATGACGCCTGCCCTGATAAGGTCGGCGACCACATCGAGGCCGGAACGAAAGATACGCGGGTTGTCGTGTTGCGACATGCGGCCAACCAAGGCGTCGGCGGCGCGGTGTGTACCGGTTACGCCCACGCCCTGGACCTTGGCGCCGACATCCTGGTGAAGATCGATAGCGATGGACAGCACGATCCCGCCGAGATCCTGGCCCTGGCCGATCCCATCGCGCGGGGAGACGCCGACTACACCAAGGGCAATCGCTTCTTCAACATCGAGGACCTGCAGGGCATGCCGACCATACGGCTGCTCGGCAATGCTGGCCTGTCGTTTCTGACCAAGCTGTCTTCGGGCTATTGGAGCGTATTCGATCCGACCAACGGCTATACCGCTGTCCAGGCCCGCGTGATCGAGCGGGTGCCGTTGGACAAACTGGCCAAGCGCTATTTCTTCGAGTCAGACCTGTTGTTCCGGCTGGGCACCCTTCGGGCCCGCGTAGTCGACGTGCCGATGACGGCGATCTACGCCGACGAGGTCAGCCAGATGCAGGTGGGCAAGATCGTCATGCCCTTCCTAGCGGCCAATATCGTCAATTTTCACAAGCGGCTGTTCTACAACTACGTCCTGCGCAATTTCTCGGTCGCCTCGCTCTATTTCATCGGCGGAGGGCCGTTGGCCCTGATCGGCATGATCCGCGGTGTGCGCGCCTGGGCCGATGGCGTCGCCGACGCGCGGCCGGCGACATCAGGCCAGGTGATGCTGGCGGCCTTGCCGATCCTGGTGGGCGTACAAATGCTATTGAGCTTTGTGGCCTATGACGTTGAGGCCGAGCCCAGGACGGCGATCTGGCCCCTGCTTCGCTCAAAGCGCCTGCTCGCGCCCAAGAAGGCCTAGACGCCATGCCGCTCAAGGACATGCTGCTTTGCCTGGGCTTTTCCCTCGCCCTTCCGGCGGGCCAGATGCTGTTCAAGTGGGGCGCCGACTACAGTCGGGGGATCCAAGGGAATTTCATCGCCAAGGTGATCTTCAACTATCCGCTGATGGGCGCCTTCGCCTGGTACGGGCTCACAGCCCTGTTCTGGTTCTACATCCTGACCCGGGTGCCCTTGAGTCTGGCCTATCCCTTTTCGATTCTTGGCGCCGGCCTGGTGCCGATCCTGGCCTGGGTCCTGTTTCGCGAGACCATCACCCCTCAGGCCTGGCTGGGCTATGTGATCATGCTGGGCGGTTTCCTGCTGATTGCGCGGAGCGGCGCCTAGGATTGGCTATAGCCAATCCAGGAAGCCTTGCTTGGCCATCCAGACGAGACTCATCTGGACATGGCGACGCCGGGGCGTCGGGAAGGCGGTCAGCAGCTCCCGAACCGTCAACACCGCATCATTGCTCAGCAACTGTATGACCCTGAGCGCTTCTTCAAGGGTTCCCCGCCAGTTCGCGGCAAACATATCCAGCTCGATGGTCCGGACGCGTTCCACGGCTTCGGCTGTTACACCTTGGCGAAGACGCAGCCGGGTTTCGAGGTTCAGGGTCGAGGTGGCGAAACCGGCGAAGTCGCGGAACGGATCCCCCTTGACCGGGTGCGCGCGCGAAAGCGCTCTTGGGTCATCAGAGGCATGTCGGATCGCGGCTAGCTCCGCGGCCAGGGCCGTATATTGCGGTGCGACCACGGACCAGTCGAACGTCTCGCGCACACGACGCCGGCCGGCCTCGCCCATTCGGCGTCGCAGATCTGGCGATTGAATAAGCTGGGTCAGGGCCTCAACTGCCCGACCCACATGGACAGCGGTATGTTGGGCGACAATGCCTTCAGGTCCCCCTAGGGTTGGGATCAGGAACCCCTCTTCGCCGTCTCTAACGGTGTAGCGATAGCCGTCCCAGTCGCTGACGACGACGGGCAGGCCGGACGCCATGGCCTCTAGGGGGGTGATCCCGAAGGTCTCCTGGATGTTGTCCACCAGTGAAATGAAGACGTCCGCCGCCGACCACAGGGTCGCCAGGCGTTGCCGGTCATTGCCGTCGATGACGTGAAAAACGATCGAGGGGGCGTGAGCTTCGACCGCCTGCCGATACATGCGTTCGCCATCGGCGCCGTTCGGGAACCAGCCGACCATGGCGAAATGAACACGCTTGCCGGTCGCCTGCGCCGCTTCCTCGGCCGCCCGCATCATCGCCTGGGGAAAGGCCTTCTCGAAGAACGACAAGCGGCCAACCCACAGAATGAGAATATCGTCAGGCCCGATCGCCAGACTTTCGCGGGTCGCCGACCGCACATCGGGCCTGTCGGCGGCGCCGCCAAGGGCCGCGGCGTTCACGCCCAGAGGGATCAGCGGCAATTGCGGTCGAGGTTGAGCCTTCCCGCCGAACCGATCGGCGAGATAGGCCGTCCATTCGTCGAACATGGACGTCATGGCGCTCTGGACTGAAGGGGAGGTGCAGATCAAGGCGTCCCAGGCCTGGGTTGGCGCCACCGCGCTTATGGCGATTTCCTGGCGCATGGTGGGCGGGGCGATCGTATGGATCAGGCCCATCAGGCTATAGGCCCGGTCGCCGACGGTGCGACGCCTTTGCCAGGCCAGATCCTCCAGGCGGGGACCTCCCCGCAATAGCGCGCCAGCTTCAGCCGCGACGCCCTGGGCCATGATGCTGGCTGTTGTGACCCGAGTTCCCGGCGCGCTGTCGCCCACCAGACTGCGCGCCAGATCCTCGGCCTTGATCGCGGCGTGGGTCAGGAAATCGACCTGCTCCAGGCCGCCGTGCCGCACCATGGCCTGGAAGAGTTCGAAGTTGGCGATGTCCTTGCCGAATACGTTCTCGCCAAGGCCCACGCGGCCGGCCGGATGATAGATGGCGAGGCGAGATGTCATCGAGAACTCCGTTGCCGTCTTCGCGGCGCGATGGAGCTTTGATTACAAGAGGCTGCCCTGGTTTGCAGAGGGAATTTGGGCGAAGCCCGGAGCGTCGGCGTCTTGCGTCTCCAGCTTCCAGCCCTCGAACGCCTTGCGGTCATGTTCGCGATCAACGCGCCGCATGAGCTGATCAAACAGGTTTCGCCAGCGCGGATCCTTCTGAGCTGCATCGATCAGCAGGCTTCCCATGATGATCTTACGCCGCGTGTCCTGTTTGCGTTCTTCGGACTTCAGACGAGCCTTGGCGTTGTCGAGTCTGGCGCTGGCCTGTTTTGCCAAACGCTCCAATCGTTCCAGCCGTTCTGGAGTCATTGGCGCCATTATCGCTCTTTCACTATGCAATGAGCCCTCAGCGTATCGAGTGATTGAATAACTGTTTCTGAACGAAGAGTATTAATAGCCAACACGAAGAAATATTCTGAGTGCGCGCTTATACGTTGTTGCACAACGACGCTTTCACATGAGAGATCGCTGCGTGGCGATCTATCATTTCAGCGTCAAGGTCATCAGCCGCGCCAATGGATCGAGCGCCGTGGCGGCGGCCGCCTATCGCAGCGGCCTGGCTCTGGATGATGAGCGCCTGGGGCGTGTTCACGACTTCAGCAACAAGGCTGGCATCGTTCATTCGGAGATCCTGCTGCCTGAAGGCGCGCCAGAAGATTGGCGCGAACGCGCGACGTTGTGGAACGCGGTCGAAGCGTTCGAGAAGCGCAAGGACGCCCAGCTGGCGCGGGAAGTGGAGTTCGCTTTGCCGCGCGAGCTGGACCAGGCGCAGGGCGTCGCGCTGGCGCGGGCGTTCGTTCAACGCGAGTTCGTTGAGCGCGGCATGGTCGCCGATCTGAATGTCCATTGGGATATCGGCGCCGATGGTCAGGCCAAGCCGCACGTCCACGTCATGCTGAGCCTCAGGCCGGCTTCGGTGGAGGGTTTTGGTCCCAAGGTTCGCGAATGGAACGACACGGCGCTGCTGCGCTCGTGGCGCGAGTCCTGGGCCAATCACGTCAATCTCGAACTGGCGAGGTTGGATCTGGACCTGCGCATCGATCACCGCAGCTTCAAGGACCAGGGCTTGGCCCTGGAGCCGCAGCACAAGATCGGGCCGGCCGGGATGCGCCGGGATCTGGCCGGGGAGGGGGCCGATCGCGCGCGGGACCATCGGGATCTGGCGCGCCGCAATGGCGAGGCGATCATCGCCGATCCGGCCGTGGCGCTGGAGGCCATCACCCACCAGCAAAGCACCTTCACCGATCATGATCTGGCGCGGTTCATCCATCGTCACAGCGACGGCAAGGACCAGTTTGATCAAGCGCTGAGCGCGGTGCGCACATCGCCAGACTGTGTGGCCTTGGGCAAGGATCGGACAGGGCGAGAGCGGTTCAGCAGCCGCGCCATGCTGGAGATTGAAGATCGACTGGAGGCGGACGCCAAAGCGTTGGGCCAACGGCGCGGCCATCGTGTGTCGACGCGGGCGGTCACGATGGCGGGAAGGGCCGGGGCAGGGGACATCGCCCTGAGCGAAGGACAACAGCTTGCCCTGCAGCACGTGACGATGGCGCGGGATCTGGCGCTGGTGGTGGGCTTCGCGGGTTCAGGTAAAAGCACCATGCTGGCGGCGGCCAGGCGCGCTTGGGAGGCGCAGGGCTATCAGGTCCGGGGCGCGGCTTTATCGGGGATCGCCGCCGAAGGCCTTGAGGGCGGATCGGGGATCTCATCGCGTACGATCGCCAGCCTTGAGCATGCCTGGGCGCGGGATCGCGATGGCCTGACCGCCAAGGACGTGCTGGTGATCGACGAAGCCGGCATGATCGGCTCACGTCAGATGCAGCGGGTGATCGAACCGAGCGTCATGGCGCGGCCGAGATCAGCCAGATCCAGCGGCAGGTCGATGACTGGCAGAGGGCGGCGACGCGGGAGCTGGCGACCGGGCGAACGCAAGACGCGATCGAGCGCTATGAGGTCGCTGGCATGGTCGATGTTCAGGCGACGCGCGAAGAGGCTCGCAAGGCTCTGGTGGCGGCTTGGGCGCGCGATCGGCAAGGGCAGGGGGCTCCGAGCCAGATCATCCTGGCCCACACGCGGGCCGATGTCGCCCAGCTCAATACCCTGGCGCGGGAGGCGCTGCGGAAGCAGGGCGCGCTGGGCGAGGATCACGTGGTTCAGGTCGAGCGCGGCGAGCGCGCCTTGGCGGTCGGTGATCGGCTGATGTTCCTGCGCAACGAGCGTGGCCTGGGGGTGAAGAACGGGACGCTTGGGATTCTCGAGGCGATCGACGGGGATCAGCTGACCGTTCGCCTGGAATCGGCAGGCTCATCCGCCGCCCCGGTGAAGGTGGATCTGAAGGCCTACAACGACCTGGATCACGGCTACGCGGCGACGATCCACAAGAGCCAAGGGGTAACGGTCGATCGCGCCTATCTGCTGGCCACGCCGGGCCTCGACCGTCACGCGACCTATGTGGGGCTCAGCCGTCATCGTCATGGAGTGATGCTGGGCTATGGCGAGAAGGACTTCCGGGGGCGCGAGGACTTCCTGCGCACCCTTGGCCGTGAACGCGTCAAAGACATCACGCTCGACTATCAGGAGCCGTTTGGTGAAAGACGCGAGGTGTCGGCGCCGATGGCGCGGTCGCCATCCATTTTCGCCAATTTCAGGCCGGCTGCGCCGGACATGTCGCGCGCGTTGGATATTCGCACGGGCCAGGACCGTGATCTGCGAGCTTACGTGAAGGCCTATGCCCGCGTTCAAGGACTTCAGGCGCCTTTGCCTCATGGGCTCACCTCAAGGTTTGTTCGCTAGAAGGCGCTTGCGAGAACGAACAGCGAACAGTCCCCGGGGCGCCTCAAATGCCGCTAAGCGGGCGTTCGCCAG
>NCEV01000117.1 GCA_002280875.1 Caulobacter sp. 32-67-35 | reverse complement strand
CACGGCCTAGTCCTCCAGCCCGACCAGCGAGCGCGAGAAGGCGCGGGCGTCGAAGGGTTGCAGATCCTCGACCCCCTCGCCCACGCCGATCAGCTTGATCGGACTGTCGCTGGCCCGGGCCACCGGCACCAGCACCCCGCCGCGCGCGGTGCCGTCCAGCTTGGTCATCACAATCCCCGACACGCCGACCTGGTTGCCGAAGATCTTCTCCTGGGCCAGGGCGTTGCGGCCGACCGTGGCGTCCAGCACCAGCAGGGTCTCGTGCGGATAGTCGGGATCGACCTTCTTGACGACGCGGATCACCTTCAAGAGCTCGTCCATCAGGCCCTGCTTGTTCTGCAGCCGGCCGGCGGTGTCGATCAGCACCACGTCATAGTGCTCGGCCTTGGCCCGCTCGACGGCCTCATAGGCGAGAGCCGCAGCGTCGGAGCCGGTGGGCTTGGACATGAAGTCGGCCCCGGCCCGGTCGGCCCAGACCTTCAGCTGCTCGACGGCGGCGGCGCGGAAGGTGTCGCCGGCGGCGATCAGGACGCGGGCGCCCTTTTCGGTCAGGTCCGAGGCGATCTTGCCCAGCGTGGTGGTCTTGCCCGAGCCGTTGACACCGATGAACAGCACCACATAGGGGCGCGGCCCCGACAGCGGATCAAAGCGCCCCTCGCGGTCGGCCAGCTCGGCGGCCACCAGTTCGGCCAGGGCTTCCTTGACCTCGATATCGGTGGACGACTTGCCAAACCGCGCCTTGCCAAAGGCGTCGGTGATGCGGGCGGCGATCTGGGGTCCCAGATCGGCCTCGATCAGCATCTCTTCCAGGGCGTCCAGCTGTTCCTGGCGGAGGTCAGGCGCTGGAACCAGCCTTGTTTCTGCTCGGGCTTGTCGCTCATCAGCGCTCCTTTAGGGGAACGGGCGAAAGTGTAAATCAGATATTACCGGGGCATGGTTTCCGCCGGCGACCTGGCCGTGGCATGAACGGCCATGGACCCGCTTCTCGACCCGTTATCGACCGCCCTGTTCTGGCTGGATTACGCCGCCGCCGCCGTGTGGGGCGCGACCGGAGCGCTGGCCGCCGCGCGGCGCAAGCACGACATCATCACCTTCGGTTTCTTCGCGGCGATCACCGGCGTGGGCGGCGGCACCCTGCGCGACCTGCTGATCGGCGCGCCGGTGTTCTGGGTGCAGCGGCCCGGCTACATCCTGGCGTGCCTGGCCGCCGCCACCGTGGTCTGGGCCCTGGGCAAGCGCGGCTGGCGGTTCCGGGCCCTGCTGTGGCTGGACGCCCTGGGCATGGCCGCATTCTCGGTGGTCGGCGCCGCCAAGGCCCTGAGCCTGGGGGTGCATCCCTTCACCGCCGTGGTGATGGGCGTGCTGACCACCGCTTTTGGCGGCGTGATCCGCGACGTGCTGGCCGAAGAGCCCAACCTGCTGCTGCGCCGGGAAATCTACATCACCGCCGCCCTGCTGGGCGCGTCGGTGTTCACGGTGCTGGATCTGCTGGGCCTGGGATTCTGGCCGGCGGGCATAGCTGGGTTTGCGGCGGCCTTCGGCCTGCGCGCGGCGGCGATCAAGCTGGGCTGGAGCCTGCCGGGGTTTGTGGGCGGCGAGGACAAGGCGGCGGACGAATAGAGGCTCAGGCGGCCTCGACGATCAGAGCCTGGACCGGGATGCCCCAGGCCTTCGACAGCAGCCGAATCTGCGGCAGGGTCAGTTCCCGGCGGCCACTCAGAATTTCAGAGGCGCGAGACCGCGAGCCCAGCAGTTCAGCAAGGTCTGACTGCCCCAGCCCTCGTCGATCCATGGCGAAGCGGATCGCTTCCACCGAGCTGGTCTTGGGCATGGGGAAGTGCTCCTCCTCATACTTGGCCAAAAGCAGGCCGAGGAGCTCAAACCGATCACCGCTTTCGCTGCCGAGGACGGGTTCTTTGTCGAAAAAGGCCTCATACTCCGCCATGGCCGACGCGTAACCGGCCTCGTCACGGATGATGCTGATCTGGCGCGCCATTACACCGTCTCCGGATCGATCTTGTCATAGTCGGCGTGCGTGCCGACGAACTTCACCAGAACCTGTTTGAAGGTGTAGGAAACCCGCACCACCAAGCGATAGTTGTTGCCGCCGATATCGAAAATGACCCGGTTGTCGCCCACGAAATCGACGCTGCGGAAGTCATTCTTGATGTCCTGCGGCGTTCGCCACGCGGCGGCCTTGGCGTGATCGTACCATGCGCTCAACGGCCCCTTGGCGCCGGGGTGGGTGGTCCAGAAGGCCTGCAAGAGCTTCTTCGTCACGACGTTCACGGCGAGACCATAGCATGTTCCCGATTTGGGAACAAGCGCCCAGATTTTCCCGCCCGACGGGCCGCCTTCGGGCTTAAGCCGCCATCTCGGCGATCACCCGCGCGCCGTCGTGGCCGGTGACGCGGAAGGCCAGGATCTGGCCGGAGGAGGCCTCGCCCGCAAAGGCGATCTCGGTGAAGTCCTCGGCGCGGGCCACGCCATCGCGCTCGACAAGGCCCGACAGCACACGGCCGACCTGACGCTGCAGGTGACGTTCCAGACCCGCCTGACCGGCCTCACGCAGGCGGCGGGCGCGGTCCTTGATCACCGGGCCCTTGACCGGCGGCATCCTTGCTGCGGGCGTGCCGGGGCGGGCGCTGTAGGGGAAGACGTGCAGGAAGGCCAGACCCGCCTCCTCGACCAGCTTCAGGGTGTTTTCGAAGGCCTCGTCGCTCTCGGTCGGGAAGCCGGCGATCAGGTCGGCGCCAAACGCGGTGTCGGGGCGTACGCGGCGCACCTCGGACACCAGTTTCAGGGCGTCGGCGCGACTGTGGCGGCGCTTCATCCGCTTGAGGATCATGTCGTCGCCGGCCTGGAGGCTCAGATGCAGATAGGGCATCAGGCGCGGCTCGGTTTCCAGCAGCTTGAAGAGGTCGGGATCGATCTCGGCCGCATCGATCGACGACAGGCGCAGGCGGGGGAGCTCCGGGACCAGCTTGAGAATCCGGCCCACCAGCTGGCCCAGAGTCGGCTCGCCCGGCAGGTCGGTTCCCCACGAGGTGACGTCGACACCGGTCAGCACCACCTCGTTATAGCCCTCGGCGGCCAGGCGGCGGACCTGTTCGACCACTTCGCCGGCCGGGGCCGAGCGCGAATTGCCGCGTCCGAACGGGATGATGCAGAAGGTGCAGCGGTGGTCGCAGCCGTTCTGGACCTCGACATAGGCCCGGGCGCGGTCCTTCAGACCGGCGATCAGGTGACCGGCGGTCTCCTTGATCGACATGATGTCATTGACCCGCACGCGAGTGGAGGTGTCGAGCAAGGCTCCGGGCGCGGCCTTTTCGGCATTGCCCAGCACCAGGTCGACTTCGGGCATGGCGGCGAAGGCGGCGGGGTCGATCTGGGCGGCGCAGCCGGTGACGATCAGCCGGGCGTCGGGACGCTCGCGGCGAGCCTTGCGGATGGCCTGACGGGCCTGGCGCACGGCCTCATTGGTGACGGCGCAGGTGTTGAACACCACCGCGTCCGAGAGGCCATCGGCGGAGGCGCGGGCCCGGATGGCTTCGGACTCATAGGCGTTCAGCCGGCAGCCGAAGGTGACGACATCGACCCCGTCAGGGCCCGACGACACCACCGCCGGTCCGCCTTCCTCACCCACGGCGGGCTTGGGCGTCGGCGGTCGCGAGATGACGGTGTAGGTGGTCACGGCTTGTCGACGAACGCGGCAAAGGCGCCCTTCCAGTCGTCGTGCCAGCGCGACAGGGCCGGGCGGTTCTCGATGATGTCGCCCATGGCCCAGGCCATGCGCTTCTCGTCGACGGCGCGGGTAACGTCGTTGTCGGGGCACAGGATGTAGAAGTCGCCGGCCTCGATGCGGGCCAGCATGAAGTGCACCACCTGCTCGGGCGTCCAGGCCGCCTCGGGCTTGCCGCCCGGACCGCGCCTGGTCATGCCGGTAAAGGTGTATCCGGGGATCAGCAGATGGGCGGTGACCTGGCAGTCCTCGGGTGTCGCCCGGCGGCTGGGTGATGCCCTGCTTGGAGCCGGTGTTGATGATCAGGCCGGGACGACCCGACAGGGCTATCTCCTCGCCGAACACCTGCACGCCGTTGATCACGCCCCACAGATTGACGTCGAGGATGCGCGACCAGGCGTCGTCGCCGGCAAAGGCGTCGCCGCCGCCGCCGACCCCGGCATTGTTCATCAGCACGTCGACCGCGCCGAACTTTTCGATCGCGACGGCCTTCAGCGCCTCGACGGCCGCGCGGTCGGCGACATCGGTGGGCACGGCGACGGCGCCGATGGCCTCGGCCTCTTGTTTCAGCTTGCGGCCGGTGACGTCGGCCATGACCACGTTGAGGCCCAGCTCACGGAAGATCTTGGCCGCGGCCAGACCGATGCCGTCGGCGGCGCCGGTGATGACGGCCGTCTTGCCGGCCTCCAGGGCGGGGTGGAGGCTCATGCCGCGACCTTCTCCGGCAGCTTGCCGGTATATTCCAGGGTGATGGGGCCGGTCATGATCACGTGGCCGTCGGCCTCGCGCCATTCGATGACCAGGCTGCCGCTCTCGAATTCGACGGTGGCGACGCGGTCGGTGAGACCCCGACGCACGGCCGCCACCTGGGCGGCGCAGGCGCCGGTGCCGCAGGCCGCCGTCAGGCCCGCGCCGCGCTCCCAGACCTTCAGCTTGATGTGATCGCGGGCGGCGATGTGGGCGAAGCCGACATTGACGCCTTCCGGAAACAGCGGGTGATGCTCGACCAGCGAGCCGGTTCCGGTGGCGAAGTCATCGGTCACGGGCGCGTCGACAAAGAACACCACATGCGGATTGCCCATCGAGACGCAGCCCGGCGTGTGGACCAGCGGCGCGTCAATGGGGCCAACCTGCAGCTCGACCCGCTCGGTGTTCATCTCTTCGGACAGCGGGATCTGGGTCCAGTCCAGGCCCGGCTGGCCCATGTCGACCGTCACCCGCTTGTCGCCGGCCATCTGGCCCGACAGACGGCCGCCGTCGGTGTCGAAGGCCACGCTATCCTTGCCGGCCGACTGCATCAGCAGCCACGCCACGCAGCGCGTGCCGTTGCCGCAGGCGCCCACGGCGTCGCCGTCAGAATTCCAGAACCGAACATAGGCGCTGGCGCCCTCGCTCTTGGGCGGATCGATGGCAATGACCTGGTCGCATCCAATCCCGCCCTCGCCGCGTTTGGCGATGGCGCGAATGTCCTCCGCCGTCGGTTTGAAGGACTGGCTGGCGGTCTCGATCACGACGAAGTCGTTGCCGAGGCCGTTCATCTTGAGGAAGGTGCGGCTCATGGTGGGGGCTATATAGTGGAAAACCGTCGCCAAGTCAGAGCCCGGCGCACGCCGCGATCATTTGCCCATCAGAGTGTGACCAGGAAGGCCGACGCTTGAAGACCAAGGATCACGAGGGTTTGCGCCTCCGCGCCCGGCTTCGCGCCCTCTATCACGGCGCCTCCCCCGTCGCCGTGCGGTTCCGCTACGCGGTCATCGTCGTCGATCTGCTCATCATCGCCTTCTTCATCGTGGCGCCGACGATGCGCGATCACGGCCTGACCTTCTATGTGCTGGACTATGCGGTGGCGACGTTCCTGGCGCTGGACATGGCCGCCCGCGCCATCGCCCATGGCGACCTGAAGGCCTGGCTAAAGAAGCCGATCGTCTGGGTGGACCTGTTCGTGCTGGCCACCCTGCTGTTCCCCGCCTGGCTGCTGAATCTGGGCTTCCTGCGGGTGGTTCGCCTATGGACCCTCATCCACAGCGAGTTCTTCTGGCGCACGGTAGGCCAGCGCTATGACGACACCCGGATCGAGGAAATCGCCAAGGCGGCCTCATCGCTGCTGACCTTCGTGTTCGTGATCACCGGATTTGTCTATTCCAGTTTCGTGGGGCGCTATGAGGGGGTCAGCGGCTATGTCGACGCGCTGTATTTCACCGTCACCAGCCTGACCACCACCGGCTATGGCGACATCACCCTGCCTGGCGTGTGGGGCAAGCTGCTGTCGATCTTCACCATGCTGGGCGGGGTGTCGCTGTTCATCGGCCTGATCCAGTCGATCCTGCGGCCGCACAAGGTGACCTATCAGTGCCAGGACTGCGGCCTGCGCCGGCATGATCCGGACGCGGTGCACTGCAAGGCGTGCGGCCGGATGCTGAACATTCCCGACGACGGGGTCTGAATGCGCGGGAGATCCTCTGGCGCCGGTAGATTTTTCCGGTACCGTCCGGGGTCACGGTGGCGCTTCGCCCCTCGGCGGGCCCGGCCTGGCTCAGCCAGCGTCGCGCTCCACCGCCCTGTCACGCCAGCGGATGGATCCCTAAGTGCGTAATCTTGTCCTTGCCCTGTTAGCGTCCACGAGCCTCATGACCGCATCCCCCATTGTCGCCAATGCCGCTGAACCCGTCCCGGTCCCCGCCGAGGCGCGCACACCGCTGAGCGAACTGGGCAAGGACGATCCCTATCTGTGGATGGAGGAGATCGAGGGTCAGCGGGCCATGGACTGGGCCAAGGACCGGAATGGCAAGACCCTGCCGGTTCTGCAGGGCGATCCCCGCTATGCCGATCTGGAAGCCCAGGCCCTGGCGATCCTCAACGCCAAGGACCGGGTGCCCGGCGTGTCGTTCGCCGGCGACGGGTCCTTGCGCAACTTCTGGCAGGACGCGACCCATGTGCGCGGCCTTTGGCGCAAGACCGCCCTGGAAAGCTACCGCACCGCAGAGCCGGTCTGGGAGACGATCCTCGACATCGATGCCCTGTCGAAAGCCGAGAACGCCAACTGGGTGTTCAAGGGCGCTTCGTGCCTGCCGCCGGAAGACACGCGCTGCCTGATCACGCTCTCGGATGGCGGCAAGGACGCCGTGACGGTCCGCGAGTTCGACACCACGACCCGGAGCTTCGTGGCGGGCGGTTTCGAGCTGCCCGAGGGCAAGCAGAACTATAGCTGGCTGGACAAGGACACCCTGCTGGTCGGCCGCGAGTGGGAGCCGGGTCAGGTCACCAAGTCGGGCTATGCCTATGTGTTGAAGACGGTGAAGCGCGGCCAGCCGCTGAGCGCCGCCCAGGAGGTCTATCGCGGAACCGAGACCGACGTGTCGGTCAGCCCGTTTGTGCTGCGCGACGCCGATGGCGTGACCCAGGCGGTGATCGCCTATCGCGGCGTGACCTTCTTCGAGAGCGAAAAGCACCTGCTGACCGACGCCGGCCCCGTAAAGCTGGACCTGCCGCTGAAAAGCTCGATCCAGGCCTATGTGGCCGGTCAGATGGTGGTGCTGCTGGAGCAGGACTGGGCCGAGAAGGGCTTCAGGACCGGCGACCTGATCAGCTTCGATCTGGCCGCCCTGAAGGCGGCGCCAACCACCGCTCAGGCCACGCTGGTGCTGCGCCCCACGGCGAAACAGTCGGTGGAACAGGTCACCACCACCCGCACCAAGCTGGTCGTGGCGATGCTCGACAACGTCAAGGGCGCGGCCAAGGTGCTGACCCATGGCGCAAAGGGCTGGACCTCGCAGGATCTGGCCCTGCCCGCCAACAGCGCCATCGGCCTGGGCTCCAGCGCCGAAAAGGACGAGCGGCTGTTCGTCACCGTCACCGGCTATCTGGCGCCCTCGACCTTCTGGCTGGCCGACGCCGGCTCGCTGAAGCTGGAACAGGTCAAGGCCTCGCCGGACCGCTTCGACGCCTCCACCCACCTGGTCGAGCAGTTCGAGGCGACCAGCACTGACGGCACGAAGATCCCCTACTTCGTCGTGCGGCCCAAGGACGTGAAATACGACGGCAGCGCCCCCACCCTGCTCTACGCCTATGGCGGTTTCCAGGTGTCGATGACGCCGGGCTATTCGGGGGTGATGGGCAAGCTGTGGCTGGAGCGCGGCGGGACCTATGTGGTCGCCAATATCCGCGGCGGCGGCGAGTTTGGCCCGGCCTGGCACGCGGCGGGCCTGAAGGAGAACCGCCAGAAGGTCTATGATGACTTCTTCGCCGTCTCACAGGACCTGATCGACCGCAAGATCACCTCGCCCCGGCGGCTGGGGATCATGGGCGGCAGCAATGGCGGCCTGCTGATGGGCGTGGCCCTCACCCAGAAGCCGCAGCTCTACAACGCCATCGTCGTGCAGGTGCCGCTGTTTGACATGATCCGCTACAGCCAGATCGGGGCCGGCGCCTCGTGGGTGGGCGAGTATGGCGACCCGGCCATACCGTCGGAAAACGCCGTCATCGCCAAGTATGACCCCTATTCCAACCTGAAGGCCGGCCAGCCCTATCCCGAGGTGTTCATCGAAACCTCGACCAAGGACGACCGCGTCCATCCGGCCCACGCCCGCAAGGCGGCGGCGCGGTTGGAGGAACTGGGCTATCCCGTCCTCTATTACGAGAACATCGATGGCGGCCACGCCGGGGCGGCGAACCTGGCCGAAACCGCGCGGCGCCAGGCGCTGGAATATGTCTATCTGTCGCGCAAGCTGATGGATTGATCTGACCAGGCGGCGTTACCGCAGGTTGTCGCCTCGTCAACGATGGGGAAAGCTATCTGGGCCTAGATGACGGGAACGAGAGCCCGTCGCGGCCCGCCAGAGAGCCAAGTCACCTTGAAGATCGAGGTCGTTCCCGCGCTGGATCTGCACCCCGCCGACATCGACCGCTGGTCGAGCCTGCAGGTGGGACAGGCGCGCCTGGACTCGCCGTTCCTGTCGCCGTGCTGGACCCAGGCCGTGGCGCGGGCGCGGGGCGCGACCGGCAAGAAGGCCAGCGACATCAAGGTGGCGATCCTCAGGGATGACGAGGGCCAGGCCATGGGCTTCCTGCCCGCCCGGGTGCGCGCTGATGTGGGCATGCCAGTCGGGGCGCCGATGTGCGACTATCAGGCCCTGGTCTCGGCCCCCGGCGTGGCGGTGGATCCGCGCAGGCTGCTGGCCGCCCTGCACGTCCATCGCCTCGACTTCTGCCACATGCAGGCCGACGACGAGACACTGTCGCGGCATGGGCGCGGCCGCGCCGACTCCTGGATCGTCGAGGTCCCCCAGGGCTACGCCGCCTATGAGGCCCAGCGCCGGACGGCCGGCTCCGGGGTGCTGAAGGATATCGACAAGAAGCGCCGCAAGGCCGAGCGCGAGGTGGGCCCGGCCGTCTTCACCGCCATGTCGACGTCGCGCGGGGACTTTGATCAACTGATCGCCTGGAAGCGCGCCCAGCTGGTCGCCACCGGCCAGACCGACTATTTCAGGACGCCCTGGGTCCAGGCCCTGGTCGAAGACCTGTTCGAGACCCGCGGAGAGACCTTCGGCGGCGGCCTCTACACCCTGCATCTGGGGGGCGCCCTGGCGGCCGTGCATCTGCACCTGCGCGGCGCCCACACCCTGCACGGCTGGCTGATCGCCCACAGTCCGGCGTTCGAGCGCTATTCGCCCGGCCTGATGCTGTTCCAGGACATCCTGAAAAGCATGGACAGCGGGCCCTATGACCGGCT
>NCEV01000116.1 GCA_002280875.1 Caulobacter sp. 32-67-35 | reverse complement strand
CGCCGCCTCCCCCTTCAGGGGGAGGACCTAGAGCTCCGCCCCGCCCCCCTTCGCGCCGAAGGGAGCCATCCTTAAATCTCACGGCGAGACGATCGCCGGCGTGGAAAGGTCTCTCAAGGACCGGTCTGCGACCGGCCGTTACGCGGCGGCGAAGCCGTCCTTGACAGACCTTTCCACGCCGGCACGCTGCAGCCTCCAAGAGATTTAAGGATGAGCGGGACGCGGGGCGTCCGCTTGTGGGGCAATAGGCCAAAGACCGCTCAAGTCGGACCTTGCCCTCTCCCCTTGCGGGAGAGGGTGGCCCGCGAAGCGGGTCGGGTGAGGGGTCGCGCGGGCCTTTCCGATGAGCCTTTCAACCCCTCATCCGGCGCTTCGCGCCACCTTCTCCCGCAAGGGGAGAAGGGAAGATTAGGTCCGCTCGCCACCCTTTGCCGACTTTCGCCCCATCTCGACCGCAGCCCCCGCCCCTAGAACTTCGTCTTGCACCGTTGCTTGTAATGCACCCCGCGCAGAAACCCGCGCCGCGCCAAACCAGCGTCCAGCGCCGCGTTCAGGCGGCGCTCGGCCGGCGCGGCGCCCGAGATTTCGCGCACCAGACCCCGGAACGGGATGATGGAGTTGATCACCGTCCGGCCGCCGGCCTCGGCCAGCTTGCCGGCGCGGCTTTCCTTGACCTCGTTGCCAACGATGTAGTCGGGACCCAGGGCCTCATTGAGCTTGCGGACCTCGCCGGCCAGTTGGACGCAGGTCTTCAGGCCCTTCAACGAATAGGGATCGGCCATGGCCTGTTCAATAATGGGCGGCATGTCGCGCTTCATCGCGCCGACGTCGCGGCCGGGCTGGGAGCCGATATCCACGACCCTGTCGCGCCAGCTTTCGCGGGGAGCCTCGTCCTTGGGCTTGTCGGCGGGCTTGGTCTGGGCTTGGGTCTGGGCCTGGGCCTGGGCGACGCCTGACAGCGTCAGGGCCGCGACCATCGCGAACATCCCGTATCGAAAGCCAGATTTACGCATCTCAAACCCCCTGGCGCCCGAGTGTGTGAGCGCGAAAACGGAACGGCAAGCTTGGCAAGAGGTTCCGTCCACGTCGCAGCCTAGTTCGGCGGCGAGGCCGCTTCCAGTTCGAACGCCGCGTCCAGGGCGTCATCATTGGGCACGTCGCCCTTCAGGGCGGCGTCGAGCAGGTCCTGCAACGAGCCCCAGACAAAAGCCAGCTGTTCCAGCACGGCCGGCAGGCCTTCGGGCTCGAAGCCCGGATAGCGGTCTTCGATCAGCCACAGGCCGGTCAGGACGTCGAAGCCGAAGCGGCAGCCGATCAGGCGAAACTGCGCGCGGGCGATGGTCTCAAACAGAGCGGTGAGGTCGCGGGCCTGATCCAGGTCCTGAGGGTCCAGCACCTGGCAGCGCACCTGCAGCCAGTCGCCTTCCGGGAACAGATAGAAGGCCCCGCCGTCCTCGGCGCCGGAGACCTCAAGCCCGCGATCGATCTCGCTGACCAGATAGCCGGCTTCGCGGCAGGCCGAGGCGACGGCGAGAAGGTCGATGGGGCGCGGCTCGCTGGCCATAGTTTCGGCTCCGATCATTGCTGGGTGGGCTCACCCTCGTCTCAAATTTAACCCGTCATCCCGCGACTTGTTCGCGGGACCCATGGTTCAACCTGCACGAAAAGCGCAAGCGGCGCGCATTGGCGCGCCGCCCCATCTTCACCTGCGGCGGACAAATGGGTCCCGCGAACAAGTCGCGGAATGACGGAGAGGGTTGGGAGCGGTGAAATCTTGAAAGCCGGCCCCGGACCGAAACCACACCTAGCTCCGGTAGTCGCCGTTGATCGCCACATACTGCTTGGTCAGGTCGCAGGTCCAGACCGTGGCAGAGCCCTTGCCGACGCCCACATCGACGCTGACCTCAAACTCCGGCTTCTTGACGTAGGCGCTCATCGCCGCCTCGTCATATTCGGCCGAGACCAGGCCGTCGCGGGCGGCATAGAGGTCGCCGAACTTCACATTGATCTTCTCGCGGGCCACCGGCTCGTCGGCGCGGCCCACGGCCATGACGATGCGGCCCCAGTTGGCGTCTTCGCCGGCGAAGGCGGTCTTGACCAGGGGGCTTTCGGCGATGGTGCGGGCGATCTTGCGGGCGCTGGCCGGGCTCTCGGCGCCGTTGACGGTGATCTTGACGAACTTGGTCGCGCCCTCGCCGTCGCGGACCAGTTGCAGGGCGAGATCCAGCAACAGGCCTTCCAGCTTCACGCGGAAATCAGCCAGTCGCTTGTCGCCGGCCCGGTGGATCTTGGGCGCGGTCGACTGGCCGGTGGCGAACAGCAGCAGGGTGTCGTTGGTCGAGCGGTCGCCGTCCACCGTCACGCAGTTGAAGGTGCTGCGGGTATAGAGGCTGACCAGGGTCTGCAGGGCGGCTGGGGCGATCTTGGCGTCGGTGGCCACGAAGGCCAGCATGGTCGCCATGTCGGGCGCGATCATGCCCGAGCCCTTGGTGATGCCGGCGATCCTGACCTCGTGGCCGTCGATCATCGCCGTGGCGTAGGCGCCTTTCGGGAAGGTGTCGGTGGTCATGATCGCAGCCCCGGCCTGGGCCCAGGCGTCGGGGGTCAGGCGGGTCTCCACCTCGGCCAGGCGGGCGGTGATCTTGGCGTCGTCGAGGATCACGCCGATCACGCCGGTTGAGGCCATCATCACATCGCGCTGGCGGCAGTCGAAGCGCTTGCCCACGGCCGTGGCCACCCGGCGCACCGCGTCGGCGCCCGGCTTGCCGGTGAAGCTGTTGGCGCAGCCGGCATTGACCACCAGCGCCCGCACGTCGGCGCCGCCGCTGGCCGTCAGTTGGCGCCGGCACCAGTCCACCGGAGCCGAACCGACGCCGTGACGGGTAAAGACGCCCGCCGCGCTGGTGCCCTCGGCGAAACGCATCAGCAACAGGTCTTCGCGCTCGTGCTTGTAGAAGCCCGCGCGGCCGGTGGCGATCTCGACGCCCGCGATCGGCGGGATGGTCGGGAACGGCACGGCCAGGGGCGAGACCGCCAGGCCGGGCTTGCCCGGCGCGGCGGCCTTGGGAGCCTTCACGGGCTTGTCAGCGCGCTTGGTGGCGCGCTTCAGGGCCGAGGCCAGCGGATCAAGCGCGCGTTCCAGGCTCTGGCCCACGCGTTCGACGGGACCGGGCGTTGCGACATCGGTTTCGGGCGCGGATTTGTTGTCGGTCTTGCGGGGCATCGCGTCGTCTCGACTACTTCTTCGCGGGCGCCGGAGCCGGCGCGGAGGCCGGAGCCGAGCCCTGCAGCTCCACCGGCGGGGCCGAGGCCGGCTCCTGGGGCGCGCCGGGCACGTCCTGGGTCTTGGCGGTCAGCAGGTCGACCTTGGCGCCGCCGCGCAGCTTCTCCAGCAGGTCGCGAACCTGGTCATAGGTCAGGAAGCGCACGATCTGCGGACGGGCGGCCTCGAGCGTGATCGGCTCTTCCATGCGCTTGTCCTCGACGCGCAGGATGGCCCAGCCGCCTTCGGTGGCGAACGGCCCGACCAGCTGGCCCTTCTGGGCGGTCTTCAGGGGGGCGGCATAGGCCTCGGGCATAACGTCGACGGTGAAATAGCCCAGATCGCCGCCATTGAAGCGCGTGGCCTGGTCGGTGGAGCGCTCCATGGCCAGGGCGTCGAACGAGGCGCCGGTGGCCAGAAGTTTCTTGATGCTGTCGGCCTCGGCCTGGGTGGCGACCAGGATCTGGCGGGCGCGGATTTCCTCGGAGCGCTTGGAGAGCTTCTGCTGCTCGGCATAGAGGCGGCGGATGGCGTCCTCGTTGACGGCCCGCTCGACCACGCTCTCGACCAGCATGTCGCCCAGGATACGCTCGCGGGCGGCGGCCAGGCGGCGCTGGGCGACGGGATCCTTGTCCAGCTTGCGCTTCAGGGCTTCGGCGGCCAGCAGCTTCTGGTCGACCACCTCGTCCAGGCGCTGGCGGAACAGGTCGCTGGAGATGTCCAGCGGCTCGCCCTCGCTGATCAGGCCTTGCGCCACCGCCTCGCGCTTGACGTCTGACGCCCAGACATTGTGCCCGTTGACCCGCGCCACGGCGGTGTCGCCCGGTTCCGGCGGCTTCTCGGCGCTCTTGTCCTGACCGCAGGCGGCCAGCACCACCGTAACGGCCAGCAGGGCCCAGACGCGGCTGTGGGGAAACTTGATCAAGGGACGGATCTCCGACGAACCTTCTGGACGGCTCTAGCGCGGTTTCAGCCGCAGGGGAATGCAACTCCGGCGCATCCTTGGGAAGGCTTTCCGGCATTTTTGGCGCACCTGCCGACTAAACGCGGAAAAGGCCGGAAACCTTCGCCTTGCCCGTGCTCTATAAGACGGCCTCGCGTTGACACTGGGAGGGTCGCTGCTTAAGTCTCGCGCGCGCCGTAAGGGCCGGATTAGTCGTGCCTGGATGTCACCTCGCAGCAACCCCGACGCCCGCAGCGCCTAACACTTCATCGGAATTTCGACTTCATGCTCGGCTTCGCCAAAAAGCTCTTCGGCTCTTCCAACGACCGCAAGGTCAAGACGCTGACCGCCCGCGTGGCGAAGATCAACGCTTTCGAGCCGGAGTACGCCGCGCTCTCCGACGAGGCCCTGAAGGCCAAGACCGCCGAGTTCAAGGCGCGCCTGGAAAAGGGCGAAACCCTCGATGATCTCCTGAATGAAGCCTTCGCCGTTGTTCGCGAAGCCTCCAAGCGCGTGCTGGGGATGCGCCACTTCGACGTCCAGCTGGTGGGCGGCATGGTGCTGCACTTTGGCGGCATCTCGGAAATGCGCACCGGCGAGGGCAAGACCCTGGTCGCCACCCTGCCCACCTACCTGAACGCCCTGTCGGGCAAAGGCGTCCACGTCATTACCGTGAACGACTACCTGGCCAAGCGCGACGCCGAGTGGATGGGTCAGATCTACAACTTCCTGGGCCTGTCGTATGGCGTGATCGTCAACGGTCTGAGCCAGGGCGAGCGTCAGCGCGCCTATCGCAGCGACATCACCTACGGCACCAACAACGAATTCGGCTTCGACTACCTGCGCGACAACCTCGTCTACAGCGTCGAGGAAATGGTCCAGCGCGGCCACCACTTCGTGATCGTCGACGAGGTCGACTCGATCCTGATCGACGAAGCCCGCACCCCGCTGATCATCTCGGGCCCCACCGAGGACCGCAGCGAGCTGTACAAGACCATCGACGTCCTGGTGAAGGAGCTCATCAAGGACAAGTCGAACTATGATCACGACGAAAAGCAGAAGCAGGTCATCCTCACCGAGGACGGCCAGGAGCGTATCGAAGAGATCCTGATCGCGGGCGGCCACCTGGCCGAGGACACCGCCGGCCTGTACGACGCCGCCAACATCTCGCTGGTCCACCACGTGAACCAGGCCCTGCGCGCCAACGTGCTGTACACGCGCGACAAGGACTACATCGTCAAGGGCGACGACAGAACTATTTCCGCCTCTACACCAAGCTGTCGGGCATGACCGGCACGGCCTCGACCGAGGCTCAGGAATTCGAAGACATCTACAAGATGGGCGTGTCGGAAATCCCGACCAACCGCCCGGTCCAGCGCATCGACGACGACGACGAGGTCTATCGCACCGAAGCCGAGAAGAACCAGTCGATCCTCAAGCAGATCGCCGACTGCCACATGCGCGGCCAGCCGATCCTGGTCGGCACCGTGTCGATCGAGAAGTCCGAGGAACTGTCAAAGCTGCTGTCGACCTATGCCTGGGAGCATGACGGCAAGAAGCACAACGGCATTCCGCACCAGGTGCTGAACGCCCGCTTCCACGAACAGGAAGCCGGCATCGTCGCAGACGCGGGCGCCCCCGGCGCGGTGACTATCGCCACCAACATGGCCGGCCGCGGCACCGACATCCAGCTGGGCGGCAATCTCGACATGCGCCTGGCCAGCTGGCGCCAGCAGCAGAGGGGCCTGGGCATCACCCCGCTGCCCGCTGACGAACTGGCCATGCGCGCCGAGATCGAGGCCGACATCGCCGAGTCCAAGGCCAAGGCCCTGGCCGCCGGCGGCCTGTTCGTGCTGGGCACCGAGCGCCACGAAAGCCGCCGCATCGACAACCAGCTGCGCGGCCGGACCGGCCGTCAGGGCGACCCGGGCCGCTCCGCGCGTCGAGCAGCGCAACTACGAGATCCGCAAGAACCTCCTGAAGTACGACGACGTCGTCAACGACCAGCGCAAGGCCGTGTTCGAGCAGCGCCAGGAATTCATGGAGTCGACCGACCTTTCGGACATCATCCACGAGATGCGCCATGACGTGGTCGACGACCTCGTTTTGCGTCACCTGCCGCCCAAGGCCTATGCCGAGCAGTGGGACATCGAGGGCCTGACCGAGCGGGTCAAGTCGATCCTGGGCCTCGACCTGCCGCTGGCCGAGTGGGCCGCCGAGGAAGGCATCGCCGACGAGGAGATGCGCGAACGCATCACCAAGGCCGCCGACGACTACGCCGCCCAGCGCGAAGAGATCATCACGCCCGACCAGATGCGCCAGGTCGAAAAGAGCTTCCTGCTGCAGATGATCGATCTGCAGTGGCGCGAGCACCTGATGCACCTGGACCACCTGCGCAACGTCATCGGCCTACGCGGCTACGGCCAGCGCGATCCGCTCAACGAATACAAGACCGAAGCCTTCAGCCTGTTTGAAAAGCTGCTGGGCGACCTGCGCACCAACACCACCCGCTGGCTGATGACGGTCGAGATCGCCTATGCCGAGCCCGAGCCACTGCACAGCCCGGAAAACCTGATCGAGGTCCATATGGACCCGCTGACCGGCGAGAACATCGCCACCGCCGGCGCCCTGCCTGAGGGTCTGTCGCCCCAGCAACGCGAGGCCCTGCCGGTCTCGGTGCTGCCGGAAGGCTGGCAGAACACCAGCCGCAACGGCGCCTGCCCCTGCGGTTCGGGCAAGAAGTTCAAGCAGTGCCACGGATCGCTGGTCTAGGTTTCTTCGTCAACTGATTGGGAACGGCCGCCTGGGGACACCAGGGCGGCCGTTTTCTTTTAGCCCTCCCCCTTGATGGGGGAGGGTTGGGTGGGGGTGATAGGGCTGTTCAGCTTGATGAGGGCGTTTGCCGGCTGCACCGCTGCGTCACCCCCATCCCCGGCCCTTCCGCCATCAAGGGGGAAGGGAGAAGGCTAACGAACGCGCCGCCCCACCACCCAGGCCGCCCCAACCAGCATCACCGCCGCCACCACACCTGACACTCTCAGCCCACTGACGATCCGCTCCGGCCCGCCCGCCGCCAGCGCGCCGAACACCGCCACCCCGGCCGCGCCGCCGGCCTGACGGCAGGCGTTCAGGACCCCCGTCGCCGCCCCGGCCACGCTGCGGTCGACGCTGGCCAGCAATCCGGACGTCAGGGCCGGGATCGCCAGCCCCATCCCGCCCGGGATCAGGGCAAAGCCCGGCAGCATCTCCCAGAAACTCGACCCTGCGCCCAACCGCGCGGTCAGGGCATACCCGCCGGCCGCGATCAGCACCCCGGCGCCGGTCACCCGGGCAGCGCCGAACCGCGCGACCAGTCCGCCGCTGATCAGGTTGGAAAGGATGAAGGTCGCCGTCAGGGGCAGGAAGGCCAGGCCCGCCTGCTCGGGCCCATAGCCGACGGCCCGCTGCAGATAGAGCCCCAGCACGAAGACCAGGCCGTAATAGGTAAAGTTCAGCGCCGACCCGACCAGCACCGCCGTCGACACCGACTGCTGGCGAAACATCGACAGCGGCGCCACCGCATGCGGACTGCGCGCCTCGACCCACAGGAAGGCGGCCACCGCCAGCGCCCCGACGACCAGCGCGACCAGCGGCCCCGGATGGCTCCAGCCCCGCCGGCCGCCCTCGATCACCGCCCCGACCAGGGCCGTCACCGCGATCAGGGCCAGGGCCTGTCCGGGCAGGTCCAGCGGCTTGCGGGCCCTGGGCGGCGCCTCCGGGGTGACGGCCAGGGTCAGGGCCACGCCGATCGCGCACAGCGGCAGATTGACCAGGAATACCCAGCGCCAGTCCAGCGCCGCCACCAGCAGGCCGCCCAGCACCGGCCCGGCGGCGATCGACACGCCGCCCGCCGCCGTCCACCAGCCCACCGCCCAGGCCCTGCGCCGGTCGTCGCCCTCGAAGGCATGGGCGATCAGGGCCAGCGACGGCGGGATCAGCAGCGCCCCGGCCGCGCCCTGCGCCGCCCGCGCCGCGATCAGGGCGCCCGGTCCCGCCGCCAGTCCGCAGGCGGCCGAGGCCAGGCCAAACAGCACCAGCCCCGCCACGAACACCCGCCGGGGCCCGATCCGGTCGCCCAGGGCCCCGGCCGACAGCAGCATGGCCGCCAGGGCCAGCACATAGGCGTCGACCACCCATTGCAACGCCGCCATCGGCGCATCGAACGCCGCCCCGATGGCGTCCAGGGCCACATTGACGATGGTCACGTCCAGCTGGGTGACCAGAAAGCCGAAACTGGCGGCGACGACGATCAGGGCGGGACGGGCGGCGGCTTGGGTCATGGCGCTGTCATGCCTTCGACCGGTCGCTTGATGCTACAGGCGAGGATGAACCATCGCGGTCCATGCTGGGGTAGGATGTCAAAACACCTCGTCATCCCGGGACTTGTTCCCGGGACCCATGGTGAAGCTTCGCCGTGAGGGCGATTTTTCGGCCCCGCCCAATGCGGCGGACAAATGGGTCCCGGGAACAAGTCCCGGGATGACGGCAGAGTAGAGGAACGGGTCATGGAGCCCAACATCGCCGCCCCCGCCGCCCTGATCGGCGACCCCGGCCGCGCCGCCATGCTGCAGGCCCTGCTGGACGGCCGCGCCCAGCCCGCGAGCGCCCTGGCCTGGGCCGCCGGCCTGACCGCCCAGGCGGCCAGCAACCACCTGACCAAACTGGTCGAGGGCGGACTGCTGAAGGTCGAGCGCCAGGGCCGCCACCGCTATTATCGCCTGCACAACGCCGAGGTCGCCCACGCCTTGGAGGCCCTGGCCCTGCTGGCCGCCCCGATCCGCGCCCTGGAACAGCCCCGCTCGCCCCTGGCCCGCGCCCTGCGCGGCGGCCGCTGCTGCTATGGCCATCTGGCTGGACGGCTGGGCGTGGGCCTGACCCGCGCGCTGGAGGACCACGGCCACATCCTTGCGGCCGACGATAAGCTCTATGCCATCAGCCCCGCCGGAACCGCCTGGTTTGCCGAGCTCGGCGTCGACGTGGCCACCCTGCGCTCCAAACGCGGCGTCGCCCGGCAGTGCCTGGACTGGACCGAGCGCCAGCATCACCTGGCCGGCCCGCTGGGCGTGGCCCTGTGCGACCGCCTGGAGGCCCTGGGCTGGATCGTCCGCGACCGCGCCAGCCGCGCCGCCGAACTGACCCCGGCGGGGCGCGACGCGCTGCGGGAACACCTGAACCTCGACCTCGACGCCGAGGCCGTCGCGCGCGCCGCTTGAACCGTTGACGCGCGCCCGTCGCGCGGGGCCAACTGCCGCTCCGTTCGACGAAAGACCCTCCATGCGCCTCGCCAGCCTTGCCGCCGCCGCCCTCGTCCTGATCGCGGCTGGTCACGCCGCCGCCGCGCCCAAGACCTTCCGCCAACTGCTGGACATGCCGCGCGCCGCGCCCACCGCGCACATCCCCTATGGCGCCGAGCCCGAGCAGTTCGGCGATCTTTGGCTGCCCGAGGGACCCGGCAAGCATCCGGTCGTGGTGCTGATCCATGGCGGCTGCTGGCAGGCCAAATATCCCAGCGTCGAGCTGATGGCCTACATGGCCAGGGACCTGCAGGGACGCGGCTATGCGGTGTGGAACCTGGCCTATCGCCGGCTGGGCGAACCGGGCGGCGGCTATCCCGGCACCTTCGTCGACGTGGCCAACGGCCTGGACAAGCTGCGTGAGCTGGCGCCCGAGCATCGACTGGACCTCAAGCGCGTGGTGGTGGCCGGTCATTCGGCGGGCGGGCACCTGACGACCTGGGCGGCGGGCCGCCCGCGCCTGCCCAAGGCCAGCCCCCTGCGCGTCGGCAAGCCGCTGAAGATCCGGGGCGCGGTCAGTCTGGCCGGCATCAACGACCTGGCCGCCTATCGCGCCACCGGCCCCGACGCCTGTGGCGGACCCGACACCATCGACCAGCTGACCGCCGGCGCCGCCCTGCCTGATCGCTATGCCGACACCTCGCCGCCGGCCTTCCTGCCGATCAAGACGCCGCTGGCGGTGATCTCCGGCGCGCTGGATCCGATCGTGCCGCCGGTATTTGGCGTGGAGTTCGCGGCCAAGGCCAAAGGGGCGGGCGACAGGGTCGAGGAGATCACCATTGCCGACGCCGGGCACTTCGAGCTGATCGATCCCACCTCGGCGGCATGGACGCGGATCGTGGGGGTGATTGACGCGATGGCTCGCAAATAGGGTCGCACGCTTCCCCTTTTTTCCCGTCATTCCCGCCCTTGTGGCGGGAACCCCTCGTACCGCCGCAAGTGCGGGAGGGGCGAAGTGCGCGCGCACTTCGCTGGCGCTTCACGTGCAAGCTGAAACAGGGGTTCCCGCCACCGGGACCCCAGTCCTCCTGGCGCTTCTTCACGCGATCGGGGGCGAAGAACAGGATTGGCTTGGGACCGGGCAGATCGCCCGCGCCGCGCTCGGCCTCCCAGTGGGTGCCGCCGACCAGGCAGGAATAGGCCAGGTCCTCGCCGAACCGCCGATGCACTGCGCCCAGCACCCCGGCGTCGCCCGCAAAGTCGACAAAGACCGCCGGGCTGGCGATAGGCGCCTCGGGGAAGGCCTCATAGGTGATGACCTGATCATAGAAACCCAGGGCCTCGACGAAGGCGACATTGCGCGCCGAGGTCAGGCCCACCACCTTGGCCCCGCCGCGCTGCTTGAGCAGGAACGCCAGGCCGATGGCCGTCTTGGACGAGGCGCTGGACAGGATGATCGACTGGGCGCCGAACATGGCGTGCTCATCGAGAAAGTCGTCGATCAGGAAACCCGTGATGAACAGCGGCTGCAGCAGGGACCGCAGCGCCTCTGTCCCGTCCTCGGCGTCAACGGCCGTATACTGATTATAGACCGCCGCCAGATGCTGGCGGTGCGGGGCGGCGTCGGCGAACCCGCCCCGGGTCTTACGCGGCTGAACCGTCAGATGGCTCGACATCGGATAGTAGCCATAGAACCGCTGACCCACGGCGATGTCCGGATGGCTGGAGGCCTCGACCGTGGCGAAACCCCAGACCGGCACCCGGCCAAAGCCCTCGGCCGCCGGGAAGAAATCCCAATAGCGCATGGCCTCGCCGAACACGGCATAGGTGATGTTGTTGGCGGTCAGGGCGAAGCTGTCGACGGCCAGGCGGACCTCGCCCTCGGCCAGGTCCGGCAGCGCTGCGGGGCGGAACTCGCCCTGTCGCAGGTTGCTTTTGGCGACGCAGAAATCCCAGGCCATGGCGCTCTCCCGATAAGGTCGGCGAGCCTAGTCGTGCGCCACAAGGCAAGTCAAACGGACGTTTCAATGTCACTGGGACAATGTTTTCATTGCTCCGCTTGAGGTGAAGGCTCAAACGGCGGGGCGTCCACCCAGCGATTGGAACCGCCATGACCCACGCTCCCCTGCCCTTGCGCCACTTCCTGCTGGCGCTGGCCGTGGTGGCCGTGTGGGGGACCAATTTCGTGGTCATTCGCGTGGGGCTGGATCACCTGCCGCCGCTGCTGTGCTGATCGGGGCGGGGCAGTTTGGCCTGCTGTTCATGGCCATGAAGGGCCACATCTCGCCGGGCCTGGCATCCTTGGTGGTGCAGACCCAGGTGTTCTTCACCATCGGCATGGCCATGAAGATCAGCGGCGAGAAGGTCCAGCCCTTCCAGATCGTGGCCCTGCTGGTGGCGGCCGCCGGCATCGTGCTGATTGCGGCCCACGGCGGCGGTTCGGCGACGCCGCTGGGTGTGGGGCTGGTGCTGCTGGCCGCCGCCAGCTGGTCGGGCGGCAATATCGTGGCGCGGCAGGCCGGCAGCGTGAACATGCTGGGCTATGTGGTCTGGGCCAGTCTGTTCTCGATCCCGCCGCTCTTTCTGATGTCGCTGTGGCTGGAGGGCTGGCCGGCCATGGTGGCGGGGGTGCGCGGCGCCGACGCCCTGACCTGGCTGGCCGTGGTGTGGCAGGCGGTGGGCAACACGATGTTCGGCTATGCGGCCTGGGGCTGGCTGCTGGCGCGCCACCCGGCCGCCACCATCACGCCGATGGCCCTGCTGGTGCCAGTGTTCGGCATGGGCGCCTCGGCCCTGCTGCTGGGCGAAGGGATGCCCGCCTGGAAGCTGATCGCGGCGGCCCTGGTGCTGACCGGTCTGGCGGTGAACATGCTGTGGCCGAAGGTTCGGGGAAGGTTCGGGGGGGCGCGTATCGGCGCATAGGTACAGTCTGGAATTGATTTTTTAGCCGCCCGGTCCAAGCTAGGGCATGGTTCCTCGCGAGAAGCGGTTGAAGGAGTAGCCTCGCCAGTGGAAGATCAATCTGATCGAGCGCGGCAATCCGCACTGGGATGACCTCTACGATCAAGTGATGAACTGGACGCCCGTTCCGCGCCAAGTCTAGCGCTTTCTCTTCAACAAATCCCGTCATCCCGCGCTTTATGCGCGGGACCCATTTGTCCGCCGCACCTGCATTGCGGACCCGAGTTGACCTCCGCCGCGTCACCCGCCTGACCCTCCCCGCAAAACAGGGAGAGACGCCATGGCCACGCCGTTCAAGGTCGAGTGGAGCCAGGAAGCCATCGACAAGGTGCTGGCCCAGGTCCGCGCCTATGAGTTTCCTCCCGCGCCCGAAGAGGGCGGCTGGAACCATGGTTGCGACGCCGACACCCTCAAGCGCTTGACCGCCTACTGGACCGACGGCTTCGACGTCGCCAAGGCCGTCGACACCCTCAACCGCTATCCGCAGTTCACCGCCCGGGTCGAGGACCTGGATATTCACTTCGTCCACGTGATCGGCGAGGCCGGCGGCAAGCGTCCGCTGCTGCTGACCCACGGCTGGCCGGGCAGTCACTTCGAGTTCTGGGACGCCATCGAGCCCCTGGCCTTCCCCTCGCGCCATGGCGGCGATCCGGCCGACGCCTTTGATCTGGTGATCCCGTCCCTGCCCGGCTTTGGCTTCTCCGGAAAACCGGCCAAACCGATCGGCCAGCGGACCACGGCGCGGCTGTTCAACAGCCTGATGACCCAGGAACTGGGCTACGACCGCTATCTGGCCCAGGGCGGCGACTGGGGCGGCCTCGTCACCTCGTGGCTGGGACTGGACCATTCGGCGCACGTCAAGGCCATCCACCTGAACATGATCGGCTTTCGGCCCAGCGGCCCGCCGCAGGGTGAGGCCGAGATCGCCTGGATCCAGCGCACGGGTTTCGCCATGGACGTCATGGGGGCCTATTTCCGGCTGCAGGCCTCCAAGCCCCAGTCCCTGGCTTGGCTGGGGGCGGGCAATCCCGTGGGTCAGGCCGCCTGGATCCTCGAGCGTTTCCACGACTGGGCCGACCTGTCGGCCAAGCCGTTCGAGGCGGCGTTCAGCGACGACCAGCTGCTGACCAACATCATGCTCTATGTGATGACCGGCAGCTTCACCACCGGCGCCTGGTACTATCGCGGCCTGATGGAGGAAGGCGGGATCGTGCTGCCGGCCGGGACGCGCTGCGAAACCCCCACCGCCTTCGCCAACTTCCCCGGCGAGGCCCTGTATCAGGCGCCGCCGCGCAGTTGGTGCGACCGGGCCTACAACATCGTCCGCTGGACCGACATGCCGCGCGGCGGCCATTTCGGCGCCATGGAAGAACCTGTCCTGTTCGTCGAAGATGTGCGCGCCTGGGCCCGCCAGGCCTGATCCTGAAAACCGGAGACCTGTGATGACTCTCAAGACCGGCGGCTGCCTGTGCGGCGCCATTCGCTACGAGATCGACGCCGATTTCATGGGCGTCGCCGTTTGCCACTGCAGGGACTGCCAGTACGCCTCGGGCGGCGGCCCCAACTTCATCGCCATGGCGCCGCGCGACAGCGTGCGGTTCGTGGAAGGCGCGCCCAAACGTTATGACCGGCCGGGCGGCAGCGGCGCCACGGTCGGTCGCGTCTTCTGCCCCGACTGCGGCACGCCCCTGCTGTCAGACATCGGCGCGCCGTTCCTGGCCGTGAAACTGGGCGGGCTGGACGACGCCGCCGATCTCAAGCCTGGCGTACGCATCTGGACCAGCTCGGCGCCGCCGTGGCATGTGATCGACCCCGCCACGCCCGGCTTTCCAGAGAATCCGCCGTTCTGATGACAGTAGCCCGTTACGACTTCGCCTCCGACAATGTCGCCGGCGCCATGCCCGAGGTGATGGAGGCGCTGGTCGTGGCCAATGCGGGCACGGCCTCGGGCTATGGAACCGACCATGTCAGCGCCGCCGCCGCAGAGCGCATCCGCGCTCTGCTCGACGCGGACGCCCAGGTGCGGTTCACCGCCTCGGGCACGGCGGCCAACGCCTTTGCCCTGACCCTGCTGGCCCAGCCGCACGAGGCTGTGCTGGCCCACGAGCACGCCCACATCTGCACCGACGAGACCGGCGCGCCGGGCTTCTTCGGCCAGGGCGTGGGCCTGATCGGCCTGCCGGGCGCTTCGGG
>NCEV01000017.1 GCA_002280875.1 Caulobacter sp. 32-67-35 | reverse complement strand
GGTGCCGACGTTGGTGAACGTGGTCTTCAGGTTGGTGCCCAGCGTGGTGACGGCGGTCACGATCACGACGGCGATCAGGGCGACGATCAGGCCATATTCGATGGCCGTGGCGCCGGATTCGTCGTTCAGGAAGCGGGTGAAGAACTTCGACATGACTTGATCTCCTAAATCATCGTTGGTTGATTTTGAGGTCTTCAAGCCGTGTTGACTTGCTCACCCCCGAAAACACGATCAATTTCCCCCACCTCGCTTAATGGCCAGTAAACACCGGAATAGTTTTCGGTAGTTTTCTCTTGGTTTATTTGTATTTACCATTACTTTTACTTAACCACGCAGCGCATGAAGACGATCAAAGCCTTTTGAATCAACGATTTCCCGAATGGTCACGTTGTCGCGGGGGCGCCGGATTTAGTCTTTTGTTGACCATTCAAAGTCAGTCTCGACGGCGCCCTGGCATCGAACTGGAACCCTCATGCGCCGCCTGTCGCTCGCTCTCGCCGCTGTTTTCGCCCTCGCGGGCGCTGCGGCGCATGCCGAAAGTCTGTCTGTGCCGGCGGGCCAGGCCGCCCGCATCACGCTGATGGGCGCGGTTCGCGATGTGGTGGTGGGCGATCCGCTGATCGCCGATGTCAGCGTCGTCAATGAGCGCACCCTGGTGATCATGGGCAAGCGCCCCGGCATCACCACCGTCCTGGCGTTCGACGCCGCCGGCCGCGCCCTGACCGACCGCCAGGTGATGGTGTCCGAGAATGGCGGCGGGGGCGTCACGGTCTATCGCAGCAACAATAGTGTCGGGAACTATGCCTGCGGCGTGCAGTGCACGCGCATCGCCCCCGCCGCGGGCGGCGCCAGCGTCCCTTAAAGGAATCCCGCGCGTACCAGCCGCGCGCCTTAAACACCTGATTAGGGGCGCAAGGCTACACTGCCGGCGTCGCCAGCCCTGGCGGCTTCGAAACGGACCCCTAGCGTCATGGCGCATGTCGCCCGCCTCAAACGCGTCAGCCGCCGCGCCAGCCTGCTGGCCCGCTTTGCGCGGGCGCGACGCGGCGCGGTGACCGTCGAGTTCGCCTTCGTCTCCATTCCCTTCCTGCTGCTGGTCTTCGCGATCATCGAGCTGGGCCTGGTGTTTCTGGTCTCGCTGACCCTCGAGAACGCGGTGATCGATGTCGGCCGTACGATCCGCACGGGCGAGGTCCAGACCGCCGGTCGCACCGCCGCCACGTTCAAGACCGCCGTCTGCACCGAGATGAGCTGGCTGGGCTCGGCCTGCGACGCGGCCCTGAGCCTGGACGTGCGCACCTTCAGCGGCTTCTCGGCCTCGGGCACGGCGCTGAGCGCCGCCAAGCCCAACACGCCCTGCTGGGATCCGGGCGGCCCTGGCTCCATCGTCATGATCCGCGCCTATTACAACTGGCCGCTGGTCACGCCCCTGCTGCAGACCGGCCTGCAGACCTCGAACGGCAAGCGCATGCTGACGGCGGCGACGGCCTTCGCCAACGAGCCCTATTCCGACACTCCCGCGGCGGCGGTGACATGCCCCACAAACTGACCCCTCGCCCCCGGAAGGGCCTGAAAGGCTTCTGGCGCGACCGTCGCGGCGTCTCGGCCGTTGAGTTCGCCCTGATCGCCCCGGTGCTGGTGATCTTCTACTGTGGTCTGGCCGAGCTGACCCAGGCGATGATGGCCCAGCGACGCCTGAGCAACATCGCCTCATCGATCGGCGACCTGGTGGCCCAGAGCGCCCAGCTCAATGACGCCCGCCGCGACGACATCTTCACGATCGGCAACACGATCATGGCGCCGTTCCCGACCACGACCCTGCGCATGTGCCTGGTCAGCATCTCGTCGGATGCGACGGGCAAGGACAAGGTCGACTGGTCGGAGAACAGGAACAGCCACGGCAACTGCCCCGCCAAGGGCACGGTGCTGGGCTCCACCGTGATCCCGGTGGGCGTGCTGCCCGCCAACCAGAGCGTGATCATGGCCAAGGCCAGCTACGGCTATACCTCGCCGATCAAGTTCATCCTGCCCTCGACCCTGAACTTCTACCGCACCTTCTATCTGCGGCCGCGCAAGAGCGAGACCGTGATGCGGGTGAGCTGAGGGTCGCCTCTCCCCGCTAGGCGGGTGAGGAAAAGACGCCTCTCAGCCGCTCCGTCAGCGGATGCGGCGCAAGGATGCGCGCCCCCAGCCGCGAGACCGGCCGCACGCCGATCAGGCTGTTGGTCAGGAAGATCGCGTCGGCGCCCGCCAGCCGCGCGCCGTCGGCGGCGATCTCCAGCACCTCGATTTCCCACGACCGCGCGGCCGCCAGCACCCGGGCCCGGGTGATCCCAGCCAGCACGCCGCAGTCCAGGGCCGGGGTCAGCAACCGCTCTCCCTCGATCCAGAACAGGTTGGCCGCCGCCGCGCAGGCGACGCGCCCGGCATTGTTCAGCATCACCGCCTCGTCAGCTCCCGCCGCCGTCGCCTCGGCGCGGGCCAGCACATTGTCGAGATAGGCCAGGGTCTTCAGGCGCGAGGCCGGCGAGCCCTCGTTGCGCCGGGTCCGGGCGATGATCAGGCTCGCCGGGGTCTCGATGGGCGTCGAAAGGGCGGCGGTCGCCCGCAGGCGGGGCGCGATCTGGGCCGGACGATCCAGCCCCCGCCCGCCTGACCCCGCCGTCACGGTCAGACGCACGGCGGCCCGGGTCCAGGTGGGCCTCGACCAGCGGGATGGCGCCGTCGAGCGCAAGCATGGTCTCAAACAGCCCGTCGCCCAGCAACAGACCGCGATCGTCGAGGGGGATCATCTGACAGCCTCGGTCAGCGCGCGCTTCAGGGCGGCGATCTTGGTTTCGGTCTCCAGGCGTTCGGCATGCGGGTCGCTGTCGGCGACGATCCCCGCCCCGGCCCGGGCCTCAAGCGTCCAGCCGTCGGCGTCGCGCACGAGGCCGACCGTGCGGATCAGCACGCTGGAGTCAAAACTGCCGTCGAACCCGGCCCAGAACAGCGAACCGCAATAGGGACCGCGCGGCGGCTCCAGGAGCGCGATCAGCGTCATGGCCTGCACCTTGGGCGCGCCGGTGATCGAGCCCGGCGGAAAACTGGCCCGCAGCAAGTCGGCCACGGTGAGGCCCGGCGCCAGCCGCGCCGTCACCGTCGAGACCAGGTGATGCACATTGGCGAAGGTCTCGACCCTGAAAAGCTCCGGAACCTTGACGCTGCCGGGCGGGCTGACCCGGGCCAGGTCGTTGCGCATCAGATCCACGATCATCAGATTCTCGGCCCGGTCCTTGACGCTGGCCGACAGCTCGGAGGCCATCAGGGCGTCTTCGGTCGGCGTCGCCCCGCGTCGCCGCGTGCCCTTGATCGGCTTGGTCTCGATGGCGCCGTCGCGCACCTTCAGGAACCGCTCGGGCGAGTTGGAGACCAGCGCCCGGCCCTCCAGCCGCCAATAGGCCGAGAACGGCGCCGGGCTCTGACCGCGCAGGCGGGTGAACAGATCGTAGGGATCAGCGCCCTCCGCCAGCCGCCCGGTCCAGGCGCGGGCGATATTGGCCTGGAAGATCTCGCCGCCATGGATGCGCGCCACCACATCGGCCACGGCGACCTCATAGGCTTCGCCGTCGGTGGCGGTGAGGACGGGACACAGCGGCCCTTCGATCGGCGGCCGCGCATCGACGGGGGCGTCCAGCCAGGTCAGGGCCGCCTCGGCGCGCGCCTGGGCCTCGCCGTCCGTATCGCCGCGCCCCACCGCGACAACGCGGCGCTCCTGGTGGTCGAAGGCCAGCAGGGCGGCATAGCGGGCGCAGGTCAGGTCTGGCCAGCCGGTGCGGGAGAGGCCCAGTTGCTCGACCCGGTCGCCCAGCTCATAGGCGCCCAGACCCACCACCCCGCCCTGGAACGGCGGCCCCTCGGGATCGGCCGGCAGGCGCGGGCCGATCAGCGCGGCCAGGGCCTCAAACGGGTCGCGCGGGTCGGCGGCGTCCAGGGTCAGCACGGCCTGCGGCGCGCGCAGCAGATAGGACCACCGCTCGCCCCCGCCCGACAGCAGGGCGCAGGCGTGCGGCTCGTCCCGAAACGGCTGAAGGGCCCAGACCGGCTCGCGCCAAGGGGCGGACAGGAGAGCGACGCGGCGCATGGCGGGTTGATACACTATCGCCGCCTCCTGGGGAGGGGTGCTCAGGTCCGTTCGAAGGCCATCGTCCAGTTGGTCTCCCAGCTGGCCCCGCCGTCGGGCGAAAAGGCCTGCTCCCAGCGGCAGTGGTCGGCGTCATCGACGAACCAGCGAAACCGCACCCGGATCAGGCGCCCGTCCAGCGTATCGTCGCCGAAGAACTCGCCAACGCCGTCGACAAACCGGCCGATCATCGGGGCGTCGACCGTGGCCATGCGGGCGTCGATCCAGTGGATGGTCCAGACGGCGCGGGCCGGATCAAACAGGCGCAGGGTGACGGCCTGATAGGCGCCGGCCGGCAGGTTCAGCAGGTTCTCGTCCATATTGCCCAGACCCGCCAGGATCTTGCGCGTCTGCGTCGTTCCGTCGAAGTCCTGCCAGTCGGTCGACCCTGTCAGCCGCCCGACCAGGCGATGGTGCGACACCCGCCAGCGGCCGATGAAGAAATCGAAATCGTCCCGGCCATCGGCGATGGGCTGGGCTGCTACCTGCGGACTCACCATGAACGGCTCCCTCTGACAGGGCGTATTCTGGACCAGGCGACTGTCAGGATGTGTCAGCAGTCTCGCCTTCAGTCCTCCCGGCCGCCGCCCTTGACCAGGAAAAGCCCCAGCACGCCGGCCAGCAACAGGCCGACGATGGGCAGGAAGCCGGCGACCTGGCTCTGGAAGATCTTGGTCGCCAGGGCCACCAGCAGCGAACCCAGCCACACCGTCGCCGTGCCCGACAGGGCGAACAGGCCGAAGAAGGCGGCGATGCGGTCGGGCGGGGCCAGGCGCACCAGCAGGGTGCGGCTGGAGGCGTATTGCGCCGTGACGAACACCGCGATCAGCAGGCCCAGGCCCAGATAGATCACCTCGGGCAGGGTGCGAAACAGCGGGCCATCCCAGACAGGGGCCTGGGCGGCGAGGTCATAGGGCCAGAAATAGAGGATCCTGTCCTTGCCCATGCCCAGGGTGGCGATCAGCACGATCAGGCAGGCGGTGATCTCCAGCTGCAGCGCCCGGCGCGGGCCCAGGGTCTTGTCCAGCCACGGCGCCAGGAACCCGCCCAGCACCCCGAAGATCGACAGCGAAATGCCATAGGCCAGCATCTCCAGCGCGCCCCAGCCCATCAGCCCGGCGGCGAACAGGCCGCCAAACACCAGCAGGGCGGTCATGCCGTCGCAATAGAGCATCCGCGCGGCCAGGAACGTGGCGGCGTCCCGGTGGCCCTTCAGGTTGCTGAAGGTGTCGACCAGCAGCCGCACGCCATGGCGCAGGCTGGCCGCCATCGACAGGCCGGTGCGCGGCGCATCGTGCGTCCACAGGAAGAACGGGATCGCGCCCAGCACCATGACCAGGGCCGCCAGGGGCGCCGACAGACGGCTGGGCTCGTGCGCATCGGTGGGCATGCCAAACAGCGGCGCGGCGGGAATGCCTGGCCAGGACACCTCGCCGGGCAAGACAAAGCCCCACAGCATGAAGAGCAGCAGCACCACCGACACGAAATTGGCCAGGGCGAAGCCCAGCCCAGACAGCAGTGGTTCCTGCCCGCGCTCACAGGCCCTGGCCAGCAGCGAATTGTTGAGCACGTCGCCCCAGTTGTTGGCCACGCCCAGCACGATCAGGATCAGGCCCACCACGCCCACCGACAGCCCGCCCGTCGGGGTGGCGAACCACAGGGCCAGCAGCAGGGGCGTCATCAGGACCAGCACGGCCAGCAGGAACGGCTTGCGCGGACCATAGCGCTCGATCGAGGCCCCCAGCAGGGGGGCCGTAAAGGCGGTGATCAGGCCATAGATGGTGGCGATCTCGGCCATGGCCGCCTGGCCCTTGACCGGGTCGCCGATCAGCACCCGCGAGAAATAGGGGGCGAAGATGTAGATGGTGATCAGGATCACATAGGGGTCGCGGGCGCCCTGATGCAGGATCCAGCTGAGCGCACTCTTCGACAGACCTGCCGGTTTGCCGCGCGCCAACGCGCCCGTGACGTCACTCATGCCCTACCCCTTTGGCGCCGTCTGATGCGGTCGCTTCAGGGGAGCGTGGCGGTTAAACGCGCGTTTGTCACCCGCGAGTTAGAGCAGGATATGCGCCCGCACGGCCTCGCGGGTGTCGGCGTTGAGGCCGACCGCCTGTTCCAGATAGCCGTCCAGCGAGCCGAACTGCTCCTTCATCGCTGCCAAGGCGGCCGCAAGGTACTGGGCCTCGACGCCCATGGCCGCGCGGACGGCCGCTTCTGTGGGCGTCCGGCCGGTCAGTTCGTGGATGATTTCCATGAACTTGGGGCCGCGTCGCTCGAAACGGACAGGGTCGTTGGTCAGCAGATAGTCGTCGATCACGTCATCGTCCGACACGCCGGCCACGTGGTGGGTCAGGGCGGCCAGTATGCCCGTGCGGTCCTTGCCGGCGGCGCAGTGGATGAGCACCGGTCCCCGGGCCTGCGCCAGCGCCCTGAAGTAGCGCGAGAACAGGTCGAGGTGGCGTTCCTTGAACGGGGCCCGCTGGTAGTACTCGACCATGTAGGCCTGGATCGAGCCTTCGGAGAGGTCTGAGCTTTTCAGGAACTCATGCCAGGGGTCCGGCCCGGTCGCGCCCAGTTCGTTGTCGATCACCTCGGCCGAGAAACCGGTCCAGCGCCGCGACGGCGACCGCTCGCGCTCGTTGGGGCGGCGCAGGTCGACCAGGGTGACGATGTTCAGGGCCGCCAGGGCGTCCAGGTCATCGTCGGTGGCCTCGGCCTGATGGGCGGCGCGGTACAGCACACCCTTCTTCAGTCGGCCAAGACCAGCGGCGTAGTCGCCATAGTCGCGGAGGTTCTCGACGCCTTGCAGCGGGATCAGACGGGTCATGACCGGGTGTTAGCGCGCCAGGATGACGTTGGCGAGACGCTGGACGCCCCGCGTCGCGCCTGAAAAGATCGTCCCATGACCCATCCGCACCGCTTCAAGAGCTTCGACGGCGTCGAGATCGCCTGGCGCACCCTGGGCGAGGGCCGGCCAATCCTGATGCTGCATGGCTTCCTGGCCAATGCCGAGTTCAACTGGTTTGCGCCCGGTATCGCCGCCGCCGTGGCCGCCACGGGCCGCCAGGTCATTGCGCCGGACCTGCGCGGGCATGGCTGCTCCGCCGCGCCCGTCGCGCCGGCCGCGTGGCCTGCCGACGTCCTGGCCGCCGACCAGGAGGCGCTGATCGCCCATCTGGGTCTGACCGATTATGATCTCGTCGGCTATTCGCTGGGCGCGCGGACGGCAGTGAGAATGCTGACCCGCGGCGCCCGGCCGGCGAAACTGGTGCTCGGCGGCATGGGCGACAGCGGCCTGATGGCGGCCGGCGCACGCGCGGCGATGTTCGAGGACTCTATCCGCCACGGCGAGGCCGCCAAAGACCCGCGTGCAGGCCGGCGGGTGCAGGCGATGATGGCGGCCAGCGGCCTCGTCCCCGAGGCGATGCTGGGCGTGCTGACCTCGTTTGTGGCCACGTCCGAGGCGCAGCTGCGCGCCCTTGACCTACCGACCCTGGTGATCGCCGGCGTCGCCGACGACGACAATGGCTCGGCCGAGGGTCTTGCGGCGATGATGGGCAATGCGCGGGCAGTGCGCGTGGCCGGGGATCACCTCAGCGCGGTGATGGAACCGGCCCTGGCGGCGCAGATCGCGAGCTTTCTGGCGGCCTGAAACGGGCTACCGCCTCAACCACGGCGCCAGCCGGTCCTGCACGGGCTGGTCCACATAGGTGTGAAACAGCCATGCCCCGCCATAGGCCAGCGGGAAGCCGGCCAGCCACATCAGCCACTGCCAGCCGATGCCGATCGGCACGGTGTTGGCGGCGAGGCTGGGCAGGTCGAACCACAGCACGTCCGGCAGGGCGTAGCGGTCCAGGGTCTGCCAGCCGACCAGCACCACGACGCCGCCATAGAGCAGCACCCGGGCCGCCTTTTCCGAGGGCCAGTCCATCTCGACCGCGCGGGCCAGGCACACGCCCAGCACGAACAGCGGCAGGGCCCGCACGACGCCGAACTGGAGCCGCAGATCGGCCAGGGCCTGATCGAAGCCGTAATGGGCGATGGCCTCGAAGACCAGCACCACGGCTGCGCCGACCAGCGGCAGCACCACCGCGTGGCGCACCCGGTCGGCCGCCTTCCACAGGAACGGGAAGATCGCGTAGCAGACGATCAGGGCAGACAGCGACCAGCTGGGCAGGTTCCAGCCGTCGCTGGGGAAGCCCCAGGCGTGGACCAGCAGGGCCTGGACCGGCAGCTGGTCCCAGGCAAAGCGGCTGGGCTTGTGGGCGTCGGTGCCGATGGCGTTCAGGATCAGCACCAGCACGGCCATGGCCGCCAGCACCATCAGGTGCCCCGGCCAGACCCGCGCGGCGCGGCGAACCCAGAACCGGCCCGGCGTGATGTGACCTGACAGGGTCGAGGCGCCATAGGCCCGGCCCAGCACATAGCCCGACAGGATCAGGAAGAAGTCCGTGGCCAGAAAGCCGCGCGAAAACACCTGGTGAAAGCGCTCGATCCGCAGCGGGCTCTCGGCCCCGAAGTGGTAGAGCACGATCAGCAGCGAGGCCAGGAACCGCAGGAAGTCCAGGGCCCCGCCCCGAACGGCGCGGCGGGCGCGGGCCATTACCGGCGTCTCGACCGTGGCGGAACTGTCAGGGGGCGAAGCAGAGCTGGACACCGCCATGGCCTTAACAAAGCCCGCCGCGCCGGAAAAGCCGTCGCGTGGGTTCCGCTTGCGGTATGGCGACGCGGCGCCTATCTGCAACCAGTACTGTTTCTAAAAAAGGCGCCGCCATGACCCGCATGCCCGCCCTGTTTGTCGGCCACGGCTCGCCGATGAACGCCATCGAAGACAACGCCTGGAGTCGGGCCTGGGCCGCGATAGGCCGCGACCTGCCGCGCCCGCGCGCCATCGCCATGGTCAGCGCGCACTGGGAGACGCGCGGCGCCACCGCCGTCAGCGCCGCGCCGCACCCCGAGACCATCCATGATTTCGGCGGCTTCCCGCAGACGCTGTTCGACGTGCGATACCCGGCGCCGGGCCATCCGGCCCTGGCGGCGAGGATTGGCGAGCAGCTGTCGCCCGATCCGGTGGTCCAGCACCCCAGCCGGGGCCTCGACCACGGCGCCTGGGGCGTGCTGAAGCCGATGTATCCCGACGCCGACATTCCCGTGGTGCAGATCAGCCTCGACCGCGACCGCTCCAGCCGCTGGCACTACGAGGCCGGTCGCCGCCTCTCGGCCCTGCGCGACGAGGGCGTGCTGATGATGGGCAGCGGCGACATCGTCCACAACCTGCGCGCCGCCGACTTTCGCCGGCCCGAGGCGCCAGAATGGGCCGACCGCTTCAACGAGACTGCCAAGGCGCTTATCCTGGCGGGGGACCATGATCCGCTGATCGACTGGGAGACCCTCGGCCCCGACGCCGAGATCGCGATCAACAGCGCCGAGCACTATCTGCCGCTCCTCTACGTGCTGGGCGCGCAGGGGGCGGGCGAGCCGGTCAGCTTCTTCACCGACGACGTCTTCGCGGCGATCTCGATGACGGGGGTCAAGGTCGGCTGAATACGAACAACGCCCGTGCCGGGGGAGCACGAGCGTTGCGCGTTTAAGGACGCCGGGGCCGGCCGGGGGGAAGCCGGGTTGTCCGCGTCGAGTCCTAGATTGGTGGGCGAACCCGGCTTTGCAACGGCGCGACTGGGGTCATTTCAAGACCGACTGTGGCAGGCGGCAAGGTCAGCGCCGGGCTGGAACCGTCCGCGCCCGCGCCTATATCTGCAAGCGCAACACGCCAGGACCTCGCCCATGACCAAGCCCCTGAAGATCGATTTCGTCTCCGACGTCTCCTGCCCCTGGTGCATCGTCGGCCTGGGCGGGCTGGAGACGGCCTTGGAGCGTGTGGGGGATCTGGTCGAGGCGGAGATCCATTTCCAGCCCTTCGAGCTGAATCCCAACATGCCGCCCGAAGGTCAGAACATCGTCGAGCATATCGGCGAGAAGTATGGCGCGACGCCGGAGCAGTCGGCCGCCAACCGCAAGGCGATTCACGAGCGTGCGGCCTCGGTGGGCTTTACGATGAAGACCAGCGAGACCAGCCGCATCTACAACACCTTCGACGCCCACCGCCTGCTGCACTGGGCCGGCATCATTGGCGGCCAGAAGGCCCTGAAGCGCGCGCTGTTCGACGCCTATTTCACCGACGGCCTCAGCCCCGCCGACCATGATGTCCTGGTCGCGACCGCGCAAAAGGCCGGCCTGGACGGCGCGGCGGCCCGCGACGTGCTGGCCTCCGGCCAGTACGCCCAAGAAGTGCGCGAAGCCGAGCGCGCCTGGCATACCGCGGGCATCAGCTCGGTCCCCGCCGTGATCATCAATGACCGCTACCTGATCTCGGGCGGCCAGCCGGCGGAGTATTTCGAGAAGGCCCTCCGCCAGATCGCCGCCGAGGCCTGAGCCCTCACACCACCTGCGTCGCCGTTCCCGCCACCATGTACCAGGTCAGCAGCAGGCCGCAGATCACGGTCGCGACCGCATAGCCGCCGGTGCGCTTCCAGGTGAAGACGCCGATCACCGCGATCAGGGCCGTCAGGGGCAGGAACTGGATGGCCACCACGGTCGACAGCGGGTCGAACGCCGTGGGCAGCCGGCCGGTCAGGAACAGCGCGCCGTAGTCGAGCGCCAGCAGCAGGGCGAAGCCGCCGCTGAGCGCCAGGACGGCGCCGGCATAGCGGGCCAGGTTTCTCTCGCCCGCCACCGGGATGCGGGCCAGCAGGGTGCGCAGGGTGACCCCGAAGGCCAGGGTGAGGGGCAGCACATAGACCAGCACCAGATCGGCCTGGCCGGGGCTGAGGCGCTTCAGGGCCACGACCCAGAAGCGGAAATCGACCAGGAACAGGCGATGGACCAGCTCCAGCGCGCCATAGACCACCGCCACGCTGAACAGACCGATCAGCAGCGACAGCCGCCAGCGATTGCTGAACAACGGCTTGTCGCGCTTGCCCAGAAGCGCGAGCCCAAGGGTGATCAGGGCCGTCAGCGCCGCCCAGGTCAGGACCTGGTTGGTAATGCCCTGCTTGAAGATTGCGTTAGGCGGCAGGGCCACCATGCCCAGGATGAAGAACGGGAAATAGGTCACGGCCGGCAGCAGGGCGGTCAGGGCGACAGCGCTCCACCAGCCCCGGTCGCGGCGGGCGACGGTCGGCTGAATCGGCTGACGCAGAGCCGCGAACAGCGGCAGGGTCAGCAGCACCTGGAAGGTCCCCAGCAGCAGAGCCACCGCCCCGACCAGGGCGAGACCCGTGCCGGCCTCCTTCCACATCCAGATCTGGTCGCCGGCCGGGCGCGGGGTCCCGCCCGTCAGAGTGGCGGCGAACCAGTCCAGGGCGTGGCCGATGGCGGTCGGTGAGATATGGTCGCCGGGATGGGTGGTGGCGGGGGTTTGCAGCACCCGCGCCGTCCCGTCGGCGATCGAGCCATAGACGCGGCCCGGCTGGACCGGCGCCGTGGCTCCAAACACGGTCTGCAGCTTGGGACTGCCCGTGACGTCACGTGCCCGGTCGACTCCCCACATCAGCTTGGAGAACTCGTCGTACTGGCTGAACACCAGGGCCAGGTTCCTGGGCCAGGTCGGCGAGCCCTCGGCGGCGAACGGCTTGCCGGTCGAGGAGCCTTCCAGCACCACGGCCTTGTAGGCGTCAGGCATGGTCGCCGCGGCGGCCAGCACCGTCCAGCCGCCCATGCTGTGGCCTTCCAGCCCGATATTGGCCGGGTCGACGGTCGGCAGGCCGCGCAGATAGTTCAGGCCATCGGGACCGCCAAAGCCGTTCGAGAACGCCGCCCCGCCGCTATAGCCGTGGCCAGTCTGGTCGAGCGCCAGAACCACATAGCCGCGCCGCGCGAACTCGATGGCGAAGCCGCTCTGGGTCTCGCGGGAATTGATATAGCCGTGCACGGCCAGCACGCCGGGGGCCGGAGTCGCGGGCGTGGCGTTGGGCGGCGTGTAGAGCAGGCCGCTCATCGGCGCGCCGCCGGTTCCGGGGAAGCTGACCTCGGTTACCTTGATCCCGCCCGCCGTCTGGACCTTCCAGGCCAGCGCGCTTCCGCCCAGCACCAGGACAAGACCCAGCACCAGCAACAGCCATGGTTTGCGCATGACATCCCCTCCCCCACGCCGGTCGTTCGCCGGCTTTGGAGAGAGGGTAGATGAGGATGGTGGAATGTCGAATCCGGCTTCTATCTCCAGTTCACTATCCAAGAACCCGCCTTCCTAGGCCTTGCACCTAGGACCCATTGTCGAGGGCGGCGCTGTCTTGAAATCCTAGCGATGCGGAAAGGCCAAGAGCACCGGCCCTCTCAGCTGTTCCTGCCGGCATGGATCCTGGGCACAAGGCCCAGGAAGGCAACGAAATTGGGCGTTAGGTTAGGATGGAGTGCGCCTAAACCAGCGCCCCGGCCTTCTCCGCCGCCGCCAGACGCTCGGGCATGCCCTGGCCGTAGAGGCGCTGCACCCGCTCCAGCACCCTGGCCGGCGCGGTCTCGGGCCGCCCGGCGTTGAACGGCGGGGCCGGGGCATATTCCACGGCCAGCTGGATCGTCTGGGCCACGTCCTCGCCGGCGATCTCGGCGGCGATGGTCAGGGCAAAATCGATGCCGGCCGTGACCCCGCCGCCGGTGAAGACATTGCCGTCGCGCGCCACACGGCCGGGATCAGGGATCGCGCCAAACAGAGAAAGCTGATCGCGCCACGCCCAGTGACAGGCCGCCCGCTTGCCCTTCAACAGCCCCGCAGCGCCCAGCACCAGCGAGCCGGTGCAAACCGACGTCACATAGCGGGCCCCGGCGGCCAGGCGGCGGATCTCATCGAGGAAGGCCGGATTGGCCATGGCCTCCGTCGTCCCGAACCCGCCGGGGACCACCAGCACATCGCACGCTTCGACATCGGTCAGGCGCGGCAGGTGCGCGAAGATCAGGCCGTCAGCCTCGATTTCGCCGCCCTCCAGGCTGGCGACCGTGACTTTCGCGCCGGGAAGGCGGCACAGGATCTGGTGAGGTCCGGTAAAGTCCAGGTGCGTCACGCCCGGAAACAGGGCGAAGACGATATTCAGCGGTTGCGGCTCGGCCATGGGGACATCTCCGTTTGACGCCGCACCATCCCGCGCCTAGCGTCTGGCTGAAATGACATAATTCCCTCGGATTCCGCCATGCCCCGCACGATCGGCTTTCTGGTCTATCCCGACTTCCAGCTGCTGGACGCCACGGGGCCGATCGCCACCTTCGAGATCGCCGCGCGGTTCTCGCCGGGGGCCTACCGGCTGGTCTTTCTGTCGAAGGACGGCGGCATGGTGGCCAGCTCGTCTGGCCTGACCATGGCCACCACCGCACTAGCTGACGCGCCGCCGCTGGACACCCTGATCCTGGCGGGCGGCGACGGCGTGAAGACCCCGGCCACCTGCCCCCAGACCCTGGCCTTTGTGCGCAACACGGCCAAGACGGCGCGCCGCGTCGCCAGCGTCTGCTCAGGCACCTACATCCTGGCCGAGGCCGGCCTGCTGGACGGCAGGCGCGCCACCACCCACTGGAGCCGCACCAAGGATATCCAGAAGCGCTATCCGGCCATCAAGCTGGAGCCCGACCGGATCTTCGTCCAGGACGGCATGATCTGGAGTTCGGCCGGCATCACCGCCGGCATCGACCTGTCGCTGGCCCTGGTCGGGGCCGACGAGGGCGAGGCGGTGGCCCGGCGCGTGGCCCAGCAGCTGGTGGTCTATCACCGCCGCCCCGGCGGCCAGTCGCAGTTCTCGGCCCTGATCGACATCCAGACCCGCCGCTTCGACGCCCTGCTGGCATGGGCGCGCGAAAATCTGGCAGAAACCCTCAGCGTCGAGCAACTGGCCGACCGCGCCGCCATGAGCCCGCGCAACTTCGCCCGGCTGTTCACCGCCGAGACCGGGGTCACCCCGGCCAAGGCGGTGGAACGCCTGCGCGTCGAGGCCGCCCGCGCCCTGCTGGACAGTCAGCCCCTGCAGGTCGAGGACGTGGCCCTGGAAACCGGCTTTGGCGATCCAGAGCGCATGCGCCGCGCCTTTATCCGGGCGTTTGGTCAGCCCCCTCAGGCGCTGCGACGACGCGCGAAGGCGGGGTAGGCTGAACGGCGCTCTTGCGCAGACAATCTGCGCTAAAGCGACGAGACGCCAGCCGAGGACGCGCCACCCATGGCTTCGCTGACGACCTGGGCCAGCAGGCCCTGCGTGAAGGGCTTGGCCAGCCGGCGCAGGCCCAGCCGGGTATCGTCGCCTGCGACCGTCGTCAGATCGGCATAGCCCGTGGCGATGATGAACGGCATGCCAGGATGGCTGCGCTGGACGGCCTTTGCCAGCTGCGAGCCGCTCATGTGCGGCATCAGCTCGTCGCTGACGATCAGGTCGATGTCGCGGCGGCTGCGCAGGATCTCCAGCGCGTCCTTGCCCGTATTCACCGCGATCACGTGATGACCCAGATCGTCCAGCATCGCCGTGGTGTTGGTCAGGACCAGGGGGTCGTCGTCCACCGCCAGGATGGTCAGCTTGCGCCCGGCCGAACCCGTCGCCGCGACGGCGTCTGGCCTGGCGGCCGCGCCGCAGTCCTTCCGCACGACGGGAAGGTACAGATCCACCTGGGTGCCGGCGCCGGCCTTGCTGGTCAGGAACAGGCCGCCGCCCGACTGGGCGGCCAGGCCGTGCACCATGGACAGGCCAAGGCCCGTGCCCTTGCCCACGCCCTTGGTGGTGAAGAACGGATCGGTGGCGCGCGAAACGGTTTCCGGGCTCATGCCCTCACCCGTATCGGTCACGCTGAGGCGAACATAGTGGCCGGGGGCCAGATCGGGGCGGCCTTCGACCTGTTCGGCACTGCCGCTGATGATCAGGTCACCGCCGTCGGGCATGGCGTCGCGCGCATTGACCGCCAGGTTCATCAGCGCCGCCTCCAGCTGGTAAGGATCGGTCAGCACCCGGGGCAGATCGGCGGGGAAGCGCAGACTGACCTCGATCTTGCCGCCGATGGTGCGATCCAGAAAGGTCATCATGCCGCGGGCCAGGCTGGCCACGTCCACGGCGTCCATCTTCAGTTCCTGCTTGCGCGCGAAGGCGAGCATGCGCTGGGTCAGGATCGAGCCACGCTCGGCGCCCTGCATGGCGTTGTCCAGCAACGGCGTGATGCGCGGATCGTAGGGAACGCGCTTTCGCACCAGCTCCAGGCTGCCAAGGATGGCCATCAGCAGGTTGTTGAAGTCGTGCGCCACGCCGCCGGTCAGCTGGCCGATGGCCTCCATCTTCTGCGACTGGAACAGCGCCTCGCGGGCCTGGTCCAGCGCCTTCTGGGTCTCCATGCGCTCGGTGATGTCGCGGGTGATCTTGGCGAACCCCATCAGGGCCCCGGCCTCGTCCCGGATGGCGTCGATCACGACATGCGCCCAGAATCGGCTGCCGTCCTTGCGCTGGCGCCAGCCCTCCTTCTCGAACCGGCCCTCACGGGCGGCCACGCCGAGGGCCGTGGCGGGGTCGCCCGTCGCCTGGTCTTCGGGGGTGTAGAAGCGCGAGAAATGCTGGCCAATGATCTCGTCGGGCGTATAGCCCTTGAACCGCTGGGCGCCGGGATTCCAGCTGGTGACCCGGCCGTCGATATCGAGCATGTAGATGGCGTAGTCGATGATCGCATCGACCAGCAGCCGATACCGATCCTCGTCTGGAAGCGCCAAAGCCAAGTTCTTCCCGTGTTCCAAAACCCGTCCCCGGCTCGTCACCAGAGGTCCGGAACGCGCGGTCAGCCGGGTGGTTCCGCCTCGCTCAGTGCCCGCCGCCCCGGGTCGGATGCGGGATCCTGGCGACCTCGGCCGCTGTCACCGGCTTGGCATAGGCATTGCCGAAATTGGTGCGGATATAGGTCACCACTTCGGCGATCTGGGTGTCGTCGAGCGAGCCGGTCAGGCCCGGCATGCCCCCCTTGCCCAGTACGATGGCCGAGATCGGATAGGCCGCTCCCGCCAGACGCGGATTGGACGCCAGGGCCGGAATGGTCCCCGCTCCCACCCCGCCCTTGGCGTCGGCCATGTGGCAGGCCTGGCAGACAGCCTCATAGACCTCCTTGCCCGTCACCGGCTTGGCGATGCGGACAATGCCGCCGCCGGTGTCGCCGCCGGGCGGGGTCTGGGCGACGGCGGGCGCGGTGATGGCGAGCGCTGCGGCGGCCAGGGCAATCGGGAAGCGGATGGTCATGCTCAGGCCTCCAGGGCGCGCTTGTGCAGGCGGGTAATGGCGTCGATCGAGGACAGCAGCGCCCCCTCCATCCAGCAGCCGACATAGGAGGCGTGCTCGCCGGCCAGGACGATGCGGCGGTCCATGCCCACCAGGGTCTGGTAGTGTTCCTTGCGGGATTGCTCGGTCCAGCGGGCGCAGCAGCCCAACGACCAGGGCACCCGGCTCCAGGCCACGGACGCGCCGTTGCTGAACTCCTTGCGATAGCTGGCCGGGTGCAGGACCGAGCCCTGCTGGAGGGCGACCTCGATGCGCTGCTGCGGCGTCAAGCCCGCCAGGCGATAGGCCCCCATCTCGCGGGCGAAGGCCCCCAGCAGCACCGCCGGCCCGTCGCCGAACAGATTGTTGTTGGGATAGGAGATCAGGGCGATCTCCTGGTCGGTGAAGCTGTGACCGCCGAAGATGGAGTCTTCCTCCTCCCAGAAGCGGCGCTTCATCTCCAGGCCGATCTTGACCTGGCCCGAATAGGGCACGGCCTTGATGGCGGCCATCATCTCGTCGGTGACCTGGGTGTCGATCTGGCCCAGCACCGACAGCGGAATGGTGCAGACGCACCAATCGGCCTGGGCGGTCACGACCTTGCCCGTCACGGTGTCGGTATAGGTGACGGCCACGCCCTTGTCGTCCTGGGCGATCTTGCTGACCTTGGCATTGTAGGTGATCTGACCCTCGACCTGCCTGGCGAAGGCCTTGCCGATCATGTCCATGCCGCCCACCGGCTGGAACATGGTGGTCTGCATCTCGTGACCCATGAAGAAGGCCATCGAGCTCCAGACCTGCGGGTCCAGCACGTCGTGCAGGCCGTAGAGGGCGGACGGGATCGGCGCGCCGTTGACGCCGCCGCCCGGCGGACGGTCATAGCCCCGGTGCGAGGCCGAGCGCAGGTTGGAGGCGTACCTGTAATCCTTGTCCAGCATGCCCCAGCCCTTCAGGGCCTCCAGCAGGCGCTCGCGGTCTTCCGGGGTGACCTGATCGTCCAGGGCCTTCTGGTTGACCGACTTGGCCAGCAGCTCGGCGACATTGCCCTCGAAGTCGGCCGCCGCGGCCTTGAACCGCACGGGCTTGCCGCCGAACGATTCCGACGAATGGATCCAGGTGTTGTGGTTGAACTGGATGAAGGGCTCCAGCGCCACGCCGAACGCCTTGCAGTAGTGCAGCAGGGTCTTGTGGTGGTGCGGGATCCGCCACGGGCCGGGATTGAAGTAGTTGCCCGGCGCGTAACCCACCTTCTGGGTGGCGCCGCCCAGCTCGGTATAGGTGTCGCCGCCCCGCAGCGACCAGTTCCGGCCGCCGGCCCGGTCCTGATATTCCAGGATCTGAACCTTGTAGCCGGCCTTGGTCAGCTCGTGGGCCGCCAGCAGTCCGGCCAGGCCCGCCCCCAGCACGATCACCGAAGCGCCCTTGCGCGCGCCGGCCAGGTTGGGCGGACCGGTGAACTGGGTCTCGGCCGCGTGACCCAGCGAGGTCATGGCCTGATACAGCGCCGCCGTGCCGCCGACCGCGGCGATGGCCGACAGCAGCTGTCGCCTTGTGGGTGTACGCCCGCCCAGTTCCATCCGACGAAATCCCCTCGCGCCGTCCGTTCGACGGCTGTTGGGGACGAGCTAACGAAGACTCGGTCGGCTTGGCGCGCGGGATGTGGAGGAAAGCGCGCCGCGCCATGACAGCTTTGCCATTTCAGGCGCCGGGGGAATAGCTCTGTGCAGGAAGTATGCAGACCGTCCGTCCAGCGGCGGGCGCCTGCAATCCTACCCCCGCGCGTCCAGCTTGGCCGACAGCGCCGCCACCTGGGCCTCCAGACGCGCCAGGGCCTCGGCGTTGGCGCGGGCCATGCCGCCGATGTCGCGATCGCGCAGGGCGTCCAGCTTGCTGTGCAGATGCATGATCTCCAGCTCGGCGCGCAGATTGACGACATAGTCGTGCTCGGCGTTCTCGCGATCCTTCGCCGCCTGGCGGTTCTGGCTCATCATGATCACCGGCGCCTGCAGGGCCGCGACCGTGGAGAGCAGCAGGTTGAGGAAGATGAAGGGATAGGGGTCGAACGCCAGGTTCCAGCGCCTGAGCACCAGGTTGAGCGCCACCCAGCAGAGCAGCACTCCGCTGAACGACCCGATAAAGGCCCACGAGCCCCCCACCGCTGCGACCCGGTCGGCCAGCCGGTCCCAGAAGCTGCGGTCGTCGGACACCAGCGCCTTGTTCAGGCCGGTCGGGGCCTCGGCGGCGATCAGGTCAATGACGCTACGCTGGACGGCGTTGAGGTCGCAATACGCAACGGAAAGCAGCTCGCGGGACAGCTGGTCGCGGCGGTCGTCAAGATTCATCAAGATCTCCGAAGTCAGTCCCGATTGACACCAGCTCGCCGCTCGCGCGACCCTTCCATAGTCGAAAAGCCGACACAGCCAACCTTGCTTCAGGGAGACGACAATGGCCTACAAGTTCGTGATCAAGAAGGACAAGGCGGGCGAGTTCCGCGTCAACTTCATGTACAACAGCGAAGTGATGTTCTCGACGGAAGGCTATTCGTCGAAGGCTTCGGCCAAGAACGCCATCGAGTCGATCAAGAAGAACGGCCCCGAGGCCGAGACCGACGATCAGACGGACTGATCTGGACGTCCGCGCCCGCGTCCTTCACGGGCGCGGGCCTTGACCCTTCCCCCTCTCCGGCGTCTGATCGCTGATAATAAACGAGGGGGAGGATCGCCAATGAGCGCCAGCGCCGACATTGCCGCCAAGGGCCGCAAGACCATCTTCATCACCGGGGCCGCCAGCGGCATCGGCCTGGCCAGCGCCAAGCGCTTCGCCGCGGCCGGCTGGTTCGTGGGGTTGTCCGACATCGACGTCGCGGGACTGAAGGCCGCGCTGCTGGCCATCGGCCCGGCCAATGGCGCGACCTACCGGCTCGACGTCCGCGACCGCGAGGCCTGGGACAACGCCCTGGGCGAATTTGGCCGACTGACGGACGGCAAGCTGGACGCCCTGCTCAACAATGCCGGCGTGGCCCGGTTCGGATCGCTGGAAGACCTCAGCGAGGCCGACTGCGACATCCAGATCGACATCAATATCAAGGGCGTCATCCACGGCGCGCGGGCCGGCCTTGCGCTGCTGAAGGCCGGCGGCGGGCGATTGATCAACGTGGCCTCCTGCGCAGGCCTCTATGGCTCGCCCAAGCTGGCGGTCTATTCGGCCACCAAGTTCGCCGTGCGCGGCCTATCTGAAGCCCTCGACATCGAATACGCCGCCCACGGGGTGAGCGTGGCCTGCGTGATGCCGTGGTTCATCGAGACGCCAATCCTCAACGCCGGGGCGTCAGGCAGCAACGAGAACATGGCCGACGCCCTCAAGAAGGGCGGACTGGAGGTCTATCCCGTCGAGGACGCCGCCGAGGTGGTGTTCAAGTCCGCCACCGGCAAGGAGCTGCACTACCTGGTGGGCAAGCGGGCCAAACAGATGCGCTTCGCCACCAGCCACATGCCCGGCGCGGTCAGGAAGCAGTTGCGCTCGCGGCCGCTGATGGCGTCCTGACGCTGTCGGCCGAGGTTTTCTCGACCCCGGGCTTGGCCGGAGCCGAAGCCGGCTCGGTGGCCTGACCCAGCGGACCGCCCATGCCGGCGCCAGTCTGAGCGGGCTGGGCGACTGGCGTGGCGACGGCGTTGGCCGCATAGGCGACGCCGCCGATGGACGCCATGCCCTTGCCGTCAGCGGTGATGCTGGCGATCTCGGGCGCGTTGGGCAGGTCGTCCAGGGTGGACGGACGCGGGGTCGACGAGAAGGCGCCCGGCGCGCCGTTGCGACCGCCGAAGCGATAGAACACGTGCATGCCGACCTGGGCCACCTTCAGCAGGCGCGGGCCCCAGCCGGGCGATACGCCGGTGGTGTGGAAATGGGTGGCCGAGCCGACCTCGTTCATCACCGCGCCGCTGAGGGCGCGCGAGGCGATCTTCTGGGCCCGGTTCCAGGCGCCGCGTTCGCGACCCCGGCCCATCGAGCCATCGCAGGCGAAGCTGAACTGGCAACCGATCTTGCGATGGGCGCCCTGGAACACCACGCCGCAGACCGACTTGGGGAAGGCGGGGTGGCGAACGCGGTTGAGCACCACCTGGGCCACGGCGGCCTGACCGCTGGGGGTCTCGCCGCGGGCTTCGTAATAGACGGCCTCGGCCAGACATTCGAGCTCGCGCGAGCTTTCCAGCACATTGCCAAACTGGAAGGGCGAGGCGGCCGGATTGAACGGGCCGCCAAAGCTGGCGCGCAGCATCATCGGGCCGCTGCGGGGAACCGAAGCGCTGGCCTGATGGTTCTCTAGACGTGCGACCAGAAGGGAAACCTGGCGGTCGCGCTGAGCGGCGCCCGCGACAGTGTAGGGGTCGTGACGACGGGCCACGGCGAGCGCGCCCTGGTCCATGCGCGAAGCAGAATTGATCAGGGCGACGTCGGAGAAACCCTCCGAAGCGCCGTCTGCAAGGCGTGTTACGCTGGCGTGCTGGTTGGCGGTCTGGGCAAGCCCACCGGCCAGGTAAACGGCACCGAGCGCCAGGCCCGTGGCGGACCCGACCAATACGGCGCCGACCAGCGCGCGCGCGTCTGCGCCCGTCTGCGACTTGATATACAAAACTCGTGTCCTGCGCGGCGAGGGCGGACCGCCCCCCGACAAAAAACGCTCCTGAGAACCCGGAAAACTCACTGTCGGGCAGTCCCAGAGGCGGAGGTTCGACCGTTTCACGATCTGGCCGAAAACCTGCTTGTGACGGGCTTATGAACGATAAGCGCTCGAGTCGCAAGCACATGCCGCAGTGCAGCATCCAATCTGGGCCCATTGGCCGCAGTCAAGATCGTTAACGCCTTGATTCGCTAGAAAAACCCGACAGTGAAAAATTTCGCTGCTCTGCCGCGGTGCGAAGCATTGATCGCACTGTTCTAAGGCCCTTGATTCAGGGAACATCCGGCCAGCGAGCGCCGTTACTCAAGTCAGACAAATACCGTCTAAGAGGAGCGCTTCATGACCCCTAACCCTAACGTCCGCCGCCTCGTTTCCCTGGCCCCGGCAGCCGCTCTGACGGCCCTCGCCCTGGGCGCCTGCGGCCACAATATGGAGCAGCGGGCAGCCACCGGCGCGGCGGCTGGCGCCGTGGTCGGCGGACCGGTCGGCGCGGTGGTCGGGGCCGGCGTCGGGGCCGTGGTCGACACCGCCTCCAAGCCAAGGAAATAGCCCCGGTCGCCGCCTGACAGCTCAGCCGGGCCCGTCTATCGGAACGTGAGCCGGAGCAGCCGCCAGCCCTCGATCAGGATCTTGCCGGCGCAGATGGCGACCGTGACCAGCACGCAGCCCCTGAAGATGTTGTCGGCGACATGGCGAAGGGTAACGAAGTCCTCGGCCGAGGCGCCCGGCCCGGCGAATGTCACCAGCGGCATCTGGCCCCACAGGACGGCGGCCAGGGCGATTCCGGCGATCGACAGCACGATCTCGGCGACGGCGCGCGGCGCGATCCAGGCCGGGCGGGTCACCAGGATCAGGCCGGACAGCGCCTGACCAATGGCCAGCAGCAGGATCGGCGTGTGCAACTGGGTCAGGATCGGCGCCAGCGTGATCTGCAGTTCGCCGTCATGGCCAAAGGGCCCCCGGCTGCCGGGAAAGTCCACGACGCCGGCCCACCACAGGGCGAAGAAGGTCATGAAGATGACCTCGAACAGGGCCTCGAAGCGCGTGGTGCGGAACCACTGCTTCTTCGTCGAGATGTGCGGCAGGTCGCTGACCCTCCACTGGCCGAACTCGCCGGTCTTGATCCAGCCGCGCTCGATCATCGCCCCGATGATGGTGATGGCTCCGATCAGCGTCAGGGCGCTGGGAATGAAGGCGTGGATCGCGTGACCGATGGCGCGCGAGACATCGCCATGGCTGGTGACGGCGCCAAACACTGCCGGGATCACCGCCACGAACGCCGCGATGGCCAGGGCGACCTTCACCGCGAAGATGTAGAAGGGATAGAGCTCCGCCCCGATCAGGGCGCGCTGGGGGCCATAGCGTCCAGCCACGGCCAGCGGATGGCCAAACTCTCGGAACAGGGCCTCCAGCGCCTTCTTGTCGAGGGGACGCCCCTGCTGGGCCTCCCGGTCCTCGATACGGCTCATCAGGACGTCGCGCAGTTCGGCGACGATGTCGTCGCGCTGGGCGGCGGGCAGGAGGGCGGCGACGGCGCCCAGATAGCGGTCGAGCAGATCCATGATCCGTCCTCTCCTCAAAGCAGGGGTTGCAGGGTGTCGTTGATGGCGCGCCATTCGTCGGCCAGGCGGGCCAGCACGGCCTCGCCCTCGCTCGACAGGCGGTAGAAACGCTTCTTGCGCTTGTCTTCCTCGCGCCACTCGCTGGACAGCAGGCCCTGCCCTTCCAGCCGGCGCAGCATGGGATAGAGCGCGCCTTCGTCGATCTCGACGCCCACCGAAGCCAGCGCCTGACGCAGGCTGTAGCCGTAGCGCTCGACCCGCAGCTGGGCCAGCACGGCCAGGATCAGGGTGCCCCGCCGAAGCTCCTGGCGGAGCTGTTCAAAGATGTCGGTTTCCGTTGGCATGGTGTGCGCCGTATCGTGTGCGCCACATGGTGTGTGACATACACTGTGTGTCACACAGTGAATTGGGAGTCAAACGCCTCGCATCCCGATGTTCGCCAAGGGCGTATCTTTAGGTGAAGCTCGCCCCCGGAGATCCGATTCATGCGCCGCCGCGCCCTCGCCCTTTTGCTGACCGCCGGCCTGGCCTTGGCCAGCCTGCCCGCCGCCGCCCGGGCCCCGCTGGACATCGCCGCCCTGCGCATGGCCACGGCGGGCCCGTGGGAGGGCAAGCTGGAATATCTCGACTATTCGGCCAACCGCTGGTTTGGCATCCCGATGACGGTGCTGATCGAGGACCAGGGCGACGGCGTCACCCTGATCCGCAAGGCCCAGTTCGACGATGGCCCGCGCGTGGGCATCGTGCGTATCACTACGGTCGAGCTGTTTGATCCGGCCACCGGCAAGGAAACCTCGGCCAGCTTCCGCAAGGGCCGCGAGACAAGCCTGGACACCACCACCCTGCGCCTGCCCGCTCCGGCCGCCGACGCGACCCATTGGACGATCGTCGCCGAGACCACCGGCAAGGACGACAACCGCCCCGCCCGCCTGCGCCAGACTCTCGTCCGCGACGGCGACGTGATGACGAGCTTGAAGGAGGTCGACTTCCTGGATGATGACGGCGAGGCGTGGATCTCGCGGAACAGGACGACGCTGAAGCGGGTGGTTGGGGGCTGAGCCGCCGATCCACAACCGTCAAAAGCGAGAGCTCCGACGTCGACCGTTGGCCATATCCGAGACTGTTCTGAGACAACCGGCAGATACCAAGAGCATCGAAGCTGGAATTGCTATAGTTAAGCTAGATGATAAGTTGAATTGCCTCGCCGCTGAGGCAAAGCCAGCGAGGCAATTGGAATGAATATCGATGAGCTTCATCGACTAGCAATCTGGTTCAACTCCCAATTTCGCGAGACGAACCGGCTTTACGCCAAGCTCCTCGAACCTCTGAATCACAACGCAAGCCAAAGCGACAAACAGCCGCTCGAAGAACCCCTTCAAGCATTGATCGAATTCTTGACCGATCAACGGTTCGACGAACTCTCCATCCAACAATTGAAAATGCTGTCGGCGATTGGCGTCGACATCTACATGGGCCAAGATGGTGCGAACTTTGTTGACACTGTGGTGCGCTCATCGAACTACGATCCGGCCACAGCCGTCCAAAGGATCAATGAAGCGATCCAATCCCTCAACAAAACCCGCACCTTATTTACAGCTTACGCCGAAGCGGTAACGAATCTCGGATTCGAAGCTAACGAAATAGAACCCGATGATGACCGCATCATTATCCGGGTCGGCTTCCAGCATGACGTATCAATCAACAACGTCACAGATTGGAAGGATACCGGTAAAGAGTGGTATGAAATTATCCGCGGCCTTGCGATGGCGTGCGATGAAAAACCTGAAGATGTGAAAGTTGTTGGGGCCGCAACTGGATCCATAATTCTTATATTGGCCGGAACCGTTTTATTTACAACGCTCTTGGCCAAGATATCTAAGAATATAACCAGTGTAGCGATGGACGTAATAAACGTCCGCTCCTCCATGGAAGATCTTCGTCAAAAGGGAATTTTGACGAAGACAATGGAAAAAGAATTTAGAGAAATCGAGAAATCAAAAAGGGACGGTGCAGTTACGACTATTGAAGCCGTATTGACAGAACAGCTGAAGGGTAAAGACGGGGAGATCAAAACCGCCCTCGTTAAGTCCATCGAAAAGCTATTGGCATTCAGCGAAAAGGGCGGAAGCGTCGATTTTGTTGCGCCTGAAACTGAGGAAGAAGAAGGCGACGATGTTGAGGATAGCGGATTGAAAGCCGCGCTAATCGAGGCGCGCGACGTGATCCGTGAGTATCAGAGTCAACGCGATAGCCTGAAGCTGCTGTCGGACCGGACAAAGGACGATCAAGCCTGACAGCTAGATATCCTACAGCCTCAGGAAACCAACTTCAGGACTGGCGTCCGTCTGGACGACTACCTGTGACGCCGCTCCAGGAAGCCGGCGCATCCAAACCGAAAAAGGCCGGCCCCTTGCGGGACCGGCCTCCTCCAGCGCGGCGCGCTTCGCCTAGTATTCGAAGCGAACGCCCATCTTGAACGTCCGGCCGATCAGGCCGGCATAGTGGAAGGTGGTCAGGAAGTTGGGCGCGCTGCCATAGGCGCCCGGCGCGATCGGCGCCCGTTCGTCGAACAGGTTGCCGACGTGGCCGTACAGCGTCACGCCATCATTGATCTTCGCCGTGCCGTTCAGGTCGACATTGACGAACTTCTTGATGTTGCAGAACTGCTGGCCCAGCGCCGTATTGCCGGTCGCGTACTGGTTGGCGGTGACGCAGTCGGTGCTGGTCCGCTGGTCGGCGGCCACGGACTTGATCTTGCCGACATAGTAGGCGGTGGCCGACAGGCTGTAGCGGCCAAACTCCACCGTGTTCTGCCAATTGCCGCGCCAGTCGGGCGTGCCGTTGCCGGACGACAGCTGGTACGGGCCCAGCGTGCCCGCATACTTCTGCACGCCGCCGGTGGTGTGGAGGTCGTACTTCAGCACGTGGGTGACCTCGACGCGGCTGGTCAGCTTGGCCTCGCCCGGCAGGTCGAACCGGCCGGTGGCCGAGACGTCGACCCCGGAGGTCTTGGAGTAGTCGGCGTTGACGAACGGCGCGTTGATGATCAGCACGCGCGGCAGGGCGTTCGGGAACAGCGGATCGACGGCGTCGATCAGGTTGCACGAATAGCCCGCCCCGACGGCCGCTACGGCGGCGCAGGCGTCGGTCACATTGGTCTGGGTGTAGTAGGCGTTGCGGGCGTTGGCCAGCAGCGGTCCCGCCACGATCAGGTCCGACTTCTTGACGTCATAATAGTCGACCGTGGCCGACAGCCAGCGGGTGGGCTCGAAGATCACGCCGGCGGTGAAGCTGCGCGACTTCTCCGGCTTCAGGTCCGGATTGCCCACATAGCCGCCGCCCAGCGAGTAGGACTGGGCGTAGGGGTTGGTGTTGCCGGCCGAGGTCAGGCCGCCGTGCGCCAGCTGGAAGGCGGCCGGGGTGGTGAAGGTCGAGAAGCCCGCATACTGGCTGCGTGCGCCGGCTTCGGCGAAGGTCGGGGCCCGGAAACCCTTGGAATAGGTGCCCCGGAAAGCCAGCTGACGGATCGGCGTATATTTCGCGCCGATCTTTGGCGAGAAGTGGCTGAAGCCTTCCGAATAGTCGTCATAACGACCCGAGACGTTGATCTCGAGGTCCTCGGTGACCGGCGCCAGCACTTCGAAATAGCCGGCCATGACCGTGTGCTCGCCAAAGGCCGACGAGGTGGTCAGGGTATAGGTGTCCAGGCGTTCGTTCTGGTTGTTGTTGACCAGGGTTTCCTTGCGGATCTGCCCGCCCAGGGCCAGCTGCATGTCGCCGCCCGGCAGGGTCCACAGCGACTTGGTCACCGAGCCGTCCAGCGACAGCAGGGTCGAGTGCGACGGGGTTTTCACATCGGGCGAGACGAAGTCGCGGACGGCTTCGCTGTTGGCCGACGGATTGACGAAGTTGTAGCCGCCCGTGTTGATCGACTTCAGCAGGTTGGCGATGTTGAGGAAGCCGTACTGGGTGATCTTCAGGTTGTCGCGCGCGGCGACCCCTTCGATTCGCCAGTCCCAGCCGTCGCCGAAGCTGCCCTTGAGGCCGGCTGTGCCGCGGATCACGTCATTGCTGCGATCGCTGCCGGCCGGGATGTCGCCAAACAGATAGTAGATGCGCGCCGCGCCGTTGGCCGGATCGCCCGCGAAGGCGGTGGCGAACGGGTTGTTGGGGTTCAGGCGGCGGTCGCCGGCCGTGGCGCAGTTGACGCCCGACGCGCAGACATAGACCGGCAGCACGATGCCCGGGTTCAGCGACGAGACGGCGGGCGAACCGCCGAACGGCTGGGTGGCCCGGATGGTGCGCGGCTGGTTTTTGATCCGCACCTCGTCATGCGAGAAGCTGCCGGTGATGTAGCCCTCGATGTTGTCGCTCAGGCGCACGCTCAGGCGACCATTGACGGCGTAGCGCTCCTGGAAGGGCGCGATCTGGTTGTAGAGATCGACCAGATCGTACTTGCAGCTCGTGCCCCGGGCCGAACCCGTGGTCACCGTGTAGGAGCCGTTGGCGCAGTTCAGGTTCAGGGCCTGGTACTGGTTGGTCAGCGGGGCGCCGATCATGCCAGACAGCGGGTTGTTCAGGTCGGTCTGGCTGACGCGGGTGACGACGGCGGTGGGCGTGGCCGTGGTCAGGGTGCTGTCGGCGGTGTTCTGGTCCAGACCGCCGATGCGGCTCAGGTCCTGGGTGTTGTACGGGAAGCCGCGGCTGTGGTTGGTGACCCGGCCGTCCTTCTGGTACTCGCCGTTGACGTAGAAGTTCCAGCCGCTCTGCGCATAGTCGCCATAGCCCAGGGTCAGGTCGAACTGCCTGTGCTCGGCGTCGCCGCGATCGCTTTCGCCAAATTCGGCGCTGCCGGCCACGCCGACGAACTGCTTCTTCAGGATCAGGTTGACCACGCCGCCGATGGCGTCGGCGCCATAGCTCGACGAGGCGCCGTCCTTCAGCACTTCGATGCGGTCGATCAGGCTGAACGGGATCGAGTTCAGGTCGACATAGGCGTTGTGGCCGTCGTCATTGATCGGGAAGTTGGCCGAGCGCAGGCCGTCCACCAGCACCAGGGTCGAGGACACGCCCAGACCGCGCAGCGAGACGGCCGAGCCGCCGGCGCTGAAGCCGCTCTGGAAGCCGGTGCCGATCGAGCCGGCGCCGTCGGCCGAGACTGAACGGATGGCGTCGGTGGCCGTGGTGATGCCGGCCCGGGCCAGGCTTTCGCTGGTCATCACGGTGACCGGCGACGGGGTCTCGGTGTCGGTGCGGCGGAACAGCGAACCGGTCACAACCACCGCTTCGATTTCCGTCGACTCGGGCTCGGGCGCCGCCGTTTGAGCCGAGGCCTGGCCTGTGGCCAGCACCGCGATGGCCACGCCGCAGATCATGCTCGACCCCAACAGGCGCCGTCGTATAGTCTTGTATTGCTTCACGATAAATTCCCCTCTTTCGTCAACAAGACGATATCGAATACCGAAAAAACAGAAGTTCCCCTCGACTGCAAAATATAGTCAAAAGGAGTTCCATTGATTGGTTGGGTCTATTGCAATCGTGAAACGTCCGCTCCGTATCATGACAAATTCCTAACTTGCAGATCTATGCGCGGCGCCCTCCCTTGTCTTCAGAAGGTGACATGATGACTATTTTGAAAATGACCGCCACGGCCTTGGCCGCTGGCGCTTTCGCGCTTGGCGCGCAGGCCGCTGAGCCGGTCGGCCAGATCCTCAGCTACACGCGGAGCAACATCGACGGCTCCGAACCGGAAACCATCCATGTGTATCGCCAGAGTCACACCCGGATCGTGGTCAACAAGCGTGTCTCGCCCTGCACCACCTCGGCCCTGGTCACCGCCGACCTCGATGCGACCGGTCGGCAGGCGGCCCGACTCACCGCCGGCAAGCTGAACCGCCAGGGGGGCCAGGACGCGTTCGGCGAGATCGTCCATGACGCCGCCACCGGTCGCGTGGACCTGCGGATCAACCCGCCCGGCGCCCCGCCCGGAACCGAGATCAAGGCTTCGACCGTGGTCGAGGGCCAGCCCTGGATGCTCTATGACTTCGACCTGGCCGACTTCAGCGCCAGCCTTCAGGCGCGCCCTGACCCCAAGGCTGATTTCAGCTTCGGCGCCGCTCTGCTGTGGCCCGGCGAGGACCCCGGCAAGCTGCTGAAGGCTCTCGGCCCCCTGAACGCCCGCTTCGTCGGTGAGGAAACCTGGCGCGGCCGCCCGGCCTATCGGTTCGAAGTCGGCGGCCCGGCCTTCGCCAAGAAGGGCGGGGTCGGCGGCCCCCTGTGGCTCGACAAGACCGCCGGCTTTGTCCTGGGCGCCCAGTGGTCCCTGCCCAACCACCAGGAATACAGGGACTACAGCCTCACCCTCGACCAGACCCGCACCGGCGACGACGCGACATGGACGGCGCTGATGATGGAGCATTGGACGGGGTGCGGGTCGAAGTAGCTCCCGCCAGCCTGCTGACACTCGCCGTCAGCAGGCCCCCTAGCCTTCCGGCGCGCGGGACCCTACTTTCAGCCCCATGCCCAGCACCCGAGATAGCGGCGTTTCCGACGTCTCCACGCCCTTCGTCATGGACGTCTCGTCCGACCCGGCGATGATCGCCCGGCAGACCCTGTGGACCCCGCACCGCCCCGAACGCCCCGCCAAGTCGGAAGGCGGCAAGCGGTTCAAGCTCGTCTCCGAATACTCCCCCGCCGGCGACCAGCCGACCGCCATCGCCGAACTGGTGGAAGGCCTGGAGAACGGCGACCAGGACCAGGTGCTGCTGGGCGTCACCGGCTCGGGCAAGACCTTCACCATGGCCCAGGTCATCGAGAAGACCCAGCGCCCGGCCCTGATCCTGGCCCCCAACAAGACCCTGGCGGCCCAGCTCTACAGCGAGATGAAGAGCTTCTTCCCGGAGAACGCGGTCGAATATTTCGTCAGCTATTACGACTACTACCAGCCCGAAGCCTACGTCCCGCGCACCGACACCTATATCGAGAAGGACAGCTCCATCAACGAGCAGATCGACCGGATGCGCCACTCGGCCACCCGGGCGATCCTCGAGCGCGACGACGTGATCATCGTCGCCTCGGTCAGCTGCATCTACGGCATCGGCTCGGTCGAGACCTATACGGCCATGACCTTCACCCTGGAGGTCGGCCAGACGGTCAACGAGAAGCAGCTGATGGCCGACCTGGTGGCCCAGCAGTACAAGCGCAACGACGCCGCCTTCGAGCGCGGCACGTTCCGCCGCCGGGGCGACACGCTGGAGATCTTCCCCGCCCACTATGAAGACCGCGCCTGGCGCATCAGCCTGTTCGGCGACGAGGTCGAGGCCATCGCCGAGTTCGACCCGCTGACCGGCAAGAAGACCGCCGACCTGCCCAGCATCAAGGTCTACGCCAACAGCCACCACGTCACGCCGCGCCCCACCCTGCGCCAGGCGATCATCGAGATCCGCGCCGAGCTCAAGGAGCGCCTGGCCTGGATGTACGAGAACGGCAAGCTGCTGGAGGCCCAGCGCCTGGAGCAGCGGACCAATTTCGACCTGGAGATGATCGAGACCACCGGCTCCTGCGCCGGCATCGAAAACTACAGCCGCTATCTCTCCGGCCGCAAACCCGGCGAGCCGCCGCCGACCTTCTTCGAATATATCCCCGACAACGCCCTGCTGTTCACCGACGAGAGCCACCAGACGGTTCCGCAGATCGGCGCCATGTACAAGGGCGACCGCAGCCGCAAATGGACGCTTGCCGAGTACGGCTTCCGCCTGCCCAGCGCGCTGGATAACCGCCCGCTGAAGTTCGAGGAATGGGACGCCATGCGGCCCCAGTCGGTGCATGTCAGCGCCACCCCCGCCGCCTGGGAGCTGGAGCGCGCCGGCGGCGTCTTCGCCGAGCAGGTCATCCGCCCCACCGGCCTGATCGACCCGCCGGTCGAGGTCCGCCCGGTCAGCGCCAGCGGCGCCAGCCAGGTCGATGACGTCATCGACGAGATCCGCCAGGCCAAGGCCAAGGGCTACCGCACCCTGGTCACCGTCCTGACCAAGAAGATGGCCGAGGACCTGACCGAATATATCAACGAGCAGGGCCTGGGCGTGCGCTACATGCACTCCGACGTCGACACCCTGGAGCGCATCGAGATCATCCGCGACCTGCGGCTGGGCAAGTTCGACGTGCTGGTCGGCATCAACCTGCTGCGCGAGGGCCTGGACATCCCCGAATGCGGCCTGGTGGCCATTCTCGACGCCGACAAGGAAGGCTTCCTGCGCTCGGAAACCAGCCTGATCCAGACTATCGGCCGCGCGGCGCGGAACGTCGACGGCAAGGTCATCCTCTATGCCGACCGGATCACCGGCAGCATGGAGCGGGCCATGGGCGAGACCCAGCGCCGCCGCGACAAGCAGCACGAGTTCAACCTCGCCAACGGCATCACCCCCGAGAGCGTCAAGCGCGACATCAAGGACATCCTCAACAGCCCGTTCGAGCGCGGCGACCGCGTCACCGTGCCGATCGGCGGCCTGCACACGAGCGACGGCGACAAGCCCTTCAGCGGCGACAACTTCAAGGCCGCCCTCAAGGACCTCGAGGCCCGCATGCGCGAAGCCGCCTCCAACCTCGAGTTCGAGACCGCCGCCCGCCTGCGCGACGAGATCAAGCGCATGAAGCTGATGGACCTGGAGTTCGCCAACGAGATCCTCACCGCCCCGGGCGAAGCGGTCGACAAGGCGATGCCCAAGCGGGTGCGGGCGGAGCTGCGGGCCGAGCAGGCCGAGACGTTCCGGAAGAGCAGGCTCTAACCCCTCTCCCCTTGCGGGAGAGGGTGGCGCGTCAGCGCCGGATGAGGGGTTGAAGATCGGCGCCGCCGCGCACAGCCGACCGGCCGGGCGCCCCGCTTACAGGACGATCCACCCCTCATCCGTCTCGCTGCGCGAGCCACCTTCTCCCGCAAGGGGAGAAGGGTTTGGGGCGCAGGCGGCCAGGATCTGGTTCAGGACGGTTTCGGGGAAGCCCTGGATGGCCCTGTTGGTGAAGCGCAAGACGCGGAAGCCTTGGGCCGCCAGCCAGGCGTCTCTGACGGCGTCGACCTCGGCGCGCTCTTCGTGGTGCGGGCCGTCGGCCTCGATGATCAGGCGATGGCGCAGGCAGACGAAGTCCGCCACATAGCGGCCGATCGGCAGTTGGCGGCGAAACTTCAGGCCGTCGAGGCGGCGGTCGCGGAGGAGTTTCCACAACAGTCGCTCGGTCATTGGGGGTTCGCGGCGCAGGGCGCGGGCGAAGGCGAGTTGTCGGGCGCGATCAACCATGATGAGAACAATACATGAACATCCGGGCGCTGCAATCCCTCTCCCCATGCGGGAGAGGGTGGCCCGCGTAGCGGGTCGGGTGAGGGGTCGATGGCGAGGGCCGCCGCGTAGGGCGGTCGGGTCCGGGCGCCTAGCTTACAGGACTATCGACCCCTCATCCGGTTGCTTCGCGACCACCTTCTCCCGCAAGGGGAGAAGGAAGGGAATAGCGCGCAGTTTATCCCCGCTCCCGCCGCCACAAACCCCAACCCTTCCAACACCTTGCAAAAAAATCGATCGCGCCCATCAGACGCACCCAAACCGCCCGTAGACTTCTCCCCATCCCGTCGCGAGGGAGAGGGCTCTTGGATCCGGCCCGAGACGCGCGGCGTGGATGCGGTCGAGCGGGGCCGCCGGAGTCGCGTGATGCGGGACCGGCCGGCTTGATGGGAGGGCGGGTGACGTAAACCCGCCTATCGGGAGGTCCGTCGGAGGACCCCCGCCCGCCCGAAGGTTCGCTCCGGGGTCCTCCGGAATCGGCGTTGCCGCAGCTTCAGGCTGGGTGCGTCGCGAGGCAGGACAAAACCCGGGTGGGGCATAAGGCTGAACAAGGCCTGCGCGCCCCGGCCAGAGGGATAACGACCGCGCGGGGCGTCAGGCTTCGTCGAAACGGTACACTCTTCACAACAGCTCCGGACGCGGTCCGGACGCCCCGCGCCTCTCCCGTTTTCACCCGCGCCGCGATCCGGCGCGGCGGCGAAGCCGTGCGCCCATTCCGGCGCGCGCCGCCGGCATCCTCCCCACAGACATTCCCGGAGACACCCCATGACCGACCTCTCGCACGACGCCCGCGTCAACGCCTGGTACCAGGCCATCACCGCCAAGCTCGACGCCCTGCGCGCCCGGTGGGCGGCCGAAACGGCCGAGCGCGCCGCCTGCCCTCCGCCGCGCCGCCGCACGCCGGCCTCGCCCCGACCACGCCGCGCCGCCGGCCCGGCCGACGCCGCGCAGCAGGCCCGTCAGGCCCAGGCGGCGCGCGAGCTGGATCAGGCGCGGCAGGAATGGTTGCTGGCCATGGAGCGGGCGGCCATGGATGTGGCGCTGATCGGGCGATAGTCGGCCTGATCAGCCGCGCAGCCTCCCCCAGAGGGCAGACTAAAGCCTATGGCCAGAAACGGCTGTCATCCCGGACAAGTGCGCAGCACGCAGATCCGGGACCGACGCCTGAACGCAGCGCTTCCGGCGGTCCCGGATCTGCGCCCGGCTCTCGCCGGACTTGTCCGGGATGACAGGGCGTTTCCTCACAACGCCACAGGCGGCAGCCCTGCCGCGAGGGGGAAGATGAAGGCGGCTCAGTCCCCCCTGGCCGCTTCAGCCCGGGCCTTGGCCTTCTTCAGCCGCTCGCGATAGGCGGCCGAGCTCTTCACGAAGCCCTCGGCGTCGCCATAGTCGAGGAAGGCGGCGTAGCGCTCGTGGCTGCCCTTGACCTTCAGGGCGTGCTTGATCGGGCACCAGTACTGCTCGGTGCGGGCGGTGATCTCGCGGGCATAGGCGATGACGCCGTTGCCATAGCCGCAATAAACGCAGTTGAGCTTCTGGACCGGGTTCAGATAGCTCAGCCGGTGGCGGTCGATAACCACATAGTCGCGGCGGCGGACCCGCTCGATCCCCCAGGCGGTGAAGCAGCCCAGCTGATAGATGCTGACGGCCAGGTCCATCAGGGCCATCGGAATGACCATGCCGTAGATCAGCGGCAGGGTCAGCAGGGTGGGCCAGGGCGTCCTGAAGACGTCGATGGGGCGCTTGTGGCCGCGCTGGCTGGCGCGAACCTCGGGGCCAAAGCGCGGCTTGCCGCTCTTCAGCTCCAGGCCATGGGTCGCGGCCCCGGCCGCGAAGGCGGCCTCCAGCTGCTCCTCAAGCGCCCGCAGGCGGTCGATCATCGTCTCGATCGAATCGGCCATTCTGGTCCCCCTCGCCCCGTCAGGCCTTCATCGGCCATTGGGCGGGGCGGGACCAGTGACGGTTCCGCGACGTCAGCCGACCATCCCCGCCAGCCTGCCGCGGATGATCGCCTCGGCCTCGGCCACCATCCGGTCCACCAGGTCCTTGACGGTCGGGATGTCATGGATCAGGCCCTGGACCATGCCGGCCGACCAGATGCCGCCGTCGGTGTCGCCCTGGGCCAGGGCGTCGCGGCCCCGGGTGCCGGCCACCAGATGGGCGACGTCCTCGAACTTGGCGCCGCCGGCCCGCTCGATCTCGACCACCTGCTGGCTGACCTGGTTGCGCATCACCCGGGCGGTATTATGCAGGGTGCGGAAGATCAGGTCGGTCTGGCGCTCGTCATTGGCGACCATCTGCTCCTTGAAGGCCATCGGGATCGGGGCCTCCTGGGTGACGCAGAAGCGGGTGCCCATGTTGACGCCGTCGGCGCCCAGGGCCAGGGCCGCCACCAGGCCGCGGGCGTCGGCGATGCCGCCGGAGGCCAGCATGGGGATCTTCACCTTGTCGGCGGCGGCGGCGATCAGGATCAGGCCGGGGATGTCATCCTCGCCCGGATGGCCGGCGCATTCGAAGCCGTCGATGCTGATGGCGTCCACGCCCATCCGCTCGGCGCTGAGGGCGTGGCGGACGGCGGTGCACTTGTGGATCACCTTGACGCCGTGGGCGCGCAGGTCATCGACGTGCTCCTGCGGCTTGTAGCCCGCAGTTTCGACGATCTTGACCCCGCTCTCGATGATCGCGGCCCGGAACTCGGCATAGGGCGGCGGGGTCATGGTGGGCAGGATGGTCAGGTTCACGCCGAACGGCTTGTCGGTGAGATCGCGGGTCCGGGCGATCTCCTTGCTCAGCGCCTCCGGCGTGGGCTGGGTCAGGGCGGTCAGAAAGCCCAGCGCCCCGGCATTGGCGACGGCGCTGACCAGCTCGGCCTTGCCGACCCACTGCATGCCGCCCTGGGCGATGGGATGCTCGACGCCGAACATCTCGGTGAAACGGGTCTTGATGGCCATGGTGCGGGGCTCCCTCTGGATTTTGGGAGACTATGGCCCGTTGACCCCAACGTCATGCAAGGGGGCAGCTGGGGGCTTCAATAACCCTTGCGGAAGGTCTCCAGGGCGTTGGCCCGGTGGATGGTGTGATCGACGACGCAGGCATTGGCCTCGACCCGGGCCATCGAGCCCCAGTCCTCGTCGAAAAACGCCGCGCAATCGGCGTCGCGGAAGGCGATCCAGGCCCGCTGGGCCTTTTGCAGCGCCGCCTTCTGGCGGGGCCGCTCCAGCCGGGCGATGGCGGCCTGATAGGCGCGGTTGAGGCGGGCGTCCTGGATCGCCAGCTCGGCGGCGGCGCACTGGATCATGCCCAGGGTGCTCTGGCCGGTCGGGGTGGCCAGGCACCTGGCATAGGCCGGGGTCGGGTTGGCGGGCTTGGAAGCGGCCTGGGCGGCGCCTAACGGCAGGGTGGCGAGGGCCAGGGCCAGGATGCAGGCGGGCAGACGGGTCATGGCGCTCTCCAGAGGTTTGGCGGCGACCGATCCGCCGCGCCGATCGCCCGCCTACTGCAGGCCGACCTTGCCGATGGCGTAGAAACGGTCCGAGCGCTGCTTCTTGAGGGCGGCGGTATCGAGCCGCGACAGCGCCTTCAGCTCTTCCTCAACGGCGTCGCCGACGGCCTTGAGCGCGGCTTCGTGATCGGAATGGGCGCCGCCGGCGGGCTCTTCGATGATGCGGTCGACGATGCCGATCTTGATCAGGTCCTGGGCGGTGATCCGCATCTGGGCGGCTGCGTCCCTGGCCCGGGCGCCGTCGCGCCACAGGATCGAGGCCGCGCCTTCGGGGCTGATCACCGAATAGATCGAGTGCTCAAGGATCAGCACCTTGTTGGCGCCGGCCAGGGCGATGGCTCCGCCCGAGCCGCCCTCGCCCACGATGGTGGCGATCATCGGCGTGCCCAGGGTCAGGCAGCGCTCGGTGGAGCGGGCGATAGCCTCGGCCTGACCGCGCTCCTCGGCGCCCAGGCCCGGATAGGCGCCGGCGGTGTCGACAAAGGTCAGGACCGGCAGGTTGAACCGCTCGGCCATGTCC
>NCEV01000115.1 GCA_002280875.1 Caulobacter sp. 32-67-35 | reverse complement strand
CCCATCGCTTCGCCCTCGTAGCGGGGGATGACGTGGAAATGCAGGTGGAACACCGTCTGGCCGGCCGGGGCGCCATTGAACTGGGTGACGATCACCCCGTCGGGCTTCAGGGCGGCAGTGACGGCGGCGGCGGCCTTCTGGGTGGCGCCGATCATCCGGCCAAGCGTCTTGGCCTCGGCCTCCAGCAGGTTGCGGGCCTTTGAGGTCTTGGAGATCACCAGCATGTGGCCGCGCGCCTGCGGGAACACGTCCATGAAGGCCAGGACCTGATCGTCCTCGAACACCTTCACGGCCGGCATCTCGCCCCGGATGATCTTGGCGAAGATGTTGTCGGGATCGTAGGTTCCGTGAAGGCTCATGACCATCTCCTGTTCAGGCCGACGGTCGTATCAAACCACGGGGGCGGCGCAAGCCATGGGTCAACACGGATCAGACCGTGTGGCTGATAGCGGCGTAGAACATGCGCGCATGGTCGGCGATCAGGTTGGCCTTGTCGGTCCCGTTGATGATCCGGCGCGCGTTGACCCAGTCATCCCGGGTCGCATTGAAGTAGCGCCCGAAGCCGACCCCGGTGAACAGACCCTGCTCCATGCCCAGGAACATCACGGGCACGGCGTTGACCAGCGACAGGGCCAGATCAGGATCAGCCACCAGGTCGACGCTCAGCTTGCTGGACATCTTCTGATAGTTGTCCTTCCAGGTCAGCTGCACCAGGCCACGGCCGTAATACACATGGCCATGAGGAGCGGTTGGAGCGCCATAGGCCTTGCCCTTGCCCCGACCATATTCGCGGATCGGCCCAAAGGTCTTGTCGGTCTCATGGTGAGCGGTGCCAAGGGCATAGGCCAGCCAGCGGTCGTCCTTTGCCGCCAGATGCGCGTCCCAATAGTCGAGAATTGCCGTCAGGCCGTTGACCTGAGCTTGCTTCAGCTTGCCGCCGAACAGTTGCGTCCTGACGAAGGAAAAGAAGAACTCCCGGTTCATGACCACGCCCCCGCGTTTCAGATCCGGAAGGTAAACACACGCTTAGATGGTAATCTAGCCCTTCCTGAACGGAGAATACTCTTCCGACAGCATCTCCATCTCCGCGTCGACCGCCTCGCGCTCGCGCTCGAGATAGCGCGCGACCGGCTCGCGCAGCATGGGATCGGCGATCCAGTGGGCCGAATAGACGGCGCTGGGCAGATAGCCCCGGGCGATCTTGTGCTGGCCCTGAGCGCCGGCCTCGACGCGCGGCAGGCCCAGGCGGATCGCATGCTCGATGGCCTGATAGTAGCAGAGCTCGAAATGCAGGAACGGTACGTCCTCGCTACAGCCCCAGTGGCGCCCATACAGGCAGTCACGGCCCAGCAGGTTCAGCGCGCCGGCGATCCACGGCCCGCCCGGCCGGCGCGCCATCACCAGCAGCACCGTGTCGGCCATCCGCTGGCCCAGCAGCGAATAGAAGGCCCGGTTCAGATAGGGGCGGCCCCACTTGCGGCTGCCGGTGTCCATGTAGAAGCCAAAGAAAGCGTCCCAGTGCGCCTCGGTCAGCTCATCGCCGGTCAGGGCCACGATCTCCAGACCGGCTTGCGCGTCGCGGCGCTCGCGGCGGATGGTCTTGCGGCGGTTGGACGACAGGGCCGCCAGGAAGTCGTCGAAGGTGGCGTAGCCGGCGTTTTCCCAGTGATACTGCTGGTCCTGCCGCAGCAGCATGCCGCGCTGGCCCATCCATTCCCATTCATCGGCCCTGGGGAAGGTCACGTGCAGCGACGAGGCCCCCATGCGCTCGCACAGGGTCAGGGCCCCGCCCAGCAGGGCCGAGCGGCCCTCATCAGCGTCGATATCGGGCCGCACGATGAGCCGCGAACCGGTCACCGGCGAGAACGGGGAAGAGCACTGGAGTTTGGGATAGTACCGCCCTCCGGCCCGCTCATAGGCGTCGGCCCAGGAATGGTCGAAGACGTATTCGCCCTGGCTATGGGACTTCAGATACAGCGGCATGACCCCCGCCACGGCGCCGGTCTCGTCCTCGATCGACAGGTGTTGCGGGGCCCAGCCGGTGCGGGCGGCGACGCAGCCGCTCTCCTCCAGGATCGACAGAAAGTCGTAGCTGACGAACGGGTCCCCCGTCGTTGCGGCGCACGCGTCCCAGGCCTCGCGTCCGACCTCGGCGATCTCGCGATGGACGCGAACCGCCGCCTTGAGCGACATCACGCCTCGAAACCCTCGAAGATCAGGTTGTCACAGTGATCGCTGACCGCGTCCCACTGTTCGGGTGAACGCACTGTCCAGGCGATCACCGGCATGCCCTTGGCGCGATAGACATCGGCGCGGGCGCTGGGCAGCATGTCGAGGCCAAGGGCGAGAAAATCCGGGCGCGCGATCTCGACCTGCTCCAGGGCGGCCAGCGACTTGCGAACCTCCGGCGCCAGCTTGCGGGCGCTGTCGTCGTTCCAGCCGTAGGAGTCGAGCCCCCGCAGGATCTGGGGATGGTGGTCGGCAAACCAGGCGTGGGAATAGGGATTGAAGCCGATCACGGCGGTGGGGCCATTGTGATCGATCAGCACCTCGGAGACCCGCTTCTCCAGCTCGCCGACCTCGCCGAACGGGGTCTTCAGCTCGATATAGACCATGGCCCGGTGACCGATCAGGGTCAGGGTGTCGGCCAGGGTCGGGATGGTCTCGTCGGTCCCCATCAGGGCCATGGCGCCCAGATCGGCCGCGCTGTGATCGCGCAGGCGCCCTTCGACGCCCGTCAGGCGTTCCAGACGGTCGTCATGGAAGACCACGGCCTCACCGTCGGCCGTCAGCTGGACATCAAGCTCGATGGCGTAACCGCGCGCGCAGGCGGCCTGAAAGGCGGCCAGCGAATTTTCAGGGGCGCCGCCGGGCGTCCACAGACCGCGGTGGGCGATGGCGGGCTCGAACAGGCGCTCCCAGGCCTCGCCAAACACCTCGGCCGACGGACGCTCATGAACGCGCATCAGGCGATCTCCACCACCGCATCGACCTCGACCGCAAAGCCCAGCGGCAGGCGATAGACGCCCACCGCCGAGCGAGCGTGACGGCCAGCATCGCCCAGCACCTCGACCATCAGGTCCGAGCAGCCATTGATCACCTTGGGAATGTCGATGAAGTCGGGTCCGGCCTGAACAAAGCCGCCCAGCTTGACCACGCGAACGACGCGATCCAGGTCGCCGTCGCAGGCGGCCTTCATCTGGGCCAGCAGGTTCACGCCACAGAGGCGAGCCGCCTTCTGGGCGGTCTCCAGGTCGACATCAACGCCGACCGTGCCCTTGATCCCGCCCGACGCGTCGATCGAGATCTGGCCCGAGATGTGGACCAGATTTCCCGATCGCACGAACGGCACATAGTTGGCGACGGGAGCCACAGGCTGCGGCAGCACCACGCCAAGGTCGTTCAGGCGGTCATCGATCTTCGACATCAGGTACTCCGTTCACGCGCCGCAATGCTTAACGCCGCAGGGCGCGGGCACAAGAAAAAAGGCCCGAACCGTCGCCGGTCCGGGCCTTCAATCAGATCTGTCGGAACCGCGCCAGGCGCGGCCCTCAAGGCTGCCTTAGCGGGCGGCCTGGAACTTCTCGACAGCGGCGCTGGCGCGCTCGTTCAGGGGCTTCATCGAGTCCTTGATCGAAGCCGAAACGATCTCGGAAGCCTTGCTCATCTGGGCAATGTAGGCTTCCAGAGCCGACTTGGCCCAGGTCGTCTGCAGTTCCATGGCTTCCTGCACGCTCTTGGCGGCGGCCAGCGACTTCACGGCGGCGACCTGGTCTTCGGCGGCCTTCTTGGAGTAGGCGAAGGTCTCGGCGCCCAGGGCTTCAGCGCCCTTGGTGGCGGCGGTCACCGAAGCGACGACGGCTTCAAGGTTCTTCTTGGAATGGGTGTTGGCTTCAGCCAGGGCGGCCAGCGACTTTTCGACGCCGTCCTTGAAAGCCTGGTTGGAGGCGGTGCTGAACTGTTCGACGGTCTTCTTCATCGTTTCGGCGGCGGCCATGGGGAGTCTCCTGGCAATTTGGCGGGGCATGGCGAAGCTGTGCGAGCAGCCCCATGCGCTTGGGACAACGCTGATTTGCCATGCTGCAGTGCAGCAGTCAAGAAAATTGTGCAGCGCACCATGACCTAGGGTCATGCTGAAGCCTGACCGCAACGCGCACGTTTTTTTCGCATCTGCGACAACATCGCTCACCGGTTGTTTACTTTGGCTAAAGGCGGGTCGGGTCATGCTAGGGTCACGCGTGTGGCGGTGCGGAACCGCTCAGTTCAAATGTGACGGACGCTCATTCATGTTCGCCAAGCTTCGCGCCGCCCGTACCATTCTCGCCACTATTGGCCTGGTGCTTTCGTGTGTCCTGGCCGCCCTGGTGCCCGCTGGCAGCGCCTCGGCCCAGATACCCTATCTCCAGCTGAACGCCGCCGAGCCGAAATATGCGGCCATCGTGATCGACGCCAATTCGGGCGAGGTCCTCTACGACAAGCGCGCCGACAGCCCCCGCTATCCTGCGTCCATCACCAAGGTCATGACGGTCTATCTCGCCTTCGAAGCGCTGAGCGAAGGACGCATGAAGCCGACCGACCGGGTCGTCATCAGCCCCCGCGCCGCCGCTCAGGCGCCGACCAAGCTGGGCCTCCCGCCCGGTGACAGCCTCAGCGTGGACGAGGCCATCCGTATTCTGACCGTGCGCTCGGCCAATGACGTGGCGGTGGCCATGGCTGAAAAGCTGGCCGGCAGCGAGGCGCGGTTCGCCGCCCTGATGACCCTGCGCGGCCAGGAGCTTGGCATGCGCAACACCCGCTTCGTCAACGCTTCGGGCCTGCCCGACAGTCGCCAGATCAGCACTGCCCGCGACCTGGCCATCCTGTCCCGCGCCACGATGCGCGACTTCCCGGCCGTTCGCGATGGCCGCCGCCTGATCGCCGTGGTCCTGGGCGGATCCTCGACCGCCTGGCGCGACAACAACATGGAAGACCTGCTGCTGACGGGCTTCGACGTCCTGAAGCGTCGCGCCCATGGCGACCGGACAACGATCGCCGCCAACCTCTTCGAGAGCGAGCCCGGTGGCCCGATCATGCGGCCGTCGACCGAGCAGGGCGACGGCGAGCAGTCGGGTCTGAAGATCGTGCTGACCGACTCGCCGCGCGCCCAGCCGGTAAAGGTCTCCCCCACCCTCAAGGCCGCCAAGGCTGCGACCAAGCCAGCCAAAAAGCCCAAGGGCGAATGGGCGGTTCAGGTCGGCGCCTTCAAGTCCAAGGGTCTGGCCAGCAAGCAATTGACCCTGGTGCGCGGTCGCTTCGCCAAGTTCGTGGCCGACGCCGAGGGCGCGGTCGAGGGCGCGGCCGGCGGCGCATTCCGCGCCCAGTTCCAGGGCCTGACCGCTGAAGCCGCCCGCAGCACCTGCGCGGCCATCACGGCCAAGCGCCAGCCCTGCATGGTGTTGTCGCCGCGCTGATCTCGGCACAAAATCGCAGATCTTATCGAGCCCGGAGCGCCTAGCGCCCTGGGCTCTTTTCTTGCGTCTAGCCCTTCAGCAATCGATCGCGCGCCGCATTGAGCTGCGCCGCGAGGCCGGCGGTGCCGCCCTTGTCGGGATGCGCCAGACGGATCAGGCGCGCATGGGCCGCCTTGATCTCCTCAGCCGTCGCGTTGGGGCCGACGCCCAGAAGAGACCGCGCTTCGGATATCGATGGACCGGAAACCGCTGGCGTGGCCTTGCGGACTACCGAGCGGCGACGCGCCTCGGACGCGCTCCACAGGCCGACCACGCCGAGAACAAGGCCCGTGCCCCAGCCGCCGCGAAGAGTTGTGTAGGCGGCGCCGGCAAAGGCGGCCAGGGCGACGACGCCCGCGCCAACGCGCCAGCCGTCTCCTTTCAGAAACGGCTTCCGGCTGCCCCAGAACACCAGGGCCAGCACAAGGCCGCCAAGCAACAGATAGATCATCGCGAATCCGGACGCGCTCAGGCGGCCCCCGAGGGGCCCCTACTGAGCAGCGAGCAGAGTTTCCCCGGAATAGGCCGAAAGACCAAGCGAATGCATCAGGGCCCGCAGTTCCTGGCGCGCGGCCAGGTGCTGCAGCGACACCGGCACCGGGCGAACCTGCGGCGACAGGTCGGCGATGGTAAGGCCGAAGGGGAACAGCTCGCGATAGATGACGCGGTCACGCAGGCCCGGCCCCATGCGGAAGCCGACGCGCTTGGCCAGGGCCGTAAGGCGATCTTCCAGACGCTTGCGGTTGCGGGCCTCGGTGGTGGCCAGGCGATTGCGCAGCACCACCCAGTCCAGCGCCTGGCGCTGGCCGCTCATGGCGCGCGCCTTGCGGGCCTCCCAGACCGACTGGGAATAGAGGCTGGGCGTAGTCAGTTCCATGCTCACCGGGTCGATGTGGCCCAGCATGTCGAAATCGACGAAGCTGTCGTTCATCGGGGTGACGATCAGGTCGGCGCGGCCATGGGCCAGGCGCGAGATGGCGGTGTCGCCGCCGGGGGTGTCGATCAGGACGAAGTCGGCCTCTTCCAGGCCGCGGGCGAAGGCGGTCTCGAAGCGCTCGATCTGCTCGCTCTCGGGCGCGGCGGCCAGGGCGATGTCGTCCTCGCTGAGGCGAAGCTGGATCGGCTCGGGCAGCGGCAGCTTCTTGTTTTCCAGCCAGGCGCGGCGGTTCTCGAAGAAGCGCATCGCGGTGCACTGGCGCAGGTCCAGGTCGATCACCGCCACCTTGGCGCCGCCGTACAGCAGGGCCGTCACGAGGTGCACGGCGATGGTGGACTTGCCCGCCCCGCCCTTTTCGTTCCCGACGACGATCACGCGCGTATCGGCCATGAACCCGCTCCTTCATTCGCCGCGACTCGCACGGTCCTTGAAAGGTTAACATGCACGCAATGACTCAGCCGAGAGGTCATCGCTTTGTTCCACAGGCCCTTTTGTCGCAGGGGGAACCAGGGCCTGAAACGTCTTGTGCGGCGCAGTAGACGCCGCCTCGCCCCTCGGCCATAAGCCAACGCCTGTTTGCACAGGAGGCCGTCGATGCCCCAAGCTTCCCCGACTATCGTCCGGACCGTCGCCGAGCTGCGCGCCCAGGTCGGCGCCTGGAAGGCCGCCGGAGACCCGGTCGCCCTGATCCCCACCATGGGCGCCCTGCACGAGGGGCACCTGACCCTGGTCAAGCTGGGTCAGACCCGGGCGCGGCGCACCGTGGCCAGCGTGTTCGTCAATCCCCGGCAGTTCGCCCCGCACGAGGATTTCGACGCCTATCCGCGCGGCGAGGCCGCTGACGCCGAAAAACTGGCCTCGGCCGGCTGCGACCTGATGTTCGCACCCTCGGCGGCCGAGATGTACGCCCCGGGCTTTTCGACCGCGATCAGTGTCTCTGGCGTTTCCGAACCGCTGGAGGGCGCTGCCCGGCCGCAGTTCTTTGGCGGTGTCGCCACTGTGGTCGCCAAGCTGCTGATCCAGTGTCAGGCCGATTACGCCGTGTTTGGCGAGAAGGACTATCAGCAGCTGCAGGTCATCAAGCGGCTGGTCCGCGACCTGGATCTGCCCGTCGAGATCATCTCCGCCCCTACCGCGCGCGCCGAGGACGGCCTGGCCCTGTCGTCGCGCAACGCCTACCTTTCAGCTGACGAGCGCCAGATTGCCGCCGCCTTGCCCAAGGCGCTGCGTTCCGCGGCCCAAGCGGTGGCAGAGGGCGGACGGATCGATGAGGCGGAAGCCGCCGGCAAGGCCGCGCTGGTCGCCGCCGGCTTTGGCCAGATCGACTATCTGGATATCCGCGAGGCTTCCGACCTGTCGAAGCTGGGCCCAGGCCCGATCGCAGGGGCCAACGGCCGCATCCTGGTCGCCGCCTGGCTGGGCAAGACCCGTCTGATCGACAACATGGCCGTCGGCTGAGGCGAGGCGTCTACCAGGCGCCCAGTTCGCGCAGCTGGCGCGCCAGCTCCAGCGGCATATCTGCCGCCTCGCTCTCGGTCAGATCGGCCGGTGCGTCCTCCGGCGGCAGATAGCGCCAGCCCTGAAAGGCGCGCCGGGGCTGGGGAACCACGCGGATGATCGGCGGATCGATCGTCACCTCGCAGCGCTTGGCCGCGCCCTCGCCCACCGTGTCGATGGCCAGGATCTTCTGGCGACACAGCACCTGCCCCTTGAACACGCGATACAGCGACCCGCCGTCCAGCACCTCGTCGATGCGCTTGGGCGTCATACGGGTGTGCATGATCCAAGGCTCGCCAGATCCGTGCCAGGCGAGCAGGTCTTCGATCGTGTCGCAGCCGACAACCAGCTTGATAATGTGCAGAGCCATGGACGGGTGACTAAGCCGCCGGTTCCAGCTTGGCCAGCACCACGCCCTCGCTGACCTGCCCGCCGGCCACCGCCGAGAGTTCGGCGACGACACCGTCGAACGGCGCCGCCAGGGCGTGCTCCATCTTCATGGCTTCCAGGGTCAGCAGGGTCTGGCCCTTGATGACGCTCTGGCCGGCTTCCACGGCCACCGAGACGATCTTGCCCGGCATGGGCGACAGGATCGCGCCGTCAGACACCGCCGAATGGGCTCCGCCCCCCTGATAACCGAACTCGAACTCCTGAACGTCGCCGCCCTCGAAGACATAGATCGGGCTATCGCCATGCGACGTCGGCAAGCGACCGACGTCTCCAAAGACCCGCCCGTCTCGATGCTTGATGTCCCACGACCAGTCTTCGCCGGGACCGCCGACCAGGGCGACCCGCAACGGGACCTCCTTGCCGTTCACGGCCATCGGTAGGTCCATAGGCGCGCGGCCGCCATTCATCCGGAAACCCAGAAGACGCGAGGGTGCGCTCTCCCACGGATCGCGTTTCACGTCCGCTTCCATGAACGTTTCCAGCCGCCAGCTGACGCTCGACCAGCTCATCCAGACGCGCCTCGATGAAGCCGGTGTCGATCCGGCCGTCGACGAAGTCGGGGTGGCTGGCGCAGCGCGCCAGAAAGGCGGCGTTGGTCTTGACCGGCCACACCTCGACCAGGCCGCAGGCCTCGGCCAGGCGCAGCGCGGCGTCCTCCCGGTCGACGCCATGGGCGATCAGCTTGGCGATCATCGGATCGTAGAACGGCGTGACCTCGCCGCCCTCCTCCACCGCGCTATCGACCCGCACGTCGCCCTCGGGCAGGCGGAAGTGCTTCAGCTTGCCGGTGCTGGGCAGGAAGCCGGTGACCGGGTTCTCGGCATAGAGGCGCGCCTCCATGGCCCAGCCGTCCAGCGTGATCTCGTCCTGCTCCAACGGCAGGGGCTCGCCCGAGGCGACGCGAAGTTGCCACTCGACCAGATCCTGGCCGGTGACCATCTCGGTGACCGGGTGCTCGACCTGCAGGCGGGTGTTCATCTCCATGAACCAGATGCGGTCGGCGCGCAGGCCTTCGCTGGCGTCGGCGATGAACTCCACCGTGCCGGCGCCCACATAGTTTACGGCCTTGGCGGCCTTGACGGCGGCGGCGCACACCGCCTGGCGGGTGGCCTCGTCCATGCCGGGGGCCGGGGCCTCCTCGATCACCTTCTGGTGGCGGCGCTGCAGCGAGCAGTCGCGCTCAAACAGATGGACGACATTGCCGTGGCTGTCGCCGAACACCTGCACCTCGATATGGCGCGGCCGGGTGACATACTTCTCCAGCAGCACGCGCTGGTCGCCAAAGCTGGCCGCCGCCTCGCGCTGGCACGAGGCCAGGGCCTCGGCGAAGTCGGCCGCCGCCAGCACCTTGCGCATGCCCTTGCCGCCGCCGCCGGCCACGGCCTTGATCAGCACCGGATAGCCGATGGCGGCGGCTTCCTTGGCCAGGCGCTCGCCCGACTGATCATCGCCCAGATAGCCGGGCGTCGTGGGCACGCCCGCCGCGATCATGACCTTCTTGGCGGCGTCCTTCAGGCCCATGGCGCGGATGGCGCTGGGCGGCGGGCCGATCCAGACCAGACCCGCATCCAGCACCGCCTGGGCGAAGTCGGCGTTCTCGGACAGGAAGCCATAGCCCGGATGGATCGCCTCGGCGCCCATCTGTCTTGCCGCCGCCAGGATCTTTTCCGGGTCCAGATAGCTCTCCCGGGCCGGCGCCGCGCCGATCAGGATGGCGGAATCGGCCTCCATCACGAACGGCGCGTCGGCGTCGGCTTCCGAGTAGACGGCGATCGTCTCAACACCCAGCTCCTTGGCGGTGCGGATGATGCGACGAGCGATTTCGCCCCGATTGGCGATGAGGACGGAAGAGATCACGGCGAAGGAAGTCCTACATCTGGGACGGAGTGGAAAACGGCGGGGCCCGAAAGATCCGGGCTATTCCGTCCAGGACGGCTTGCGGCGCGCCAGGAACGCGCGCACGCCCTCCTGCCCTTCGGCGGACACGCGGCGACGCGCGATGCGCTTGGCGGTCTCTTCGATCAGGCCCTTGTCGAGCTTCTGATCGGTGAAGTCGTTGACCAGGGCCTTGGCGTCGCCGATCGCGCCGGGGGCGCAGGCGACCATTTCCTCGATCAGGGCGTCGCGGGCGACTTCCAGGCCGGCGACATCGTCGAACACCTCGTCAACCAGGCCATAGCTCCAGGCCGCGTCGGCGTCGAACACCCGGCCGGTGGCGAACAGCAGCTTGGCCGTGCGCGGGCCCAAGGCGGCGATCACATAGGGGCTGATGGTCGCCGGGGTCAGGCCCAGCTTGACCTCCGAGAAGCTGAACGTCGCGTCGGCCGTGGCCATGGCGTGATCGCAGGCCGCGACCAGACCGGCGCCGCCGCCAAACGCCGGGCCTTCGACCAGGGCCACGGTCAGGGCCGGCACATCGTGCAGAGCCTTCAGCATGTGGGCCAGTTCGAGCGCGTCCTGGCGATTGTCGTCCTCGTCCCACTCGATGGCGTCGGCCATCCAGGCCAGATCGGCGCCGGCGCTGAACGCGCCGCCCATGCCACGCAGGAACACCACACGGACGCCCTCGGCGCCGTGCAGGGTCTCGAAAGCTTCGCGCAGGGCGGCGATGGTGGCCGCGTCAAAGGCGTTCTTCTTTTCGGGCCGGTTGATCCAGACCGTGACCGCCCCGGCCGGCGTGCTCTCCAGATGAACCAGCGGGCTCATGGCGTCGGTGTCGGGAACCTCGACAAGCGGATCAGCGATAGGGTTAGTCATGGGTCTGGCCTTCCTGGGGTCTTTTCAAGCAGTACACGACATGGCGTAGCAAGGGGTGGTCATTGGCGAGCGCGGGGTGGTCAAAATCGCGACTTTCGTCGCGCTGAAAACCCAGGCGCTTCATCACCGACTGTGATTTCAGGTTTCGTCTTGGCGTGAAGGCGATGATCTCTTCAGGGCTGAAGCGGCTGAAGGCGTCGGCCAGAAGGTCGGGCATGACCGCCGTGACAAGGCCCTGGCCCCAGGCGTCCGATCTGAGCCGCCAGGTGGCCTCGACGCCCCTGACTGGGAATCCTTCCCGGATCGGCTGAAGGCCCGCAGCGCCGACCACGTCGCCCCGGCCGTCCAGGACCGCCCAGACGCCCCAGTCGTGCTGGACGAGATGGTCCGAAGCCCGGTCAAAGGCCGCCCGCAGCAGTTCCGCCGAGATCAGTCCGCCAAGCCACTGGGCGACCTTGTCATCCTGGTGGATCGCGATCCAGGCGGGCAGGTCAGCTTCGGTCCAGCGTTTGAGTTGGGGGTGTGGCGTAGTCGGCATGGCTACATCCTGAAGACACCGAACGTCGTCTCCGGAATGGGCGCGTTCAGGCTGGCCGATATGGCCAGACCCAGCACGTCGCGCGTTTGCGCCGGATCAATGATCCCGTCGTCCCAGAGCCGCGCGGTGGCGTGATAGGGATTGCCCTCGTCCTCGTACTTCTGGCGGATCGGGGCCTTGAAGGCCTCGGCCTGTTCCTCGGTCCAGGTGGCGGCGTCGCGATGTACGGTCGCCAGCACGCTGGCCGCCTGCTCGCCGCCCATCACCGAGATGCGGCTGTTGGGCCAGGTGAACAGGAAGCGGGGGCTGTAGGCCCGGCCGCACATGCCGTAATTGCCGGCGCCGAAGCTGCCGCCGATCAGCACAGTGAACTTGGGCACCTCGGCGCTGGCGACGGCCGTGACCAGCTTGGCGCCGTCCTTGGCTATGCCGCCGGCTTCATACTTTCCGCCGACCATGAAGCCTGAGATGTTCTGCAAAAACACCAGCGGAATCTTGCGCTTGCAGGCCAGTTCTATGAAGTGCGCGCCCTTCACGGCGCTCTCCGAGAACAGCACGCCATTATTGGCCAGGATCGCCACCGGCTGCCCCCAGATGCGGGCGAAGCCGCAGACCAGGGTCGTGCCGTACAGCGCCTTGAACTCGTCGAACTCGCTGCCGTCGACGATCCGCGCGATCACTTCGCGCACGTCATAGGGCGCGCGGACGTCGGTCGGGACGATGCCATACAGCTCCTCGGCGTCGAACAGCGGCGCCCTGGTCTCGGTGACCACCAGCTCGGACGGCTTGGTCGTGTTGAGATTGGCGACGATCGAGCGGACGATCTCCAGCGCATGCTCATCATCATTGGCGACGTGATCGACCACGCCAGAGCGGCGGCCGTGGGTGTCGGCCCCGCCCAGTTCCTCGGCGCTGATGACTTCGCCCGTAGCGGCCTTCACCAGCGGCGGCCCGGCCAGGAAGATGGTGCCCTGGTCGCGGACAATGACGGTCTCGTCGCTCATGGCGGGCACATAGGCGCCGCCGGCGGTGCAGGATCCCATGACGCAGGCGATCTGGGCGATGCCCGCCGCGCTCATCCGCGCCTGATTGAAGAAGATCCGGCCAAAATGGTCGCGGTCGGGAAACACCTCGGCCTGATGGGGCAGGTTCGCGCCGCCGCTATCGACCAGATAGACGCACGGCAAGCGGTTTTGCTGAGCGATCTCCTGGGCGCGAAGGTGCTTCTTCACGGTGATCGGGAAATAGGCCCCGCCCTTCACCGTGGCGTCATTGGCGACGATCATCACTTCGCGGCCTGATACGCGGCCGATGCCGGTGATCACGCCGGCGCCGGGCGCCTCGCCGTTGTAGAGGTCACAGGCGGCCAGCTGGCCGATCTCCAGGAACGGCGAACCCGGATCCAGCAGGCGCTCGACGCGCTGGCGCGGCAACAGCTTGCCCCGCGCCAAATGGCGCTGGCGCGTGGCCTCGGGGCCGCCCAGGGCGGCCGTGGCCACCCGTTCGCGCAGTTCTTCGACGAGGCTGCGATTGTGGGCGGCGTTGCGGGCGAAGGTCTCGCCGGACGGATCGATAGCGGAGGTCAGCTTCGGCATATGAGCGGCATAGCCTTTTCCATTCAAACCCGGAAGGCGGTCATTTTCGCCTCCCGTTCAGTAATAGCCCGCAAGAACCCTCCACGACCAAGACGGGTCGAGGGTGCGACAGTCGGACCGATCAACGCCCGATGGTCAAGCCATGGCATTCACGCTAGCGTTCGGCTGTGGGAACGCCTTTGGACGCCTTCAACGACTCAGCCCTGGCGCGCCTGTTCGCCCGTGAGCGGCGCGACGGGTCGGCGGCATGGTTCTCCCTGCCCGGCGGCGCAACCTTGTATGCGCCCGGCGAGGCGGCCGACCAGCTCTACTTTCTGCGCACCGGACGGCTGGGCGCGTTTCGGCGCGAGGAAGGCCAGGAACCGCAGTTTCTGGGCGTGATCCGTCCCGGCGAGCCGGCTGGCGAAATGGCCCTGATTGGCGGCACCCCACACTCGGCCAACCTTGTGGCCCTGCGCGACAGCGAGGTGCTGGCCCTGCCCCGCGCCGACTTCTTCGAGGCCGCCGAGAGCGATCCGACGGTGATGCTGGAGCTGTCGCGACTGATGATCCGCCGCGCCCGCCAGGCCCAGACCCACGCCGCCATCGGCGATCCCTCGGTGTTCGGCTTCATCGCCGTCGAAGCGGGCCTGGCGATTCGGCCGGTCGTCGAACGCCTGGCGCGATGTATCGAAACCCTGGGCTATTCGGTCACTGTCGAAGGCGGCGAGTCGCTGCTGGCGCCGACCGAGTGGTTCAGCAATGTCGAGCGCAGGCCCAGCGGCTGGTCGACCTGATCCTGCTGCAATCGAGCAGCCTGAAGCAGCCGCAGGGCTCCGAGGCCTGGATGGAGGCCACCCAGGCCGCCCGTCTGTTCCATCTGCGCGAGAACGGCATGGCCGATGTTCAGCGGCTGGCGCGGGTGCTGACCGGCCAGTCGGTCGGCCTGGTGCTGTCGGGCGGCGGCGCGCGCGCCTATGCTCACATCGGCGCCATCCAGGCGATGCGCGAGCGCGGCATTCCCATCGACTTCGTCGGCGGGGCCTCGATGGGCGCCGTGATCGCGGCGGGCCTGGCCATGGGCTGGGACGACGGCGAGATGGAGACCCGCATCCGCCAGGCCTTCGTGGAATCCAGCCCCCTGGATGACATCGCCTTCCCGATGATCGCCATGACCCGCGGCGACAAGGTCAAGGCGCGACTGGAGGAACATTTCGGCGACATCCAGATCAGTGACTTGTGGTTGCCGTTCTTCTGCGTTTCCTCGAACCTGACCTCGGGATCCTACCACCTGCATCGGCGGGGTCCGCTGCACAACGCCCTGCGCGCGTCGATCTCCCTGCCCGGCGTGCTGCCGCCTGTGTGCGAGAATGGTGCGGTTCTGGTCGATGGGGCGGTGATGAAGAACTTCCCGGCCGACGTCATGCGCGCCTTTCAGCTGGGGCCGATCGTCGGCGTGGATGTCACCCGCGGCCGCAGCATAACCGACGAGGACGTGGTCACGCCGCCGTCCCTGTGGCGATGGTTCTGGTCGGGCGAATGGCGCAAGGGGCCGCCTATCGTGGCCCTGCTGATGCGCGCCGCCACCGTCTCGACAGGACGCGATCTCGCCGCCAGTCGCGAAGCCTCGGATGTGCTGATCACCCCCCGGATGGACAAGATCGACATCCGCGACTGGCGCGCTTTCGCCCCTGCGGTGGCGGCCGGCAAGATCGCCGCCGCCTTCGCCCTCGATGGCCTGGACCGGCCCGTCAATGACCTGCGCCGCCGGCCCAGCCTTGCCGAACGCGCCCGCGCGGCGCTCACCCCCTCCGGGCGAGGATGAACAGCCGGGTGAAGGGAAACAGGGTGACGCCGTCCGCCCGGCGTGGATAGTCACGCGCCAGCCGCGCCCGCCAGGCGTCAAGAAAGGCCGCCTTCTCCTCCGTATCGCGCAGGGCCTCAAGGAACGGCAGCAAGGTCGTGCCCATGGTCCAGTCGACGATGGGGTCCTGCCCATGCAGGGCGTGCAGATAGGTCGTCGTCCAGATATCGATCTCCGGACACAGCGGCGCCAGCCAGTCGTAGTAGTCGCCAGCCTCGTGAGAGGGACGCACGCCCTGGACGCCGGCCAGGCGCGCGGCCCACGGCCCCGTCGCGACGATCTCGCCAAGGGTCTTTCGCCAGGCCACATCCGCCACCAGCGGCATCTGGCAGGCCAGCACGCCGCGCGGCGCCAGAGCGCCCGCCAGACGCGGGAACAGCGCAGGGTGATCGTCGACCCACTGCAAGGCGGCATTGGTGAACAGCAGATCGACCGGCCCTGCGGGCGCAAAGCTGGCGATGTCGCCCTGGACCCAGCCCACCCGCGCGCCAAGCCCCCTCGCCCGCTCCAGCATCTCCGGGCTGGAGTCCAGGCCATGCACCGTCGCCCCGGGGTGGCGCGCCGCCAGCAGCGCGGCCTGTTCGCCAGCGCCGCAGCCCAGATCCCAGATCTCGCCCGGGTTCAGGTCCCGCGGGATCGCCGTCAAAAGGTCGAGCGCGGGGCGCTCCCGATAGGCCTGGTAGAGCGCATAGATGTCGGGGTTCCAGTCGGGCATGGATTGGACCTTCACTCGGGGTGCGACAATCGGCGCAAGCTGTAGCGCGCCAGAACCCTCTTAACCTCTTTGTTAAGATGCGATTCACCCTATAGTTAAGTCAGGTCTCCGACAGAGAGACTTTTGGGAAGGAAGCTCGATGCCTCGACCCGTCAAGTTCACGCCCGGCGCCATGGTCGCTGATCGCCGCGGCCGTGCGGCTGAAAAGATCTCGCATCCCTCGCACCGGCTCTACCTGCCCAGACCGATGATGATCGGCGCCACCCTGCTCTTCTGGGCGGCCGTGGTGATAGGCCTCAAACTGCTGGCGTCCTGATTTCAGGCGCCGCCCGCTGCGACAACCCGCCGCGCGAATAGCGCTTCACACACCGTAGATTTCGCGCTCATATCCTTCCTGTGTTGTTCAACATCTGAAAGGAGGTGACCAGTGTCTCATTGTCTCCAACCGAGGTCGCGCATCGTGACCTGGAGCCTGACGAACGAGGTATCCGCCTAGAGGCGTTGAATCGCTCAAGGTTTCAGTCACGCCGCGCACCGCGGCCACGACGATGGAGGGCCGTTCCGGGCAACCGGGACGGCCCTTTTTCATGCGCCAAGACTGTCTAGCCGCCGACCAGCTCGCGGCCGATGAGGAAGCGCCGGATTTCGTTGGTGCCCGCGCCGATGTCATAGAGCTTGGCGTCGCGCAGGAAGCGCTCGACGGGCCACTCCTTGGTGTAGCCCGCGCCGCCGAGGGCCTGGATAGCTTCCAGGCAAGTGTTCACGGCGTTTTCCGAGGCCAGCAGGATCGCGCCGGCGGCGTCGAACCGCGTGGTCTTGCCCGCATCACAGGCCCGCGCCACGGCATAGACATAGGCCCGGGCCGAGTTCAGGGCGACATACATGTCGGCGACCTTGCCCTGCATCAGCTGGAACGAGCCGATGGCCTGGCCAAATTGCTTGCGATCGCGGACATACGGCAGAACCACATCGAGACAGGCTTGCATCAGGCCCAGCGGACCGGCCGCCAAGACGGCGCGCTCATAATCAAGGCCGCTCATCAGCACGCCCACGCCGCCGCCGACGGGGCCCATGATGTTCTCTTCCGGGACTTCGCAGTCCTCGAACACCAGCTCGGCGGTATCGGAGCCGCGCATGCCCATCTTGTCGAGCTTCTTGGAAACGCTGAAGCCCTTCATGCCCTTCTCGATCAGAAAGGCGGTGATGCCCCGATCGCTGGTCTTGGCGTAAACCACCAGGGTGTCGGCATGCGGCGCGTTGGTGATCCAGAACTTCGTGCCGTTCAGCACGTAGCGGTCGCCCTTGAGCTCGGCCCGCAGCTTCATCGAGACCACGTCCGAACCCGATCCCGCCTCGCTCATGGCCAGAGAGCCAACATGCTCGCCGCTGATCAGCTTGGGCAGGTAGCGGTTCTTCTGCTCGGGCGTGCCCCAGCGGCGAATCTGGTTCACGCAGAGATTGGAGTGCGCGCCGTAGGACAGGCCGACCGAGGCCGAAGCCCGGGAAATCTCCTCCATGGCCACGACGTGTTCAAGATAGCCCAGGCCCAGACCGCCGAACTCTTCCTCGACGGTGATGCCGTGCAAACCGAGGTCACCCATCGGGACCCAAAGCTCGCGCGGGAAGGCGTTGGTTTCGTCGATCCGGGCCGCGATGGGCGCGATCTTGTCGGCCGCGAAGCGGGCGGTGGTGTCTCGGATCGCGTCGGCCGTTTCGCCCAGCGCGAAGTCCATCGAGGGTGCGGAATTTGTCATCATGGCCACCTGATAGCACAAACGCCCGCGGATCAACGAGACCCGCGGGCGTTCATGCTTTCCAGCCTTTCAGCCGGAATTTAGTCTTCGTCATCCTGGTCGGGACCGGCCAGCTTGCGCAGCAGCAGGTAGGCCGAAACCACGAAACAGATCGCGCCGATCATGCTGGCGCCATAGCCGAACATCTTGATCTGCGAGAAGCCCGGACCCGAGGCGACGGTGAGGATCCACAGGACCCCGCCGCCAAACATCGCCAGGCCCAGCACGCCCAGGCTGACCAGCAGGCTGAGATTGCCGAAACGCGGGGCTTCCGGCTCGGTAAACGGAACGTCCAGGGCGCTGAGGGCCACGTCTTCGCTGGTCGAGAAGCCGTCGAGATTGAACACCGAGGGCGAAGTCCGCGTCGCGGTCTCGAACAGGGTGGGCTCGGCGACGGGAGCCGGCGTCGGCGGGGTGAATTCAACGACCTCGGCAACCGGCTGCGGCGCGACCGGGGCTGCAGGCTCCGGCGTCAGACGGAACGGCGCGCTGACGGTCTCCTCGAAGTCCTCATAGAGCACGGCGGCGGGCGGCGCGGCGGCCGGTACCGGCGGTTCCGGTAGTCCCAGATCGTCGCGAACCGGGGTCGGAGCCGGCGTCGGCGTGGGCGTCGGCGTCGGCGCGACCGGAACAGGATTGTCGGCGAGGATCGCCTCCAGACGCGCGCTCACGGCGGCGGCAGCCTGCTCGCTGGCGCTGGGGCCTTCTTCGTCAGGAACGACGATGACCAGAGGCGCGCCCTCCTTCCGTTCGACCACAGCGCGGTCGCCCTCGAAGCGGGTCATCACCGCGGCCGGCGTCTGCTTGGGCACAGAGCAGCTGGCGTCGTAGTCGACCTTGGGCCGCAGGACGGGGCTGGGCGCGGCGATCCACACGCCATCGGCCGGCGTCAGGAACAGGGCCTTCTCGGCCGAGCGGCGACGGACCAGGGCGTCGATGACGATACGCTCGCCCTCGAAGTCGGCCTTGCGCCACATCTCCATCGCGCAGGCGGCCTGCAGCAGCGAGCCTTCATTGATCCGGCGCAGGACGCCCGAGCGCATGAAGTTGTCGACGCCGATATTGAAGGCGAAACAGACCAGCGCATCGAACTGGTTCTGATTGAGGGGCGCGTAGGTCTGTTCGTTGACCGCATGGGCCACCGAGATCAGATCGTAGAGCAGGAGGGCTTCGGCGTCCTTTTCCGAAACGGTCGCCCCACCGCGGGCGGTGAGGGTATGGCCGTAGCCGATGGTCCAGCGCCCATCGGGCAGCTGAGCGGCTTTCATCCGGTAGCCTTCGAATCTCTTGATGAGATCGACGGCGGCGCGGGAGACCTGATGACGCGGTTTCATCGCTAGGAATGACCCAGTTTGAGACAGACGCAGATGCGTTCGTCTCTCTCCCGGCAAGATAGGGGCCGCTTTGGATGTTCCCGTGACGCGGGAGCGATTTTTCTAGTGCAGCAGCAGGGCCGCGATCAGCAGCACGGCGAAGAACCCCGTGAAATCGGTGAGGAACGTCACGAAGATCGACGACGACACCGCAGGATCCCGGCCCATCTTCTCCAGGGCCAGGGGCGCCAGGATGCCGCCGACCGCCGCCGTGAAGATGTTGGTCACCAGGGCCAGGGCCACGATGATCGCCAGCTTGCCGTGCTGATCCTCGGGGCCAAAGATCAGGTAGGTGGCCGCGCCCATCACCAGGGCAAGACACAGGCCATTGACCAGACCCACCGACACCTCGCGCAGCACGATCCGGCGGGCATTGGCCGTGGTCAGCTCCTTGCTGGCCAGGGCGCGCACCGCAACGGCCAGGCTCTGGGTGCCGGCATTGCCGCCCAGGGACGAGACGATCGGCATCAGGATCGCCAGGGCTACCAGTTGAGCGATCTCTTCCTGGAACACCGCCACGCCGCTGACCGCAATGGTCGCTGTGACCAGGTTCAGCATCAGCCAGGGCAGGCGCGCGCGGACGATGTCGATCACCGTGGCGTCGCGACCGGCGTCCGACACGCCGGCCAGGGCGAGAATATCCGCCTCGGCCTCTTC
>NCEV01000016.1 GCA_002280875.1 Caulobacter sp. 32-67-35 | reverse complement strand
CACCTTGGCGGCGTCGGCAGAGAGGCCCAGCACCGCGACCTCGTGGAAGGGCACGCCGTCGTCGATCCGCAGGCCCAGCAACAGGCGCTCCTCGGCGGCTTCTTTAGAATTGAGAGTCTCTCGTTCGAAGCCGACGCCAGCGTCGCGCACGGCGGCGATGTAGTCGACGATTTTGCGGTGGGCGGTGGTCGCCACGCGGCCCTCGGCAAGGCTCAGCCGGCCATGGGCCCCGGGCCCGACGCCCACATAATCCTGGCCGCGCCAGTAAACGAGATTGTGCCGCGACCGCGCCGCTTCGCCTTTCGCGTGGTTGGACACCTCATAGGCGTCGAAGCCGGCGGCCTCGAGGACGGTCTGGGTGGTCTCGAATAGGTCGTGAGCCCGGTCCTCGTCGGGGACGATCAACTGGCCGCGCCCCACCGCGCGGTCGAAGGCCGTGCCGGCCTCGATGGTCAGCTGATACGGCGAGACGTGCTCGGGACCCATGGCCAGCACGTCTTCCAGGGCCAGGGCCGGGAAGCGGCCGGCCTCGGCGTCGGTGGGATTGGCTTCCAGGCTGATTTCCAGATCCTCGACCGGCGACCACAGGCGCCGGGCCGTCTCGATCACTCGCGCCACCTGGGCCGGGTCCATCAGGGACGGCGTGCCGCCGCCGAAGAAGATCGACAGCAGGCGGCGTGGCCCGGTCAGGGCGCGCTGGGCGATCAGGTCGGCGACGATGGCGTCGGCCAGCTGCGCCTGCTCGGCGGTCCGCCCCCGGTCGCGCACGACGTTGAAGTCGCAATAGGGGCAGATGCGCGCGCAGTAGGGCCAGTGGACATAGACCCCCAGGGGGGGATGATCACTCAAACAGCGCCGCCTTCAGCTTGTCGAACGCCCGGGCCCGGTGGCTCATGGCGTCTTTCGCCGCCGGCTCCATCTCGCCGAAGGTCGTCTCGTGGCCCTCGGGGACGAAGATCGGGTCATAGCCAAAGCCCCGGGTTCCGCGCGGCGGGAAGGCCAGGGTTCCGTGGACCTCGCCCTGCACCACCACGGATGGGCCACCCGGCCAGGCGATCGCCAGGGCCGATGTGAACCAGGCGGCGCGATCATCCGAGCCGGTCTCCTCGAGACGTTCCTCGACCTTGGCCATGGCCTGGGCAAAATCCTTGCCCGGGCCAGCCCAGCGCGCTGAATAGACACCGGGCGAGCCGTCCAGCGCCGCCACCGACAGCCCCGAGTCGTCGGCCAGGGCGATCATCCCCGACAGGTCGGCGGCGTGGCGCGCCTTCAGCAGCGCGTTGCCGACAAAGGTGGTCTCGGTCTCTTCCGGCTCAGGCAGGCCCAGGGCCCCGGCCGAGACCAGCTCAAACCGCCCATCCAGCAGGGCGGCGATCTCGGGGACCTTGCCGGGATTGTGCGTGGCCACTACGAGCTTAAGCCCAGGCTCCAGTCTCAGCGCCATGATCGGCTCCTTGAGGAAAACACCAATGCGGCTCCTTTACTCCGCCTTGTCGCCGTTTGCGCGCAAGGTTCGCATCGTGGCCCACGAAAACGGCTTCACCGACGCGATCATGCTTGAGACCGTGGCCCCCTTCACCGACGAGAGCCTCCGCGCGACCAACCCGCTTAGCCAGGTGCCGACCCTGATCCTCGACGACGGCGAGATCCTGTTCGACTCCTCAGTCATCTGCGATCACCTTGACGCCGAAGGCGGCGCGGGGCTGATCCCGGCGGGCGGCAGGGATCGTCTCCGCGCCTTGACGCTGCAGGCCCTCGCCGACGGTATGGGTTCGGCCGCCGTCGCCGTGGTCCGTGAGCGGATGCGGCCGGAAGACGACCAGCGCCCCGAACTGATCGCGCGCCAAACGGCCGCGATCGTCGCGGGCCTCGACCTGCTGGAATCCGAGGGGCTCGCCAACGATCGATGGGCGATCGCGGAAATCGCCGTGGCCGCGCAACTGGCCTATTTCGACGCCCGCAAGGTCCTCGGCTGGCGCGACGGCCGACCTGCCCTGAGCGCTTGGTTTGAAGCCGCGAGCCGGCGCGAAGCTATGGTTGTGACATCCGCGCCACTGACCTGATGCCCATCAACCATCATTGCCAAAGTTTAATATCGTTTATCGATACTCAGCATTGTTGACGTGCAAATCGGGGCCTATCACTGGGTCATGGACGCCGCCGGCCTTGGCAAGTGTCCGCCACCTCGATGGATCCACCCCCAAATGCCCGCCGTCCGACTGTTCCGCATCGCCGACAAGGTCATGATGACCCTGATCACCGCCGCCCTGATCGTGGGCGTCCCGGTCTCGGCGATCACCTTCTTGGCGCAATCGCTCTAGGGGTTGTTTGAGGCCCCGCTGTAACGCGGGGCAGGCTTGGGAGCCCTGGGGAGGGCGAGGGAAAGACAGCCAATGCGCGCTTTGGGGCCAGGCTCGGTATCGAGCTTTCTTAAGATCATCCTCGACGTCATCTATGTCGGCCTTTGGATTTTCGTCAGCCTGCTGTCGCTGTTCACCCTGGTGGCCCTGCTCTTCAGCTTCAATCCCGAACTTCTGGCCCAGATGTTGCCGATCAGCGACGCGGTCGAGGCCGTGAGCCGCGACGGTCCGCTGTTCGCCGGCGCCCTGGCCGCCTGGGCTTTGCTGCTGGGCGGCTGGATGGTGATCGTCGAGCGGCTGCGCCGGATCTTCGCCACCCTGACCGCCGGCGATCCCTTCCATCCCGACAATGTCCTGCGCCTGCGGGTTGTGGGTCTGATCCTGGCCAGCCTGGAGGTCGGACGCTACGTCTTCTCGGGTCTGGCCCGCTGGCTGGCCCCCAAGACCAAGGTGATCGACGACAGCTTCACCCTGACCGCCTGGTTCTCCGTGCTGGTCGTATTCGTCCTGGCCGAGGTCTTCCGCGAGGGCGCCCGCCTTCGTCGCGAAGCCGAACTCACCATCTGATCGCGGAGAGATTTCGCCCCATGCCCGTCCGCGTGAACCTCGATCGCGTCCTGCTCGACCGACGCATGTCCCTGACCGAACTGTCCGACCGGGTGGGCGTTACCATCGCCAACCTGTCAATCCTGAAGACCGGCAAGGCCCGGGCCGTGCGGTTCTCGACCCTGGACGCCCTGTGCCGCGAGCTGGACTGCCAGCCCGGCGACCTGCTGTGCTTCGAATCCGGCCCGCCCGACAGCGACGACTGAACCAGCGCCCTCCCCACCCGTTCCAGGCAGCTTGAGCGGCGGAAAGGTCGGGCATGACTCCTGACGAAGCGAAGGCCAGGCTGGCGACCACATGGGTCGCCTCGCGAGCCTTCGTGTCGCGCCATCGCATCGCCGTCGGCGTATCGGCGGGCGTGCTGGCGGTCCTGGTCCTTCTGTTCGTCTGGCTGGCCGACCGCCTGCCGATCTCGCAAGCGTTGGAGCCCCTACCCAACCGCGCGATCATCCTGCTCGACAACCAGGGCAAGCCCTTCGCCCGGCGAGGCGCCTACAAGGAAGCGCCAGTCGTCATTGGCGCCCTGCCCCAGCATGTGCCGGCCGCTTTCCTGTCCACTGAGGACCGACGCTTCTACAGCCACATCGGCGTGGACTTTCGCGGCATCGCGCGCGCCATGCGGGCCAATTCCCGCGCCGGCCGCACGGTCGAAGGCGGCAGCACCATCACCCAGCAACTGGCCAAGAACGCCTTTTTGGAGCCTGAACGGTCCTGGCGCCGAAAGGCCCAGGAGGCGGTGATCGCCGTCTATCTGGAACTACGGCTGTCCAAGGACGAGATCCTGGCCCGCTATCTCTCCAGCATCTATTTCGGCGACGGGGTCTATGGCCTGGGCGCGGCGGCCCGGCACTATTTCGGCAAGGCGCCGGAGGCCCTGTCGATCGGCGAGGCGGCGATGCTGGCCGGCATGGTCAAGGCCCCCGTCAACCTCAATCCGGTGGACCATCCAAAAGCCGCCGGAGCTCGCGCACGGCTGGTGCTGGAGGCCATGGTCGCGACAAAGGCCATCACCCGTCAACAGGCCGACACGTCCGGCAAGGTCGTCGTCCGCACCACCCGCGCCGACCTGCCGGTGGGCGGTTATTTCGCCGACTGGATTTCGCCTCAGGTGAAGTCGGCCTTCGACGGTCCGGGCTATGGCGAGGTGCGGGTGACCACCACCCTCGACAGCCGCCTGCAGCGCATCGCCGAACGGGCGGTCGCCAATCGGATGAAGGGCGCGGCCAAGGTCAAGGCCGGCCAGGTCGCGTTGGTCGCCATGCGACCCGACGGTCAGGTCGTGGCCATGGTCGGCGGCCAGAACTATCGCCAAAGCCCATTCAACCGCGCCGTCCAGGCCCAGCGCCAGCCGGGCAGCGCTTTCAAGCTCTTCGTCTATCTGGCGGCCCTCCGCGACGGCGCCTCGCCTGACGACCTGATCGACGCTGGCCGCATCACCATCGGCGGCTGGACCCCCGCAAACTACGAGGGCGGCGAGGGATACGACCTGACCCTGCGCGACGCTTTCGCCCAGTCGAGCAACACGGCCGCAGCGCGGGTCTGGCAGACGGCTGGAGGGCCGGCTGTCGTTCAGGCGGCTCACGACCTGGGGATCGACTCACCCCTCAAGGCCGATGATGCGACACTATCCCTGGGCACGGCAGAGACCAACTTGCTGGAACTGACCTCCGCCTACGCTGCTGTGGCGGCGGGAAAAGGCCCGTCTTTCCCCCACGGTCGTCCGTTCAAGTCTCCGCCGCCGCAGGCCAAGCTCGACCCCGGCCAGCGCGAGGCGTTGCTCGATCTGCTGGCCGCGGTGGTTCAGGAGGGCACGGGTCGCGCCGCCCGCCTGTCCCAGCGGGCGTATGGCAAGACCGGCACCACCCAGGACCATCGCGACGCCCTGTTCGTTGGCTTCACTGGCGACCTGGTCGTGGGGGTCTGGATCGGCAACGACGACCAGACGCCGATGAACCGGGTCGTTGGCGGCGGTCTGCCAGCCCTGATCTGGCGTGACGTCATGACAGGCGGACTGAAGGCGGGACTGATTGCCAAGGACCGCGCGCCCAGACCGCGGTTCGAGCCAGGACCTGAACGTGAGGCGGAAGAGGAATTCGACCCGGAGCGGCGCGTCCCCAGATGGCTCAGGCGCATCCTGGGTCTTTGAGGCGCCACGCCGCCAGTCCAGGGGGCCGGCGGCGTTCAGGCGGAGATCTATTTCTTCTTGAACAGGGTCGCCATATCGCCCTTCACGCTGGGGTTTGACGCGTTGGCTTTCGGCGGAGCCGGCTTCTTCGCCTTGCCCTTGGTCTCTTTCATGATGCGTCTTTCCTTTGGTCGCGATCGGCTTGGCGACTCGCCGTCGATCTTGACCGCCGCCGGTCACTCACGACACGGCGAGAGAGCAGTGTGGCACGGACAGAGCACCCGCGGGCTTTAATCGCCTACAGCGGCGAGCGGGCGCGGACTTCACGCCCGGCCGCTCCGGTCGTGTCGATCACTGAACCCGGCAGGGCGCCAGCCTCGGTTTCATAGGCCCAGACCCGGAAGCCGTTCAGCTGATGCGGCCCGAACGAGGTCAGCATGGCCACGTCGGCGGCGTCACGGCCATGGGCCACCACGATGCGGCCGATACGTGGGATGTTGTTGCGCGGGTCGAAGGCCCACCATTTGCCGCCCAGATAAACTTCCATCCAGGCGCTGAAGTCCATCGGGTCGACGCGCGGCACGCCGATGTCGCCCAGATAACCGTTCACATAGCGCGCCGGGATGTTCAGGCAACGACAGAGCGCAACAGCCAGATGGGCATAGTCGCGACATACGCCGATGCGGCCCTCATGCACCTCATAGGCCGTGCGTGTCGAGCAGGCGGTCTTGTAGTCAAAACTGATGTGGCTGTGGACGAAGTCGCAGATCGCCTGGGCCCGCGCCCAGCCCCCCTGGATAGGGCCGAACCTGTCCCAAGCCAGCTGGCTGAGACGGTCCGTCTCGCAATAGCGGCTGCCCATCAGATAGACGAGACAGTCGTCGGGCAGGTCGGCGACGTCGTGTTGCTCGGCGTCTGGCGCCGCGGGATCGACCGCGCCGCTATCTTCCATGACGCTGTCGCTCCAGAGGGTCAGCAGGCCTGCCGGGGCGACCAGGCGGCGGCAAGGATTGCCGAACATGTCGCGATAGGTCGAGGTCGCGACCTCGGGTGTCGTGAAGAACGACTCGGGGATGCGTACGTCGGCCTCGCGTCCGTCCCTCAGGCCCAGCAGCGTCACCATCGCCGTGGGTTGCTGACAGTAGACCGTGATCTCGTAGCCATAGCGGATCAGCATCGTCGTCTCACGCAGGAGCCGGCGCACCAGGGGTGGCGAATCCGGGATTTAAGTAGAAGTTCAACGCCAACGCGCGACGCGATCGAAAGATGCGTCAGCCGAAGGCCGTGGCCAGGGACGGCGCCAGATGATCTTCGATGCTGGTGACGTCGACCTCGACATCCATGCCCAGATAGTCGGTCGGAAAGCCTGCCCAGGTGCCATGGACGGGTGGCGCCTGGCGCGGATCGCGGACCACGGCGACGCGGATCAGGTCGGTGTTGCCGACGATGCCATTGGTGGGATCAAACTCCACCCAGCCGCATGAGGGCAGATAGACCCGCAACCAGGCATGGGTGTGGCCGCCTCCAGTCCGCTCGACCGCCACCTGTTTGCGCGAGGGGCTGTGGATGTAGCCCGACACGAACTGGGCGGCGAGGCCCAGGCGCCGCACGGCCTCGATCATCAGCACCGCGAAGTCGCGACAGGTGCCGCCCCGGTTTTCCAGGGTGGTCAGGGGCGTCTGGACCCCCTTCTCGAAGCGCTTGCCGTATCTGAAGTCGGCATAGATCGCCTGGGTCATCTCGGCCAGCATGTGCTGCAGGCTGGTCTCGCCCGCAGGCTTGACGAAGCCCAGCGCCCAGCGGGTCAGGACGCCGTCGGGATCGTCATGCTGGGGCGCGATGGACTGAAACAGGTCAGGCAAGTCCTCGCTGGAATAGGCGAAAGGCCTGCCAGCCTCGTAGACGTCGATATGGCCGGGCACGTCGCCAAAGGCCGGCAGGGGCGTATGGTCCAGGGTGAACTGGCTTTCAAAGCTCAGTTCGCTGGAGCGGCCCTGGAAGTGAGCGACGCCGACCCAGTTGCCCAAGACGTCCTGAACGTAGCGCAGTTGAACGGGATTGGGCGTGATCAGCAGACTGGACGACAGCAGTCGCTGATCGCAACCTTCGCGCGGGCGCAACATCATGCGATGATCGCCGAACGCCACGGGATTGCGATACCGGTAGCGCGTCAGATGGCGAACCGAGAGCACAGGCATTGATCACTAGTGGCTGGGATTCGGGCGCGGGGTCGAGCCGCCTTCTTGTCGCAGGTGATCCGGACCCGGTCATTGTGCTCAATCCGGGCGCCCCATCGCCATTTCTGCTTCTGGGGGACCATGCGGGGCGGGAGATTCCCCGGCGTCTGAACCGCCTGGGCCTGGGCGATGCGGCATTGGACCGTCATATCGCCTGGGATATCGGCATAGCGGGCCTGGGAACGCTGCTTTCAGGCCTGCTGGACGCGACCTTCATCGCGCAGGTCTATTCGCGGCTGGTCGTCGACTGTAATCGCCGCCCAGGCGCTGATGGGGCCATGCCGCCAGTCAGCGACGGTGAGTCGATCCCGGGCAATCGAGACCTTTCGCCGCAAGCCGCAGCGGCCCGAATGGCCGAGATCTACGCGCCCTACCAGGACGCCATCGCCAGGGCGCTGAATGAGAGAGCGGACCGGCCGACAATTCTGATCGCGCTTCACAGCTTCACACCCTCGATGCAGGGGATCGAGCGGCCCTGGCGTCTTGGTGTGCTGCATCGTCACGACTCGCCCTTTTCGACGGCGGTGCTGACGCGGCTGCGGGCGGATCTGGGAGAGGCCGTCGGCGATAACGCGCCCTACGCCATGGACGAAACAGACAATACCATCCCGCTCCACGCCGATGCGGGCGGGCTGGACTATCTTGAACTGGAAGTGCGCCAGGATCTGCTGGTCGACGCCGAAGCGCAGGCCCAGATGGCGGCCTGGCTGGCGCCGCGACTGGTCGAGGCCCTGGAGACTACAGGTCGGCTTCCAGAGCGGCCGCCTCGCGGGCCCGACGCCTAGCAAACAACAGGGCGGCTTCGGCAGCGCCTTCGACGCCGCCGCCGGGACGATCCAGGGTGTCGCTCTCGACAAACTGCAGGCCGGCTTCCCGCTCCGACTGCCACACCGAGCGGGCCAGGTGGATGCGCCGCACGCGGGTGTCGACCAGATAGAGATCGCCTTCGGGCAGGGCCGTCCCCATCAGCCGGATACGCGCCCCGCCCTCGGCCAGATCGATCAGGGCGCAGCGTAACGTATCGCGTCCGCTGACCAGATAGACCTTCCGGGACGTCGGCCGCCGCGCATAGGCGCGCTGGTCGGCGAAGGAGGCGGTTTGTCGGGCGGTTGCTCGCATGAGACGAGCTATGCCACGACAAGGTTAACGTTTCGGCGATACGGCCAAGCCTGGCTGGGCCATATCGCCGCAGGAGGGCGCGGGCCCTCACAGGCGGGTGCGCGTGGTTGGCCAGACCAAGGCTCCGTACGCCCCCTTCCCCCCCGCCGCCCGCTGCGCTATAGCCCGCGCCGATGATCCGCACGCCGCACCATCACGGCCGCCACCACCATCCGACCTCGCCTCGCGGGATCGGCCGGGTCCGCTCGCTTTAACAGCAAGCCCCCTGCCCGAGCCCCGCCTAGCGGATGGGGCTTTGCTGCAAGCGCCATCCGTCGAAGCCTTTGAGTATCCAAGGACCGACGATGCCCGACGACACCAAAACCGAAGCCTTCCGCCCCGAAGCTCGCGCCCCGCGCGGCTTCGCCGACAAGCGCGCCCGCAACCTGCGGGCCGAGCGCGCCATCCTGGAGGCGGTGTCGAAGGTCTATGAGCGGCACGGCTTCGAGGCGCTGGACACCGGGGCCTTCGAATATGCCGACGCGCTGGGCAAGTTCCTGCCCGACAGCGACCGTCCCAACGAGGGCGTCTTCGCCCTGCAGGACGACGATGATCAGTGGATGGCGTTGCGCTACGATTTGACCGCGCCCCTGGCCCGGTTTGCGGCCCAGAACTGGGAGACCCTGCCCAAGCCGTTCCGCCGCTATGCTTATGGCCCTGTGTGGCGCAACGAGAAGCCCGGCCCCGGCCGTTTCCGCGAATTCATCCAGTGCGACGCCGACACCGTCGGCTCGGCCCGGCCCGAGGCCGACGCCGAGATCATCGCCATGGCCGTAGCGGGTCTGGAAGCCGCCGGCCTGCCGCGCGGCTCGGCCGTGCTGCGGATCAATAATCGCAAGCTGCTGAACGGCCTTCTGACCTCGGCCGGGGTCGAGACCGGCGGCCAGAAGCTGGCCGTGCTGCGCGCCGTCGACAAGCTGGACCGCCTGGGCGTCGAGGGCGTGCGCCTGCTGCTGGGCGAGGGCCGGCTGGACGAGAGCGGCGCCTTCACCAAGGGCGCGGGCCTGGTGGGCAAGGCCATCGACGCGGTGGTCGACTTCGTCCAGGCCGGTTCCGGCGGACGATCGGAGACCTTGAGCAAGATCGCCAATGTCATCGGCGGTTCGGCCGAGGGCGACGAAGGGCTCAATGAGCTGGCCCTGATCGACGCGGCCCTGAAGAGCCTGGGTGTCGCCGACGACCAGGCGATGTTCGAGCCGTCGATCGTGCGCGGGCTGGAGTACTATACGGGCGCGGTGTTCGAGGCCGAGCTGCTGCTGTCCACCACCGACGAGAAGGGCGCCAAGGTCTCGTTCGGCTCGATCGGCGGCGGCGGGCGCTATGACGACCTGATCGCGCGGTTCACCGGCCAGCCGGTGCCGGCCACCGGCTTCTCGTTCGGCGTCTCGCGTCTGGCCTCGGCCCTGCGGGCGGCGGGGCGAGAGCCTGGCGGGACGGCGCGCGGTCCGGTGGTGATCATCAATTTCGATCAGGCCCATATGGGCGAGTACTTCTCGGTGGCCGCCGACCTGCGCAATGCAGGCATTCCGGCCGAGGTCTATCTCGGAACCTCGGGAATGCGGCCACAGATGAAATATGCTGATCGCCGGATGGCACCGGCCGCCATCATGCTGGGCGGCGACGAGATCGCGGCCGGCACGGTGACGATCAAGGACCTTGACCTGGGTCGCGAGCTGGCCTCGGGCGTGGCCGACAACGCCGCCTGGAAGGCCGAGCGTCCCGGCCAGCAGACGATCCCGCGCGGCGAGCTGGTGTCCGCTGTCCGCAAGATCATCTCTGGTAGCGTTGAGGGTTAAGGGCATGAGGCTCGAGCGTTCCATTCCGGCCGACGCGCTGGACGCTATCCGCGCCCCGCTGCTGGCGGCCGGCGCCGTGCTGACCGACGCGCCGGTTCTGCAGCCGCTTGGCCTGCTGCTGGACCTGGCCGGCGAGGCCATGCGGTCGCGATTGTTCGTGGTGTCCGGCGACGGGGGGGAGGAGGCGTGCCTGCGGCCCGATTTCACCGTGGCCATCGCCCGCGCGCACCTGGAGGCGGGGGCGGCTTCGGGGCGCTATCTCTATGACGGCAAGGCCTTCCGGGTGGCGCCGCGCGGCAGCGACCGGGCCGAAGAGTTCCTGCAGATCGGCGTCGAGGCCTTCGAGGCCGGCGACCCCGTCGCCGCCGACGCCGAGATCGCCGCTTTGGCCTGGACCTCGTCAGCCGCCGGCGGCCGCTCGGACCTTTCTCTGGTGCTGGGCGATGTGGGGCTGTTCGGGGCGTTCGTGGATACGCTGGGCCTGGCGCCGCCTTTGGCCGTGCGCCTGAAGCGCGCCTTCACCCGGCCGCGCCAGCTGAAGATCGAGCTGGACGGCGGTGTCGAGGCCAGCGCCGAGCAGAGCCGCATCGCCGCGCTGCTGGCCGGCCTGCCCGAGGGCGAGGCTTCGGCGGTGCTGCAGGAGCTGTGGTCCCTGGCCGGCATCGAGCCGGTCGGTGGTCGCCGTCCCGCCGAGATCGCCCACCGCCTGGTCGAACGCGCCGAAGCCGCCAAGGCTGGTCGTTTGTCCGTCGAACAGGCCGACAAGGTCCGCGCCTTCCTGGCGGTCAGCGACCGTCCGGGCGCGGCGCTGGACGCCATCTCGGCTCTCGCCGGCCCGCAGCGCGCGGCCCTGGACGCGGCCCTGGACGGCTGGCGCTCGCGCCTTTCCGGCATGGCCCAGCGCGGCGCGCCCGAGGATCGCATGGTGCTGACCGCCTCGTTTGGCCGGGCGTTTGGCTATTACGACGGCTATCTCTTTGAAGTGCGCAGCGCCGCCCTCGGCGACGAGCGGCCCGTGGCGGCCGGCGGTCGCTATGACGGGCTGCCGGCCCGGTTGGGGGCTGAACGAAAGACAGGCGCGGTGGGCTGCATGGTCCGTCCGGCGCGAGCCTATGCGGGAGGCGGCGAATGAGCGCGCCCATGATCTTCGCCATCCCCTCCAAGGGCCGCCTGAAAGAGCAGGTCGAGGCCTGGCTGGCCGAATGCGGCTTCAAGCTGGAAATGACCGGCGGCTCACGCGGCTATAGCGCTGAACTTTCGGGCCTGCCCGGCGTCTCGGTGCGCCTGCTGTCGGCCGGCGACATCGCCGCCGGCCTCGACGCCGGCGAGCTGCACCTGGGCGTCACCGGCGAGGACCTGCTGCGCGAACGTGGCGACGACATGGACAGCCGGGTGATGCTGCTGCGCGCCCTGGGTTTTGGCCGGGCGGATCTGGTGGTCACGGCGCCCAAGAGCTGGCTGGACGTCGACACCATGGCCGATATCGACGAGGTCGGGCACGCCCATCTGGCCCGCACCGGCCGCCGGCTGCGGGTGGCGACCAAATATGTGACCCAGACCCGGGCCTTCTTCGCTCGTCACGGCGTGGCCGACTACCGCATCGTCGAGAGCAGCGGCGCCACCGAGGGCGCTCCGGCGGCCGGGGCGGCGGAACTGGTGGTCGACATCACCACCACCGGCGCCACCCTGGCGGCCAACGGCCTGAAGATCCTGACCGACGGCGTGATCCTGAAGAGCCAGGCCCAGCTGACCGCCTCGCTGATCGCCGACTGGTCGCCCGAGCAGTTGAACGCCCTGCGGCGGATGCTGTCGGTGGTCGAGGCCAAGGGGCGGGCGGCCAGGCTGGCGACCCTGGTCTGGCCCGCCGAACAGGACGATACGGCCCAGGCCGCTGTCGCCAGCTTTGTCGCCAAGGGCGGCTCGCGCCGGGCCAATGGCGCCCTGCTGGCGACCTCGGATCTGTTCGACGCCGCCGCGGCCTTGGCCGGGGCGGGGGTGGAGCCGGTCACTGTTTCGCGTCCCGACTACGTCTTCGAGTCGCGCTCCAGGGTACTGGACACCCTTGAGCACCGCCTCAAAGGTAATATTTGACTCTATCGTCAAAAATAATCAAAGAGAACGGTGATAAGTTTGACCGCCGCGTCCAAACTACGTCGGTTTCGTCAAAAAATCGCTCAAACCGTTACAGAAACGGGTTTTGGTGCGTTGACACCGCCTCAATTATGACGTTTCTAACGCTTGCAAGGAAGAACAGAGCCCATCAGAGAGCTCCCTTCCTTCGGCGTTTCGGGGAGGAAACGCCCGCCTAGATCGAATGATCGAGAAATAGCCAGCCCGTCGCGATTATCCCCCGCGGCGGGTTTGGTGTATCTGGGCTCCAGCTTCAATATTTGACGAAAGAGTCAAAAACAACAAGTTGCCCTCCTGCGCTGGCGCTCGGGTGCTTGCGGACCCCTGCCATGGGCGGAGATGATCGCGGGCGCTGTTCGATTCGCGCGCTCCAGCCGGGGAGGATCCCGTTGAAGCCCCTCACTCTGCTGCTGCCGGCGCTGATCCCGTCCTGGAACTTCTTTGACGTGATCGCGCCTTCGCCGCGCATCGAATACGCCCTGCCCCCCTCGTCGAAGCCCCCGAAGGACGGCTGGCGGGAGTTTCGGCCCAGGCCCGAGCGCGTACCGGCCTGGGCCATGCTGGGCCGGCTGCTGTGGAATCCGCGCTGGAACGAGACCCTTTTCCTGGTCAGCTGCGCCGAGCGGCTGGTCAATACGCCGACCGACCACAGTCAGGACGAGATCTTCTCGCGTCTGGCCGCAGAACTCCGGGGTGCGCCGGACGGCGCGGATGCGGCCTCCTGGCTCAGTTTCCGGCTGGTCTTCGTCAGTCGCGAGGACGAGGCGATCCAGCGCGAGGTGCTGTTCCAGTCGGCCCCGCGCCGGCTGGCGGACATCACCGTGCGATGAGCCTGGAGAGCGCCGCCCGGCTGACCGAGGCCCTGCTGGCCCTGGCCCTCCTCCAGCAGAGCCTGGAGCATCTCCGTGGCAGCCGCCCCGAGCGGACGCTGTTTGTTGCGCGAATGGCGCTGTGCGGCCTCGTGCTGTTGGGCGCGGCCTTCACCTGGCCGTGGGTCGGCCTGATCGGCCTGGTGGGTCTGGCCGGGCTGTCGCTGCTGATCCTCAGGCGCTTCCAGGGCCCTTATAATGGCGGAAGCGACAGGATGGGCCTGCTGGCCCTGTGGTGTCTGACCCTGTCGCGCCTGGCGCCCACACCGGCCTTGGCCGAGTTGGCCTTGGGCTATCTGGGCCTGCAACTGATGTTGTCCTACTTTATTTCCGGTGGGGTGAAGATTGTGAACCCCGACTGGCGCAGCGGGCGGGCCCTGGCCGATGTGTTCCGGTTCTCGGCCTATCCCGTCAGCGAGGACCTGCGCCGCCTGGCCGATCGACCGCGCCTGTTACTGGCCCTGTCCTGGGCGGTCATGCTGTTCGAGCTGGCCTTTCCGCTGACCCTGCTGTCGCGCGAGAGCCTGATCGTCGGACTGATCGTGGCCGGGACGTTCCACCTGGCCAATGCCTGCCTGTTTGGCCTGAACCGCTTTTTCTGGACCTGGCTGTCGGTTTACCCGGCGATCCTGTGGCTACAGGCGCGGCTGGTGTGAAAGAAAAAGGGGCTGGCGCCTGAGCGCCAGCCCCCTCGTCGTTGCCGCCTGACGATCAGTCGATCACCAGATCCTCACGCGATCTTCCGGGGCGATGTACAGCTTGTCGCCCGGCTTGATGTCGAAGGCCTTGTACCAGCCGTCCTGGTTCCGGATCGTGCCGTTGACGCGGTAATAGGCCGGCGAGTGCGGGCCGGTGGTGACCTGCTGCTTGAGGGCCTCCTCGCGCTGCTTCTGGCGCCACACCTGGGCCCAGCCCAGATAGACGCGCTGGTCGCCGGTCAGGCCGTCCAGGATCGGCGCCGGCTTGCCGCCCAGCGAGGCGTGATAGGCGTCGAGACCGAACGCCAGGCCGCCCATGTCGCCGATGTTCTCGCCCATGGTCAGCGGACCGTTCAGCTTCAGGCCCGGCAGCGGCTCGAAGGCCCCGTACTGGGCGCCCAGGCGGTCGGCCTGGGCCTTGAACTTGGCCGCGTCCTCGGCGGTCCACCAGTCGCGCAGCACGCCGTCGCCGTCGGACTTGCGGCCCTGGTCATCGAAGCCGTGGCCGATCTCGTGACCGATCACGCCGCCGATGCCGCCATAGTTGATGGCCGGGTCGGCGTCCGGGTGGAAGAACGGCGCCTGCAGGATGGCGGCGGGGAAGACGATCTCGTTATTGACCGAGTTGTAGTAGGCGTTGACCGTCTGCGGGGTCATGCCCCACTCGGTCTTGTCGACCGGCTTGAACAGGCGCTCGACGTCCTTGCGCCAGGCCCAGACGCCCGCGCGCTGGGCGTTGCCGAAGGCGTCGTCATCCTTGATCTCGAGCTTGGAATAGTCTTCCCAGACCTCGGGGTAGCCGATCTTGACGGTGAACTTGGCCAGCTTGTCCTGGGCCTTGACCTTGGTCTCGGCGCTCATCCAGTCGAGGTTGTCGATCCGCACCTTCATGGCCGAGCGGACATTGGCCACCAGCTCCAGCATCTTGGCCTTGGACTCCGGCGGGAAATAGGCGGCGACATAGTCCTTGCCGACCGCCTCACCCAACATGCCGTTGACCTGGGCCACGCCACGCTTCCAGCGCGGGCGCTGCTCGGGCTGGCCCGACAGGGTCTTGTTGCGGAACTCAAAGCTGGCGTCGACGAACCGCTTGGAGAGCATGGGCGCCGCGCCGTCAGCGACCTTGAACGCCTGCCAGGCCTTCAGGGTGTCCAGCGGGGTTTCGGCATAGATCTTGGCGTACTTCGGGAAGGTCGTGTTGGTGGTGACGATGAAGCGGTCGACCTTGGGCAGCTCCGAGCCGGCCAGATAGCGGTTCCAGTCATAGCCCGGCGTCATGGCCTGAAGCTCGGCGAGCGTGGCGGGATTATAGGTCTTGTCGCGATCGCGGAGCTCGGCGCGGGTCCAGGTGACTTCGGCCAGCTTGGTCTCGAAATCGACGATGGCCTTGGCGTTGGCGGCGGGTTTGTCCCAGCCGGCCATGGTCAGGATCTTCTCGACATAGACCTGGTAGGCGGCCTTCTGGGCGGCGAACCTGGCTTCCAGATAGTAGTCGCGGTTGGGCAGCGACAGGCCGCCTGAGCCGGCATAGACGGCGTAGGCCTTGGGGTTCTTGGCGTCGGTCTGGATGCCGATGCCCAGCAGGCTGGTGAACGGCGTGACGCTGCTCTTGCCCATCAGGGCGGTGAAGTCGTCCTTGGTCTTCACGGCCTTGACCTGGGCCAACCAGGGCGCGATCGGCTTGGCGTCCAGCGCCTCGATGGCTGCCTCGGCCATGAAGGCGCGATAGGCGGCGCCGACCTTGGCGGTGTCGCCGGTCGCGGCCGTGTTTGCTGCGGCGGCCTCGATGATCGCCTTGGTGCGAGCTTCCGACAGTTCCGACAGCTTGTCGAAATTGCCATAGCGGGTGCGGTCCGACGGGATCTCGGTGCGGGCGTCCCAGGCGCCATTGGCCCACTTGTAGAAGTCGTCGCCCGGCTTGACGCTGCTGTCGATGCCCGAGGTGTCGAAGCCCCAGGCGCCGTAGCGCGGCGACTCCAGCGAGGTCAGGTCGGCCGCCGCGCCTTCAATGGCGGGGGCAAACAGCGCCTGGGTCGTGCAGGCGTCATCAAGGCACAGATGGTCTTCGCTGGCCTGGGCGCTGAAGGCCGAGAGGGAGAGGGCGGCCAAGGCGGCGGCGCCGAACCAAACACGTTTCATGGAAGTCGTATCCGTTGGTGTGAGCTGGCCGCAATCTGCCTCGCCGTGAAAATTTTGCTCCCTTACAAATTTGTCATGTGTGGCTGAGGCCGGCGGTCAGTGATGGGCGTGCCCGCCCGCCGATCCTTGCGTGGCCTGGGGCGCGGCGATCTGGACCGTCAGCTCCACGGCCGCACGGCGGCCATTGTCGAAGACCAGTGTTACGGGAGCTTTTTGCCCTTGGGTCAGGGGCTTCTTCAGGCCCATCAGCATCAGGTGATAGCCGCCCGGGGCGAAGGATGTGGCCCCGCCGGCCGGGATGATCACGCCGTCGTCCTGGCGGCGCATGGTCATCACGCCATTGGCCATGGCCGAGCGGTGGATCTCAACCTTGCCGGCCAGCGGGCTTTCGGCGCTGACCAGCTTCACCGGCTTGGCCCCGGTGTTGACGATGGTCATGAAGCCGACGCCGTTCATGCCGGCCATGGCCGGGCGGCTCCATGGGCTTTTGATCGTCAGGGCGCCGACCTTGTAGTCGCCGGCCATGGCAGGGGCGGTGAAGGCCAGGACGGCCGCGAGGGCCAGGAAGCGTGCAGTGCGCATGGGGCTCTCCAGGATCAATGTTTGTGGCCCGCCGACGCAGCGTCGGCGGGTATCAGGCGAAGGGTGGCGGCGGGGCGCGACAGTTTCTCGCCGGGCGCGCCGGTCGAGGGAACCTCCGCCCACTGACTTTCACCCTTCTCGCAGGTCTGGATGACCGGAAAGACCAGGGTGTCGGCGGCGGTGGGCAGCTTCATCAGCAGCGGGAAGTCGTCGAACGCCTCGTCGGGCAGACGGCCGGTGAAGGTGACCGCCGAGGGCGCGGCCTTGGGATCGGCGCCGGCCTCGCGCTCGATCTCATAGGTCCAGCCGGGCTTGGGCTGGGGCCTGGCCGAGACCACGCCGGGCGGGATCTCGATCCGGACCTTCAGAGTGACGTCGCCCGCCGAGCAGGCATGGCCCACCCGGAAGGCGACGGCGGCGTAGGAGCCGGCGCGGGCGGTGTCCGGCGCGGCCACGACATGAGCGGCAGCGGGCAGGGGAGCGGCCAGGGCCAGCAGGGTGAGGACGATCTTGCGCATCAGGGCCTCCTAGAACTTGCCCGAGACGCCGACGAAGACGCCGCGTCCCTCGCCCGGCCAGAAGGCGGCCGTGTTCTCGATGGTCGCCGCTGTCACCGAGGCCGAATTGGCCAGCGGATTGACGGTGGCGACATAGCGCTTGTCCAGCAGATTGCGCGCATCCAGGAACACCGTCACCCCGTCGCGGGTATAGCCCGCCCCTAAGGATGCAATCGCGTAGTCGGGCGCGCGGACCTTGTTGCGATAGTCCACGAACGGGCCGCGCGGCGACCATTCCACCGCCGGGGCCACGAACCAGCCGGCCGGGTGCTCGTATTTCAGCTCGGCGCGATACAGGTGCTCAGGTACGATCGGCAGGCTGTTGTCGCCATACTGGGCGTCGCCCTCGAAGTGGAAGTCCGACCACGCATAGGTCTGGCGCAGGCGAACGCGTTTGTTGAAACGCCAGTCGAGTCCAGCTTCGAGGCCCTGGTGGACCGTTTCGTCGGCGTTGAAGGTGGCGGCCGGGTGGGCGGGATCGACCACGAAGGTCAGCAGCTCGTCCTTCAGCTCGGCGCGATAGGCGGCGATGTCCCAGGCAAAGGCGCCCCTGCGGCCGCGAGCGCCGATCTCGCCGGTCCAGGCCTTTTGCGGAACCACGGGGGCGAATCCAGCGGCGGCGGATGGCGAATAGGCTCCGAAATTGGGCGGCTCGACCGAGCGGGTCAGATTGGCGAACACCTGGCTGTCCTGGTCGACCTGGAACAGCAAACCGACGCGCGGCGCCAGCCAGTCATAGTCGCGGCTGGCGGTCAGGTCGAAGCTGCTGGCGACGCCGGCCAGCTTGTAGGCGCGGTAGTCGCGCTTGGCGGTTCCGTAGGTGGCGCCGGCCACCAGGGCGACGCGCGGCGTGACGAAGAACCGGCCCTCGGCGAACACGTCCAGAGCCTCCGCGTTCTGCCGTGAAAAGGCCTGGGCCGCGCCTTTGGAGCCGCGCAGGTTCAGCCACTGGCGGGCGTCCAGATCGCCGATCCGGTAGGACGCGCCAGCAAACAGGTCGGCCGCATGGCCGGCGATCTGGCCGGTCCAGTCCAGCCGTCCAAACGCCCCGAAGTTGCGACTTTCCTGATCGATGACCTGAAAAATCGGATGGTCCAGGTCGCGCCAGGCGGCATGGACGCCGCCTTCAAACACGGTGGTGTCGGACAGCCGCCAGGTCGTCTGCACGCTGGCCCGGGCATTGCGCATGTTGCGGCCGTAGTTGTTGGTCAAGTTGCCGGCGGCGGCCTTCTGCGGGCTGTTCAGCGCCTGGGACAGAGTGACCGAACCGGCGATCTGCTGGCGCAGGTCCGCTCCGCTGACATAGAGCCGCACCTCGCGGTCCTCGCCAAAGCTATGGCCGATATTGGCCGACAGGCGCGCGGCCGAGCTGTTGCTCTGCTGGCGCCAGCCGTCGGCGTTCATCAGGGTGGCGCCGACGAAGACGTCAGTGTCGCCGGAGCGCCGCGCCACCTCGCCATGCAGACGGGCCGTGCCGAACGAGCCGCCCTCGACGCGCAACAGGGTGTCGGCCCCGGCGGTCTTGCCCGTGGGGGTGACGAAATTGATCGCCCCGCCCAGCAGGGCGCCGCCAAAGCGCAGGGCGTTGCCGCCCTTGTAAACCTCGGTATAGCGGGCCAGCAGCGGGTCGATCAGCTGATAGTCGCCATAGCCGTCGGCCTCGTTCAGCGGCACGCCGTCCTGGGCCAGAAGGGTTCCGCGATTGTGGTTGGCGTTGCCGATGCCCGAACCCCGGATCGACAGGCGGGTATCCTCGCCGAACTTCTTCTGGGCGAACACGCCGGGCACATCGCGGACGGTGTCGTTCAGGCCCAGGGCGAAGCGGCGGGCATAGGCTTCCGACGAGATCACCGCCACGGCCCCGGGGGTTTCCGACAGGCGCTTGCGGGCCTGGGCCACGGCGGGCGGGTCTTCGGGATCGGGACGGGCGGTGACCAGCACGGAGTCGAGGTGGGTCTGGTCGGCTTCGGCGGCTTGAGCGGCGGAAGACAGGCAAAGGGCTGCGGCGCCCAGCATGAGGGCGCGGCGGAAGGTGACGGTCATGGAAAGGGAAGTCCTGAAAACGTGACGAGACGCGCGGGCGGCAGGGCCGTGGCGCGGGCTTTTTAGGTCAGGCGTTCAGGAGGAGCGGTGGTCCCTGTCCGGGCGGACGCGGCGGCGCGCGGGCATGGCCGCGAACGCCCAGGGTGCGCACGATGGCGACCTCAAGACGGACGGCGTAGCGCACGGGAACGATGGTGGCGGCCGGATCAGGCGTGATGGCCGCCAGGCTGGCGACCAGGCACTGGCCGCACTTGAAGCCGCCAAAGATCTTGCTGGGCGACGGCTCCTCGCCGCCCACCTTGACCAGCTTGGCGCCCTCGGCGGTACAGATGATGATCGCCTCGCCCGCGCTGGTCGAGCGGGCCATGGCGACCGCCGGAACCAGGGTCTGGGCCAGCACCGCCAGCGCCGCCAACAGGGCGACGAGCAGGGTGGGACCAGATCTGGCGCGACGGGGGATCATGGCTTGGCTGACTAGGGCGTGGCGACGGGCTGGTCAATCAGCGCCGGTGTCGCGCGCGCTGGGATGGCTACTTAAGGGCCTTCAGAAGACAAAGCAGACTGTCATCCGCTTTCCTTCCCCCCGCGCGAAGGAAGGATCTTTGACATTCGCGCCTAGTGCCCGCCCGCCGCCGCCGCCAGCTTCTTCTTCGGCGCCCGCGCCAGCATGCCCTTGGCGATCTCGTCCTCGCCGACCAGGGCGTGGGTGGCGCCCATGCTTTTGAGCAGTTCGACATCGGCGTCGGTATAGGCCCGGGCGATGATTTCGGCCTTGGGATTGGCGGCCCGGGCCTGCTCGATGATCCGTGCCGCCTCGAAGGGGCTGGGCACGGCGACGAACAGGTGGGTGGCCTTGTCCAGGCCAGCCTTCAGCAGCACCTCGGGGAGCACCGCATTGCCGTTGACCGTCTCGTAGCCGGCGGCGCGCAGTTCGGCGGCGCGTTCGGGATCATCCTCGATCACCACCAGGGGCGTGCGGCCCTTCAGCCCCTCGGCCACCCGCTTGCCGACCCGGCCATAGCCGACCAGCAGGGCGTGGGGCTGGGCGGCGGCGATCAGGGGCGGCTCGCCGGCGGCTTCGCGTTCGTCGGCCATCATCCTGGGCAGGACCCTGTCGAGGATCACGAACAGGAGCGGGTTGACCAGGATCGACAGGATGGCGCCGGCCAGCACCAAATCGCGGCCGGCTTCCGGCAGCAGCTTCAGGCTCACGCCCAGGCCGGCCAGAATGAACGAGAACTCGCCGATCTGGGCCAGACTGGCCGAGATGGTCAGGGCCGTGCTCATCGGGCGGCGGAAGGCCAGCACGATGATCAAGGCGGCGATCGACTTGCCGACCACGATGATCGCCACGGTCGCCAGCACCGCCAGCGGCTCGCGCAGCAGCACCATCGGGTCGAACAGCATGCCGATCGAGACGAAGAACAGCACCGCGAAGGCGTCGCGCAGGGGCAGGGTCTCGTTGGCGGCCTGCTGGCTGAGCTCGCTTTCGGCCATGATCATGCCGGCGAAGAAGGCGCCCAGGGCGAAGGAGACGCCGAACAGCGCCGCCGAGCCGAAGGCCACGCCCAGGGCGATGGCCAGCACGCCCAGGCGGAACAGCTCGCGCGAGCCGGTATGGGCGATGCGGTGCAGGATCCAGGGGATCACCCGGCGACCGACGATCAGCATGAAGGCGACGAAGGCCACGACCTTGCCGATGGTGATCGCGAAGGCGCCGGCGACGCCGCCCGGCCCGGGCGCGGCGGCCTCTCCGCCCAGCATCCCCGACAGGGCGGGCAGCAGGACCAGCGCCAGGACCATGGCCAGGTCCTCGACGATCAGCCAGCCGACGGCGATCTTGCCGCGCCCGGTCTCGACCAGCCGCCGCTCCTGCAGGGCGCGCAGCAACACCACGGTGGAGGCCACCGACAGGGCCAGGCCAAAGACGATGCCCGCCCCAACAGTCCAGCCCAGCGCCAGCGCCAGACCCAGGCCCATCAGGGTGGCGGCGGTGATCTGCACCACGGCGCCGGGTATGGCGATCTTGCGCACCGCCATCAGGTCTTTCAGCGAGAAATGCAGCCCGACCCCGAACATCAGCAGGATCACGCCGATCTCGGCCAGCTGCGGCGCCAGTTCCTGATCGGCCACATAGCCGGGCGTGAACGGCCCGACCATCACCCCGGCCAGCAGATAGCCGACCAGAACGGGCAGCTTCAGGCGGTTGGCGAGGGCGCCAAACACGAAGGCCAGCCCCAAGCCCGCAACAATGGTGGCGATCAGCGAGGTGTGGTGCAAAGGCTCTCCTTGACCGTCAACGTTTTCGGGCGTACTCAACCAATATGGGTGATTTCATCCGGATTTGCCAGATGCCACACGCAAAAATCCTCCTCCCAGCGCAATGCCGGGGCGCTCGCGGCCTGCTCAGTTGGTCGCAGGGCGAGCTCGCCGATCGGGCGGGCGTGTCACGCAGTACGGTCAAGGATTTCGAGACCGAGCGCCATGCGTTGCACCATAGCACCGAACGTCTCCTGATCGAGGCGCTGGAAGCCGGTGGCGTGGCGTTGATCCCGGCGGACGAGGCCGGCGCGGGCGTCAGACTGAAAATGGCGAGCTAGAGAGAGCGAAGGACGGGGCGTGCCGCACGAGGTTTCACCGGAGAGCTACAAGGACCTTGTCCTGTTCCTGGCGACCGCCGGTATCGTCGCGCCGCTGTTCAAGCGCCTCAAGCTCAATCCCATCCTCGGCTTCCTGCTGGCGGGCGTGATCCTGGGGCCATTTGGCCTGGGCCGGTTTATCCCCGTCGCGCCCTGGCTCGACTATGTCACCGTCGACAACCCCGATGAAATCGCCCAGCTGGCCGAGTTCGGCGTCGTCTTCCTGCTGTTCATGATCGGGCTGGAGCTGTCGTGGGAGCGTCTGCGCCTGATGCGCAAGCTGGTCTTCGGCCTCGGCGCCGCCCAGGTCATCGGCTGCTCCATCGCCCTGGGCCTTGGCGCCATGGCCCTGGGCCAGCCGCCTGTCGCGGCCCTGGCCATTGGCGCGGCCCTGACCCTGTCTTCGACCGCCATCGCCGTACCGGTGCTGGCCGAGCGGCGCCGGCTGCACTCGGACGGCGGCAGGGCCACCTTTTCGGTGCTGCTGTTCCAGGACCTGGCGGTGGCCCCGATCCTGATCACCCTGACGATCCTGGGGAGAGGCGACGGAGCGTTCGCCCTGAAAGACCTGGCCGCCCTGGCGCCTGCCGCCCTCGGTTTGGCCGGCCTGGTCTTGATCGGTCGACTGGTGCTGCGGCCGATGCTGAAATCCGTCGCCAAGGCCAAGAGCGAAGAGATGTTCATGGCGGCCTGCCTGCTGGTGATCATCGGCGCCGGCATGGTGGCCGCCCTGTCGGGCCTGTCGATGGCCCTGGGCGCGTTTGTAGCCGGAGTGCTGCTGGCCGAGACCGAGTATCGCCACGAGGTCGAGGTCAAGATCGAGCCCTTCAAGGGCCTGCTGCTGAGCCTGTTCTTCGTGTCGCTGGGCATACGCCTGGACCTGTCTCTGCTATTTGCCAATCCGGTGCTGATCCTGGGCGTCGGTCTTGGCCTGCTGCTGGTGAAGGGCGTGATCGTCTTCCTGGGCGGGATGGCCATGAAGCTGGGCGTCAAGGCCTCGACCGAGGCGGCGCTGATCCTGGCGGCCGGCGGCGAGTTCGCCTTCGTCATTCTCGACAACGCCATGGGCGCGCAGGTGGTGCCGCGCGACATCGGCCAGGCAGTACTGGTTTCGGCGACCCTGACCATGTTCCTGATTCCGGCCCTGGCGGGGCTGGGCGCGCGGTTTGGCCGAACATCCAACACCCAGATCTCCGAGGCCCCGAAACCCGCGGTCGAACGTCTGGACCCCGAACCGGAGGGTCAGGTTCTGGTGGTCGGCTACGGTCGGGTCGGCAAGCTGGTGGCCGACATGCTCAATCGCCACGACCTGCCCTGGACCGCCGTCGAGCGCGACGCGCGTCTGGTCGAGCAGGGCCGCCGCGACGGCAGCCGCATCTATTATGGCGACGCCTCGCGGCTAGAGTTGCTTGAACGGTGCGGCCTGGCCACCGCCCGCGCCGTGGTCATCACGATGGACGCACCGGAAGCCGCTGAAGCGGTTGTGGCGGCCGTACGAGGCGCGCGGCCGGACATCTCGATTGTGGTGCGAGCCCGCGATGCTCGCCACGCCGCGCGACTGTACGAACTGGGCGCCACCGACGCCGTCCCTGAAACCATCGAGGCCAGCCTGCAGCTGTCCGAGGCCGTGCTGGTAGATATCGGAGTGCCGATGGGCCTGGTGATCGCCTCCATCCACGAGCGCCGCGACGAGTATCGCAAGATCCTGAACCGGCCAGACGCCCTCGGCGGCAAGCGGCGGCGGCTGCGGGACGCGTCGTTGCGCTAACCGGCGCTCAGCTCTGCCGACGGCCGGATACGGATCATCCGTCGGCGCTGGATTCAGCGGGTAATCTTCCCCTGACGCGCGAAGAACGGCCCGGATGTGGCCGAGCTGCGACAAAGCGCCGCCTTTTCATGCAGCAAGCCCTTGCGCGACCGAGTTTCACGTGCGAACCAACAAGCTGGCGCTCTCAGCGGAAGATTTCAGCCGATACGCTCGGAAGTTGATTTTGTGGGGCGGTCTAGTTTGGCATCCTGGAGCAGATATCCAGGTCAGCGAAACCTGCCGAGTGTGGCTTTGCTGACACTTTCCCGGGACGTTCGCCTTGGTATAACGATGCTCGGTCGTTTTCGGCCGGAGCAGGGCAATAGAGGGCTCTTGATATGAAATTCAAACTCCTGGCGGGAGTCGCTCTGGCTGCGGTTTGCGCCGCGTCGGGCGTCTCCGCTCAAGAGACCGGCTGGTATGGCGCGGTCGACCTTGGCTATCACTGGCCGGCCGGTCTGAAGACCGAGTCCGACGCGTTCGCTCCGGACGGCTCTACCTACCACTACGAGTGGTCGGCTGACAGCGACTGGACCGGCTTCGTTCGTCTCGGCTACCAGTTCACCCCGAACTGGCGCGCTGAACTCGAAGGCGGCTATCGCCCCGGCGACCTGACCTCGGTTCGCGGCAACGCCGTGCGTCAACAGCCCCGCGGTCTCTGCACCCCCGGCGTGATCCGCACCGCGGCCGCCGCCAATTGCGGCTCGCCGGACGGCTCGATCGATTCCTGGACCCTGATGGCGAACGTCCTGTACGACTTCGCGCCGGACGCCTGGATCAACCCCTTCATCGGCGCAGGCGTTGGCTTGAACCGCTTGGACGTCAAGACCCTGGGCCAGTTCAGCGGCGTCGGTACGGTTACGGCTGGCAACGTCGCCATCCAGAACCTGACCGTTGACGACGATGATCTGTCGCTCTCGTGGCAAGCGATCGCCGGCGCCTCGATCAAGGCGACCGACAAGCTGAACATCGATCTGACCTACCGCTACCTGGGCGCCGCCAACGATCACAAGTGGCAGTCGCAAGGTTCGGGCGCTCTGCAGCCCGGCGCGTTCGGCGGCGAATACAAGGACCAATCGGTGACCGTGGGTCTCCGCTACTCCTTCGCCGCTCCCCCGCCGCCTCCGCCGCCCCCGCCGCCCCCGCCGCCGCCCCCGCCGCCGCCTCCGCCCCCGCCGCCTCCCCCGCCGCCTCCGCCGGCGTATGAGGCTCGCGAGTTCATCGTCTACTTCCCGTTCGATCAGTACGTGCTGACGCCGGAAGCCCAGTCGGTGGTTTCGGAAGCCGCGAACTACGCCAACGCTGGCAAGGCGACCAAGCTGGTCATCGTCGGTCACACCGACACGTCGGGCTCGCCCAAGTACAACGCCCGCCTGTCGGAGCGTCGTGCAAAGGCCGTTGCTGACGCGCTGGTCGGCATGGGTGTTGCAACCTCGACCGTGGCTGTTGACTGGAAGGGCGAAAGCGCTCCGGCCGTCGCCACGGGCGATGGTGTGAAGGAACCGCTGAACCGCCGCTCTACGATCTCGATCAACTTCTAAGATCTGGATCAACGCGATCTGAGGGGGGCCTGGCGGCGACGCCAGGCCCTTTTCTTTTGGATCGTGAGCCAACGCAGACAGCGGCGGCAAGGGGTCTTAAGTCCCGCCCTGCGCTTGAGGCGCGCGCAGACACTTTCCGATGCGCCAGGCGGCCCCGCAGAAGCTCATGCAGACGCGGCTGTGGGTGCTTGTCGAAGTCCGGGGGCGGATTGGTTGGCGCACCTTGTGACGGTCTGTCGCAGGTGAAAAAAGTTGGTATGGGCAACCCCTTGATCCTGCCCGGTAAGTTCACGCCGTTCACAGCTTGTTAACGAAAAACTCGCGCTCGGGGCGTTGACGAGTCATTAGCCACTGTGGCCCCATATGTGGGCTGAGGGGGCTCCTCGGCCACAAGATGTAGCGGCTGGGCGGGGCGTTCCCTTCACCGGAACACGCTGATTGATTATGGATTTTGATCATGAACGGCAGTGAAGCGGCGAAGATTCAGCCCGTATCCAAGGCGCGTACCGAGGGGATGAAGGTGACCGAGCGTCCCAAGCTGGCCTTGGTGCGCAAGGTGCAGGTGGATCGCTCGCGCGACGCCCTGCTGACCGATTTCGGCAAGACCACGCTGGAAGACCGCTATCTGCTGCCGGGCGAGTCCTACCAGGACATGTTCGCCCGCGTGTCGACGGCCTTCGCCGACGACGCCGACCACGCCCAGCGCGTCTATGACTACATGAGCAAGCTGTGGTTCATGCCGTCGACGCCGGTGCTCAGCAACGGCGGCGCCGAGCGCGGTCTGCCGATCAGCTGCTTCCTGAACTCGGTCTCCGACAGCCTGGACGGCATCCTCAGCGTCTGGAACGAGAACGTCTGGCTGGCGGCCAATGGCGGCGGCATCGGCACCTATTGGGGCGGCGTCCGGTCGATCGGCGAGAAGGTCAAGGGCCAGGGCCAGACCAGCGGCATCATCCCCTTCATCCGCGTGATGGACAGCCTGACCCTGGCCATCTCGCAGGGCAGCCTGCGTCGCGGATCGGCCGCCGTCTATCTGGACATCCACCACCCGGAAATCGAAGAGTTCCTGGAAATCCGCAAGGCGTCAGGCGACTTCAACCGCAAGTCCCTGAACCTGCACCACGGCATTTCGATCAGCGACGAGTTCATGCACGCCGTCCGCGACGGCCTGAAGTTTGGCCTGCGCTCGCCGAAGACCAACGAAGTGCTGCGCGAGGTCGACGCCCGCGCCCTGTGGCAGAAGGTGCTGGAGCTGCGCCTGCAGACCGGCGAGCCCTATCTGATCTTCTCCGACACCGTAAACCGCGCCATGCCGCAGCACCAGCGCGAGCTGGGCCTGACGGTGCGCCAGTCCAATCTGTGCAGCGAGATCATGCTGCACACCGGTGTCGACCACCTGGGCAATGACCGCACGGCCGTCTGCTGCCTGTCGAGCGTCAACGCCGAGACCTTCATGGAATGGCGCGACGAGCCGATGTTCATCGAGGACATCATGCGCTTCCTCGACAACGTCCTGCAGGACTTCATCGATCGCGCCCCCGACGCTGCCGCCACCGCCGCCTATGCCGCCATGCGCGAGCGTTCGGTGGGCCTGGGCCTGATGGGCTTCCACAGCTTCCTGCAAAGCCAGAACGTGCCGTTCGAGAGCGCCCTGGCCAAGAGCTGGAACATGCGGATGTTCAAGCACCTGCGCCGCGAGGCCGACAAGGCCTCGATCACCATCGGCCAGGAAAAGGGTCCATGCCCCGACGCCGCCGATCGCGGTTCGATGGAACGCTTCTCGCACAAGCTGGCGATCGCGCCGACCGCCTCGATCTCGATCATCTGCGGCGGCACCAGCGCCGGTATCGAGCCGATCCCGGCCAACATCTATACCCACAAGACCCTGTCGGGATCGTTCGCCGTCAAGAACCCCTATCTGGAGAAGCTTCTCGAGGAGAAGGGCCACAACACCGACGCCATCTGGGGCTCGATTTTGGAGAACGAGGGCTCGGTCCAGCACCTGGACTTCCTCAGCCAGGACGACAAGGACGTCTACAAGACCGCCTTCGAGCTGGATCAGCGCTGGGTGGTCGAACTGGCCGCCGACCGCACGCCGGAAATCTGCCAGAGCCAGTCGGTCAACATTTTCCTGCCGGGCGATGTCGATAAGTGGGACCTGCACATGCTGCACTGGCAGGCTTGGGAGCGCGGCGTCAAATCACTGTACTATCTGCGCTCCAAGTCCGTTCAGCGGGCTTCCTATGCCGGCGCCGAGTTCGCGGTTGAACCAACAGGCGGCTTCGATATCGCCGAGAAGACCGACTACGAGGAATGCCTCGCCTGCCAGTAGGCGGCCGAAAAGATCATCAAGGTTAAAGCGGCGGCGGGAGCAAAACTCCCGCCGCCGTTTGCGTTTCGGGAACCTTACGGAGGTCAGAGTGTTCACCATGCGGGCTTTGGTCGCGGTAGACAGTCGCGATGAAAGGGGTAGGCTACCGCTAATCGGGATTGGGGAATCCACGTGCTGATCAGGGAAAAGGGACAGTCTGCGATTTGCCTGGCGATCGTGACCATGGTCATGACGGGCGCGCCGATATCCGCCTCTGTCGCCGCTCCCAAGACTGACACGCCCGCCAAGACCTCTCCGACCAGTTTCAAACTTGACCCTGTCGCCGCCAAGCCGATGAGCCTGGATATGCGCGACGCGCGTCCGGTTGACGCCGCCGGCTTCGCGCCGCGCGAAGTCGACTCGGCTCAGGCCAAGGTCGAAGGCGCATTCGCCCTTTCGCCCGCCGCCACGTTCGGCGATGCGCGCCTTCTGGACTCAGACCGTTATTATGACGACCGCGGGCCGGTAAGCTGGCGCTCGAACGCCTTTGTGGTTGGCCATGCCAGCGGCGCCGTCGACTCGGTGCGGGTTTCGGTCGCCGCCGTCGCGCGCAACGCCGCCGTGTCGCCATTGAGCCTTTTCCGCCCGGACGCTCAGGCGTTTGACGCCGAGAATATCGATGTCACCCTCACGCGCGGCTGGCCTTCGGCGGTCAAGCTGGAAGCCGGCAAGTACGCCCTGGATTTCTCGCCCCATGCCGGCTTTGGCTTCGGCGACGCCGGCGGTTCGGCGGAGGCCGGCGCCACGGTGCGCCTGGGCAAGAATGTCGAGGACCGGGTCAGCGACGCCCTGGGCCTGCGCGACGGCGACGAGGCCTTCGGTCAACGCGGGCGCTGGTACGTGTTCGCCGCCGCCAGCGGCCGGGCCGTGGGCCTGAACATGCTGCGCAGTCAGAATGGCGACTGGAGCCGGGCTGGCATGAGCTCGGACGTCAACAGCAAGCTGATCGGTGACGCCCAGGCCGGGGTGGCGTGGCGCAAGGGTCCGATGCAGGCCTCGGTTGGCTACATCCATCGCGAGATGAAAGCCAAGGACGTCATCATGGGTATGGCGACCCAGAAAGACTCAATGGTTGCCCTGTCGTTCAGCCTGAAACCGAACTGGTAGGCCGGCAATATCGCGCGAGCGCTTGAGTTTCGCGCCGCGATCATGCAGCTAGCGCCGGTCCTGTCCACGAACTGTCCGACGTCATGAGCGATAGCGAGCCCCCGCGCCGCAAGATCCTGACTCCGTTCGCTGTCCGTCCTGCAATGCGCGTCTGGGCCTGGCGTCCGATTTCCGGGCCGATCCGCCCAACGTGGAAAAGCTGCGCGCCCGTCACCTGAAGAAGGCCTAAGGCCGCCCGCCTTTTTTAGCCGGTTAGCTATTCGAGAACGTCGGTTGGGCCGGGGTCGATGTCTGCCCGGGCAGGCTGACGCCGGAACAGACCCCGCCAACCGGTCGGCTCGGGCGAGGGGCTCGCCCAGACATTGCCCGCCATGGCCTGGCGCTCGGCCTCGTCGAAGATGGCGCGCATGGTCGCGGTGTCGAATTTCAGCATGTTCAGGTAGTCAAAGCTCGTCGGGATCGAGGCGACGCTGAGCGGCAGATTGTGGCGCGCGCAGAAGCCGGCCGCCAGGCTGAGCGCCTGCCGATAGGAAAACCGCAGCATGGTCTCGAAGCCGCGCACCATGATCGAGGCCACGCCAGCCGGGGTCGAGCGCGGCGAAGGGTCCAGCACCGTGTTGACGATCACATAGACCCGGCCACGCCTCAGGCGCTGGCCCAGACTGCGCCAGTGCAGCAGGGCGTCGGGCATCAGGAACAACGGCGCGGCGACGCCGCCATCGACGTGCATTTCCTGATAGCGCTCACCGCCCGCCTCGACCGTGAACAGCTTGGCCGGGAACAGCCCCGGCACTGAGGCCGAAGCCAGCATGACGTCGCGAAACAGCTGCAGGGCGGCCTCGCCGCCGCGGCTGGCGATCGCGCCCATGTCCCAGATGACGGCCTTCTGGTTGTCGAGATTGGTGGTGGCGATCAGCAGCCGCCGGCCCCGGGCATGCTCGCGGGCCACGGCTTCGACCACCACCTCGTCAATGACCGGCCAGACCAGCGCTTCCAGACCCTCGCCCTTGAACAGTCCGGCCCCCAGCCCCCCGGCGAAACCCTTGATGCTGAGCAGATCGGCCGCGTGGCCGCCAACATAGGAGTCGGTCAGACGCTCGTCCCAGGCCGAGCCCAGAAAGGCCAGAGGCGCGATCAGGGCGCCGGTGCTGACCCCGGTGACAATGGCAAATTCAGGTCGCGCGCCCGCCTTGGACAGTCCCGTCAGGACGCCGGCCCCATAGGCGCCGCCAGAGGCGCCGCCTGACAGGGCCAGGATGTTGAAATCGGTGCGATCCAGCAGCGAACGGGTCGGGGTCAGGCGGTCGGCGACGGCGTTTAGGGCCTGATCGGCCTGATCCGCCGTCAGGCGCACACCCGGAAAGTCGACGATCTCGGCTAGCACCTCGGCTGGCGGGGTCGCCAGGCGCTTGCCCCGCAACGGATCGCCCGTCCACCAGTCGCCAAACAGGCCCTGCCCGGTGGTCTTGCTATCGGGTCCCCGGCTCAAGCCCGCCTCATCCGTGCGAACCCGCCAGGACCACGCCCACCAGGACGGCGGCATAGTGCAGGCCGGCGCCGCCGACCACATGGCCATGCCAGATGGCGCGGCGGAACTTCAGGCGGCGCATCAGGTAGAAGACCGTGCCGGTCGAATAGACGATGCCGCCGATGGCCAGCAGTAGCAGCGCAGGCCAGGACAGCCCCTCGATCATCGGCTTGATGGCCACCAGAACCAGCCAGCCCAGGGCCAGGTAGAGGCCGACCCAGAACCGCTTGTCCAGGCCCGGCAGGAACAGCTTGGCCAGCACGCCGATCGTGGCCACGCTCCACACCGCTGTGGTCATGCCGATGGCCCACCAGCCGGTCAGGTTCTGGGTGGTGAAGGGGGTATAGGACGCCGCGATCATGATGAAGATGCCGGCATGGTCAAAACGACGCAGGAGCGGACGCCAGCGCGCCTTGGCGAAGTTGTAGGCGGTGGACAGCGACAGCATCAGGATCAGGCCAACCGTGTAGACCGAAACCGCCGCGACCTGCTTCAGGTCGCCCATGCCGAAAGCCAGGCCCAGCAGGATGCCCCCGCCGAGAAGGGCGCAGGCCAGACCTGCCAGATGGACCACGAGGTCAGCGCATTTGGCCGCAGGAGTCGGGTAATGGGTCGTGATATCGGTCATGGCGGCCACGCTAGTCTCAGAAAGTGACGTATGAACGACGATCATCATGGCGCCGAAAGGGCGGCCGGTCGTCAGGAAACCAGGCCCTGAACGCCGTCAAAGACGAGCTTTCCGCCGACCGCGACCAAAAGGACATAGATCACGCGGTAAAAGCCCTCGGCAGGAACGCGCCGCACCAGCCATACGCCGGTCCAGGTCGAGGCGATCGCGAGAGGCAGCAGTACGCCGGCCGTGGCCAGCACCCCGGGGGTGAACTGGCCCAGGTTGATATAGGCCGGAACCTTCATCCAGTTGACCACGGCGAAGAAGATGGCGCTGGTGCCGATGAACGTATCGCGGGGCAGGCCCCGCGGCAGCACATAGATCTGGAAGGGCGGACCGCCGGCATGGGCGATCTGGCTGGTGAAGCCGGCCGCGAGGCCGCAGAGCGCGCCGAGCCAGGGTCGACCGGCCGTCTGCCCCACCTGCTCGGCGGCCTTGACCGCCCGCTCGGCCCACAGACGCTGCAGGGCAAACACGATCGAGATCAGCCCCACCGCCAGCTCCACCGCCGCCGCCGACACGAAGGCCGCCAGGGCCCAGCCCAGAAAGATGCCGAACGCGGCGGCCGGCAGCATCAGCCTCAGCACGCCCTTGTCCCAAGTCCGGCGAAACGCCCAGACGCTAACGACGTCCTGAACGATCAGGATCGGCAGGAGGATGGCCGCCGCCAGCAGCGGTGAGACCGCCAGCGACAGCATGGGCGCCGCCACCACACCGATCCCCGCAAACCCACCCTTGGCCAGGCCCAGCAGGATCACGGCCGGGATGGCGACGGCGTAGAAGAAGGGATCGGTCAGCATAGAGCCTGGCAGGTCTAGGCGCGCGATGACGACAGGGACACCCCCTCGCCTGTCAAGGCGCCGGCCACCACCTCCCGGGCCTCATCCTGTACCTGCTTCAGATGCTCATCCCCCAGGAATGACTCTGCATAGATCTTGTAGACGTCCTCGGTGCCTGACGGCCGCGCCGCGAACCAGGCGTTCTGGGTCACCACCTTCAGGCCACCGATGGCCTCGCCGTTGCCAGGAGCGCTGGTCAGGGTCGCGATGATCGGCTCACCGGCCAGAGTGGTGGCGGTGACATCGGACGGGCTCAGCGCGGCGAGGCGCGCCTTCTCGGCCCGACTGGCCGGCGCGTCGAGGCGGGCATAGGACGGACGGCCGTATTGGCCCGCGAGATCATCATAGAGCTGGCTGGCGCTGCGTCCGGTGCGACCCTGGATCTCGGCGGCCAGCAGGGCCAGCAGGATTCCGTCCTTGTCGGTCGTCCAGACAGTCCCGTCCCGGCGCAGAAACGCAGCCCCGGCTGATTCCTCGCCACCGAAACCGACGCTGCCGTCCAGCAGGCCCGGCACGAAATGCTTGAACCCGACAGGCACCTCCAGAAGCGTCCGGCCAAGGCCGGCCACCACGCGGTCGATCATCGAGGACGAGACCAGTGTCTTGCCCACGGCCACGTTCGCGCCCCAGCTGTCGCGATGGCTGAACAGGTACGCGATCGAGGCGGCCAGAAAGTGGTTGGGGTTCATCAGCCCGCCGTCGGGGGTGACGATGCCATGCCGGTCAGCGTCGGCGTCATTGCCAGTGGCGACGTCATAGGCCGCCCCGCTGGCCATCGCCTTGATCAGATTGGCCATGGCCGAGGGCGACGAGCAGTCCATGCGGATCTTGCCGTCGGTATCCAGCGGCATGAAGGCCCAGCGCGGATCAACGGCGGGGTTTACCACGGTCAGGTCCAGACGGTGTCGGTCGGCGATCTGACCCCAATAGCCGACGCTGGCCCCGCCCAGCGGGTCGGCGCCGATCTTCACGCCGGCCTCGCGGATGATGTCGAGATCCAGCACGCTGGGCAGGTCATCGACATAGCGGCCCACGAAGTCGAAGCGCTTCGCTTCACTGATGGCCCGCTCGAACGGGATGCGGCGCACATCCGCCAGCCCGCCCTCGATCAACTGGTTGGCGCGGTTGGCGATCGCCGAGGTGGCCGAACTATCGGCTGGCCCACCGGACGGGGGATTGTACTTGATGCCGCCGTCGCGGGGCGGGTTGTGCGACGGGGTGATCAGGATGCCGTCGGCCAGGCCCGTGGTCTTTCCGCGATTGAAGGCCAGGATGGCGTGCGACACCGCCGGCGTGGGGGTGAAGCCGTCGCGGTCATCGATCAGGGTTTCGACGCCATTGGCGACCAGCACCTCGACCACCGTGCGCCAGGCGGGCTCGGACAGGCCGTGGGTGTCGCGGCCAACGAAGATCGGGCCGGTGATCCCCTGGGCGGCGCGGTATTCGACGATCGACTGGGTGATCGCCAGGATGTGGGCCTCGTTGAACGCCCCGTCGAGGCTGGAGCCCCGGTGGCCGGAGGTGCCGAAGGCCACGCGCTGGGCGGGATTGGCCATGTCGGGCTGGCGCTCGAAATAGGCGCCGGTCAGGGCGGCCAGATCGATCAGGTCTTCGGGGTGGGCCAACTGGCCAGCGCGGTCGTGCATGTGAGAAGCCTATCGATCCAAGGTTGCGCGTTCAATTCGGCGACGAGCCTTTAGAACGCCGCGCTGAAGATTGTTCCGTCCGGCAGCAGGGCGGCGCGTTTGACGCCGTCCGAGGCGAACGGCATGGCGACACTACCGTCCCGGTCGATGCTGATCAGTCCGCCGTCGCCGCCCAGGGCCGCGACCCCGGCGATGGCGGCGGCCGCGGCCTGCTCCAGGCTCTCGCCGCCGAACCTCATGCGGTGGGCGATCTGCACCGCCACCGCCGTGCGGATGAAGTATTCGCCCTGGCCGGTGCAGGAGACGGCGACGGTGTCGTCGGCCCAGGCGCCGGCCCCGATCAGCGGGCTGTCGCCGATGCGCCCCGGCATCTTGCCGAACACCCCGGCCGTCGAGGTGGCGGCCGCCAAGCGACCCTCGGCGTCTCGGACAACGCAGCCCACAGTTCCGGCGGGGTGGTCGGGCGGATGATTGCTCTCGAACGCTCCCGCCTGGGTGAACCAGCGCTCCGGATCGGCGATTTCCTTCAGGCCCTGCGACCGTGCGAAGGCCATGGCGCCCTCACCGGCCAGCATCACGTGCGGGGTCTTTTCCATCACCGCCCGGGCCGCCAGGATCGGGCTCTCGAAACCCTGTAGCGCGGCGATCGAGCCCGCCCGGCCGGTGGCTCCGTCCATCAGACAGGCGTCCAGCTCATAGGCCCCCGCCGCATTGGGCGAGGCGCCCTTGCCGGCGATGTAGAGGCCGCTGGCTTCCAGGGCGACGACGGTTTCGACGGCGACGTCCAGGGCGCTGGCTCCAGCGGCCAGACGGTCGCGCGCCACCCCGACCAGACCGCGCATGTGGGCGATCTCGGTGCTGTAGTCATGACCCGGGGCAGAACCCGCGCCGCCGTGCAGGGCGAGACTAAAACGTTTGTTTGACATTCCGCTTCCTTGGCCGCGCGCCCTGCGTTAGAGCATGGCAGCCGAAAGTGGATGCCGGTTTCGGCGTTTGCCATGCTCTACATATTCAAAAGGAGCCTGCTTAGCCCGTTTCAAGAAACGGGCAGGCTCCGCCGGCCTCTTAGCGAATAACGACGGGAGAAGACAGATGAAGGCGGTTCTCAGCACGGTGGTCGGCGGCCCCGAAACCCTGGAATTGTCGGAACTGCCCGATCCCGTGGCCGGTCCCGGCCAGGTGCTGATCGACGTCAAGGCCTGCGGGGTCAACTATCCCGACGTGCTGATCATCGAGGACAAGTACCAGTTCAAGCCAACCCGCCCCTTCGCCCCGGGCGGCGAGGTCTCGGGCCTGATCGCCGCCGTCGGCGAGGGCGTGACGAAGTTCAAGGTCGGCGACCGGGTGCTGGCCTCGACCGGCTGGGGCGGCATGGCCGAGAAGCTGGCCCTGGAAGAGGGCCGCTGCACCAAGATTCCCGACAACATGCCCTTCGATGAAGCGGCGGCGTTTATCTTGACCTACGGCACCTCCTATTACGCCCTGAAGGATCGCGGCAGCCTGAAGGCTGGCGAGACCCTGCTGGTGCTGGGCGCGGCCGGCGGCGTTGGCCTGGCGGCCGTTGAGCTGGGCAAGGCAGCAGGGGCGCGAGTCATCGCAGCGGCCTCCAGCCAGGAGAAGGTCGATCTGGCCATCGCCCACGGCGCCGACAGCGGCGTCGTCTATCCGCGCGGTCCATTCGACAAGGACGGCCAGAAGGCGCTGGCCAATCTGATCAAGGAAGCCTGCGGCCCCAATGGCTGGGACGTGGCCTATGACGCGGTCGGCGGCGACTATTCGGAAGCCACCATCCGCGCCGCCGGCTGGAACGGCCGCTTCCTGGTGATCGGCTTCCCCTCGGGCATTCCCAAGATTCCGCTGAACCTCACCCTGCTCAAGTCCTGCGACATCGTCGGCGTGTTCTGGGGCGCCTCGGTGGCTCGCGATCCGGCCGGCCATGCCCAGAACGTCAAGGAACTGATGGCCCTCTATGCCGAGGGCAAGATCAAGCCGCACGTTTCCGAGCGCTTCCCGCTGGCCAAGGCCGGCGACGCCATCGCTCACCTCGCCAGCCGCAAGGCCATGGGCAAGGTGGTCGTGACCAACGACTAAGGCCGTTCCTGGCCCTGACGGCGAGCCGCTCGTCGTCAGGGTTAACCCTCGCTAAGGACGAAATTTATCGGGATGCTTACGGGCCATCCCCAAGACTGAACGCGGTTCTCACGAAAGCCGCTGATGTCTCAGACTGCTCCATCCGTTCCGGCCCCGCAGGGAGGCGCCCGACCGTTCCGCCTCAAGCGGCGCGCCAATGAGCGGGTCAAGCTGCTGGGCGAGACCATGGATCTGGTGCGCCATGAAGAGGTCTTCCATTTCGTCGCCGCGCGGCTGAACCGGGGCGTCTCCTCGATTATCGCCAACCACAATCTCCACAGCCTGTACCTGGCCCGCAAGAGCGCCAGGGTGCGGGACTTCTTCACCGCCGCCGACCTGGTCGAGGTGGATTCGACGCCGCTGCTGGCCTGGGCTCGGGTGATCGGCCGCTCCAGCCGGCAATTCCATCGTTGCACCTATCTGGACTGGCGCGACTTCTTCTGGGCCAAGGCCAGCGCTGAAAACTGGCGGGTCTTCTTCGTGGGCGGCGCCCCTGGCGTGGCCGAGGCGGCGAGCGAGACAATCCTGGCCGACCATCCGGGCGTCGAGCTGGCCACCCATCACGGCTATTTCGACGCCAGCCCCGGTTCGGCGGAAAACACGGCGGTGGTCGAGGCGATCAACGCCTTCAAGCCTCACATCCTGCTGGTCGGCATGGGCATGCCGCGCCAGGAGATCTGGGTGCTGGAAAACCACAAGGCCATCACCAGCCCCTGCGCCCACTTCACGGTCGGCGGGGCCTTTGACTACGAGGCCGGCGTCCAGAAGGCGGCCCCGCGCTGGATGGGCCAGATGGGCGTCGAATGGCTGTTCCGGCTGCTGGCCGATCCGCGCCGGCTGTTCTCGCGCTATTGCGTCGAGCCCTGGTTCCTGGTCGGGCCGGCGATGGCTGATCTACGCCAGGCCTTCCTGACCCGGCCGGCGACCCAGATCGACGGCGCGACCGCCTTTCCAGGCTAGCCAAGGCCTCTGTCCTCCGCGAGTATGATCGCTGATCACCGATCCAGCAGAGATCGGGCGGGAGCGAGAGGAACTCTACAATGGCTGGACGTCTGAACGGCAAGGTCGCCGTGATCACTGGAGCTTGCTCGGGCATCGGCCTGGGCGCGGTCGAACTGTTCGTCGCCGAGGGCGCCAGCGTCATCGCCGCCGACCTGCAGGACGACAAGGGCGCAATGCTGGAAAAGCGCTTCCCTGATCACGTCCGCTTCGCCCGCTGCGACGTCACCGTCGAGGCCGACATCGCCAGGGCCGTGAACATGGCCAAGGACGCTTTCGGCGGGCTCGACATCCTGTTCAACAATGCCGGTCACGGGGGCACGCCGCTTGGCGTGGCCGACATGACCGCCGAAGGTTGGGACCAAACCTTCGCCCTGCTCGTGCGCGGCCCGGCCCTGGGCATGAAATACGCCGTGCCGCTGATGCTGGAGCGCGGCGGCGGCTCGATCATCAACACCGCCTCGATCGCCGGCCTGCAGGCAGGCTTTGGCCCCCTGGCCTATTCGACCGCCAAGTGCGCCGTGATCCATATGAGCCGCTGCGCGGCGGCCGAGCTCTCGCCCGACCGGATCCGGGTCAACGCCATCTGCCCCGGCCTGATCGCCACCTCGATCTTCGGCGCCTCGATGGGTTTGCCGCGCGAGGTCGCCGACCAGATGGCCGCCCGCGTCGCCGAGGTGGGTCCCAAGATCCAGCCGATCCCTAAGGCCGGCCTGCCCGAGGACATCGCCCGCGCCGCGCTGTACCTGGCCAGTGACGACTCCGAATTCGTGACCGGCACCCATATCGTGGTCGACGGCGGCATTACGGTGGGCGGCCGCAGCAGCTGGGACAAGAGCGCGCCGTCGCCGATCCTTTCGGCCATGGGCATCACCCCCGAACAGGCCGAGCAGATGCGGGCTGCCATGGCCCCCCAAGGAAACCAGGGCGGCGGGGCCGGGTGACGGCCATCGTCCTAACGCCCAACCTGCGTGGCGCGCTGTGGATGCTAGCCTCGGCGGTCGGCTTCACGGCGATGACCACGCTGATCAAGTATCTGGGCCCGGGCTATCCGGCCGCCCTTCAGACCTTCTATCGCCAACTGGCGGGCGTGCTGATTCTGTTGCCGCTGATGGCCCGCGACTGGCGCGGGACGTTTCACACCACCCGGCCGGGCATCCTGATCTTCCGGTCCAGCGCCGGGGTCCTGGCCCTGATCCTCAGCTTTTACGCCTATCAGGAACTGCCGCTGGCCGACGCCAATGCGCTGTCGTTCACACGGACCCTATGGCTGGTGCCGTTCGCCGGCCTGATCCTGCGCGAGCCGATCGGACCCTTGCGGATCAGCGCGGCGGTGATCGGATTTCTGGGGGTGCTGATCATGCTGCAACCAGGGGCTGACGGCTCCGGGGGCTGGGTAGGCTGGCCCCAGGCCGCGGCTCTGGCGGCGGCCCTGCTCTTTGCCCTGACCATCACCGGGATGAAGGTGATGACCCGCGACCACAGCCCCTTCACCCTGCTGGTCTATGCGGCGGTGCTGGGCCTGGCGTTCTCGATCCCGCCGGCTCTGTTCGTCTGGCGCTGGCCCAGCTGGCCCGATCTTGGCCTGCTGGCGGCGATGGGCGTGATCGGCACCCTGACGCAAGGCGCCTATATCAAGGGGATGCAACTGGGTGAGGCGGCGGTGATGGCGCCGATCGACTATACGCGGCTGGTCTTCGCGGTGCTGGTCGGTTTCCTGCTGTTCCACGAAGTCCCGAAGACGGTGACCCTGATCGGGGCGGTTATCGTGGTGGGCTCGACCCTGTTCATCTCATGGCGCGAGCATCAGGTGTCGAAGCGCGCGGCGACCGTGAAAGTTCAGACGCCAGAATAGGCCCGCTGCCATTCGACGAACCTTCGAAGCCCCTCGGCTAGCCTGACCTTGGGCTTGTAACCGGTGAGGGCGTGAAGCTTGTCGATATTGGCGAAGGTGGCGGTGACATCGCCGGGCTGCATGGACCGCATGATCTTGGTAGCCTGGGCGCCGAGCGTGGCTTCAAGGGTCGAGATCATCTCCATCAGCCCAACCGGGTCGTTGTCGCCGATATTGTAGATTTCGTGCCCGCCACGGGCAGGAGGGTGATCCAGAACCCCGACGACCCCGTCGACGATGTCATCGATGTAGGTGAAGTCGCGGGCCATCTTGCCCTCGCCGTAGACCTCGATGGGCTCGCCCGCGAGGATCTTCTGGGTGAAGCCGTAATAGGCCATATCGGGCCGGCCCCAGGGGCCATAGACGGTGAAGAAGCGCAGGCCAGACTGCGGAAAGCCGTAGAGCTTGGCGTAGCTCTGGCTGATCAGCTCGCAGGAGCGCTTGGTGGCGGCATAGAGCGATACCGGCGTCTCGGCCGGGTCGGTTTCCTTGAAGCCTGAGCCGTTCAGCGGCCGGTCGCCATAGACGCTGCTGGACGAGGCATAGACCAGATGCTCGACGCCAGCATGGCGGCAGGCCTCCAGCACCGCCATATGGCCGGCCAGATTGGAGCGCTCATAGGCGAACGGATTGTCGATCGAGTAGCGGACCCCGGCCTGGGCGGCCAAATGCACGATACGCTTGGCGCCCGACGACTTCACCAGCTCCAGCAGGGCCTCGTGCTCGGCGATGTCCATCCGGATCATCGTGAAGCCAGGCCGGCTGTGCAGCCGGGCAGCCCGGGCGTCTTTCAGGGCCGGGTCGTAATAGGCGTTGAAATTGTCGACGCCGATGACCGTCTCGCCGCGATCAAGCAGGCGCTCGGCCACATGCATGCCGATGAAACCGGCCGCGCCCGTTACAATGACAGGAGGGACGATGATCGGCGTCGGCATGGTTCAACCACGCCCGATCGAGGCGTAGGTGAAGCCATGGCGGACCATCTCGCCGGGCTTGTAGACATTGCGCAGATCGACCACGACCGGGCTGTTCATCAACAGCTTCAGGCGATCGAGGTCCAGAGCCCGGAACTGGTCCCATTCGGTCAGGATCACCAGGGCGTCGGCGCCCTCGGCGGCCTCATACGCGCCGGCCTTGAAGTCGACGCCCGGCAGCATGTGAGCCGCTTCCTTGGCGCCTTCGGGGTCATAGGCCTGCACCGTCGCGCCCATCGCCTGCAGGGCCGGCAGGATGTCGAGGCTGGGGGCGTCGCGCATATCGTCGGTGTTGGGCTTGAAGGTCACGCCCAGAACACCAATGGTCTTGCCGGTCAGATCGCTCAAACCGATGGCGTCGGCGACCTTGGTCGCCATGGCCTTCTTGCGGGCGTCGTTCACGGCCACCGTGGTCTCGATCAGCTTGACCGGCGCGCCATACTGCTGGGCCGTGCGGACCAGGGCGATGGTGTCCTTCGGGAAACACGATCCGCCATAGCCGGGACCGGCATTGAGGAACTTGCCGCCGATCCGCTTGTCCAGGCCGATGCCCTTGGCCACCTGCTGCACGTCGGCCCCGACCTTTTCGCAGAGGTCGGCCATCTCGTTGATGAAGGTGATCTTCATCGCCAGGAAGGCGTTGGCCGCGTACTTGATCAGCTCGCTGGTCCGCCGGCCGGTGAAGACGATGGGCGTCTCGTTTAGCGACAGCGGGCGATAAAGCTCGCGCATCACCGCCTGGGCGCGCTCGTCCTCGGTGCCAACCACCACGCGGTCAGGACGCTTGAAGTCTTCGATCGCCGCGCCTTCGCGAAGGAACTCGGGGTTGGAGACTACCGCGAACTGGGCGTCGGGGCGCACGCGCTTGATGATCGCCTCAACCTCATCGCCAGTGCCCACCGGTACGGTCGACTTGGTGACGATCACCGTAAAGCCGTCGATCAGGCCGGCGATCTCTTCGGCGGCGGCGTAGACATAGGACAGGTCTGCATGGCCGTCGCCGCGACGGGTGGGCGTACCCACGGCGATGAACACCGCGTCGGCGTTCTTGATAGCGTCCGCACCTTCGAGGGTGAAGAACAGTCGGCCTTCGCGGACATTGCGGGCGACCAGATCATCCAAACCGGGCTCGAAGATCGGGATCTCGCCCTTTTCCAGCCGCTCGATCTTTCTGGGGTCCTTGTCGATGCACGTCACCACGTGACCGAAATCGGCAAAGCACGCTCCAGACACCAGGCCCACATAACCCGTGCCAATCATCGCTACGCGCATCGAGACATCCTGATCAGGTCAATCATCGCCCAGCGAGCGACGCTTGTGCCTAATCGAGCAATCGCAGCGCCGAGGCAAGCCACCAGACGATGACATCCAGCGCCCGGACCTCTTGCGACGAGGTCATGATGCATGACGCCAGTCTTTCAACGTTAAGGTAAAGCCGATAGCCAGGACTCGTAGCGCTGAAAGGGATTTCATGCAGACCGTTCTGGTGGCCGGCGGCGCCGGCTATGTCGGCTCTCATACCTGCCTTGCCCTGGCGGCGGCCGGGTTCAAGCCTGTGGTGTTCGATGATCTTTCAAACGGCCACAGCGAGCACGTCCAGTGGGGACCGCTGGAAATGGGCGACATCCGCGACAAGGCGAGGCTCGATGCCGTGTTCGCCGTCCACAAGCCCGTCGCCGTGCTGCACTTCGCCGCCCGCATCGAGGTCGGCGAGTCGGTTAGGGATCCCGGCGCCTTTTTCGACAACAACGTCGCTGGCACGATCAACCTGATCGAGGCCGCCCGCCGGGCTGGCGTGGAAGCGATGGTCTTCTCCTCGACCTGCGCCACTTTCGGCGATCCGGTGAAACTGCCGATGGACGAGAGTCATCCGCAGGCGCCGCTCAATCCCTATGGCCGCACCAAGCTGATGGTCGAGCAGGCCCTGGCCGACTATGGCCGCTATGTCGGCTTCCGCTCTACGGTGCTGCGCTATTTCAACGCCGCCGGCGCCGATCCCGAAGGCCGCATCGGCGAGTGGCACGAGCCGGAGACCCACGCCATTCCCCTGGCCATTCAGGTCGCCCTGGGCCAGCGGTCGCACTTCACGATCTTTGGCGACGACTACGACACCCGCGATGGCACGGCCGTGCGCGACTACGTCCACGTGCTCGATCTGGCCGACGCCCATGTCGCGGCCCTGCGCCGGCTTCTCGGCGGCGCCCAGAGCGCCAGCTACAACCTCGGCACCGGCCACGGCACAACGGTGAAAGAGCTGATCGCCGGCGTCGAGCGGGCCACAGGCAGGCCTCTGCCCGTACAGATGGCCGCCCGCCGCCCCGGCGACGCCCCGATCCTGGTCGGCGACAACGCCAAGGCCCGGGCTGAACTGGGCTGGACCCCGTCGCGTGATCTCGACGTCATCCTGGGAAGCGCCTGGCGCTGGCATCAGGCCCAGGCCGACGCAGGTCGGTGACGATCCATCAGGGATAATCGGGCCCTCGATCTGCGCGATCAAAGCCAATTGTCGCACGACCCCGCGTTGAAACGGTTTATTTGTAACTCTCCCCGTATCGTTTGAGGATGTGACCGGGGGAACCGCGTGTGTTGAAGGTTTTGACCTGTCTGACGACCGAGCATGACTATCGGTTGGTCGGCGTGGCGGCAGTCGTTTGTTTCGCCGCGTGCTTCACCGCGTTCAGACTTTACTCGCGGATGCGCGGCGCCAAGGGCCTGGTCAGGGCCGCCTGGCTGCTGCTCACAGGTCTGGTCTGCGGATCAGGTGTGTGGGCGACCCACTTCATTGGCATGGTCGCCTACGACCCGGGCCTGAAAACCGGTTACAGCCCCAGCGGCACCCTTCTGTCCCTGATGATCGCCGTCCTGTTCATGGGCTCGGGCTTCGTCGTGGCCTCGGCCCAGCGCACGCGCACCAACGACGTTGCCGGCGGCCTGATCCTGGGCATGGGCATCGCCTCCATGCACTATACCGGTATGACCGCCTTCGTGACCCAGGGCCAACTGGTCTGGGAGCATGCCACGGTCGGGGCTTCGGTGTTGTTTGGCGTGGTCGGCGCCACGGCGGCCCTTGTCATTGCGGGCCGCGCCCGCAGCCTGAGCCGGCAGCTCCTGGGTGGCGGCATCCTGACCCTGGCCGTCTGCGCCCTGCATTTCACCGGCATGGGCGCGATCACCATCGCGCCCGACGCCTCGGTCATGGTGCCAGATCAACTCCTGTCGGGCGGCGTCCTGACCCTGGCCGTCACCAGCATCACCGCGCTGATCATCCTGGGCGGTCTCGGCGCCGTGACGATCGAGTCCCAGACGACGCGCTCGGCCCTTGAACGCATTCGCCGCCTGGCCAACGCCGCCTATGAGGGCATCGTCGTTGTTCAGGACGGCCGGATCAACGACGCCAACGCCGCCTTCTGCGAACTGGTCGGCGCGCCGCTCCACGAACTCACGGGCAAGCCCCTGCTTGGCGGCATTCTGAACTTCAACGGGGGTGAGGCCTCGCCCGACGGCATGCGCCGCGAAGGCGTGCTGCAACCAGTCGAGGGCGGCCGCGAGATCCCGGTCGAGGTCTTTTCGCGCCTGATGGACGACGGCGCCCGCACGGAGACATCTGGCCTCACCGTACTGGCGGTTCGCGACCTGCGCGAGCGTCGCTCAGCCGAGGAAAAGATCCGCTATCTGGCCGAGCATGATGGTCTGACCGGTCTGCTCAATCGCAACTCGCTGCAGGCGCGCCTGACGGCCGCCATAGAGCGCGTCGAGGCCTCGGGCGAGACCCTGTCGGTGATCTGTATTGATCTGGACCACTTCAAGGAAGCCAACGACCAGCATGGCCACCTTGCGGGCGACGCCCTGCTGGTCGAGACCGCGCGCCGTCTGCAGGATGCCATTTCGGCGCCGTCCTTCGTCGCGCGCCTGGGCGGCGACGAGTTCATCGTTGTGCAGGTGAGCGGCGGCGACCAGCCGACAGCCGCCGCCGAGCTGTCGGGCCGACTGCTCGACGCCCTGGCCAATCCCGTGATGTTCGAAGGCCAGGACCTGGCCATGGGCGCCAGCCTGGGCGTCAGCCTCTTCCCCGACGACGGCCGCACCGCCGAGTCGCTGATGGCCAATGCCGACATGGCGCTGTATCGCGCCAAGGAGGGCGGCCGCGGGATCTATCGCTTCTTCAAGCGCGAGATGGACGACTCGATCCGCGAGCGTCGCGCCCTGGCCCGCGACCTCAAGCAGGGCATCGCCGATGGCGAGCTGGTGGTCTACTACCAGCCCCTCGCCCGCGCCTCTGACGGCGAAGTCTGCGGATTCGAAGCCCTGGTGCGCTGGCGGCATCCCACGCGCGGCATGATCCCGCCGCTCGATTTCATTCCGGTGGCCGAGGAAAACGGTCTGATCGCGCCGCTGGGCGAGTGGGTCCTGCGCCGCGCCTGCGCCGACGCCGCCGCCTGGGAGAAGCCGTTGCGGATCGCGGTGAACCTGTCGCCGCTGCAGCTGAACAACCCCGCCCTGCCTGCTCTGGTGCATGAGGTGCTGATCGCGACAGGCCTGTCGCCGCACCGGCTCGAGCTGGAGATCACCGAGAGCGCGCTATTCAAGGACTATCAGCGCGCGCTGGACAATCTGCGCCGCCTGAAGGCGCTGGGCGTCCGGATCGCCATGGACGATTTCGGCACCGGCTTCTCGTCGCTGTCGACGCTGCAATCTTTCCCGTTCGACAAGATCAAGATCGACAAGAGCTTCGTGGAGAATATCCACCGCCACGACCGCGCCACGGCCATCGTTCGCGCCGTGCTCGGTCTTGGCCGCAGCCTGGACATTCCGGTCGTCGCAGAGGGCGTGGAAACCCAGGAGCAGATCAACTTCCTGCGCGGCGAGGATTGCGCCGAGTTGCAGGGCTACGCCATCGGCCGGCCTGGCCCGCTCGACACCCTCGACGTCTGGACCGTGGCCGCTCCGGCGCCCGTGGTTCCAGAGCCGGCCAAGCGGATCAAACGCTCCGCCGCCTGACGCGCGCCGGGGCGGCCACCCTCGTCAGCGACCGCGTTTCAATCCCCCGAGCAGGCCACGCATGATCTCGCGTCCTGCCTGGCTGGCGACCGTGCGCAAGAGCGACTTGGCGAAGGTCTCGGCCATGCCCTGACGGCTCGAGGCGCGGGCGCGGGGGGCGGCGCGGGTTTCACGAGCCTCTTCGCGCGCACGAACCTTTTCCTCGGCGGCCCGGAGCTTTTCGGCCTCGGCCGCATCCTGCGCGGCTTCGGTCTGGCGCAGAGCTTCCTGGGCGCGACCCTGAAGGACTTCATAGGCTGAATCGCGATCCTGGGCCGTGTCATAGAGACCCGCTACGGGGCTCTTGGCGATCAGGGCGACGCGCTCCTCCGGCGTCAGCGGACCCAGACGCGAAGCGGGCGGACGGATCAGGGTCTTCTGGACGACGCAGGGCGCGCCCTTGAGGTCCAGCGTCGAGACCAGGGCCTCGCCGACGCCCAGGCCCTGGATGGTTTCGGCGGTGTCGAACGACGGGTTGACCCGGAACGACTGGGCGGCGGCTTTCAGGCCTTTCTGGTCGGCAGGCGTATAGGCGCGCAGGGCGTGCTGGATGCGCGCGCCCAGCTGGCCCAGCACCGCGTCGGGAATGTCGGCCGGGTTCTGGGTGACGAAATAGACGCCCACGCCCTTGGACCGGATCAGGCGCACGACCTGCTCGATCTTTTCCAAGAGCGGCTTGGGCGCGTCATTGAACAGCAGGTGTGCCTCGTCGAAGAAGAACACCAGGCGGGGCTTTTCCGGATCGCCCAGCTCGGGCAGTTCCTCGAACAGCTCCGACAGCAGCCACAGCAGGAAGGTCGAATAGAGCTTGGGCGAATGGATCAGCTTGTCGGCGGCCAGCAGGTTCACATAGCCGCGACCGGCGACGTCGGTGCGCATGATGTCGGCCAGCCTCAGGGCCGGCTCGCCAAAGAAGTTGTCGGCGCCCTGACTCTGGAGGGTCAGCAGCTTGCGCTGGATCGACCCCACCGTGGCGGGCGAGACATTGCCGTAGAGCGTGCCGATCTCGGAGGCGTGGTCGGCGACATATTTCAGGCAGGCCTGCAGGTCCTTGAGGTCCAGAAGCAGCAAGCCATCCTTGTCGGCGACATGGAAGACGATGGTCAGAACGCCTTCCTGAACGTCGTTGAGCTCCAGAAGCCGCGCGAGCAGCAGCGGGCCCATCTCCGAGATGGTGGTGCGGATCGGATGACCCTTCTGGCCGAAAAGGTCCCAGAACACGGTCGGCGGCGCGGCCGGGGTCAGGGTCAGGTCCATCGAGGCGGCGCGGGCCAGCATCTTCTCGTTGGGCGTTCCGGCGATGGCGATGCCGGAAAGATCGCCCTTCACGTCGGCGGCGAACACGGGCACGCCAGCGTCGGAGAAAGCTTGAGCCATGATCTGCAGGGTAACGGTCTTGCCGGTGCCGGTCGCGCCGGCCACGACGCCGTGTCGGTTGGAGCGATCCAGCCTTTGCGTCACGGGACCTTCGCCCAGTCCGATCAGGATCTCGCCTTCACCAACCAACAGCGTCATGTGCAACATCCTTCAAACTGAAGCACTGACCCTAACCGCGCCCTTGCGCCGCGCCAATCGCGGTAGGCAAAGTGTTGTGATCTGCAGGAGTTCTTGAATGACCGTTTCGTCGTCCGCCGCCACGCGCAACGCCGTTGTGTTCCTGGCGGTCATCGCGGGCGGCGCGGCGCTGCTGTGGATGCGCGACATCCTCACGCCGCTCGCCCTGGCCGTGTTCCTGGCGGTGATGATCGACGGCTTCGCCCGCGTGCTGATGGCCAAGGCCCGCTTTGCCAAACGCCTCGCCCTGCCCACGGCCATCGTGCTGTCGATCTCGCTGTTTGGCCTGTCGGTCTGGGTCGTGGCGGAGAACAGCGCCAGCTTCGTCGACCAGCTCAAGGACTATGCGCCAAGGCTGAATGACGTCATCGCCAGGCTGGCCCACGCGCTGGGCATTCAGGTGGCGCCGACGGTCGCCGACCTGATCACCCAGCTCAACCCGCAGCGCTATATCGGCGCCGCCGCCCAGAGTTTGCAGAACTTCGCCTCAAGCGCGATTCTGGTTTTGATCTATCTGGGATTCATCATCGCCTCGCGTCGCGGGTTTGGCCGCAAGATCGTGGCCATGTTTCCGCATCATGGCGAGCGCGACAAGGCGATGGTCCTGTTCCATCGCATCCGTGACGGCGTCGAACAGTATCTGTGGATCCAGACGGTCACCGGCCTGATCATCGCCATCGGGGCCTGGCTGGTCATGGCTTTGTTGGGACTGGACAACGCGTTCTTCTGGGCCTTCCTGATTTTCCTGGCCAGCTACATCCCGATCCTGGGCGGCGCCATTGGATGTTTCCTGCCGCCGCTGTTCGCCATCGTGCAGTTTCCCGACAGTTTTCTGCCGGCCATCATCCTGTTCGTGGCTTTGCAGGCGATCTACTTCGTGGTCGGCAACATCGTCCTGCCGCGCATGCAGAGCGACAGCCTGAACATGGATCCGACCGTGGTGCTGCTGTCCCTGGCCGTCTGGGGCGCCCTTTGGGGCGTGCCGGGCATGTTCCTGTCGACGCCCTTGACGGTGGCCTTCATGGTCATCCTGGCCCAGTTCGACGGAACGCGCTGGATCGCCATCCTGCTATCGGAGGACGGCGATCCTCAGGGCGCGGGCTCGCCGCCCAGCCGTGAACCGTCGGAGGCGGAAAAGCCAAAGTCGCCCGCCCGACAGAAAGTGGCCAAGGGGGACTTAAAATCCTGAAAGCAGCGCCTATTTCTGAATCGTCCGGCGCCCCCCAAGTCGGACCCCGCGCGACGCAGCCTGGTTCTCCGGCGCGTCCGAAGCGGAAAATGCCCGCCTCCCCCCGGCGGGTCTGCGCCGCCGGTTCCCCCCACCGGCGGCGCTTCCGTTTCTCCCCGACATTCAGGTCCTTCCGAAATCGGCAAGATCGTTGGCAGATTCTCGAAGGCCTGTTGAAACGCAGCCCGAAAAGTCTAGGTTGTCGCCAAAAATTCGCGAGGAAATCCCATGGCTGGTGCAAAAAATGACCTCCACGCTGCGGAGGCGGCGGCCGGTCGGCTGGTCGCGGTTTTCGCACAGGCTCTAGGCTACTCGGTCGAGGCATTGCCTGCGCCAGCCGGCCATTTCCTCGCCCAGGCCCAGGACGACTGGTCGGCCGATGAACTGCCCGGCTTCGACGCCGGAGACACCGCGCACGCCCTGGCCGATTTCTGGCGTTTCGGTCAGGAGGTCTCCGAGGCGACGGACCCCGCCATCCGTCTGCGCCAGGCGCGTAAGCCCGACGGAACCAGCCTGCGCGGCGATCTCCTCGAGATCGTCCAGCCCGACCGGCCCTTCCTGGTCGACAGCATCATGGGGGCGGTCGCAGAAGCCGGCTTTCAGGTTCGGGCCATGTTCCACCCGATCGTCGAGGTTGGCGGCCACCGGCGCTCGATGATCCAGATCTATCTCGCTCCGGTTGGCGAGGACCGCGAAGCGGCGCTGATCGCCGCAGTCAGGGAGGCCCTGGCCGATGTCCGCCTGGCCGTACAGGACTTCGAAGCCATGCGCGCCCTGATGCGTCGCACGGTCGCCGATCTGCGCGACGCCAGGGTCGCCATTCCGGCCGAGGCCCGCGCCGAGGACATGGATTTCCTCGAATGGCTGGCCTCAGATCACTTCGTGTTCCTGGGCGCCCGGGTCTATGAATATCCGCGAACGGCGGACGGCGGCTATGCGGCCGAGGAGCCGCTGTACCAGCCAGAGGGCAGCCTGGGGGTTCTGCGCGATCAGGGCCGCGAGCCGGTGGTGGTGGCCAAGTCGAACCTGCGTTCGCGGGTCCACCGTCGCGGCTACATGGACTATGTCGGGGTGCGCCGGTACGGCGCCGACGGCAAGCCCTCGGGCGAAGTCCGGTTCGTGGGCCTGTTCACCGCCGAAGCCTATGAGACCCCCGCTCACGACGTTCCGCTGATCCGCCGCAAGGTGGCGCATGTGCTGGCCAGCGCTGGCAAGGATCCCGACAGCCACAACGGCAAGCGTCTCCGCAACATCCTTGAGACCTGGCCGCGCGACGAGCTGTTCCACGCCGACGAGGCAGTGCTGCTGGCCATGGCGCTGGGTGTCCTGCACCTCTATGACCGCCCGCGCGTCCGGCTGTTCACCCGCCGCGATCCTTTCGACCGCTTCATCTCGGCCCTGCTATTCGTGCCGCGCGAGCGCTATGATTCCGGCGTGCGCGAGCGGGCCGGCAAGCTGCTGGCCGAGGCCTTTGGCGGCCGCGTCTCGGCCTATTATCCCAGCTTCTCCGACGCCCCCCTGGCGCGCGTCCACTTCATCATTGGCGTCACGCCAGGCGACCATCGCGAGCCGGACATGGCCGCCCTTGAGGACGCCATCGCCGAGACCGCCCGCACCTGGGAAGACCGCTTCGAGGCGGCGATCCGCGAGGGCGGCGCCCCGGGACGCGTGGCCCAGACCCTGGCCCGATACGCCGGCGCCTTTCCGCCCGGCTATCGCGACCAATACGACGCCGCCGAGGCCCTGGCCGATATCGAGGTGGTCGACGCCCTGGCCGAGGACGAGGCGGTGCGTGTGCGCGCCTTCCGCCGCCCCGGCGACACCGCGACGACCTTCCGCTTCAAGCTTTATCGACCGGGCGCGGCCGCGCCCCTGGCTGACGTCCTGCCGATCCTCGAGCATATGGGCCTGAAGGCCATGATCGAGGACGGCCACAAGGTCTCGCCAACCAGCGCAGAGGGCCAGTCAACAGCTGTCTGGGTGCACGAGTTCATGCTCGTCGACGAGCAGGGCGAGCATCTATCCTTCGCCGACGTGAAACTGGCCTTCGAGGCCGCCTTCGTCGCCATCTGGACGGGCCGCGCCGAGAGCGACGGCTTCAACCGCCTGGTGCTGGAGCTGGGCATCGGCTGGCGCGAGGCCG
>NCEV01000153.1 GCA_002280875.1 Caulobacter sp. 32-67-35 | reverse complement strand
CTTGATCAGGGCGATCTCGGCATCCTGCAACTGGGGCAGGTCCCCGGTCAGGATCGTGAGGTCATCCGGCGCCATCTCGCGCGGCAGCACGCTGACACCTAGCCCGCCCCGCAGCGCGGCCAGCTGTCCGGCCAGGGAGGGGCTGGTATAGGTGGCGCGCCAGCTGCGGCCACTGGCTTCCAGCGCGGCGACCGCGCGTTTGCGATAGACGCAGGGCGAAGGCGCGGCGACCAGCGGCATGGGTCCGTCACGACGGACGATATCAGAGTCCAGACCCACCCAGACCAGCGGCTCTCTCCAGACCCGGACGCCCAGATCGGGCCCCAGCGGCTCACGTTTGACCAGGGCGATGTCCAGGGCTCCCTCACGAAGCCGGTCGAGCAGGTTAAGCGTCAGATCACAGGTGACCGTCAGGGCCACCCTGGGGTGGCTTCGGGCAAAGGCGCCGAGCACCGAAGGCAGATGCAGGGTCGCGAAATCCTCGGGCGCGCCCAGTCGCACCTCGCCCTCGACATCATCAGCCGCCAGGCCCGCGAGGATGTCGTCGTTCAATCGCAACAGGCGGCGGGCCTGGGGCAGAAAAGCCTCGCCATGCTCGGTCAAGACGACGTGACGGGGATCCCGCGAGAGCAGAGACTGGCCAAGCTGGTCCTCCAGACGGCGCACCTGCAGACTGATGGCCGACTGTGACCGCCCCAGGCGCCCGCCGGCGCGCGTGAAGCTCTTCTGCTCACACACCACCAGGAAGGTCCGCACAAGATATACAAATGACCAAAATCAACAATGGAAATCGATCAACACCCCGTAGAGCGGCCGCGCGCCGGTCGGGCGCACCGGGTCGGAGCGCTTCGTGGACATCATCACCCAAACTCTCGCCGCTGCGGGGACCAACCTTCTGCAGCCGGCGGTGCTGTTTTTCGCCCTGGGCGTTCTGGCCGCCCTGGCGCGCTCGGACCTGGCCTTGCCGCGCGAGGCGGCCAAGACCCTCTCCCTGGTCCTGATGCTCTGCATCGGCTTCAAGGGCGGCGTGGAGGCGCGGGCCCATGGCCTGGACGCCGGCTTCCTCAAGGCTGCGGGCCTGGGCCTGGCCCTCAGCGCCATCATGCCCCTGCCCGCCTATTTTCTGCTGCGTCGGGCCGGACTTAACACGGTGACGGCCGCCGCGACGGCCGCCCACTACGGGTCGGTCTCGGTGGTGACCTTCGCGGCCGGACAGAGTTACCTGACCTCGATCGACCAGGCGCCGGGCGGCTACATGTCGGCGGTCCTGGCCCTGATGGAGACCCCGGCCCTGCTGACGGCCATCGCCATCGCCGTGTTCAGCGATCGGCGGGGGACAGACCGGCCTCCCATCGGGCGACTAACCCATGAGGTGCTGCTGAACGCCGCCAGTGTCATCCTGGTGGGCAGCTTCATCATTGGCCTGCTTACCGGCCCCGCCGGGGGCGCGAAGCTGGCGGTGTTCTCCGGGCCAGTGTTCCAGGGGGTGCTGTGCCTGTTCCTGCTGGATCTGGGGGCCAAGGCCGGGCGGCATCTGGCCAATGCCCGGGGTATGGATGGCCGGGTGCTGGCCATGGGCCTGATCCTTCCGCTCCTGGGGAGCGCGATCGGCCTGGCCGTCGGGCGACTGGCCGGGCTGGGGGCCGGCGACCTTGCCGCCCTGGCCGTGCTCGCCGGCTCGGCCTCCTATATCGCCGCGCCGGCGGCGATGGGTCTGGCCCTGCCGAAGGCGGACGCGGGGATCTATCTGACCCTGTCCCTGGGCGTGACCTTTCCGTTCAATCTGGCCCTGGGCATACCGCTCTACAGCCTGATCGCCCATTGGCTGACCGCGTGAGGCCGGCCCTGTCCCACAGGCGGCTGCGACAGCGTCGCCTCGCCTGTCCCCGTCAAGGGACGGGGACAGGCCCATCTCGCCCCCAACACATTCAACGTCCTGACCCCGCCACCCAGCGTCACGATGCAAAATCGACGCAGCCCCCTCCAAAACGCCCGCATACTTCTCCTCGCCCCGTCACTGGGGAGGCCGTCCAG
>NCEV01000015.1 GCA_002280875.1 Caulobacter sp. 32-67-35 | reverse complement strand
CGACGCTTCGCGTCGCCGCGAAGCGGCCGGTCGCAGACCGGGCCTTGACTGACCTGATCAGCCCTGCACGCTGCAGCCTCCAAGAGATTTAAGGATCGCACCGACCTGAAGGTCGGGTTGCGGGGACTCAATCGACTTCGTCATCCCGGGTCTCGTCCTCAGGACCCAGATTCAGCCGCTGCGCTCCATTGCTCAGCCATAGCTTTGGCGATGCCGGGGAAGAATCGAGAGCGCTCTTTCCAGCGATCCGGAGACGGCGGCATATGATGAACGCGAGGCGCGCGGCCGTCGACAATCTCTGTCGGCGCCAATGGAGGAAGGTTCTTTAGCCAAAGGCATGTGCGCTTTGTTTCTCCATGACCGAATTGCCATGGCTGGATGCTTTGGGCGAAGTCTTGGAAGTTTACGATGCGCGCCTTCGCATGCTTGTGCATCACCGGGTTCTCGATCGCGATGCGTTCGATGGGCGCGTTCCAGAAGTCTGAGAACAAAGCTGCGCCCTCATCGAGTTCCGCCCACATCTCTTCGATCAGTTTTCCGGGCGGTGGCTTCGTAAGCCACCGAACACCAGAATTGCAGAGTCGGGTGCAAGGCGGATGGGCGACCATGAGCAGGTCCCAGCCTTCGTTCAGAAGGTCGCGAGCATCTCCAATGATATGGCGATTTGAGCCGTCCTCGCTGGGCAGAAGGTCGCAAGACCATGCGTCGTGGCCCAGATTCAGAAAGGCGTTTCGGACGGTTCCGCTGTACTCGCAGGCGACCAAGACTTTCATGATCGCCGCCGGCGGAAGGTCGCGAACTCCCGATTTGGGCGCGGGTTTGGGAGATTGAACATTTGCACCTAGTCGCTCTTTAGGGTCCCGCTAAGCGGGTGGTTGAGCGACTATGGCTGGAAAAATACCAGGATAAGTTGAATTTTTTGGATCCGGCTCGACTTTTTGAGCGGGCTTCTTGCCGGACAAATACTGAGCGTACTGGTTTGTGGCTCTGATCCGAGCCAGGATCGTGGCTATGTCAGATCCTGATGGAATTTCTGGGACGGATTGGTCGGACAATGAGCAGGATCTCATCGTCGCCGATTATTTCGACATGTTGCAGATCGAATTGGCCGGCGGGACCGTCAACAAGGCCGAAAGAAATCGTGCGCTTCAGGCCTTAACAGGTCGAAAGCGCGGTTCTATTGAATACAAGCACATGAACGTATCCGCGGCGCTTATGCGGATCGGCTTGCCGACTATAGATGGATATAAGCCATACCCGAACATTCAGGACTCATTGCTGGATGCGATTGATCGATACCTTTCAAGTCGTCCCTCAATTTTAAATATAGCGTCCTCACCTTTGGCGGAGGGTTTTGCCGAAGCGCCAAGTCTGTTTGCAGAACCTCCGCCGGTTCGGGCGACTGGCGAACCGCTCGTTCGGAAGCGAATGGAGGCGCTGGTGCGCAAGTTTGACCCTGTAGAGCGGGATTTCAGAAATCGCGCGCTTGGCAAGGCCGGCGAGGAGCTTGTCGTCTTGTTCGAAGAGCGCCGGCTGCACGATGGCGGCCGTAAGGATCTTGCGCAGCAGGTGCGATGGGTCGCCGACGAAGAGGGCGATGGCCACGGCTATGATATCGAGTCCTTCGCCCTTTCCGGCGAGAAACGACTGATCGAGGTCAAGACGACGACCGGCGGGCAGACGACACCCTTCTTTCTGACGCGCAATGAGGAGCGTGTTTCGCGCGAGCGAGAGGAGTTCCGTCTCTACCGGCTGTACGATTTCAACAAGGCGCCGCGCCTGTTCAAGCTGCGGCCGCCGCTGGGTGATAGCGTTGTCTTGGAGACGGAGACGTGGCGAGCCGGATTCGGCTAAGGCGGCAGATGCGAGGGCTCTGCTCCGCTTCCCTTCTCCCCTTGCGGGAGAAGGTGTCAGCGAAGCTGACGGATGAGGGGTTGATCATCCTGTCCGGAAAAGTCTGGGAGCCCCCTCACCCGACCCGCTACTCGCGCCCCAAGTGCTTTGCCGCTACAATCGCCGCGCGACCCGTGACGCCGTCATCGCCGTTCTGCGCGCCGCCGAGGTGGCTTTGCGCGGCATGGGCGTCTCGCGGGCGGCGCTGTTCGGCTCGACCGCGCGGGGCGAGGCGCGGCCCGATAGCGATCTGGACATCTTCGTGGAGCTGGACCCCGCCGCGAAGCTCGATCTCTACGACTATGTCGGCATCACCCAGTATCTCGCGGACCTGTTCACAGCTCCGGTCGATGTCGTCGACCGCGCGGGCCTGAAGGCTCATGTGCGACCATCGGCCGAGCGCGACGCGGTCTATGCCTTCTGAGCGCGACGTTCAGGCCAAGCCTCCGTCGCCGCCTATTCCGCCGCCTCTATCCGGGCGTCATCCTCGCCAGGCGCTGGCCATTTGGACCATTCTCCCGGCGCCAGGGTCTTGCTGGCGCTGAGGATCTCAATGCCGAGAAGCTTGCCGTCCTGGGTGAAGTCGAGGATCACGCCGGGCGAGACCTCTTCGCTCTCGTAGTAGCCGCCCTCGGCCAGCTTGATATAGGCCGCGTCGGCTTCCGGATCATAGGTGGGTTCACGGCGCATCGGGCGGCCTCGCGTTCCGGTCGGGAAAGACCGACAGGACCCGAATATGGTCCTTTTCCTCGACGCACGCCACCGCGCCCCCTTCTCCCCTTGCGGGAGAAGGTGTCAGCGAAGCTGACGGATGAGGGGTTGAAGGACGAGGCCGCCGCGTCACGGCTTAGGCCGGTGCAACCCCTCATCCGTCGCCTGACGGCGACACCTTCTCCCGCAAGGGGAGAAGGAAGCCAGATCAATCCTCGTCCATCTTCAGCGCGGCGATGAACGCTTCCTGCGGGATCTCGACCTTGCCGAACTGGCGCATGCGCTTCTTGCCGGCCTTCTGCTTGTCCAGCAGCTTGCGCTTGCGGCTGGCGTCGCCGCCGTAGCACTTGGCGGTGACGTCCTTGCGCAGGGCGCGGACGGTTTCGCGGGCGATGATCTTGCCGCCGATGGCCGCCTGGATGGGGATGACGAACATGTGCTGGGGGATCAGGTCCTTCATCTTCTCGCACATGCCGCGGCCGCGGCTCTCGGCGCGGTCGCGGTGGACCAGCATGGAGAGGGCGTCGACGGGCTCGGCATTGACCAGGATCGACATCTTCACGAGGTCGCCCTTGCGGTAGTCCTCGACCTGGTAGTCGAAGCTGGCATAGCCCTTGGAGATCGACTTCAGGCGGTCGTAGAAGTCGAAGACCACCTCGTTGAGCGGCAGGTCGTAGACGACCATGGCGCGGTTACCGACGTAAGAGAGCTCGCGCTGCATGCCGCGACGGTCCTGGCACAGCTTGATCACGCCGCCGAGATAGTCGTCGGGGGTGAAGATGGTGGCCTTGATCCAGGGCTCGCTGATGCTCTCGATATGCATCGGGTCGGGCAGGTCGGCGGGGTTGTGCAGCTCGATCTCGCTGCCGTCGCGCATGTGGATCTTGTAGACCACCGAGGGGGCGGTCGCGATCAGGTCGAGGTCGAACTCGCGCGACAGGCGCTCCTGGATGATTTCCAGGTGCAGCAGGCCGAGGAACCCGCAGCGGAAGCCAAAGCCCAGGGCGGCGCTGCTTTCCATCTCGTAGGTGAAGCTGCCGTCGTTCAGGCGCAGGCGGCCGACGGCGGCGCGCAGGTCTTCAAAGTCGGCGGCGTCGACCGGGAAGAGGCCGCAGAACACGACGGGCTGCACGTCCTTGAAGCCGGGCAGGGCGTGCTCGGTGGGGCGCTTTTCTTCGGTCAGGGTGTCGCCGACGGCGGCGTCGGCCACTTCCTTGATCTGGGCGGTGAAGAAGCCGATTTCGCCGGGGCCGAGGCTCTCGACGGGGGTATTCTTGGGCTTGAAGACGCCGACGCGGTCGACCAGGTGGGTCGAGCCGTGCTGCATCATCTTGATTTTCTGGCCGGCGCGCAGGCGGCCGTCGATGACGCGCACCAGCACCACCACGCCCAGATAGGCGTCGTACCAGGCGTCGACCAGCAGGGCCTTCAGGGGCGCGTTCTCGTCGCCCTTGGGCGGCGGCAGGCGGGTGACGACGGCTTCCAGCACCTCGTGGATGCCGATGCCGGACTTGGCGCTGCACAGCACCGCGTCGCTGGCGTCCAGGCCGATCAGGTCCTCGATCTGGGCGCGCACACGCTCGGGCTCGGCGGCGGGCAGGTCGATCTTGTTGAGGACCGGGACGATCTCGTGATTGTTGTCGATGGCCGAATAGACATTGGCCAGGGTCTGGGCTTCCACGCCCTGGCTGGCGTCGACGACCAGGATCGAGCCTTCGCAGGCGGCCAGGGAGCGCGAGACTTCGTAGGCGAAGTCGACGTGGCCGGGGGTGTCCATCAGGTTGAGGATATAGGTCTCGCCGTCGTCGGCCTTGTACTCCAGACGCACGGTCTGGGCCTTGATGGTGATCCCGCGTTCCTTCTCGATCTCCATGTTGTCGAGAACCTGGGCGGTCATTTCGCGCGCGGTCAGGCCGCCGGTCTCCTGGATCAGGCGATCCGACAGCGTGGACTTGCCGTGGTCGATGTGGGCCACGATTGAAAAATTACGGATCTTGTCGAGCGGCGTAGAAGTCATGCGCCCGCGTCTAGCACATTTGGGCCGCTTCGCGAGGGGGCGATGCGCCTGCGGCGGGGCTGGATTTCCCCATGCTTAACCGAACCTTAAAGCGACCGGCCGCAAACCGGTCCCAATGGGCTGCGACAGTAGCGCAACGATATTTCTGAAGGGGCCGTCATGGACCGTCGCAAACTGATCCTCTCGGGCGCAGCCACTCTGGGCGCCAGCGTCGGCGCCTCCAGCGTCTTCGCCCAGGACACGATGAGCCAGGACGTGGCCTCCAGCGGCACGACGACCCCGGCTTATGACACGGGCTCGGCCCAGACCTATTCGGCCGACGAGATGATCCGCGCCACGTCCGACTTCCTGGGCGTCACGGCCGAAAGCGCCGGCGCCGCCATCGAGAAGGTGTTCCGCGACAAGGGTCAGCCCACCGGCTACATCGCCGGCGAAGAGGGCTCGGGCGCCATTGGCGTGGGCCTGCGCTATGGTCGCGGCCTGCTCTACATGAAGGGCCGTCCGACGCTGGAAACCTTCTGGCAGGGGCCGTCGGTGGGCTGGGACTGGGGCGGCAACGCCAGCCGGGCCTTCACCCTGTGCTATAATCTGCAATACCCGGATGCCATCTTCCGCCGCTTCCCCGGCGTCGAGGGCACCGCCTATCTGGTGGGCGGCCTGGGCGTGAACTATCAGAAGGCCGACGACATCGTTCTAGCCCCGATCCGCGCCGGGGTGGGCCTGCGTCTGGGCGCCAATGTCGGCTATCTGGGCTACAGCCGCAAACGCCGGATCATGCCGTTCTGAGGTTGATGGGCGCCGGCCTCAGTGCGGCTTGACCTTGCTGTTGAGCCAGTCCATCGCCGCCAGCAAGACGCCTGAAACCACGAACGACAGGTGCACCGTGACAAGCCAGAACAGGCGCGGTTCGTCGAGCGGAACGCCCGGTTCGGTCAGCTTGAGAAACGCCTTGAGCAGGGCGATCGCGGAAATCGCCACGATCGAGGCGATCAGCTTCATCTTCAGGCCAGAAAAGTCGACTGTGCCCATCCAGTCCGGGCGGTCCTCGTGGCTGGCGGTGTCGATCTTGGAGACGAAGTTCTCGTAGCCGGACAGAATGACGATCACCAGCAGGTTGGCGGCCAGAGACAGGTCGATCAGGGTCAGGGCCATGAGGATGGCGTCCTCGGGCGTCATCGACAGCAGGCCGCCCAGTTCGTGAAACAGTTCCTGAAAGAACACCACCAGGAGCGCGGCCAGGGCGACCACCAGGCCGACATAGAACGGCGCCATCAACCAGCGCGAGGCAAACAGGCCGCGTTCCAGCAGCGTCTCGAGGCGGGGCTTTATCATCGGTCGGCGAATCCCTGAGCGTCAGCCCTGATATTCCACCACATAGCGCACGGTCTCGCGACCGTTGGGCGACAGGGTGAAACGCCAGGCTGCGGCGCCGTCGCGGATGTCGTGGCGCCTTGGCTCGCTAACAATCCTGAAGTTGGGCTGATGCCGGGGGTGGCGCAGCTCGATCGTGATCGACCCGGATTTGGCGTTGGCGAGGTCGATCTCGTAGCTCCGCCGGACGCGTCCCCGGCTGGCTCTGGTCTCCCTGACCAGGCGCGGCCTGACAGAGACGTCCATGGCCCGGCCGATGGCCAGGTCGAAGGGCTGCCCCACCGGAACATCGCGCATGGTCTGTTCGCCGGCAAAGGCAGGACGACCGCTGGCCGTCTCCATCACGGCAAGGGCGCCCGAGGGCAGGGCCTTACCCAGCCCTTGGTTGGCCTTGTTCTCAAGCCTCAGCAGCACGGTGGCGGCGGGAAGGTTGTCGTCGCCATAGTCGCTCCAGGGATCGACGGTGACCATGTAGAGCCGCTGAAACGCCACGCCCTTTTGGTCGAGGAAGGCGACCTGCTTGGTCTGACGGGCAGCCAGGGTAACGGGCTCAGGCAGGGTGTAGAGCTTGTAGTCGCCCAACTCTGACTGTTCGGCCATCTTGGCGCGCTGGGCGGTGACGGTGATCTCCTCGCGCGCGGCGCCGGCCGGGGCCATGGACATCATCACCGGAGGTATAGGCAGGGGCGGCGGTGGCGGAGGCGGCGGTCGCCCATGGGTGGTGGTGTCCATCGGCCAGCAGGCGCGCGTGATGGCCTCGGTGTCGGCCCTGGGAATGTTGACGGGCACGCGCGACAGCTTGCCGGCCACGGCCTGGGTCGGGGCGTCGACGAAGCGTGTCCCGCTGCTGTTGACCAAGGTAAGCCAGCCGGTCAGGTCCAGGGTTTTGCCGTCCGGCGCGATGCGGGCGACGTAGTCGGCCTGCCAGTTCACGCCAATGGCGAGGTACGACAGGGTCAGCTTGGCGGTCGTGGCGACCGGCACGTCGATCAGGGTCGACAGCGAGGGCTTGTCTGACAGGCCGGCCGGGATGTGGTCGAACACTAACCGTTCGGCGCCGCCGGAGCAGCCCAGGGCTTCCACGCCGGTCGTTGTCTGCAAGACCACGCCGTTGGGGCCTTGACGCAGGATGGCGCTCTCGGCGGTCTGGCGGCCGGTCCTGGCGTTGGTGCGGACGATGCCGACGGGCTGGTTCAGCGACCGCTCCAGCAGGGTTCCGGGACTGAGCAGGGCGTAGTCGTAGTTGCGCTCGATCACGCCACCCGGCAGGCCCTCGACCGCCGCGCTCTGGGGGATCAGGCCGTCGGCCACCGCGTCGAAGCGCAGGGTGTGGCGGCCGGCGGGCAGGGTTACGGTGCGGGTCTCGGTGACCAGGATCAGGCCCTTCTTCAGGGCCTGTTCGCGCTGCCAGGGCTGCAAGGTCTGGAACGGCGTCGAGCCGGCGCGATAGAGCGTGACGGCGGTTGTCTCGGCGGCTGGGGAGGCGATCACGTCGGCCAGGGCGGGGGAGGCGAGTGCGGTGAGTACGAGCGCTAAGACTAGGCTCCTCCCCCGTTGGGGGAGGTGTCCGCGAAGCGGACGGAGGGGGCTAGCTCGGACAGGGCGGTGTTGCCCCCTCCGGCCCTCTGGGCCACCTCCCCCAGAGGGGGAGGAGCTTTTTGGCTCGGACATCACCAGCCCGTCTCGACCGTAAACGTCAGCACCGTCTCGCCATTGGCCGGCACGGGCACGCTCCAGCCCAGGGTGCGGGCGTCGATGCGGCGGCTCTTGAGGCTTTCGGCCTTGACCTCGCCGTCGCGCCACAGGCCGCCCTGGCGCAGCTCTACCGTTACGGCTTCAGGCCGAGCGTTGCGGATCAGGTATTTCATCGCATAGCGCGAGCGGGTCTTGGACACCCGCTCCTGGCTGACCAGGGTGGCCTGGCTGGTCACGTCAAAGGCGTCTCCGGTCTTGATCGACAGCTCCGACCCGGCCGGGGTGTGGTCGATGCTGTTCTCGCCGACGAACTTGGGGTCGCCCGCCTGGTCGCGCATATAGACGCGCATGACGCCGGCCGGCAGCTGGCTGCCCAGGCCCGCCAGCCTGGCGTTGCTGAACTGGATGGCCACGGTGGCCGACGAGGGATTGGCGTCGCTGGCGAACGAGCCTTCGCGGATCTCATAGACCTTCCTGGCGCTCACCCCCTGGGCGCTCAAGAAGCCGACCTGCTTGCTCTGGTTGGCCAGGATCGTGGTGCGCTGGGGCAGGGGATAGACGTAGTAGTCGGCCAGACGCTCGGCGTCGCCGCTCTCCGTGCCGGCCGATTGCATCGACGTGCTCTGCCGGCGATAGCCGCCATTGTTCAGCTGGTTGACGTCGCCGGCCACCAGCTGGGTGCGGGCGTTGTCGAACGGGGTGCCGGAAGTGTTGGTCAGGGTGATCCAGCCCTGCAGGTCCAGGGCGCCCTTCTTCTCGTCGAACAGGGCCACATAGTCGGCCTTCCAGCCTAGGCCGGAGGTCAGATAGCTGAGTTTCGAGGCGCGAGGTCCGGCCTTGTCGGCGTCGACGGTGACCGACAGGGTCGGACGGGCGCGCAAGGTCTCGGGCACCTTGTCGAAGATCACGCGGGTGGGCACGCCGTCGTCGCGCAGCACCTCGACGCGGTCGCCGATCCTCAAGACCACGCCCTCGTTGGCGGCCAGCACGGTGGCGACCTCGGTGGTCTCCTTGCCGTCACCCGGATTGGTGCGGACGATGCGCACCTGCTGGCCGACCGCCTTTTCCATCAGCTTGTCGGGAGTCAGCAGGTCGTAGTCGAAGTTCTGCTCGATGATGGTCACGCCGGCCGCCGACAGGCTGACCGTCTCGGGCCGGATGGCGGCCGAGACGTCCTTGAACTCCAGGCGCTGGCGCCCGGCTTTCAGGTTCAGATCGCGGGCGTCTTCGACCAGGGCCAGGTCGGAATTGTAGATGGTGACCGAGAGATCGGGAGCGGTCTGGGCGTGGGCCGAGCCCGCAGCGAGCACGAGCGCGGCGGTCGCCAGAAGCGCGCGACGGTTCATCGATGATCTCCCCATTTTACAGGTTTAAACCTACATGTGATTGGGGCGATGTCGAGGCGGTGACGCTTGCGAGCGCTAGGCCCGCCAGCCGAAGCCCACGCCGCGAACCGACGGGCAGGCCTGAAGGCGCGAGGCCAGGCTGGCGGCGCGGTCATCGCCCTGGTCGTCGATCTCCAGACGAATGGCCAGGTGCGGGCCGTCGGGCGTGGCGGTCAGGGCGCGCAGGCGGGTCTGCTGCACGCTGGCCACGCCCAACACCCGCATCAGGGCGTCGGGCGTGTCTTCGGTAGTGACGAGGAACAGGCGGCGCCCGACTCCGCCAAATTTGTCCTCGTCCAGGTTCAAGGTCGCACCCACTGATGCTCGACGCTGGCCGAGCTGACGCCGGGCCAGGCGGCCAGGTCGCGGGCCAACAGACGGGCGGCCTGGTCGCCCAGGTGGCGGACGCGCAGGGACGCCTCGACGATCTGGCCCACGGGCTTGAGCGTCAGGTTGCACAGCTCTGCGCCGCTGTCGGCCAGGCCCTGGCGAACGGCGTCCAGCGCACTGGGCGCGTCCTGGGCGGCCAGCAGCAGCTGGTGAACGGTGACGCCGTCGGCGTCGCTGTGGAAGGCGGGTGGTGATGGCAGGTAGCTCATTGGTCTCAAGTCCCCTCAGGTTGATTTTGGAGGACCGACGAAACGCGCAACAAAAAAGCCCCGCTCCTTTCGGAAGCGGGGCTTTTTGAAGATCTTGCGATCCGTCGGCTGCGTTCAGTCTATCTCGCGCGCCGTTGCCCCGTCCGAATTGGAACGGTTTTAATCTGGTTCCACATCATGGTCGCGGCGCACGACATCGCCGCGACGGCGGTAAAGCCGGTCACGAGCACGATGTTGATGGCGAGTTGCGAGACCATGTGGACCCAGTAGCTCCTTGCGACTTCACTAGAGGTAGCGTGGGTATGCGCCATGCGCAAGACCTTGCCTCGCCGAGGGGCGATCGGTCGCGGTTGTGGGCAGGTTTTGGTTTTCGGGCGAGCGGGCGCCCGCAATTTGGGCAGTGGGCCAAGTCGTCCCCCCGAAGGGGGAGGCGACCGTAGGTCGGTGGGGGAAGACCGCAGTGACTCAGCGGCACTTCCCCCTCCGTCGCCTGCGGCGACACCTCCCCCGCTAGGGGGAGGACTTTGGGTTAGCTCCGCAGCTTCCCGCCAGCCTTCTCAACCCCCGCCACGATCCGGCCCGACAACGCCTCGATATCGGCGTCGGTCAGGGTCGCCTCACGCGGCTGCACCACCACCTCCAGCGCCACCGACTTGAAGCCGTCGGGCACGCCGGCGCCGTCATAGACGTCGAACACCCGCACGGCCGTGATCAGCGCCTTGTCGGCGCCGAGGGCGGCCTTGACCAGATCGCCGGCCGGTTTGGCCGTCTCGACCAGGAAGGCGAAGTCGCGGGTCAGGGGCATCAGCGGCGAGGGCGAGAAGGCGGCCTTTGACTTGTGGGCCTTCTTCTTGGGTTCGGGGATGGCTTCCAGGGTGATCTCGAAGCCATAGACCGGGCCGGCCACGTCCAGCGCCTTCAGCACGGCGGGGTGCAGTTCGCCGAACTCTGCCATCACCGCCTTGGGGCCCAGCTGCAGGCGCGCCGAGCGGCCCGGATGCCACCAGGACGAGGCCGAGCCTTGGGCCGTCTGCAGTTTATCCACCGGCGCGCCCAGCTCTTCGAGCAGGGCCAGCAGGTCGGCCTTGACGGTGAACAGGTCGTCCTGCGCCGTCTTGGCCCAGCCGCGTGGGGCGTGCGGGGCGATGATCGCCGCGATCACGGTGCGCTGGTCTGCCGGTCGGTCGCCGTGGAAGGTGGGACCGATCTCGAACAGGGCTGCGTCCGGGAAACCCTTGCGGGCGTTGCGGCCGGCGGCCTCGATCAGATTGGGCAGCAGCGACGGGCGCATGCAGTCCAGGTCCGAGGCGATCGGATTGGCCAGCACCAGCTCGGCCGCGCCGCCGCCAAACAGCGTCGCGATCTTCTGGTTGGTGAAGCTCCAGGTTAGGGCCTCGGCATAGCCGGCGGCCGCCAGGGCGCGACGGGCCAGGCGACCGCGCGCCTGTTTGGCGGTCAGGACGCCGCCGACGGCGCGGGGAACCTCGGGCAGGGCCGTCGAGGGCAGGGCGCCATAGCCGGCGATGCGGGCGACTTCCTCGACCAGATCAGCCTTGCCTTCCACGTCACGGCGGAAGGTGGGCGGCGTCACGGTCCAGGGCGAACCCAGAACGATGTCGAAGCCCAGGTCGGACAGGATCTGGCGCGTCTGCTCGGGCGTCACCGCCAGACCCGACAGCTGCTCGACATAGTCGGGCTCGAAGGCGAAGCCGGCCGGCGCGGCCGGGGCTTGCCCCGCCACCACGATCTCCGACGGCTCGCCGCCACAGAGGTCCAGGATCAACCGGGTGGCCAGTTCAATGCCTGGGACCAGCGAGTGGGTGTCGACCGTGCGGGCGAAGCGATACTGGGCGTCGCTGTTGATGCCGGTGGTGCGGCCGGTCTGGGCGATGCGGATCGGCTCGAACCAGGCGCTCTCGACGAAGACATCGACCGTCTCTTCCGAGCAGCCGGTGCTTTCGCCGCCCATCACGCCGCCCAGGCCGATCGGGCGTTCGCCCGAGGCGTCGGCGATCACGCACATGTCGGGCGTCAGCTCATAGGTCTTGCCGTCCAGCGCGATCAGGTGCTCGTCGCCATGCTGGCCGTGGCGGCCCAGGCGGGTCGAGATCTCGGTCCCCGACAGCTTGGCGACGTCATAGACGTGCAGCGGCCGGGCGCGGTCATAGGTGATCAGGTTGGTGATATCGACCAGGGCGCTGATCGGGCGCAGGCCGATGGCCAGCAGGCGGTCCTGAAGCCACTTGGGCGACTGGCCGTTCCGGACGCCCTTGATCAGGCGGCCGGCGAACACCGGGCAGGCTTCGCCGTCGACCTTGACGGTGATCGGGCAGGGAAAGGTTCCCGGCACGGACGCGATGGAAAGGTCCTTCAGCGTGCCGACGCCGGCGGCGGCCAGGTCGCGGGCGATGCCGGCGACGCCCAGCCAGTCGGGGCGGTTGGGGGTGACCTCGAAGTCGATGACCGCTTCCATGCCCAGAGCCGTGGCGGCGGGCGTGCCGACGGCCAGGTCGTCCGGCAGTTCCATGATGCCGTCGCTCTCGCTGGCGGCTTCCAGCTCGGAGGCCGAGCACAGCATGCCGTTGGAGATCACGCCGCGCACCGGCTTCTCGACCAGGGTGACGCCCAGGCCCGGCACATAGGCGCCGATGGGAGCGTAGATGGTGGTCAGGCCCGCGCGGGCGTTGGGCGCGCCGCAGACGATCTCCTTCATGCCGTCGACGGTGTCGACCTGGCAGACGCGGAGGCGGTCGGCGTTGGGATGCTGAACAGCTTCCACGATCTTGGCGACCGTGAAGGCGGCCAGCTTGGTGGCCGGATCGGTGACGTGCTCGACCTCGAGGCCGGCCATGGTCATGGCGGCGACGATGTCGGTGGCGGAGGCCTCGGTATCGAGGTGATCCTTGAGCCAGGAGAGGGTGAATTTCATCGTCTTGTGTCTCCAAGCCCCGACGCCGAGCGCAGGGGTTGGTGGAATTTCAGGATGGCGATCAGCTGAGGCCGCTTGCGGCGTTCGGCGCGGCGAAGGCGCTAAAGCCGTAGTGGGCCAGCCAGCGGCTGTCGGACGACCACATGTCGCGCAGGTCGGGCATGCCGTATTTCAGCATTCCCAGCCGGTCGACGCCCATGCCGAAGGCGAAGCCCTGGTACTCGTCCGGATCGATGCCGCAGGCGCGCAGGACATTGGGGTGAACCATCCCGCAGCCCAGGATCTCGAGCCACGACGTGCCCTGGCCGATCTTGATCTCGCCGCCGCTGCGATCGCACTGCACGTCCATCTCGGCCGAGGGCTCAGTGAATGGGAAGTGGTGCGGACGGAACTGCGTGGTCACCGCGTCGGTCTCGAAGAACCGGGCGAGGAAGGTTTCCAGGGTCCACTTCAGGTGGCCCATGTGGATGCCCTTGTCGATCACCAGGCCCTCGACCTGGTGGAACACCGGCGTGTGGGTGGCGTCGTTGTCGCAGCGATAGGTGCGGCCCGGCGCGATGATCCGGATCGGCGGCTTTTGCGACATCATGGTCCGCACCTGCACCGTCGAGGTGTGGGTGCGCAGCAGCATACGCTCGCCTTCGGACCCGTCGGCGTTGGTCTTCGGATTGAAGAAGAAGGTGTCGTGCATCTCCCGCGCCGGATGCTTGGGCGGGAAGTTCAGGGCCGTGAAGTTGTGGAAGTCGTCATCGATGTCGGGACCTTCGGCCACCGCGAAGCCCATCTCGGCGAAGATGGCGACCATCTCGTCCATGGTCTGCATGGTGGGATGGACGCTACCTTTGCGGCGATACGGGGCCGGCAGGGTGAGGTCCAGGGTCTCGCTGGCCAGGCGCGCGTCCAGCTCGGCGGTCTCCAGCGCGGCCTTGCGGTCGGCGATGGCGGTGGCGGCGGCGTCGCGCAGGGCGTTGATCGCCGCGCCCTGCGTCTTGCGCTCCTCGGGGCTCATCGCGCCCAGGGTTTTCAGCAGGCCGGAGATCGAGCCGGTCTTGCCCAGCGCCGCGACACGCACGGCGTCGAGGGCGGAAAGATCGGCGGCGGCGGCGACTTGCGCCAGCACATCGGATTCGAGGGTTTTGAGATCGGTCATGACGGGCTTCCGTCTAGAGCATTCGGGCGGGGCGGAGTAGGGGAGCGCGCAGCAAAAAGCCCCCCGGTTCGCACCGGAGGGCTTTTCCTGGATCGCAATCGGGACGAACCCGAAAAAGACCTTAGGCGGCCAGGGCGGTGCGGACCTTGTCAGCAATGGCCTTGAACGCGACCGGGTCTTGACCCGCGATATCCGACAGAACCTTACGGTCGATCACGATACCCGCCACGTCCAGGCCGTGGATAAACTGCGAGTAGGTGAAGCCCTCGGTGCGGGCGCCGGCGTTGATGCGTTGGATCCACAGCGAACGGAACGCGCGCTTGCGAACCTTGCGGTCGCGGTACGCGTACTGGCCGGCCTTGTCGACGGCGGCCTTGGCGGTGCGGATGGTGTTCTTGCGGCGACCGTAGAAGCCTTTTGCCTGCTCAAGAACCTTCTTGTGCTTGGCGTGGGCGGTGACGCCCCTTTTGACGCGAGCCATGTGTCAGCGCTCCTTAAAGGCCGTAGGGCAGGTACGAACGGATGGTCTTGGCGTCGGATTCGCTCATGACCTTCGTGCCGCGGTTTTGGCGGATGTACTTGCCGTTGTGGCCGATCAGACGGTGACGCTTGCCGGCGACGCCGGCTTTCAGCAGGCCCGTGGCCGTGATCTTGAAGCGCTTCTTCGCGCCTGACTTTGTCTTCAACTTAGGCATTTCGCGTCAGGGCTTTCGCCCTGTCCTCTGGGATAGCAAGACGAACCGCCATGGCATGCCAATAAGCCAGGCGGTTCCGGAAAGGCGGGGTTAGTACGGGAAAGAGTCGGGGAAGGCAAGGGCGGACGGGCCACCCCTGCCGGGCTTCGTCAGTTTGGCGGGTTGTTCTGTTCCAGGAACGTCACCATCGCCGCCATGGCCTGCTGGCGCGTGCCCTCCCGCGAGAGGTAGTGATCCTCGGCCTTGAGGCTGACGAACTCGACGGGCTTGTCGGCCCGCTTCAGGGCGTCGCGCATGGCTGTGCTCTGGTCGTAATAGACGATGGTGTCGTCCTTGCCATGGATCAGCAGCACAGGGCCATCGGCCTGGGCGGCGAAATTGACGGGCGAGCGCTGGGCCAGCTTGGGGTCAGACGGCTTGTCCACCCCCATGTAGCGCTTCCAGTAGCGCACGCCCGGACGGTTGACTCCGCCCTGGCTGATTTCCTTTTCCAGCATCTTGGCCATGTCGGACACGCCGGCCACGGCGACCGCGCAGCGATAGACGCCCTTGTCCAGGGTGATGCCGGCCAGGGCTGCATAGCCGCCATAGCTGCCGCCCACGATGCAGACCCGCTTGGGATCGATGGTCCCGGCCTTGGCCAGGGCGCGGACGCCGTCTGACAGGTCGGTCTGCATCTTGCCGCCCCACTCGCCATAGGCGGCTTCCAGAAACGCATGGCCATAGCCCGAGGAGCCCCGGAAGTTGGGCTGCAGGACGGCATAGCCGCGCGAGGCCAGCCCCTGGGCCCACCAGTCGAAGCCCGCCGTGTCACGGGCCTGCGGTCCGCCGTGCGGCAGCACGATCAGGGGCAGGTTCCGCGCCTCCTTGCCGTTGGGCACGGTCAGGTAGCCATTGATCTCCAGACCATCGGAGGCCTTGTACTTGATGGCCCGGACCTGGGCGACGTCGGCGCCGGTCAGACCGGGATAGGCGCCGCCGATGCGTTTGACCTTCTTGGCCGCCAGATCGGCGAGATAGTAGCCTCCGGGCTCGCCGGTGCCTTCGACATAGACGATCAGCTTGCCATAGTCGGGGGTGAACGAGGTCAGATACAGCTGCCGGCCCGCAAAGACCTGCTTGATCAGCGCCCAGCCAGCAGCCAGGCGCGGCTCCCGGATATCGTATTCGCGATAGACCTCCTGGCGGGTGAAAGCGATCACGCGCTCGTCGGCGTCGAGAACCACGCCGCCTTCGCCTGAACGGATGGGCTCGCCAAGCGGCCCGCCGGCGATGGGAAGGGGGCGCAGATTCCAGGTCTGCTCCTTGTCATCCCAGACATTGAGAATGATCGAGGTTTCGTCCAGGGAGCGGCCGATGAGGTCGGGTGTGTCGATGGGCGCGATGACGGAATAGGCCTCGCGCCAGCCATTCTGGCGCAGGTCCAGGGACCAGCGACCGTCCTCGGACTGGTATTTCGTGCGCGCCAGCACTTCGCCGTCGGATTTGAAGAGGTATTGGCCGGTCGTATAGTCGCCGCGCTGGTGCAACTGACCGATGCCCGAGTCGGGATCGATCCGATAGAGGTCCAGGCTGCCATCCTTATGCTGGAAGCTGGGACCGTCGGTCGAGGCAAACAGGCCGGCATAGAGCACGGGCTTGCCATTATAGGTTCCCCCGCGGCCGCCGAACAGCGCGTTGGCGACGCGGGTGGCGGTCCGGCTGGGCAGAGAGGTGGCGTTGCCTGTCGTGACGTTGAGGCTGGCTCCCAGCGCGAATTCGCCGGCATAGAAGATGCCGCTGACCGTGGTGGTCTCGGTGATGCGGATCAGCACGTGGTTGTTGTCGGTCCACTGGACGTCGCGCACCTTGCGCGCGCCCATTTCCAGCGCCTGCAGCACGGTTCCGTCGACGCCCTGCACGACGATCGTCGAACGCTCGCCGTCGGTGCGGATATAGGCCAGTTTCTGGCCATCACTGGAGATATCGACCGAGCTCATGGCCGGCAGTCGACCATAGGCCTCCAGGGGCGCGGCCTGGGCCACGCCCATGCCGATCAGAGCGGCCAGGGCGGCGCCCGCGAACATCTTCAACATGCAATCCCCTCAACTCGACAAGCGAGACGATAGTGGCGCTCGCTCAGGTTGTCGAGCCGGGGATCAGGCCGGGGCCCTGGCGCGGCGGACCAGGCTGGCCCCCAGCCAGATGGCCGGCAGGGTCAGAAGGGCGCCGAACCAGTAGGGCCCACCCAGCGCCAGGCCAAACAGCGGGCCGGCCAGCAGGGGGCCTGCCATGCGGGCCAATGAGCCGGCGGCCATGTTGAGACCCAGCATCGCGCCCTGCTGGTCTGGCGGCGTGGCGCGCGAGATCAGGGCGGCGACGCAGGGAAAGACCAGGGACTGGCCAAAGGCGGTCAGGCCGACGAACAGGGGCACGGCCGCTCCGCTGGGGGCGAACGGGGTCAGGGCGAGGCTGAAGGCGATGATCGACAGGCCCGCCGTCAGAACGCGAGGCTCGCCAAAGCGCCGGGCCAGGCGGCCGGTCACCGCGCCCTGACCGATCGAGGCGATGACGCCTATGACGGCGAAACACAGGCCAACCTCGCGCGGGCCCCAGTCGAACCGGGCATGGGTCCACAGGCCAAAGACCGACTCCATGCCGGCGAAGGCGGCGGTCGAGACCAGGGTGACCAGCAGCACCCGCGACAGCACGGGATGGGCCATGGCGGCCTGCAGGGCTTCGCGACGATGCGGGCGCAGGGCGTCGGGCGCGCTGGGCGAGCGGCTCTCGACCACGAACAGGAACACGCCCAGCGAGGCCAGGGCCGCCAGGCCGGCGGCCACGAACAGCGGGATCTGGAAACCCAGGCGTCCGGCTTCGGGATGGGCCAGCAGGCCGCCCAGGGCGGGGCCGATCACGAAACCCGCGCCAAAGGCGGCGCCCAGCAGTCCCATGCGCGCGGCCCGCTGCTCGGGCGGGGTGACGTCGGCCATGTAGCCCTGGATGGTCGAGATGTTACCGCTGCCGAACCCGCCGATCAGGCGGATGGCGAAGGCGATCCAGATGGTCGGGGCGAAGGCCAGCGCCACATAGGACAGGGTATTGGCCAGGATGGTCACGATCAGCACCGGGCGGCGGCCAATGCGATCCGACAGCCGGCCCCAGAACGGCTCGGCGAAGAACTGTCCCAGGCTGTAGGCCGAGAACAGCGCCGTGATCTGCCAGGGCTCGGCCTTCAGCGACTGCGCGTAGAACGGCAGCAGCGGAATCACCAGCCCGAAGCCCACCAGGTTGATGAACACCACCAGCAGCAGGACGTAGAGGGCGCGGTTGCTGTGGGCGGGAGCGGCGGCGGGGAGGGGCTCGGACATGGGCGGCGCTTTCGAAGGGCCGCCCGAATACGCTTTTTTGGCCAGGCTCGCGACGGGAATGTCGTGACCGCGACGTCCTGGCGCGCTTGCCGCAAACGAAAAACGCCCCGGCCAGGGCCGGGGCGTCTGTCTCGACATCGGATTGACGCGCTTAGCGCGGCGCCAGGATCATGATCATCTGCCGGCCTTCCATGCGCGGCTCGTACTCGACCTTGGCGATTTCCTCAAAGTCGGTCTTCACCTTGATCAGCAGCTTCATGCCCAGTTCCGGGTGCGCCATTTCACGGCCGCGGAAGCGCAGGGTCACCTTGACCTTGTCGCCCTCCTCGAAGAACCGGGTCATGGCCTTGGTCTTCACTTCGTAGTCGTGGATGTCGATGTTCGGGCGGAGCTTGATTTCCTTGAGCTCGACGATCTTCTGCCGCTTGCGCGCCTCGTTCTTCTTCTTCTGCTCCTGGAACTTGAACTTGCCGTAGTCCAGGATCTTGCAGACGGGAGGATTGGCGTTTGGAACGATTTCCACCAGGTCCAGACCAGCTTCCTCGGCCGCTTCAAGGGCGGAGGCGGTCGGCATCTCGCCTTGCTTCTCGCCGTTTTGGTCGATCAGCAGGACGCGCGGGACGCGGATTTCATCGTTGATACGCGGTCCGTCTTTGACGGGCGGCGTTTGCATAGGACGGCGAATAGGGGCGGCTCCGGTACAGTTGAAGGTAATCGCGCTGCGCGGAGACGCGCTGCGAGGAAACGATATATGACCTGTTGGGCGCCCCCTATCAAGCGGCGCGAGCCAAACAGACCCCAGCGCCGCCAAACCTTTTGGACGCAAGGCGAAGAACGGCCTGTCCCAAGGCTGTGCTCAGCCCCGCTAGCGCGTTGTGTCAGGGCAGCAGCGAGATCGCTGCGCTGGCGACGGTGGAGACGGGCAGGGCCTTCAGGTCGGGGGATCGGATGACCGCCACGTGGCCGCGCGGGCCGCACAGGTCGGGATCCGAAGCGTCAGAGAACAGGGCGATGGTCGGGGCGCCGGCGGCGGCCAGCAGATGGGTTGGACCGGTGTCATTGCCGACGACCAGCGCCGCCTTGGCGCCCAGCACGGCCAGTTGCGCAAAATCGGTTCGGCCCGTCAGATCGCGGGCCTGACCCACGGACTTCTGGATGGCGCGCGCCATGGCGCTTTCCTGCGGTCCGCCGATGATCACGATGTCCAGGCCCCGGGCCTTCAGCAGCGAGCCCAGCTGGGCGAAGGCCTCGACCGGCCAGCGCTTTTCGGGCCGGTGGGCCGAGCCGCCCGGCACGAACAGCACATAGGGGCGCGGGGCTGCGGCGCCGGCGACGGGGCGGGCTTCCTTGTGGCGACGCAGGATCCAGGACAGGTCCGGCGGCGGGGCGTTGCCATGCTCGACCGGCGCGTCGGGCCAGATCCCGGCGGCGCGCAACTGGTCAGCCTGACGTTCCAGCGTGTGCATGGTCTGCCGGGCCTTGTTGCGCTGGGGCAGGGAACAGCCAAAGGCGATTCCGCTCCATTGCGGCGGGAACGGCCGCAGGGCCTGGAAGTACCAGTTGGTGCGGCTGTTGGTCTGCAGGTCGTAGACGCGGTCGTAGCGGGCCTTGCGCAGCCGGCCCAGCATCTGGGTCAGGTCGCCGAAATCTTCCGGGCGCCCGTCAGTCTCGACCGAATTGAAGTAGGGGCTGAGCTTGGCCAGGGCCTCGAAGGGGGGCGTGGTCAGAAGCGTGATCTTGGCCTTGGGGTGGGCCTCGCGGATCTTCTTCATCGCCGCCAGAGCGAGAACGAAATCGCCAAGGGCCCCCAGCTTGATCACCAGGACCTTCTTGATTTCCTTACTCACGGTCTCCGCTCCAAAACTCTGGCTTCCAGCACGCGCGCATACACTTGCAGCGTGGCTTCGCACATGGCGTCTACTGAATACAACCGCCGAGCGCGGGCCCGGGCGGTCTGGCCCATGGTCTGGCGGGTCGCGGCGCCTGCGTCGCGGGCCGTGGCGAGGGCGTCGGCCCAGGCCTGGGCGTCGCCCGGCGCGACCAGCCAGCCGGTTTGGCCAGGCAGCACGGTCTCGCGCGCCGCGCCATGGTCGGACGCCAGCACCGGACGTCCCATAACCTGCGGCTCCACCGCCGTGCGCCCGAAGGCTTCCGGCTCGATCGAAGGGGCGATGGCCAGATCGGCCAGAAGATAGGCCGCAGGCATGTCGTCGCAATGGCCGACGATCCTGACGTCGTCCTGCAGGTCGGCAGCGGCGATCTGGGCTTCCAGCTCGGCGCGATAGGCCTTGCGGCCCTGATCATCGCCGACCAGCAGCAGCAGCACACGGGCCTCGCCCCTGGCCTTCAGATTGGCCATCGCCTCGATCAGCAGGGCCTGGCCCTTCCAGCGGGTCAGGCGACCCGCCAGCAACACCTTCAGCCGACGGTCGTCGGGCGCGACGCCCCAGGCCTGGCGAAGGGCCGCGATGCGATCGCCGCCGACCATGCCGGGCTCGAAACGGGTCAGGTCGACGCCGCGCGGAATGGCCACGACGCGGGCGGGGTCGATCCCATGTTCCTTGATCACGTGAGCGCGGGTGTACTCGGAATTGGCGATCACCAGGTCGCCCTTGGTCATCACCGCATTGTACCAGCGCTTCAGATTGGACCTGGCGTTGTAGACGCCGTGATAGGTGGCGACGAATGGCGTGCCCGTGGCGTGCGCCGCCCACAGGGCGCTGAAGGCCGGGGCGCGGGAACGGGCGTGAACCAGACTGACCTTCTCCCGCCGGATCAGATCGATCAGCCGGGCGGCATTGCCCAACATCACCAGCGGATTCTTGGACTGGGCGGGCATCTGGGCCAGACGGCCGCCGTCGGCCTCCAGCCGCGAGGCCATGCGTCCGCCCTTGGTCGCCACCAACGCCTTGCCGCCTTGCGCCACGACGGCGTGAGCGACATCTATCGTCGTCTGCTCGGCGCCGCCCGTTTCAAGTTCGGGGGTGACCTGCAGCAAGGTGAAATCGGCGGGAAGTGCGGGCACGCGACTCTCGGGTGAGATTACGGGTTTAGTTAGCGAAAGGATCAAGGCCGCGCCATGACCGAATCCCCGGAATTCCTGGTTCGCGCCGACAATCAGCGCATCGCCTATCGACGCGTGGATGGCGAGGGGCCGACTGTTGTCTGGCTGGGTGGGTTCCATTCGGACATGACCGGGACCAAGGCCCAGGTTCTGGCCGATCATGCGCAGGCCACGGGCGGCGCCTATCTGCGCTTCGACTATTTCGGGCATGGCCAGTCGGACGGCCAGTTCCGGGACGGCACGATCAGCCGGTGGCGCGAGGACGCCCTGGCGGTGATCGACGAGCTCACCGAGGGGCCTCTGGTGCTGGTGGGCTCGTCCATGGGCGGCTGGATCGCCTGCCTGGCGGCCATTGCCCGGCCAGGCCGGGTCAAGGCCATGGTGCTGATCGCGCCGGCCCTGGACTTCACCGAGAAGCTCATGGAGCCAGAGCTATCAGACGAGGCCAAGGCGGCGATCGCGCAAGATGGATACTGGATTCGGCCCTCCGAGTATGATGACGGCGGCTACGCCATCACCCGCGAACTGCTCGATGACGGCGCGCGGTGGTCGATCCTGCAGGGCGACGTGCCGATCGAGGGTCCGGTGCGGGTGCTGCAGGGCGGCGCTGATCCCGACGTGCCGTGGACCCATGCGCTGGAACTGGCCAACAGCCTGAAGAGCGACGACGTCGTCTTCACCCTGATCAAGGACGGCGACCATCGGCTGTCGCGCCCTCAGGACCTGGAGCGGCTGGTCGCGGCCGTGATCGAGGCGCGGTCACTCGTCGAGGTGGATGATGATCCGGTCGCGCGGCGGCTGGCGAGGGCGGCGAGGGCTCGGGGCGCCAGTCTGGCGTCGGCGGCGGCCTGGGCGGCGGCGGATATCGGGCCGGATGAGGAGTAGCGCGGGTTCGAATTTGGCGCGTTTTCCTTGGTCAACTTGCAGCCCTAGTCGGACGTCAGCGGGCTACGTATAAGGCCGCGATGGTTTTGATTAGACATTCCCGTCCCGATGAGGGCGATCGCGCCATCGAAATCTGGCGTGGCGCTGTCGATGCAACGCACGATTTTCTGACGCCCGAGGACCGCGCCGCGATCGACGAATTGGTATGCGGCTTCCTGCCGAATGCGCCGCTGTGGTTCGCTGTCGATGCGCAAGACCACCCGCTCGCATTCATGCTTATCGACGCCGGACACATGGAGGCGCTTTTCGTCGATCCTGAGTGTCGCGGGACGGGCGTAGGTGCGGCTTTGGTGAAGCATGGTCTGAGCCTCCATCCCTCGATGACGACCGACGTCAATGAACAGAACGGTCAAGCCGTGGGCTTCTATGAGCGAATGGGCTTTCGACGCACGGGGCGGTCGCCGCTCGATGGCCAGGGTAGGCCCTACCCGCTGATCCATCTGGCGTACGGCGAGTAACTCCTGACGGAGGCCACCCTCAGCCGCCGCCCCTCAAAATTGCCTCCAACCCCTCGCGATAGGTCGGATACTTCAGCCGCCAGCCTAGTTCCGCCTTGGCCCTCGCGTTCGAGACGCGCTTGTTTTCCGCATAGAAGCGCCGGGTGGCCGGTGACATCCCCATCTCGTTGAACGGCAGATCCGGCGGGACCGGGACGCCCAGCAGCCTGGCGGCGCACTCCATCACGTCCTGCGGCGGGGCCGGTTCGTCGTCGCACAGATTGTAGATCCCGCCGGCCCGGGGGCGGGCCAGGGAGGCCAGCAGGCCGCTGATGATGTCGTCCAGGTGGATGCGGCTGAATACCTGGCCCGGCTTGACGATGCGGCGGCCTTCGCCGGCTCGCAGGCGATCCAGGGCGCTGCGGCCGGGGCCGTAGATGCCGGGCAGGCGGAAGGTGGCGACCGTCAGGCCCATGCCGCTGCCGACCTGTCCCCAGTCGCGCTCGGCCCCCACACGGCGGGCGCCCTCGACGGACTGGGCCTTTAGCGGCGAGGTCTCGAACACCCAGCGGCCCTCGAAGTCGCCATAGACGCCGGTGGTCGACAGATAACCGATCCAGTCGGGGAAGGCCTGCGCCTGGGCCAGGGCGGGGATCACCGATTCCAGGGCGACACAGCCGTCCGGGCCGGGCGGTGAGGTGATCAGCACCGCATTGACCCCCGTCAGAGCCGAAGCCATGGCGTCGCGGTCGTTCGGATCGGCGGGCTCGATCCCGGCCGCCCGCAGGGCCGCGGCCTGCTCCGGCGAGCGCGCCGAGGCGGCGATAGCCCAGCCCCTAACCCGGAGCGCCTGGGCGAACGCCGCCCCTACATAGCCCAGACCGAACACGAACAGACGCAAGATCCAGCTCCGCCACCCCGAAAATCAGGGGGCGAATGAGCCCCTGAAAAAACGCGCTCGGCAACCCCTCAAAGGGCGCTTGCCAAGGCCGGAGCGCTCTGCCATAAGCCGCCTCCTCGTCGCGGGGCGTTCTTTTCGCTTCCACGATGCGGGCGTAGCTCAGTGGTAGAGCACAACCTTGCCAAGGTTGGGGTCGAGAGTTCGAATCTCTTCGCCCGCTCCATTCCTCCACTCTCGGAGGATGGAACGAGACCCGAGAAATCCGGATGCGGGCGTAGCTCAGTGGTAGAGCACAACCTTGCCAAGGTTGGGGTCGAGAGTTCGAATCTCTTCGCCCGCTCCAATTTCTCCTGAAGACCCCACACATGTCCGGTCCGCCGAGCGCCGCAATGGCGCGCCTTTCGGCGGGGTGAAACGATTTGAAGCCCTTGGCGAAGCCGGGCCCGCGACCATCAATCTCCCTTCCCGCAACCGGCTCCTGCAGGCGGAAGCTCTGATCTGCCCCGCCATCCTCGCGCCGACTGCAAAAACCGCCTATTACCGCCGCAAACAGGAAAGGGAACCGGTGTCATGGCCAGGATCACCGTGCTGGGCGAGTGCATGGTCGAGATGTCGCCCGACGGAGTGTCCGACGACGGCGCGCCGCGCTATCGGATGGGCTTTGCTGGCGACACCTTCAACACCGCCGTCTACATGGCCCGGCTCGGGGATGATGTGGCCTATTGCACCGCGCTGGGGCAGGGCGACCCTTTCAGCGAAGGCGTGCTGGCCGCCATGCGCCGCGAGGGGCTGGACACCCGGCTGGTGCGCGAGGCCAGCAACCGTCTGCCGGGGCTGTACGCCATCGTGCTGGACGACAGCGGCGAGCGGAAATTCCACTACTGGCGCGAGCGGGCGCCGATCCGCGACCTGTTTTCCGAACATACCGCCGACCTGCTGATCGAGGCCGCCAAGGCTAGCGACCTCGTCTATCTGTCGGGCGTTACCCTGGCGGTGATCGGCGATATCGGCCGGGCGCGGCTAAAAGATATCCTGGCCTATGTCCATTCGCTGGGCGTCGCCGTGGCGCTAGACTTCAACTATCGCCCGGCCCTGTGGCCCAGCCCCGAGGCGGCCCGCAGCGCCCTCGACGGCGTGGTCCCGTCCTGCCGCTACATCTCGCTGAGCAGCGAGGATTCTCGCCCGCTCTATGGTCGCGAGGCCGAGGACCTAGCCGCTGAATGGGCGGCCCCGGGCGCCGAGGTCGTAGCCCGCGACGAGAGCCACGCTGTCAACATTCATCGCCCCGAAGGCCGCACCGCCACCCCCGCGCCGGACAGGGTGAAGGCGGTCGACACCACGGGCGCAGGCGACAGTTTCAACGCTGCCTACCTGTCGTCGCGTCTGGCCGGCCTGCCGATCGAGACCGCCGTGGCGCGGGCGCACCGGTTGGCCGCTATCGTTGTAGGCTGTCGCGGGGCCATCGCGCCTCATGGGACCAGACTGCGCCTTGATGTCCCATAGCGACTCTCGGGCGTGGTCGGCTAAGGAAGGGCGACAGGGCGCTCAGTACGCGTGGTGGAGCTCGAGTGGAGAGTAGGCGTATGCTCGTCACGAGCCGGCATCAGGCTGCTCTGACTGCCCGGTTTCTGAAGCCCGTCGCGCCGATGCTTGAGGACCTGTTCCTGGCTCTGCGCGCCGAAACCGACCTGGCGCTTGGGCCGGATGCGCCGCCTGTCTACGGCAAGCCCTATCCCTACGGCTATTGCCTGGAAATCACCAAGGATGTGCAGGCGCGACTGAATGCTCGGTTGAGACAGCCTAGACATCCCGCTGAGCGGGCGATCAAGGCCTATCTGAACTCCGGCGGCGCGGCGCGGCGGATCTGGGGCGTGCTGCGGGACCGTTTTTTCCAGAACGCTTTCCAGATAGGCGGTCTTTATATCGACGTCTCCAACGATACCGTCGATGTCAGCAAGCCCAAGGTCGAGATCCTGCCGATGGACCAGTCTGGTCTCGAGCCGGTCCGCGATGCCGCCCATTTTGCCAGAATTGCGGAGCGATACTGGGGGGTGACGTTTTTCGCCAACCATGCCCTGCCCAGTCTGGCGCCTCTGTTTCCGATGATTGGGGTGGACGCCCGAGGCAAGGCCCGCCTCTATTCGGATATTCGCTACATGGTCAACCTGTTCCGCTCGAGCCAGTTCGTTCAGGCGGAGTGCTGGCTGGAGGACGGACCCGCTCCGTCCATGGCCTTGATCCGGGCGATCCGGGCCCGTTGTCCCGCGGATCTGCTGGCGGCCAATCCGGTGGCTACGCAGGAGGCTGCGCTTCAGGCCTGTCGATCCGCGCGGGCGGAGGGGCGGGCGTCCGATGATGATTGGCTGGAGGCGCGCGCGCGCGATCTTCTGGCCATCGGACGATCGCCTATCCCCGTGCTCGAACGGGGATAGGACAGATTCGGACGTAGGATTTTCAACGGCTTATTTTCCTACTTGTGCGTCACGATAGGAAAATTATCCTCACCAGCAGAAATTAAGCCTAACATCGAGTCGTGGTCGCTGGATCGCGCCACCGATTTAGAGGACGCCATGCTGGTTCAAGCTCTTGAGGATATCTGGGCGATCACGCCCGATCCCCGCCGCGATCGTCTGACGGTCGCCTTCGTCACCCATCTGGTCGCCATGGCCACCGATGTCTCGCCCGGCGACATCTCCGCCCACAAGCGCACCAGCGTCGCTGCGGCCCGGGCGCGGCAGATCGCCATCTACCTGACCCATGTCACTTTCCACTGGCCGCTGGCCCGGGTGGCCTTCGCCTTCGGGCGCGACCGCACGACCTGCGCCCACGCCTGCCACAGGATCGAAGACCTGCGCGAGGACGCCGGTTTCGACGCCAAGCTGGTTTCCCTCGAAGCCTGTTTGCGCCAGGCGCCGCGCCAGATCCTGGAGGGCGCGCGATGACCGAGGCGATGGACCTGGCTGTCGAGCATCTGGCGATGCGCGCCGCCCGCCTGCTGGCCAGACCGGGCGCTGTGATCGAGGCGGCGCCCCTGGGGTACGCCGTGCGCTTGGGACCCAACCGTCGGCGGCGGCCCATGCTGGTGATCGACGAGACCGCCTTCCGGGCTCTCGTACGCCTGACCACCCTGACACCCCGCAAGCAGGGCGGCTGGTCGCTGGTGTTCACGCCGCCCGCCAGACCGGCGCCGCCGCCGGGAAAGCCGGGCGTCATCGAAGGCGAAGTCACTATCGAAGAACCCGGGTTGGGCCGTACGGCCTTCAAGGCCAATCTCGGCGAGTCCCCGCTGGCCTGGCTGGCGCGGCGGCGGGATGGCCAGGGGCGGCCCTGGCTCACGCCTGTGGAGGCGGCGGCCGGAGAACGCCTGCGCGAGGAGTTTCATAGGGCGGGTACGGTGGGCCGGCTGACCATGAACTGGGACGCCGGGCCGCGCGTCGATGGCGGAGGCGGGCGCCGCCTGGAGCCCGCCGAACGCGCCAGGGCGGCCAAGGACCGCATCGCCGCCGCGCTGCAGGCGGCGGGCCCCGGCCTGCGCGAGATCCTTGAACATGTCTGTCTGGCGGGAACGGCTCTGGAGGCTGCTGAGCGGGCGCTGGGCCTGCCGCGTCGTGCGGGCAAGACGGTGCTGAAACTGGCCCTCCAGCGTCTGGTGCTGCATTACCGCATGGCCTGAACGCGAAAAGGGCGGGACCTTTCGGCACCGCCCTTCATCAGCTTCACAAGCGGTGACGTCTTAGTGCTTCAGCGCCTGCTTGATGTCGCGCATCTGGTCATGGCCGGACTTCACCGAGGTCCAGGCCTTTTCAATCACAGCGCGGGTCTGGACGTCGACATCGTTGTCTTCCAGAGCCTTTTCGTACTTGGCCTTGATGAAGTCTTCGCCGGACTCGACCTCGTTGATCACCGCCTCGTCGCCCTTGGACAGGCTGTCGCGGAGATTGACAAAGGCGCGGTGGGCGGCGGCCAGGATCGTGCCGTCGTCCTTCGGCGCGCCGCCGAGGCGACGGACTTCGTCCTGCAGGTCGGTCGCGACGGTGCGACGCTCCTGAGCGCGCTTCTCGAACAGGTCCTTGTAGCGGCCGGTATCCGCATCCTTGGCGGCCTCGGCATAGCCGTCGGCGCTGTCGATGGTGGTCTCGACCAAGCCGTTGATGAGCTTGATGTGGTCTTCGTTGGTATGGGCCATGGGGGCCTCCTTTGCGGGGGATCAGCGAGAGTGGCGTGGGGGTGAGGCGTGGTGGGTCAGGCGGTCTTCTTGCCGAAGAAGCCCCAGGCGGTAGTAGCCGCAGCGATCACCGGGCCACGCGTACGCGGATTGACCAGCAGCACCGCGGCGATACCGACACCCAGAAGGGCCAGGCCCAGCGGTATCTTCTTGCCCGCCAGGGTGATCTTGCCGTGCTGATCGGGCGTCAGAGCGTAGTCGGGCGCCGGAGCGATCGGACCCAGACCGGCGTCCTTCGGCTTGCGGCCCAGGAAGCTGGAGATCTTGTCAGCGGCGCGCGAACGCTTGGGCGCGGCGGGCGGCGCACCATAGATGGAGTCATATGCGACCATGGGGAGGCTCCTTGGCGTGGGTTCGCCTCCGATAACGCGATGAACGGCGAGGCGATCCCTCGCCTGTGTCAGTCTTCGCCGGTTTCCTGCGGCTCGCCGACCCTGGCGCCGACATGGGCGATGCCCAGTTCGCGAGCGCGGGCGACCTGCCTGTGGCGTTCGGCGTAACGAGCCTTGCTGGCTTCGTCGCGCTCATGGTGACAGGCCGGGCAGGCGACACCCTCGACATAGAGGGGCGAGGCCCTCTGCTCCGGGCTGACCGGTCGGCGGCAACCCCGGCATAGGCCGTGGGTCCCGGGAGACAGACCGTGACCGACCGCCACGCGCTCGTCGAACACGAAGCATTCGCCGCGCCAAAGGCTTTCAGGTTCGGGGACCTGCTCAAGATAGTCGAGAATGCCGCCCTTCAGATGGAAGACGTCCTCGATACCCTCGGATTTCAGGAAGGCCGTGGACTTCTCGCAGCGGATGCCGCCGGTGCAGTACATGGCCACCTTGAGCGGCGGAGCATTCGGACCGCGCTCCTGCTCCAGTCCGGCGCGATAGTCCCGGAACCATTCGGGAAAGGCCGAGAAGCTGGAGGTCTGCGGATCGACCGCGTGCTCGAAGGCGCCGATGGCGACCTCGTAGTCGTTGCGGGTGTCGATCACCACGACGTCGGGATCGGCGATCAGGGCGTTCCAGTTGGCGGGCTCGACATAGGTCCCGGCATTGGCGACGGGGTCGAGATCCGGGAGGCCCAGGGTGACGATCTCTTTCTTCAGCCGAACCTTCATTCGGTTGAAGGGCATATGATCGGCCCAGGCAGTCTTGGGCTGAAGATCGGCGCAACCTTGCAGGGCGCGAATATGGGCCAGCACGCTCTCTATGGCGGCATCGGTTCCCGCGATCGTGCCATTGATCCCCTCGCGGGCCAGCAGCAGCGTGCCCCGCACGCCCACGGCGCAGCAGGCCCTGGCCAGCGGGCCCTGCAGGGCGGCTGGGTCTTCAAAACGCGTGAAGCGATAGAGCGCGGCCACGCGAAAGGCCCCGGGGGCTGATCTTGGGGTGTCGGAGGTCATCAGGGGCGAGGCCATAGGCGCTTACACGGTGTGTCTCAAGTATTCGTCGCAACTGTCGGGGAACCAACACCCGCGA
>NCEV01000114.1 GCA_002280875.1 Caulobacter sp. 32-67-35 | reverse complement strand
CCGCGCCGCCGCCGTGCGCCGCTATTTCGGCGAAGAAGGCGTGGCCGTCTGCGGGGTCTGCGATATCTGCACCTCGCCGCCCCAGGGGATCGACGCCACCGAGGCGGCCCAGAAGGCGCTGTCGGCGGCCCATCGCCTGGGCGGACGGTTCGGGCGCGGCCGCCTGATCGACCACCTGCTGGGCAAGACCAAGGACGTCACGCCGCAGGAAGCTCAGATGTCGACCTTCGGCATCGGCCGCGAATATAGCCCTGGAACCTGGCGCGACCTGCTCGACACCCTGGTGTTCGAAGGCCTGCTGCGCGAGGATCCCAATGACGGCCGGCCCTTGATCGGCCTGGGCGAAGTCGACGGCGTCAAGGCTGTCTATCGCGGCGAGCGGCGGGTCAGCCTGCGCCAGCAGGTCGAGGCGTCCGACCCGACTACCCGCTCTGGTGCGCCGCGCAAGCGCCGCGAGGGCAAGGCCCTGACCGTGCCTCTGGAGGATCAGGCCCTGTTCGAGGCCCTGCGCGCCTGGCGCAAAGAGCAGGCCCAGGCCCAGCATGTGCCGCCCTACGTCATCTTCCATGACGCCACCCTGGCCGAGATCGCCGCCGCGCGACCGGCCAGCCTGCCGGCCCTAGCCAAGGCTGGCGGCGTGGGTCAGGGCAAGCTGGACCGGTATGGCGAGGCGGTGCTGAAGGTGGTGCGGGAAAACTAGAGGGTGTCGGCCTTGACGCCAGCCGCCCGCATCGCCCCTAGCCGTGCGAAGGCCAGGGTCAGGGCCTTGCGGCGGGCCGGCGCCAGCGGCGCGACCGGCGCCTCGCGGATCACGGCGCCGCCAAAGGCGTCAGCGACGATCAGGCCGGGTTCATCGGGCAGGATTCCCTCGGGAAAGTACGGGGCCACCGCAAAATAGAAGCCGTCGCAATAGGGGGCATAGTCTGGCCACTTGCGATCGATGCGGAAGTCTTCAAGCCCCGACTTCACCTCGACGATGATGATGTCGCCCTTGCGGCCCAAGGCCATCAGGTCGGCCCGCCGGCCATTGGGCAGCGTCACCTCGGCCAGCGGCGCATAGCCCAGCGAAACCAGGAATCGCGCCGCCCCGCGGGTGACCGCGTCGGTGGTCTCGGGCCGCGACGGGCGCAGGTCGATCACGACGTCCATGGCGCGATCCTGTTCCAGCTTTGTTCGCGGATCAAGGTTAAATAGCATCCCGCCGGGCGAGCTGGCTTCCCTCGTCGAGGGCGACGCTTTGACCACAACCTTTCGGCGCAATAGCTCGGACGCAGCAAGTGGGGCGTGAGGTGGTCTGGTGGGAAAGTCCTTTGTTCTGACGGCCACGGCAATGACGATCTTCGTGTCGTCCGCTGGCGCCTCTACTGCGCAGGTTGTGTTCTCCGAACCAGAGACCGTCGCCTACGCTAGCGGTGAAACACCGAGCTTTTTCGCGATGACACCCGCGAAAGTAGGGTTGATCGGCGGGTTGGTCGGCGGCGTCGTGATGTACGCCACGGGTGCTGAGCTCATCAAGAAGAACGGCGTGCCCGATCCATCGGCAGATATGGCGCGCGATCTGGCCCAGAGACTTGCAGAGCGGCGTATGGCGCGCCTCGCCGGGCAGCCAATCCTCACCAATGTCAAAAAGCCGACAGCTGTGGCTGCGGCGGGGGCTGGCGCCCAGTACGTTCTGACGGTGCAGACCACGAATTGGGGCCATCTGTACTATCCGCTCGACTGGGCGCGCTATTCGGTTTTCTACAACGCCAAAATGCAGGTGATCGACGTGCCGACCCGGACGGTCATTCACGGCGAACTCTGTAGCTGGCGGTCACCCAAGCCTGGTTCGCCGACCCGTGCTGAGCTCCTTCGCAACAACGCCGAAGGCCTGAAAGCCTTTGTCGCGACGGCCGCTGACGTCTGCTTTCACCAGTTCGAACGGGGATTGGACAAGATCGCGCCACCGGCGTCACGATCGACGGATCGCACTTTGGCGGCGAATCTTAACGCAGGTTTGGCGCCGGCGGTCACACCCTCTCCGGAGGACCAGCCCGTATCGCCAATGCCAGCCGCCATGGCGACGCTCGTCGAAAGTCGTCTCCCATTGCCGCCCGTCACGCCTGTTGCGCCTCCGGAAGCCGTTTCCCTCTCGTTCTTGCCCCCAGCGCGCAACGAGACGAGCGCTGAGCCACTGGCAGTCGCAGCCACCGGCGTCACGACCGTCGCTCCGCGTTCATTGGCGCCTGTCGTTCAAGCTCCAGCCGTCGAGATTGCGCAGACCGAGCGCCCCGTAGCTCAGGCTCAGCCGCTCCCGCCCTATGTCGAATATCCCTATGCCCGGCCCCATGAGGCGCCGCCGTCACGCAAGCCGCCGCCGCCCGAGTATCGCTACGCTGGCCGCGACGCCGATGGCTTCCTGACCTGGCCGGGCAAGCGGCCTTAAGGCGCGGGCTGCAGCGTCGGGCGCAGCATCGCGGTGTCATAGCCCATGGCCTTGGCCCGGGCGGTCAGGGCCTCGCGCTCCAGGTCAGTGGGCGGCTTGCGAGTGAGCAGCCACAGATACTTGCCCGAGCCCTCGCCGACGATCGCCCAGCTATAGTCATCGGCGCGGTCCATGACCCAGTAGTCGCCCCAGAACGGACCAAAGAACGAGACCTTCAGCTTGGCGTTGGTGGCCGTGTCGACCACCCTGGCCTTGCCCTCGCTGCTCTTGACCGGCCCATCGACCGCGCCCTGGTGGCAGGTGTTGAGCACCCGGATCAGGCCGTCGGGACGCTTGGAATATTCGGCGGTGACGCCCTCGCAGCCCTTCTCGAACCGCATGTCGTAGCGGGCGATCTCGTACCAGCGACCCAGATAGCGATCGATCTCGACGGTCTTGGCCGGCTGGGGCGGATTGGGATTGCCGCTGGGGCCCGCGACGCAGGCGGCCAGCAGCAGGGGGAGGGCCAGAAGGGGCCAGGGCTTCATGCGATCACGCTCCGGGCTGGGCGGGGAATTCGAGCTTGGCGTAGCCCAGCGCCCTGACCCTGGCCAGAGCAGCGTCCCTGGCGGCCGGACTCATCACGGCCTTGCGCGACAGCAGCCACACGTAGTTGCCGCCGGGCGTGGCCATGATCGCCCAGGACTGGTCGTCGGCGCGGTCCAGCACCCAGTATTCCTGCTTCTTCAGGCCGCCCAGAAAGCTCATCGAGAACTTGGCGTTCCGAGGCGTTGCGGCCACGATCGCGCCAGTGGTGTTGAAGGTCTTGGCCTCACCGGTGGCCGAGCCTTTGCGACAGATCTGCACGACCTTGAAGCCATTGGCGCCGGTGCTGGTGAACTGGGTGGACGCCGCCTCGCAGTCGCGCTGGCCGGAATTGGGGGTGCGGGCGATCTCGTACCATTTGCCCGAATAGAATTCGGCCGAGACAGGCTTGGCGGGCGGCCTGGCGCCGGCCAGGGCCGGACCGGCCATGACGCCAAGGACCAGGGCGCAGGCGAGCGCGCCAGAAGGGATCGGGTTGAGACGACGCATGGAAGAAACCTTGCCAACAAGGGAACTCAAACGCAAACCGTCCGCCCGGTGTTCCGGGCGGACGGCGTGTCTCGCGCAATCGCGTGTCTATTCTGCGGCGATGCTGACCGCGTTCACCGGGCGATCCTTGAAGTTGATGGCCTGCAGGTGGCGGATGCCTTCCTCGGCGATGTCGTCGCCCACCATCCGCTCGCCCTCGCCGCGCAGTTCGTCGAGGTCGACATACATGGCGTAGAAGGCCTTGGTGCGGTCGGTGATGATGCCGGCGTTCAGCAGCGTCTTGACCAGCACCCGGAAGATGTTGGTCTGCTCCTTCATGGCCTCGCGACGCACGTCGTCGGTCATGATCTTCCCGTACTCCTCGACCACCTTGTCGGGATCCAGGCCGAACTCGGCATAGAGATCCAGCTGCTGGTGCGGCGAAACGAGGTTGAACAGCAGGGTCTGGAAGCAGTGCGCCGCCCAGTCCTCGATGATCGCATGTTCCTCGGGGCTCAGCTTGGGCACCGTGCGGTCGGCCCAGATCTTGCCGAACTTGTGGTGGAAGGCCTCGTCGGTCATCACCAGCTGCAGCATCTTCTTGCCGACCGGATCATGGATCTGGTTGTAGAAGGTGGCGAAGGCGCCCATGGCCAGGCCCTCGACCAGCATCTGCATGCCGATGATTTTCTTGTAGACCTCGGGTGCGCCGATGATCTCGACCAGCAGGGTCTTCAGGGCCGGGCCGCACTCGACCGGCTTGCCCCAGCGCGCCTTGATATATTTGGCGAAGGCCGTGACGTGGCGGGCCTCTTCGCGGGTCTGGTTGGCGGCGTATTCCTGCGCGCCCTGGTCCTTCAGCACGTGGCACAGGCTGGCAGACAGGTTCAGCGCGCCCTGTTCGCCGTGCAGGATCGACGAGAAGCTGCGCAGCACCGACTGGTTGATGAAGCGGATGCGCGTCTTGGGATCGCTGAGGTGATTGGAGACGTAATCGGTCGACAGGGCGATCACGAGATCCTCGGGCACCAGGGCCTGGTTCTCCATGTCGAAGGGCTCGTCGAAATCGATATAGGTCTTGTCCAGCGGATCCCAGAAGTGGTCGTGGGTCGCGGAAATGATCTTGTCGAAGGCCGTGGAGCGGTTGTTGTAGCGGTCCAGTTCGAGCATCGACTCGAAGTCGTCCGGCGCCACCGCGTCGTACATGGCGTCCTTGGTGATGTTCTTGTCCGTCATGGGGGCTCCTCCGGTGGCCTGGGTCGGGGCTGGTCTTGCGCCAGCCTCCAACGATCTAAACACTGTCAACTCAATCTCGCGGATGGGTCAAATTAAAAATGACGGGTGCGTCAGGTTCGCTTGAGAGATGAAGAGAGGCGAAATGGTCCAGCCGCTGAACATTTTCATCCTGACCGGCGCGGGCATATCGGCCGAGAGCGGCCTGAAGACCTTCCGCGACTCCGACGGCCTGTGGACCCAGGACGATCTGGCCCAGCTGGCCACGCCCGAGGGCTTCGCCAGGGATCCGGCCCGGGTGCGCGACTTCTATTCGGCCCGCCGCAAGATCCTGGAGATCGCCGCTCCCAACCGCGCGCACACCGCGCTGGCCCGCCTGGAAAAGGAAATGACCGCCCTGGGCGGCTCGGTGTTCCTCTGCACCCAGAACGTCGACGATCTGCATGAAAAGGCCGGCAGCCAGCGGGTCATTCACATGCATGGCCAGCTGACCGTCACCCGCTGCACCCTGTGTTCGGGCCGCTGGACCGATCGCGGCCCCCTGAGCGCCGCCCAGGTCTGTCCTGAGTGCGAGGCGGTGGGAACGACCCGGCCGCATGTGGTGTGGTTTGGCGAGCTGCCGATGTTCATGGACCAGATCGAGCAGGCCCTGGAAGAGGCCGACCTGTTCGTGGCCATCGGCACCTCGGGCTCGGTGTATCCGGCCGCCGGCTTCGTGGCCGAGGCGCGCGCACTGGGCATACCCACCTGCGAGATCAATGTGACGCGCTCGGACAACGCCCACGCCTTCGACCGGCGGCTGTACGGGCCGGCGACGGAGAAGGTGAGCCAGTGGGTGGGCGAGGTGCTGGGGGATTGAGGGGGTCCTTGGTTGGGGGCTGTCACTTGCCCCTCCGTCACTGGCTCTCAGCTCCCTTCCCCCTCGATGGGGGAAGGGTTGGGGGGTGACAGCGTTTCAGGATGTGGCTGGCCTTGCGTGAAATCGTCCGGCGGGGTCACCCCCGTCCCCGCCCTTCCCCCATCCAAGGGGGAAGGGAGAAGACACGGGCTCTCAGCCTCACGCGGCATCAGCCACTGAAGGGGTTGGGGAGGCGCGAAGCGGCCGGGGCGAACCCGGATGACCGTGATGATGATTTGCGTTTCGGCTCGACCTGTCCGCTTCGCAGAAGCTGTTCTTGCGTGAGGATCGGGCCAAGCGAGCGTCTTTCAGCTCTGATACCCAAGAGCCCCCG
>NCEV01000113.1:7770-14276 GCA_002280875.1 Caulobacter sp. 32-67-35 | reverse complement strand
GAACAGGCCGCCGGCTTCGGGCCAGGCGGCGAGGGTCTCGTCGCTAAGGCCCTTGCGGGCGGTGGTGAAATAGAGGGTCTTCAGACGCGGGCCGCCAAAGCACGGCTTGGTGACATTGGGGGCGGGCAGGGCGATGCGGTCGACGACCTGGCCGTCCGGCGAGATGCGCAGCACCGACGCGCCGCCCCACAGGGCGGTCCAGAGATAGCCCTGGCTGTCGACCACCGAGCCATCCGGCCAGGCGTTTTCGATGTCGATGCGGCACAGCTCGCGCTTATTGGTCAGGTCGCCATCGGCGTCGACGTCATAGGCCCAGATCGTCTTTTCCAGCGTGTCGGTGTGGTAGAAGGTCTTGCCGTCCGGGCTCAGGCACGGGCCGTTGGTGATGCAGATGCCGTCGTCCTGCTTTACCGTCTCGCCAGCGCTGGTCAGGCGATAGAGGGCGCCGCTGGCGGCTTCTTCGCCGTCGTGCATGGTGCCGAACCACAGCCGGCCGTGGGCGTCAGCTCTGCTGCGCGCCAGTGGCAGGGTCGTAGCGGTGGACGCTGTGGCCCTTGATGTCGACAAACCAGAGGGCGTCACGATGCCAGATCGGGCCTTCGCCGAGGGTGGCCTTCAGATCCCAGACGCAGGTGGGGGTTGGCATGTTCGCATCCATAATTCTTGTCATCCCGGCCAAGCGTAGCGCAGAGCCGGGACCGCCGGAAACCTCGGCGCTTGCCGTGGTCCCGGCTCGGCGCGCTACGCGCTTGGCCGGGATGACAGTCTTTGCAGATTACCGCCAGCCGGCGTCGATCCAGTACTCGTGGCCTGTACACAGTGAGGCGTCGTCCGAGGCCAGGAACAGCACCAGCGAGGCGATGTGCGCCGGCAGCAGGCGGCCCGTCAGGCACTGGGCCTTGACGATCTCGGCCTCGCCTTCGGGCGTGTACCACTTCTCCTGGCGCTTGGTCTTGACGTTGCCGGGCACAACGCAGGTGACGCGGATGTCGTCGGGACCAAGCTCGCGGGCGAGAGCCCGGGTCATGCCTTCGATGCCGGCCTTGGCGGTCTCGTACAGGACCAGATCCTCAAGCCCCAGGTGCCAGCTGATCGAGCCGAAATTGATGATCGCCCCGCCGCCGCGTTTGGCCATGCCCGGCGCGACCGCCTGGGCCGCGAACAGCATGTGGCGCAGATTGACGCCGATGCGGTTGTCCCAATAGGCGGGCGTGATGTCGGCCAGCTTGTGGCGGTCGTCATTGCCGGCGTTGTTGACCAGCACGTCGACGTCGCCGATTTCGGCCAGCGTCGCCTTCAGGCCTTCCAGGTCCATCAGGTCACAGTGCCTATAGACCGGCGCGATGGCCGCGTCGGTCGACAGCTGCGCCACCAGGGCGTGAGAGTCCTCGTCGGCGATGTCGAGGAAGATCACCTCGGCGCCCTGGCGCACGAAGCCGGTGGTCAGGCCGGCGCCGATGCCGCTGCCGCCGCCGGTGATGACGACGCGCTTGCCCTTGAGGCTGGGATAGATGGCTGAGGACATGCGGCTTACGACCACGAATACGAGGTTTTGGTCTGGGTGAAGAACTCGACCGCCGCGAAGCCCTGCTCGCGGGCGCCGTAGGAGCTGCTCTTCGAACCGCCGAACGGCACGTGATAGTCGACGCCGGCCGTGGCCAGGTTGACCATGGTCATGCCGGCCTTGGCGTGACGCTGGAAGTGGCGGGCATATTTCAGCGAGGTGGTCGCGATGCCGGCCGAGAGGCCAAACTCGACGCCGTTGGCGACATCCAGGGCTTCCTCATAGTCCTTGACCCGGATGGTCGAGGCGACGGGGCCGAAGACTTCCTCGTTGTTGATCCGCATGTTGCGGTCGGTGTCGGCGATCAGGGTCGGCTGCACGTACCAGCCGGGGTTTTCCAGCTGTAGGCGCTGGCCGCCGGTGACGACGCGGCCGCCTTCGCCCGTGGCGATGTCGATGTACTTGTAGCTGGTTTCCATCTGGTCTTCCGAGACCGCCGGGCCGATCTGGGTGTTGGCGTCCAGAGCATCGCCCACGCGGAGCGCGGCGATCTTCTCGGCCAGCAGGGCCACGAACCTGTCGTGGATGCCGTCGGTGACGATCAGGCGCGAGCTGGCGGTGCAACGCTGGCCGGTGGCGAAGAACGAGCCGTCCAGGGCGATGGCGACGGCGCGTTCCAGATCGGCGTCGTCCAGCACGATCAGCGGGTTCTTGCCGCCCATCTCCAGCTGCACGCGGGCCTGGCGGGCCACGGCGGCGGCGGCGACCTGGGCGCCCACGCCCTGCGAGCCGGTGAACGACACGCCGTCGACGTCCTTGTGCTTGACCAGGGCGTCGCCCATCGAACCGCGGCCAAACAGCATGTTGAACACGCCGGCCGGCGCGCCGCATTCCTGCATGATGTCCGCCAGGACCGAGGCGGTGGCCGGGGTCGGGCCAGCGGGCTTGATCACCACGGTGTTGCCGAAGGCGAGAGCCGGAGCCGCCTTCCAGGCCGGGATGGCGATCGGGAAGTTCCAGGGCGTGACCAGGCCATACACGCCGACGGCCTGGCGATAGGTCTGGATCTCGACGCCCGGACGGGTGCTTTCCAGGTTCTGGCCATGGCGGCGCAGGGCCTCGCCGGCGAAGTACTTGAAGATGCGGCCGGCGCGGACGGTCTCGCCAATGCCCTCGGCCAGGGTCTTGCCCTCTTCGCGGGCGAGCAGGCGGCCGATGTCGGCGCTGCGGGCGATGATGGTCGAGCCCACCTTGTCCAGCAGGTCCGAGCGGACTTCCGGCGAGCTTTCCGACCACGACGGGAAGGCCTTCTTCGCCGCGGCGACAGCGGCGTCGACCTCGGCCGAGCCGCCGTTGGGCACGTTGGCTACGACGTCGTTGGTGTTCGACGGGTTCAGGCTCTGGGTCGGGGCGTCGGAAGCGACGCGTTCGCCGCCGATATAGTGGCGCAGGGTGTCGGTCATGCCGAGCTCCTAGGATTTGGGTTTAGAGGAGGCCGCGGCCGGCCAGATTGCGGATCAGGGCGGAAATCCCGAACGTCCAGGGCCTGGCCTGATCGCAGGTGGTGACCTCGTTCTCGAGCACGCCCAGCCTGGGGGTAGAGACGCGGACGCGGTCGCCGACCTTGTGGGTAAAGCCCTGGCCTGGCGTGTCGCGATCCTGGATCGGGGCGAACATGGTGCCCAGGAACAGGACAAAGCCATCCGGATACTGATGCTGCTTGCCGAACGCCTGGCCCGCGAGGGCGGCGGGGTCGCGGCTGATCAGGCTCATGTTGCTGCGGCCATCCAACACGAAATTGTCGCGGCCGGTGATCTTCAGCTCGACCTCGGCCGAGCGCACGTCGTCCAGGCCAAAGCCATCGTCGAACAGGCGGAAGAAAGGGCCAATGGCGCACGAGGCGTTGTTGTCCTTGGCCTTGCTGAGCAGCAGGGCCGAGCGACCCTCGAAGTCGCGCAGATTGACGTCGTTGCCCAGCGCCGCGCCGCGGATCTGGCCGGAGCCGTCGCACAGCAGCACCACTTCCGGCTCGGGATTGTTCCAGTGGCTGTCGGAGCGGACGCCCACATGGTCGCCCCAGCCCATCGACGACAGGGTGGGGCCCTTGGTGAAGATCTCGGCGTCGGGGCCGATGGCCACTTCCAGATACTGCGACCACAGGCCGTCCTGGATCAGGGTCTGCTTCAGGCGCTCGGCGCCCTCCGAGCCGGGATCGACGCTGCGCAGGTCGCCGCCCATGCTGTCGGCCAGTTGTTCGCGGATCTTCAGGGCCTCGGCGGCGTCGCCCCGGGCGCGCTCCTCGATCACCCGCTCAAGGGTGGAGACGGCGAAGGTGACGCCAGCGGCCTTCAGGCATTGCAGGTCGACGGGGGCCAGCAGCTTGGCGGCGGCCTCGCCCGAGGCGTCGGCCCAGACCGGGCGGACATCCAGGGCTTCCAGCGGGCCCTTGTCTTCGCCGCGCGGAAGCTCCGCGCCGGGGCCATAGGCGTTCATCAGGTCGGCCAGGGTGGGGGCGATCCTGGACATGTCCTCGATCCGGCCGCCGCGCACCAGAATCGGCGTCGGGCCGTCGCCGAAGTCCACGCGGCCCAGCAGGGTTGCGTCTTGCCAGTCTTCCGGAAGGAATTGCGTCACGCCCACGGCGTCGTCTCCCCTATCGAGCGTCTGGACCCACCAAAGCCCTGGGAGCCGCGCTCGTTGATGCTCGCGCACTTGTTAGCGCTAACATGTGTAGGCGGCAAGCTCTGTAAGACCAATCCTGTGGGAGGAATGGGCTCACCCCGGGTGACGGCGACGGCGCGGCGGTGAATTATTTGGGGGCTGGTCCCGATGAATCCCGCACGATCAGGGTGTGGGGATGCATCAGTTGCCGGGGCTCGCCCGAGCCGTCGCGCTTGCGGCGGATCTCTTCCAGCACCAGGTCCACGGCCGCGCGGGCCATGGCGGCGATAGGCTGGTGCACCGTGGTCAGGGCCGGCCAGATATTGGCGGCGATCGAGGTGTCGTCAAAGCCGACGATGGAGACGTCCCCCGGCACGTCCAGCCCCAGGCGATGGGCCAGGCCGGCGGCGGCGGCGGCCATGTCGTCGTTGCACGCGAAGATGGCGGTGGGCCGCTCGTCGCTGGCCAGCAGCCGCTCGGCCGCCTCCAGACCCGAGCGATAGGTGAAATAGCCCTGCTCGACGCGGACGTTCTCCTGCGGGATCCCGGCGGCCTTCAGGGCGGTCATGAAGCCGTCCAGGCGCTGCTGGCTGACCGTCTGGTTGGGATGGCCCTTGATGAAGCCAAAACGCTTGTGGCCCAGGCCCAGCAGGTGCTGGGTCAGCTCATAGGCGGCGGCCTCGTTGTCGATGCGGATGGTGGCCATGTCGGCGCTGGCCGTGCCGGTGGCGACACCGACGGCGGCCGCGCCCGAAGCCGTGACCTCGGCCAGGACCTGAGGCGATTCGCACAGCGGCGGCGGCAGGATCAGGCCATCCACGCCGGTGCGCAGCAGGCGGGTCAGGGTAGCGCCGGCCAGTTCGGGCTCGGCGCATTTCTCGATCACCACCTGGGCGCCGGTGCGGCTGCTTTCGTCCAGCGCCCCGACCAGGAACTCCGACAGATAGCCGGTCGAGGGGTTGTCATAGAGCAGGCCGATGCGGAACGGCGCCGAGCCGGCCAGGCTGCGCGCGGCGGGATTGGGCGCGTAGTTGAGGTCGGTGATGGCCTGCTCGACCAGAACCCGGGTCTCTTCCTTGACCGTGGTCTCGCGATTGATGACCCGCGAGACGGTCATGGGCGACACGCCGGCGCGCGCCGCGACATCGCGAATGGTCGCGCTCTGGGTTGTGCGCCGCCTCTGGCGCTCCGTCGGTTCTCTCATGGGTTGTCCCGTCCCTCTGGGGGCGGACACTAGACCGGTTCGCCGTTAGAGTGGAAGACGGGGAAAGATCCTCCCCCTAGCGGGGGAGGCGGCCGCCAGGCCGGTGGGGGAAGACCGCACCGAATTGGCGGTTATTTCCCCCTCCGTCGCCTGCGGCGACACCTTCCCCACTGGGGAGAGGATTTGCTGGAACGGCCATGACACCCTTCGGCGCTCTGATCCTTACCGGCGGCGGTTCGCGCCGCATGGGCCGCGACAAGGCCGCGCTGGACTGGGATGGCGCCCGGGCCGTCGACCGCGTGGCCGACGTGGCGCGGGCGGTCGGAGCGAGGGACGTCCTGACCGTCGGCGCGGAGCTGGGCCTGCCCTGGGTTCCCGACCCCGAGCCCGGCGCGGGGCCGGTCGGCGGCGTACTGGCGGGTGTCGCGGCGCTGCGGGCGCTGGGGCTGGACCGGGCCCTGATCCTGGCGGTTGATGCGCCAACCCTGACGGTCGAGGACCTCGCGCCCTTGCTGGCGGCGCAGGCTCCGGGGGCGGCCTATGAGGGCCTGCCGCTGCCGATGGCTCTGACGTTCGCGGCCTTGCCCGAAGATGCGGTCGCGGGATGGCCGCTGCGGCGGCTGGTCGAGCGTACGGGTTTGCTGACCTTGGCCCTGCCGGCCGAGGCCGAGGCGCGGTTGCGGGGGGCCAATACGCCGGAGGAGCGGGCGCGGTTGCTGAGGCCGTAGCGCCCCCTCCGTCACGCTGCGTATTCGCAGCGCGCCACCTCCCCCGCACGCTTCGCTACGGGGCAGGAGGGTGACAATCGCTCTTCTCCTGCCCCGCTTGCGGGGGAGGTGGCGCGGCGCGGATACGCGACGTGACGGAGGGGGCGTCCGGCGTCGGCCGACCTAGTACACGTCCCGCCGATACCGCCCCTGATCGGTGAGCGTCTCCAGCCCCTCGGCGCCCAGGATGTCCGCGAGCGTCGCGTGGACCTCGCGCGACATGCCTTCCAGCGAGCCGCACACCATGATCGTCGCGCCGTCCGTCACCCAGGCCCGCACCGCATCGGCCGCGTCGCGCAGGCGGTGCTGCACATAGACCCGCTCGGCCTGATCGCGGGAGAAGGCCAGATCCAGGCGCTCCAGCACGCCG
>NCEV01000113.1:0-7727 GCA_002280875.1 Caulobacter sp. 32-67-35 | reverse complement strand
GCGTCGATCACCGCGCCTTCGGGGGCGTAATGGCACAGCCAGCCCGAGCCGAGGCCCGGCCTGCCGTCGGCGCGGGGCATCAGGCGGACGATCAGCTCGATCCCGCCATCGGCCGGCAGGGAGGCGATGGAATATTCCCGGTGCGGCAGGGCGGTCAGGCGCTCCAGCACCGCCTCGCCTGTCAGGCCGATCAGGGGCTCGACGTCGTGGGGCAGGCGGCGGGTCGCGAGGGCCTCGGCCATCGACGCCGGCAGGCCCAGGCGCGAGATCAGGGCGGCGACCTCAGCCGGGTCGTTGCGGGGCCCGATCTCGACGATGTCGCCGGCCGACCAGTCCAGGACGCCGTCCAGCGGCTCCAGCCGGATGTGCCAGGCCTCGCCGCCCGGACTGCCGGGGTTGAGCAGCCGGCGCTGGGCTAGTGTCCACCGGCCATAGGCCGGACGGCTCCAGTCGGGCGCGTCGGTGTGGCCGGTCAGGACGCCCAGATGGGCCTGCCACTGGCGCAGGGCGGCCTCGTCGCCGTTGTCGACCTCGACGCGGTCGAACAGGGGCGCGGCGCCGCGCCGGGCCAGCCAGGCGTCCAGCGTGCGGCCAAAAGCGCAGAAGTGGCTGTATTCCGTGTCGCCAAGCGCCAGCACGCCATAGCGCAGGGCTGACAGGTCGGGCTCGGCGGCCATCACGTCGCGGATGAAGGCGCGGGCCGGGTCGGGGGCGTCGCCCTCGCCGGTGGTGCTGACCACGAACAGGGCGCGGCCGGCGCCGGCCAGATCGGCGGCGGTGACGGTCGAGAGGTCGCGCAGGCTCGCCGGCGCGCCGCCGGCGGTCAGGGCCTTGGCGGTGGCCAGGGCCAGTTCCTCGGCGAAACCGCGTGGCGCCGGGTCTCGGGATCGAGGGCGGAAAGATCGATCATGCGTCCAGCATCGCCGACAGGGCGGGTGACAGGCGCTCTTCCAGACCCGCGCCCTTCCGGCTGACGATCAGGGCGGGCAGGGCGTGGGCGGTGGCGAAGGTCAAAGCCGCCTCAGGACCCATCACCGTCAGGGCCGTGGCCCAGGCGTCGGCGTCCATGCAGGTCTTGGCCAGAACCGTGACGCTGACCATGCCCTGGTCGGTGGGCGCGCCAGAGGCCGGGTCCAGAGTGTGGGCGTAGCGGCGGCCGTCATGGTCGAAGAACCGGCGGTAGTCGCCGCTGGTCGCCACCGACAGGTCATGCAGGGCCACGATGGTTTGCAGGGCGTCATTGGCGGCGGGGGCGCGCTCCATCTCCACCCACCAGGGCTGGCCGTCGGGCTTGGCGCCCGCGCCGCGCAGCTCACCGCCCACCTCGACGAGGTAGCTCTTCACCCCGGCTCGCTCCAGGGCGGCTGCGGCCTGGTCGACGCCGAAGCCTTTGGCGATGCCGTTGAGGTCCAGGCGCAGGCCGCCGGGCTGGAACAGGGCGTCGCCGTCCAGGGGCAGACGCGTCCAGCCGCCGACCTCGCGGGCGATTTCGACGGCTTCGCGCGATGGCGGCTGGCCGGAGAAGGGGCGAGGGCCGAAGCCCCAGAGGTCGGTCAGGGCGCCCAGGGTGGGGTCGAAGGCGCCATCGGTGGCCTCGGCGATCTCGATGGCCCGGCGCACGACGGCAGCCATGCCGGCGGGCAGGGTCATCCAGCTTCCGGCGGGCGCGCGATTGTAGCGGCAAAGCGCCGACAGCGGCTCCCACGGGCTCATCTGTGCGACCACGGCGTCGAGAGCGTGCTGGACCATGGCGGTCAGGCCCGGGACATCGGCGGCCGGCTGGGCGATCAGCTTCACCGACCAGGTCGTGCCCATGGTTTCGCCCGCGAGCGCATGGACTACGCCGCCCAGCGGGCGGGCGGGAGGCTGGGTCAGGAGGGGGACGAGGACGCGGGTCATGGGGGTTTCAGGCTCGATCTCGATCCTTCCCCCTCGATGGGGGAAGGGCAGGGATGGGGGTGAAACCGCCGGCCGATTTCACGAGGGCCGCGCCACATCCTGCGGCGCTGTCACCCCCATCCCCGACCCTTCCCCCATCAAAGGGGGAAGGGAGCTTCTTGATTAAGGCCGCTGGGCTTCGAGCACGGCGGTGTAGCTGGCCGAGAAGCCGTCGCCGGCCAGGGCCGTCACGGGGGCCGGAGCGGCGGGCGCGGCGCCGGGCGCGCCCATGCCGCCACCCGGACCGCGACCGGCGCTCTCGCCGCCGCGCGCCGTGGCGTTGACCCAGTACATGCCGGCGTCCGGCAGGGTGAAGGTCACCGCGCCGTCAGCGCCGGCCTTGACCTTGATCTCGCCGGGCGTGGCCCGCCAGCGCGCGCCGCCGGGCACGAAGGTGACCTCAAGGCCGGCGGCCGGCTTGCCGTCGAGCAGGAACTTGAAGGTCGCCGCCTCGGTGGCGACGATATCGGTCGGGTGGGTCACCGGAACCAGTTCCAGGCCCTTGCCGGTGGGCTTGAAGACGTCGGTGCTGGGCTTGTCGCGCGTGACATAGGTCTCGTTGCGATTGCTGCCCTTGATGGTCTTCAGATCGGTAGCGCCGGCCGGAACGGCCTTGGCGAAATCCGCAGCCGAACCCCGGAAGCGCTTGATCTCGCCGTTCTCGGTCCAGCTGGCGGTGACCGAATTGCTGGCCGAGCCGATCTTCCATGTGCCGGCCTGGTTCAGCTGCACGTCGAAGGTCGAGCGATACTGGCCGGTCGAGGCGTTCTGCAGCTTCGAGATCGAGCCGTCGGGCGCGGTGACGACCACGCCGTCCAGGCGCATGGCGCGGTGGTCGGGATAGAACAGCTCGTTGGAGATGGCGGCGTCGACCGTCACCCACGAGCCGTCGCCCGACAGCACGGTGAACGAGGGCACCATCCAGCCCCGGTGGGCGTTGGCCGACATCGGCAAGGTCAGGGCGAGGCCGGCTGCGGCGACGGCGAGGAGGCGGGTCTTCAGGGACATCGGTTTTCTCGCTTACTTGACGGAGACAGTGACGGCGCCGAGTTCGGCCGAGCCCCGGGCCGACGCGGGCTTGCCCGGCTTGCCCCAGGTGAAGGGCACGCGGACGGCTTCATGGCCGCCGACCTCGCGGGCCGCCTCGACCACCAGGGTGTATTGGCCAGGCTTGAGGGTTTTCAGTGCGCCCTTGGCGCCGCTGAACACCACCTTGTGCGGGCCGGGGGCGCGGGTGGCGCCGCTAACGCCATCGGCCGGGAACTTCATCTCGCGGCCGGCCTTGCGCCACCACTGGCGCATGTCCTTCAGCCACTTGGCGCCGTGGTCTTCCTTGGAGTCCGGATCATACCAGACCGCCAGGGTGCCGGCGGCGGTGGCGTCGGGCTTTTCGATCCAGATGGCCACATAGGGCTTGTGATACTCGGCCACCGACAGGCGGGGGATCTCGAGGGCGACGTTGAGATCGGCGGCCATGGCGGGGGCCGCGCCGACAGCGGCGCCGGCGAAGGTCAGCAGGGAGACGGAACGCTTCACGGATTTCACCTCAGAGGTGGACAAAGAGAATGACGAGAATGACGGGAGCGGCCAGGCCGGCGGCGACCAAGGGCCAGGTGAGCGGCCGGGCGCGGGCATGAAACTGCAGCAGGATCAGGCCGGTGACCGTGAACACGATCGTGGCGGCGGCGAAGATGTCGATGAACCACGACCAGGCCTTGCCGGTGTTGCGGCCCTTGTGCAGGTCGTTGAGCAGGGACACCGCGCCGCGCGTGGTCTTCTCGTGCTCGACGGCGCCGGTCTCGCGGTCGATGGACAGCCAGGCGTCGCCGCCGGGACGGGCCAGGGCGACATAGACCTCGGCGTCCGACCATTCGGCCTCGCGCCCGGCGATGTCGGTCCCGACGGCCTTGTCCAGCCAGTGCTGCACCTTCAGGGGCAGAGGGCGCTTGCCCTCGACCGGGCCTTCATGCCGATCAGGCTCAGGGCCGCGCTGATCCAGTGCCACTGGTGCAACTGCTTGAGCCAGAACGAGCGGCGATGCTGGGCGGTGGCGGTCGACACGAGGGACGGGAAACCTTGAGCGGGAACAGGTCTCGTCATACTTGAGAACGACTTGCAATTTCAAGAGCTGATCGTGTCAGGATTTGTTTCCGCCGCGACCGCCCCGGGGAGCATATCGTTCAACGAGATGGCCGTACCAATCCTGGTGGCCAGATCACGTCGTTCGGTCAACTTGGCCTCGACAACCGGCGATTAACACAAGAAACATTCCGCCTTCTGACCGCCGGGAGCATGCTGGCGGGCCGTATCGAGGTGTTTCGTGAAAGCGCTCTTCTTCTCCGCGTCGCTTCTGACTCTGGCCGCCACGGCTGCCGTCGCCCAGCAACTGCCGCAGCCGTCGGCCCCGACCCCGGCCATCGCGGCGGCTCAGGACATTCCCTATCCGGGCACGCTGAAGCTGTCGGTCGACGCCACCGATCTGGACCGCAAGATCTTCCAGATTCGCCAGACCGTCCCCGTCGCCAAGGCTGGCAAGTTCACGCTTCTCTACCCGCAGTGGGTTCCGGGCGGGCACTCGCCACGCAACGACATCGACAAGCTGGCCGGCCTGGTGATCACCGCCAATGGCCAGCGCCTGGCCTGGACGCGGGACCCGGTCCAGGTGTTCGCCTTCCACTTCCTGTCGCCGGTCGAGACCAAGGTCGGCCGCATGGTGATGACGCCCGACATGCTGAACCTGCAGTGGCTGCAGATGGGCTTCTATCCGGCCGGCTATTACACCCGCCAGATCCCCATCGAGGCCAGCGTCAAGCTGCCGGAAGGCTGGCAGCACGCCTCGGCGCTGGAAGTCGCCAAGACCGAAGGCCAGGTCACCACCTTCAAGCCGACCACCTTCGAGACCCTGGTTGACTCGCCGATGTTCGCCGGCCGCTACTTCAAGTCGGTCGATCTGGACCCCACCGGTCCGGCCCGCGTGCGCCTGAACATGGTGGCTGACAAAGCCGAGCTGCTGGAGTTCAAGCCCGAGCATATCCAGGCCCACAAGGACCTGGTGCAGCAGTCCTACAAGCTGTTCGGCTCCAACCCCTTCGATCGCTATGACTTCCTGGTAGCCCTGTCGGACACCCTGGGCGGCATCGGCCTGGAACATCACCGCTCCAGCGAGAACCGCGTCGCGCCGAAATATTTCACCGACTGGGAAAAGACCTTCGTCGGCCGCGACCTGCTTCCCCACGAGTTCACCCACTCGTGGAACGGCAAGTACCGCCGGGGCGAGGACCTGTGGACTCCCACCCTGAACGAGCCCATGCGCGACAGCCTGATGTGGGTCTATGAGGGCCAGACCCAGTACTGGGGCAATGTGCTGTCGGCGCGCTCCAACCTGCACACCAAGCAGCAGAGCCTGGACGCCCTGGCCCTGGTCGCCGCCGCCTATGACAACCGTCGCGGCCGCGACTGGCGCAGCGTGGCCGACACCACCAACGATCCGATCATCGCCGGTCGCAAGCCGCTGTCCTGGCTCTCCTACCAGCGCAGCGAGGACTACTATTCCGAAGGCCAGCTGGTCTGGCTCGACGCCGACACGCTGATCCGCGAGAAGACCGGCGGCAAGAAGTCGCTGGACGACTTCGCCAAGGCCTTCTTCGGCGGCGCAAATGGCTCCTATGTGCCGCGCACCTATGCCTTCGAGGATGTGGTCAAGACGCTGAACGACGTCACGCCCTACGACTGGACCCGCTTCCTGAAGACCCGCATCGAGGGCCTGTCGGAAAAGGCCCCGCTGGATGGCATCACCCGCGGCGGCTACAAGCTGGTCTATTCCGACACCCAGACTGAGTTCAACAAGTCCGCCGAAACCCGGGCCAAGAACACCAGCCTGGCCTATTCGCTGGGGCTGACGGCGGGTGCGGACGGCGTGCTGACCGACGTGCAGTGGGGCGGTCCGGCCTTCAAGGCCGGCCTGACCCAGGGCGTGACGGTGGTGGCCGTCAATGGCGAGACCTTCGACGGCGACAAGCTGAAGGCTGCGGTCACGGCCGCCGCCAAGCCGGAGGGCAAGCTGGTTGAGCTGCTGATCAAGTCGGGCACGCGCTACCGCACGGTCACGATCGACTATCGTGGCGGCCTGCGCTACCCGCGCCTGGAGCGCATTCCCGGGACCCCCGCACGTCTCGACGACATCCTGGCGGCGCGGAAGTAGACCGGAAACAAGGGCTTGGCGGAAAAGTCGGAAATCCGACCCCCGCGACAAAATGTGAAGGTGCCTCTCGCCCCGGTTGGGCGTAGGCTCCGGGTGTTCAGGGTCCTCCAACCTTCGGACATCTCCAAAGTCGAAGGGCCCGTCATGCCCAGGCGGGCCCTTTTTCTTGCCTGCTCGTCAGCCCTGAGCGGGTTGGCGGCCTGGTCTCCGTCAATGAGACCGGTACCATTCTTTCCTTGAGTGGTCTGACAAGCTCCCCCATAGTGATCGCCAAGGCGGCCCGACAGCCGTCAACCAATGACGCGACCTCCGGGGAAACGAACCAGATGACACAAGCCATCACCCGCCGCCTGTTCGGCGCGAGCCTCGCCGCCATCGCCGCCGCGACCGCCCCCGGCGTGTCCATGGCCGCCCTGCAGGGCGGCGGCGGCAAACCGCTGTACAAGGATCCGGCCCAGCCGGTCGACGCCCGGGTCAAGGATCTGCTCTCCCGCATGACGGTCGAGGAAAAGGCCGCCCAGCTGATCGGCATCTGGCTGACCAAGGCCAATATCCAGACGCCGGAAGGCGACTTCTCGCCCGAGACCGCCAGCAAGAACTTCCCCAACGGCCTGGGCCAGATCTCGCGCCCGACCGACCGCCGGGGCCTCAAGCCCGCCACCGTGGTCGACGCCGCCGCCGGCGCCGAGGACGGCACCAAGGGGCGCAACGCCCGGGAAACCGCCCGCTACATCAACGCCGCCCAAAAGTGGGCCAGGGAAAAGACCCGCCTGGGCATCCCCCTGCTGATGCATGACGAGGCCCTGCACGGCTATGTGGCTCGCGACGCCACCAGCTATCCGCAGTCGATCGCCCTGGCCTCCAGCTTCGATCCCGAGCTGGTCGAGAGGGTGTTCTCCATGGCCGCCAGGGAGATGCGCGCGCGCGGCTCCAACATGGCCCTGGCGCCCGTGGTCGACGTGGCCCGCGACCCGCGCTGGGGCCGGATCGAGGAGACCTATGGCGAAGACCCGCACGTCTGCGCCGAGATCGGCCTGGCCGCCATTCGCGGCTTCCAGGGCAAGACCCTGCCGCTGGCCCCCGACAAGGTGTTCGTCACCCTCAAGCACATGACCGGCCATGGTCAGCCCGAAAACGGCACCAATGTGGGCCCGGCCCAGATCGCCGAACGCACCCTGCGCGAGAACTTCTTCCCGCCCTTCGAGCGCGCGGTGACCGAGCTGCCGGTGCGGTCGGTGATGCCGTCCTACAACGAGATCGATGGGGTGCCCTCGCACGCCAGCCGCTGGCTGCTGACCGACATCCTGCGCACCGAGTGGGGCTATCAGGGCTCGGTCCAGAGCGACTATTTCGCGATCAAGGAATTGGCCAACCGCCACAAGATGACCGACAGCCTGGCCGACACCGCCGTGATGGCGATGAACGCCGGCGTCGATGTCGAGCTGCCCGACGGCGAGGCCTATGCCCTGCTGCCGCAGCTGGTGAAGGAAGGCCGCGTCTCGATGGCCCAGATCGACGCCGCCGTGGCCCGCGTCCTGACCATGAAGTTCGAGGGCGGCTTCTTCGAAAACCCCTATGCCGACGAGAA
>NCEV01000112.1 GCA_002280875.1 Caulobacter sp. 32-67-35 | reverse complement strand
TTCCCCACCCGATCCCATTCCGAACTCGGTCGTTAAGTCCCCCTGGGCCAATGGTACTTCGTCTCAAGGCGCGGGAGAGTAGGTCGCCGCCAGGTCCGCTAAAAGGATGCCGTCACACCAAGTCGAACTTCAAAGTCCAAACCCTGCCCACGATACCATCAATACCTCCTTCGCCGCGGGGTGGAGCAGCCCGGTAGCTCGTCAGGCTCATAACCTGAAGGTCACAGGTTCAAATCCTGTCCCCGCACCCAAGTATCGCCGGATAGTCGCCGTATTGGCGTTCGCCGCCTCCGACACTGTCAGGAGAGCGGCGAGCCTGCTTTGAGCCGCCGGGATCGGGCCGGCTAAGCCCCACCAGCTTGCAACAAACACTCGCACTGGCCTGAACGCGCGTGTGCCGCCGGGCAGCAGGTCCCGATTGACCGCGTCAGAATCGCACTGGAAAGCTTCTTGGCACGACGCCTCACCGCGGGGTAAGCCGGTTTGGATCGATGAACTGGCGGGGAACGCCAGGACCTTCGAAATAGGCGCCCAGCCAGGCGCCGCCGCCGCCGTTGAACCACTCAACCCGGATGGCATGCTTGCCGGGCTGAAGCGTAGTGCCGCCATTGGCCATGATCACGCCGTGGTCGCCATCGTTGTCCACCACCAACTTGCCATCGATATACAGCTTGCTCCCGTCATCGGAAGCGAGCGCGAAGTTATAGGCGCCGGCGGTGGCGATGTGCAGATAGCCGTCGAAGGCCACGGCGACGCTGTCGCCGCGGGGAAGCGTCAGGCCGTCGGTGGTCAGCTCATGTGCGATACCCGAGGTCGCCGGCTCAAGCCGCGAGAAATCCGGCAAGCGCACCGGCCCTTCCGGCAGCAGATAGGTCCTGTAGGTCACGCCGCGCGTCTCGGCGCCTTTCAGGTCTAGGATGCGGAAATAGCCGGTGGCCGGAACGCTGGCGGGCTGGCCGGACACGAAGAGGGTAGCGCGCACAATGGTGTTGCGGGTGATCTCGACCGGCCCCGCATAGAGCGAGGATCCAGTCGTGGGGATGGTGTTGTCCAGGGTGTAGCGAATTTCCCCGACAGCATTCGGATTGCGCAGGGTCAGGGTCGCCGGGCGATTGACGAAGAGCCCGCCAGCGGGCGCATTGCCGTCGCCTGCAGGCTCGATCACGGGCGAAGCATAGAAGCTGCTGGAACGATAGGCCTGTTCCGGGCCCTTTTCGCCCCTCACGGCCAGCGTCACCGGACGGCCCAGCCAAGCATAGGGGATTTTTGCGTCGAGCAGCCAGGCCGCGGTGGCGGCGGTGTCAAACGTGTTGATCGGCAGATCCAGCTGGAGGTCCGGCTTGATCGCCTCGCCATAGGCGATCCACGGGATTTCCAGCTCGGCCAGGCTCTCGCCGCCATGCCCCTTGCCGACCCCGCCATGGTCGGAGCTCACCAGGATCACCGTCTCGCCGGCGATGCCGGCATCGACCGTGGCCTGACGGATCCTGCCGATCAGCTGGTCGGCCTTGGCCACGGACGCATAATAGGGCGGCGTTCCATGGCCGTGGGCATGTCCGGCATGATCGACCAGATCCAGATGCACGAACAGGAACTGGGGCCGCTTGGCCTTGATGTAGTCGACGGCCAGGGTCGCCGTATCATCCTCGTCCTTGCCGTGGGCGTCATAGTCCACGAACCGGTGATCATAGAGGTTTCCAAAACCCTTCCACTCATACACCGAGCCCACTTCCCAGTCGGGCTTCTGGTCGGTGAGAACCTGGAAGATGGACGGAAAGAAGCCGCCAGAGCCGGCCACGGCCGTGGGGAAATTGAACTCGCCCACCTTCCAGTCATTGCTGGTGACGCCGTGTTGCTCCGGGCCAGCGCCATTGATCATCGAGGCCCAATTGGCCCCGCTGGTGGTGGGCATTACGCCGCGCGCGTGCAGGCTCCAGCTGCCGCGCTTCATCATGTCGCGCAGAACCGGCGTATCGGCCTTCATCAGCCCATCGGGGCTAAGGCCGTCCACGCCGATGATGATCACGTGCCGGGCCTTCTGGGCTGCGGCGGCGGGCGCCGCGAAACCTGCGCTGGCCGCGCTGGCCAGGAGCGCGATGAGCAGCGGAAGGCGCTGGATGGGAGTGTTCATGACAGGCTCCAGGTCTTGGGCAACGCGATGGGCAGCTGGCTCAGCGCCAGGGGAAGGTCGGCGATGGTGTCGATCACGGCGTGGGCGCCGGCGTCGGTGAGCGCCCGCCGCGCGCGGGCGATCAGGGCGGACCGTTCCTGGGCCGGCAGCGCGTCCAGTGCTTCGCGCGACAAGCCCACGCCATTGCCGCTGGCTGCAATGCCAATGGTCCAGGCGCCGGCGGCCAGGCCTTCAGCAATGCCCACCTCGGCGTCATCCACCTTGACGCAGGCCGCAGCGGGCCAGACGCCGAGCTCGACCAGATTCTTCCACATCATCAGTGGGGAGGGGCGCCCATGGGGCGTTTCGCCTGCGCAGACCAAGACGTCCGGGCTGTAGCCCTGCTGGGCGGCGCGGGGCAGAATGTCCTGCATCATCTCGCGCGTGTAGCCCGTGCAGGATCCGATCGCGACGCCGGCGGCGCGCAGCCGCGCCACCTGCTGAGCCGCACCGGGGATCAGGTCGGAGCAGCGGCTCGCCGCCGCGCGCATCAACGCGCCGACCTCGTCGAACAGCCTGTCGACGTCAGCCTGCGCCGAGGGAGCGCCATGGCGGGCGGTCCAGGCAGCGTTGACCCGCGGCAGGTCGAGCAGGGCGCGGATATGGTCGCGCTTGGCCAGGCCCATATGGGCGCGCGCCTCGGCCTCGCTGATGGGGACACCGGCCGCGGCCAGCAGATCGCAAAGCGCGATGACCGGAGCGCGGCTGCCAAAGTCGATCATCGTGCCGGCCCAGTCGAAGATCACGGCCTTCAGTTGCGGCGTCATGCGCGGTCTCCCAGCAGGTCTGTGATCACATCCTCGGCCAGCGCAAAGGCTGTCGAGGCGCCTGTGCCGCTGGTGATGACCACCAGCCGCACGCCGTCCGCCGGGGTCTGAACCAGGCTGTGGCTGGCGGACGAGGCGTAGGTTCCCGTCCAGCGGGCGACCACCTGCGGCGCATCGCCCAGCACCTCCCGGTAGCTGTCCAGGATCAGGTCTTCGGTCGAAGCGGCCGCGAAGGGATCGGGCGTCGCGGCGTAGTCGTGACTGTCGCCAACCACCAGCGATCCGTCGGCGCACTGCACGGCGATCAGATGAACGCCCTGCGCCAGGGCGGCGGGGGCCTCGGCTTCCAGCCGGGCGCGCAGGGCTGTCGCCTCAGGCAAGGCGGCGTAGCCCAGATAGCGCACCAAGCTCAGGTCGCTCATCACCGGGGAGGGCAGGCGCCATCCGGGTGGGGCCAGGCGCAGCATCTGCAGCTTGCAACGGGTGACGCCGGCCTCAGCAAAGCTTTGCGGGAACAGTGACGCCCAGTCATCGCCTGGACAGACGACCACGGCATCGGCTTCGTAGGTGGCGTTGGCCGTATGCACGCGGCCGGTTTCAACCTTCTGCACGGCTACGCCGAACGCGAACTCCACCTGATGTGCGGCGCTCAGCCACCGCGCCAGGGCTGGTATGGCCAGGGGCGAGTCGACGCGCAGGTCCTGATCACTGAGCAACCCGGCGCGGGCGCCGCGCACCATTGGCCAGTCGGCGGCGATCTGGGCGGCGTCTAGCCGCGTGCAGGACGCGCCCATCTCCGTAGCCAGGAACGCATCGAGCACCGCGACCGCTTCTGGCCGTTGCGCGACCAGCAGCAGGCCCCGCTGCTCGATCGCGATACCGGCTGGTCCGGCGATCTCGCGCCAGATCGTGGCGCTACGACCCGCCAGCTCCCAGACGCGCCCTCGCTCCTGCCCGGTGACGGTGACAAAGCCGAAATTGCGAATGGAGGCTCCGTTGGCCTGGGCGTCGCGATCCAGCACGAGCACGCGCTTTCCGCGTCGCGCGGCGGCCAGCGCATGGGCGAGGCCGACAATCCCTGCGCCGACGATGATCAGGTCATGGCTGGGCACTAGTCTTCTCGTTGTTGACGGCTTGAAAGGCGGGCGACGAGGGACGGCCTGCAGGCGGACCTTGAGTCTGGCCGATCGCGACGCCCATCAGAGTTTAGTCCAATCACTGACTTTTGGTACAGACCAGATAGCACTGCCAGTTTGCAGTTTTGCGACTGTCTGACCCCGGATTACCCCAACGCAGCGCCAGAGACAGGGGTCTGAGAATTTTGAGACCTTGGGCTGGCGCTGTCACGCAGGTGTCGTCGCTCGCTGCTTTAACGTCACTGGTTCATACCAGTTGGGGCGAAGAATATCATGTCTAAGCGATATCCCGTTCGGGCCAACCGCCCGAATCTCAAAAGCTTCTTGCTGGCCACCGCGGCGATTCTGGTCGCCGGCGCCCAGTCGTCTGCCGCCTTCGCGCAGCAGGCCTCGGGCGATGTGGTCGATGAGGTGGTCGTCACCGGCTACCGCAAGTCGCTGGGCGATGCCCGCCGGATCAAGAAGGATTCGGTCATCCAGAAAGACGTGATCGTCGCCGAGGACATGGCGAAGTTCCCGGATCTGAACCTGGCCGAGTCGCTGCAGCGACTGCCTGGCGTTCAGATCAACCGTGAGGCTGGCGAGGGGCGCCGGATCTCGCTGCGGGGCCTGGGCCCGGATTTCGCCCGCGTGCAGCTGAACGGCATGGAAGTGCTGGGCAATGTCGACTCCGCCCAGGATAGCCGCGGCCAGCGTTCGCGCGATCGCGCTTTCGACTTCAACATCTTCGCTTCGGAACTGTTCTCGCGGGTCGAGGTCGAAAAGACCTTCCAGGCGGCCCAGCATGAGGGCGGCATGGCCGGCACCGTCGGCCTGTTTACCGGCAAGCCGTTCGACTACGCGCCCGGTTCCAAGGGCGCGGTGTCGGTGAAGATCGGCACCAACGAATACACCGAAGACGCGCAGCCGCGCGTCGCCGCCCTGTTCAGCCACAACTGGGACAACCGGTTTGGCGCACTGGTCTCGGTCGCCTACAGCAAGCGCCAGACCACCGAGCAGGGGCGCAACACCTACAATTACTCCAAGCCCAGCGCGACGACGCTGAAATCGCTGGTCACCAAGGGCCTGGATATCTCCAAGCTGTCTGCGGCGCAGCAGGCCAAGTTCGTGTCCGGCGACCTCTATTTCGCCGACGGCAACCGCACCTCCTCATGGAACTCCAAGATGGAGCGCCTGGGCGTGACGGGCGCGCTGCAGTGGAAGCCGACCGACAACGTGCTGCTGACGCTGGATGCGCTGTACGGCGAGTTCACGACGCACCGCAACGAGCTGCACCTGGCCACCCGGCCGCTGTCCTCGACCGGTTCTGTCGCATTCGACACCGCGCCCGGCGGTGTCTGGCCGGCCATCTTCCAGAAGGCGTCGGTGATCAACGACCTGGCCTGGGACAGCAGCAACTATGTCACCAAGACCGACGTCACCGGCACGACCTTTGGTAGCGAGCATCGCCGGTCGCTGAACGAGAACCGCTTCAACCAGCTGGCCCTGACCGGCAAGTGGGACGTCTCCGAGCGGCTTTCGATCGACGGACACGTCGGCTACGAAAAGTCGACCTACAAGACCCCCTATGACGACAAGCTGTACATGCGGGCCAAGGGCAACCTGATCGCCAACTACGGCGCTGACGGCCGCTCCGCCTCGTTCCAGTATCCGGGTTGGGACACGACCAGCCCCGCCAACTACGCGATGGACTCCTTCTACTATCGTGGCTTCAACAATTCGTCGGAGCTGAAGGAAGGCGTTCTGAACCTGCACTATGAGCTGTCCGACGCGCTGACGCTGCGCGCGGGCGTGGCCTATCATCGCTTCGCCCAGGACGGCATCGACCTGTTCTATGACGACAACGTCAATGGCACCCGGTCCAAGCTGCGGGGCACTTCGGTGGCCGATGTCACCTCGGTGTTCACCAACAGCTTCGGCTCGTGGCTGATCGGCGACTACGACA
>NCEV01000152.1 GCA_002280875.1 Caulobacter sp. 32-67-35 | reverse complement strand
GAGGGCCTATAACGCCCAGAAGGCGGGCCATGCCGGCACGCTGGACCCGCTGGCCACCGGCATCCTGCCGATCGCGCTTGGGGAGGCCACCAAGACGGTTCCGTTCTTGGTCGACGCGGACAAGGCCTATCGCTTCACCATCCAGTGGGGCCGCAACACCACCACGCTGGATCGCGAGGGCGAGACCACCGAAACCAGCGATCTGCGTCCGACCCGCGACGAGGTCGAGGCGGTGCTGTCCGAATTCGTCGGCGAGGTGGACCAGATCCCGCCCAACTATTCGGCCATCAAGGTGGATGGCGAGCGCGCCTATGACCTGGCCCGCGACGGGGTCGAGTTCGAGCTGGCGACCCGCAAGGTGACCATCCACGCCCTGCGCGTGCTGGAGGCCCCGGACGTCGATCACGTCGTGCTGGAGATGGAATGCGGCAAGGGGACCTATGTCCGCGCCGTGGTCCGGGATCTCGCGGCCAGGCTTGGAACCTGCGGCCATGTCGACCAGCTTCGCCGGACGCGGGTCGGCCAGTTCACCGAGGGTCGAGACCGCGCTGGACGACATCCCGGCGCTGGCCGTGACCGATGAAGACGCCTTCCGGCTTGCGCAAGGACGCGCCATTGTTCTGCTCCCAAGGCAGGTTGAAACGCTGAAAGCCGAGCTCACGCCCGGCGATCGAACCGTTTCCGCCATGGTGGGAGAGAGGCTGGTGGCCTTGTGCGAGATGCGCGCCGGACGGCTCAATCCGGTGCGGGTCTTTCAACTCATCTGAGCGGAGACAGCACGATGTCGATCACTGCCGAGCGCAAGACCGCTCTTATCGCCGAACACGCCCGCACCGAGGGTGACACCGGCAGCGCCGAAGTCCAGGTCGCGATCCTCTCCGAGCGCATCGCCAACCTGACCGAGCACTTCAAGACCCACAAGAAGGACAACCACAGCCGTCGTGGTCTGTTGATGATGGTTTCCCAGCGTCGCAGCCTCCTCGATCACCTGAAGAAGTCCGATGCGGCTCGTTATACGACCCTCATCGAAAAGCTGGGTCTGCGCCGCTAGTTCTGGCGCAGTCGGCCGCCCCGCTCCGGCAGGGCGGCCGAACGCTTTTATGGGCTCCCGTTTCAAGACAGGCCGAAACGAGAGTTGCTGCGGAACCGCCTCATGCGGCGCCGAACACGTAAGCCGGAGATCACGATCCCCGGACGCCTGTCGAACTGGATGAGGAAGACTCGGGACCGCCATTCGGCCGCCCGCCCCTGTCCGTGCCGGAGGAAATGGGTCCTTCGGAACCGAAAGAAGCAAAAATGTTTGAAATCATGCGCAAGACGATCGAGTGGGGCGGCAAGAGCCTGGTCCTCGAAACCGGTCGCATCGCCCGTCAGGCTGACGGCGCCGTTCTGGCCACCATGGGCGAAACCGTCGTCCTGGCCACCGCCGTGTTCGCCAAGAAGGCCAAGCCCGGCCAGGACTTCTTCCCCCTGACCGTCAACTACATCGAGAAGACCTACGCCGCGGGCAAGATCCCGGGCGGCTTCTTCAAGCGCGAAGGTCGTCCGTCGGAAAAGGAAACCCTGGTTTCCCGCCTGATCGACCGTCCGATCCGCCCCCTGTTCGTCAAGGGCTTCAAGAACGAAGTCCAGGTCGTCTGCACCGTGCTGCAGCATGACCTCGAGAACGATCCCGACATCGTCGCCATGGTCGCCGCCTCGGCCGCCCTGGTGATCTCCGGCGCCCCCTTCATGGGCCCGATCGGCGGCGCTCGCGTCGGCTACATCAACGGCGAATACGTGCTGAACCCGACGCTCGACGAGCTGAAGGAAAGCAAGATGGACCTGGTCGTGGCCGGCACCGCCGACGCCGTGATGATGGTCGA
>NCEV01000014.1 GCA_002280875.1 Caulobacter sp. 32-67-35 | reverse complement strand
CTTCTCCTCGGCCGCCAGCTTGAGCGCCAGGCGGATGTCGGAGGCGCGGCGCACGCGAACCAGCAGCGGGGTCTTGCCCTGCACGACCGGGATCAGGGCCTGGAGGTCCAGGCGCGAGAGACCGTAGTCGCGGGTCGCGCCCTGCTCGAAGGCGGCGCGGTTGCGGGCGAAGGCGCGGGCATCTTCCAGCGCAGACTTGATCAGCACGATAGTCGCGCCGCGCGAACCGCCAGCCGCGCGGGCCCCGGCTTCGCCCAGCGACACCGTGACCGCCAGCTTCGAGGCCTCGACCAGATCAGGATCGCCAGCCTGCAGGCGAACGAAGGCGGCCTGGCCGCCGAACAGGGGCGGATCGCCCGAGCCCGAAGCGCCGGCCGTCATCTCCTCGATCACGCCGTCATCGGCATGTTCGTGCGATCCGCCGCCGACGCCCGAAAGCACGGGCGTCACGGCCGAGGCGGTGATGCCGCCGTCGCGGGCCAGACCGATCATCGGCGAGGCCGGATTGACGCTGTAGGCAATGTCGAACGCCGCAGACAGGGCCGTGCCGGTGCCGTCGTCGCGCGTTTCGCGCACGCCGCTGATTTCCGACGCGGTCAGGTTCGAGGACGGCGCGATCAGGCCGGGGGTGACTACCCCGCCCTTGGCGTCGATCACCGTCGCGCCAGCAGGCGCCGTGACCCCTGCGCCGAGCGCAGCGATCTTGCCGTCCCGCAGGACAATCGTGCCCGAGGCGATGGCCGGGCCGCTGATCGGCTCCAGCCGGGCGTTGGTGATGGCGATGGTCTGGGCCGCTGCCGGAGCGGCGAGGGCGGCGCAGGCGGCGCCCGTCAGGAGAATGGACCGGATCATCAGTTGAACGCTCCCTGGCCGGTTTGGCCAAGCTCGAAGTCGGACTTGGGCTGGTAGCGCGTGTCATGACGGTCATAGGTCAGGGCGCCGTCGACATAGACCTTCTCGGCCTGGGCGTAGACGCTGAACGGATCGCGGCTCCAGATCACAAGGTCGGCGGCCTTGCCGGGCTCGATGGCGCCGGTCTTGTCGCCGATCCCCATGGCCTTGGCGGGATTGGCGGTGATCCACTTGATCGCCTCGGCCCGGGTGATGCCGTAGCCCAGCTTGTTCCCGGCCGTCATGGCGATGGCGGCTTCCTGGTTCAGGCGCTGGGTCATGATCGGATCGTCGGAGTGGATGACGACGCAGGCGCCGGCCTTCCAGACGAGGGCGGGGTTGGCGTCGATGCCGTCCAGGCTCTCCATCTTGAAGCCCGTCCACGAGGCCCAGGTGGCCGAACAGATGTCTTCCTTGGCCAGCAGGGCGCCCACCTTGTAGGACTCGATGGCGTGGTGGAACATCGTGATCTTGTAGCCAAACTCCTTGGCGATATCGATCATCACGGCCATTTCGTCGCCGCGATAGCAGTGGTTCTGGACCAGGATCTCGCCCTTCAGCACGCCGGCGAGGGTTTCCAGCTTGAGGTCGCGCTTGGGCGCATCAGCCTTTTCGCCCTTGTCCTTCTTGGCGCGATAGTCGTCCCACTTGCGGGCGTAGTCGGCTGCATCGATCCAGGCGGCGCGGAAGCCGGCGACATTGCCCATCGCCGTCGCCGGTGAGCGACCCTTGCCGCCATAGACGCGCTTGGGGTTCTCGCCGCAGGCCATCTTCAGGCCATACGGCGCGCCGGGGAACTTCATGCCCTGCATGGTGGTCGACGGCACATTCTTCAGTGTCACCGATCGACCGCCGAACAGGTTGGCCGAGCCAGGCAGGATCATCAGGGTTGTGACGCCGCCGGCGCGAGCCCGGTTGAAGCCGGGGTCCTGCGGCCAGACCGAGTGCTCGGACCAGACCTGCGACGTATTGGGATCAGTGGCCTCGTTGCCGTCCGACTTGGCTTGCACGCCGGGCGAGGGATAGACGCCCAGATGGCTGTGGGCGTCGATGATGCCGGGCGTCAGCCACTTGCCCTTGGCGTCGATGACCGCGACATCGGCCGGGATCGGGGTCTCGGGACCGCCAACCGAGGCGATCTTGCCGCCCGAAACGAAGACGACGCCGTTGTCGATTTGCTGACCCGTCGCCGTCAGGATTGTCGCGCCGACGATGGCCGTAGCGCGGGAGGGCAGGGGCGCATAGGTCGAGGGGAAGCCGGAGGAGGTGGCGCCGTCCAGCCCCTTGGGCAGTGGCTTGTTCTCGACCTTTTCGGCCGGCTTGGCCTTTGTTTCGCCGGGCTTGCCGCCTGCTCCGCTCGTGGTCGCGCAGGCCGAAAGACCCAACGCAAGCAAGCTTACGGCCGCAGCCGTGTGACGCCATCCCATCATGAAAAACCCCGACTCCCGAACAGGCGGGCAGGACAGACGAAAAAACTTCACCAAGCAAGAGAGCCGGCGTCTCGTATTATCCGTTCCGTGAAATTTGTCTGTCGCCGGGCGCTGGGCGCGTCATCATGCGTTGGGCGAGAACACCCGATCTACGGAGATGACCGATGGCTTTGCGTTCCTGGATACTGGCCTTGACCACGGTTCTTTTGCTCGGCTGCGAAAGCCCGGGCGCCAGCGCACCGTCTTCACCGCCGCCGATGACCCGCGCACCGGTTGCCGAGGGCAGTATGTGCGGCGGGATCGCCGGCTTCCAGTGCGCTGAAGGGCTATCTTGCCAGATGCAGGCCGAGCAGTGCCGGGTGATCGCCGACGCGTCGGGCATTTGCCGCAAGCGTCCCACGATGTGCACCCGAGAGTATCGCCCGGTCTGTGGCTGCGACGGCAAGACCTATGGCAACGCCTGCACGGCGGCCGCCAAAGGCGTCAGCGTCGCGGCCCCCGGTGAGTGCAAGCCATGAGGGGGCAAGCTTGAGAGATTTCGAGATAGATCGGCGAAACGTTCTGGCGGCCGGGGTCGCTGTCGTGACAGTCGGCGCGCCTCTGGCCGCCACAAGTAGGGAACAAGCATCGATGTATGGATTGATCGGTCAGATGATGGCCGCGCCCGGCAAACGGGACGAGTTGATCACCATTCTGGGCGAGGGCACGCAGGCCATGCCGGGATGCCTCAGCTATATCGTGGCCAAGGATGCGACCAACGCCGATGCGATCTGGATCACAGAGGTCTGGACGGACGCTGAGCACCACACCGCATCTCTGAAGCTCCCGTCGGTGCAGGCGGCCATCACGCGGGCCCGACCGATGATCACCGGGTTTGGCCAGCGCTTTGAAACCATCCCGGTTGGCGGCGTCGAAACTCCCAAGACCCAGGCGTGAAAAGGGCCGCAGATTGCTCCGCGGCCCTTCGTCGTTTCCCGGTGTCGGGGTGGACTACATCTTCACGTTCAGCGACAGGCCGATGACGCGCGGCTCGTTGACGAAGGCGGTCAGATTGTTGAAGTCGATCGCGCCCTTGAGGTTGTCCTCGTCGGTGATGTTGCGGGCAAACAGCGCCGCTTCCCACGAGCCGTCCAGCTTGGCGTAGCCGAGCTTCAGGCCGCCTTCGAAGTCACCCTTGCTGTAGAACTCCTTGGACTCATAGAGGAAGAAGTTCGTCAGGCCCTGCACCTTCCAGTCGGTATAGGCGAACAGCTCGCCGTCCGCGCCGAACGGCACGGCGTAACGGGCCGTGACGTCGAAGGTGTACTCAGGGGCGTTGGGGAACGGATTGCCGTTGATCAGGGCCTGGCCGGCGCCGTTGAGCGGATCGGTGACGGTGCACTGGGCGCAGACGGCGGTGGCCAGCGTGGAGTCCTTGATTTCGGTCTTGGCGTAGCTGTAACCGGCGGTCAGGACGAGATTCTCGGTAACCACGAACTCGCCGTCCAGCTCAATGCCGTAGGCTTCCGCCTTGTTGGCGTTGATCAGGCGGTTGGAGTTGGAGCCGCCGCCCACCGCGCTGAATTGCGGATCATCGATCGTGTAGGTGAACAGCGCGCCGTTCAGGCGAACGCGGCGATCCATCAGTTCGCTCTTCAGGCCGATTTCGTACGACATGATCGTTTCGGACTGGGCGACCGAGGCCGGCGAGAAGAAGGCGATGTCGCGGCCCTGGATCGACGGGCCCCGGAAGCCTGAGGCGACCTTGCCGTAGACGCTGACATTCTCGGCGACGCTATAGAACGCGCTGAGGTCCCAGCTTACCTTTTCGTCAGAGACCGAGACCGGCGCGACCGGGTTGGGGCCCGAGACGACGCGCAGGTCCTTGTCGTCGCTGGTGTAGCGCAGGCCGCCCGTCAGGGTCAGGGCTTCGGTCGCCTTGTAGGAGGCCTGACCAAACACGGCCCAGGAGGTGTTTTCCTGCTCAAGCGTGGTCGCCGGCGCAAAGCCCGGGTCGGTGCGGATCTGGTAGCTGGTGTCGAAATAGAAGCCGCCGACCTGCCAGCTCAGAGGGCCATCAGTGTCGCTCGCCAGGCGGATTTCCTGGGTGACCTGGTCCAGCTTCTTGATGCCGTCGGTGCTTTCCGACGGGAAGGGAATGAAGCCCGGACCGGTCAGATTGCCACCGTCGATGTCGCCGCGGCTGGAGCCGTGGGTCTCTTCGTAAGCCGTGATCGAGGTCAGGGTAACGTCGCCAAAGTCGTAGCCGATATTGGCCGAAGTGCCCCAGCCCTTGTACTTTTGCGGGTTGCCGCCACCGGCGTCGAAATAGACGGTATTGCGATCGTAATTGGCGTTGAGCTTGTTGGATCCTGCGGTCAGCACGTTGGCGCGGAAGGTCGCCGAAGTGCCGTCCAGATCACGGGCATGGACGTTGAACAGGGCGCTGAGCGCTTCGGTCGGCGTGAACAGCACCTGCAGGCGCGCGGCCTTTTCGTCAAAGCCGCCGAGGGCGTCCTTCTTGCCGGTGAAGGCGTTGTCGATCCAGTCGTCGCGATGCTGGACCAGAAGCGAGGCGCGCGCGGCGACCTTGCCGGGGACCAGGGCGCCGCCGAGGCCGCCGTCAAAGGTCATGGTGTTGAAGCTGCCATAGGATGCAGCGGCGCGAGCCTTGGTCTCTTCGCTCGGCTTCACCGAGGTGAACTTGACGATGCCAGCCGTGGTGTTGCGCCCAAACAGCGTGCCTTGCGGGCCGCGCAGCACTTCGACCTGTTCGATGTCGTAGATGGGGGAGCTCTTTAGGACGACGTTCTCCAGAACGACGTCGTCTTGGATGATCGACACGGGTTGCGAGGCGGCAAGGTCGAAGTCGCTGTTGCCCAGGCCGCGGATGTAGAAGCGGGGCGCCGCGCGACCATTGGAGGATTCGGCGTAGAGGCCGGGGGCCTTGGCCGAGAGGGCCAGGATGTCATCGCCGGCGGCGAAGGTCGATTGCAGGCGCTCGCCACCCAGGGCGGTCACCGAGACAGGGACGTCCTGCAGGTTTTCGCTGCGCTTTTGGGCGGTGACGATGACTTCGCCAACCTGGGTGTCCTGAGCCATAGCCGCTGGCGCTGCGGCGAGTGCAAAGCCCAGGGCTGCGACACCGCAGGACAGGCTGAGGGTGTGACGAAGGGTGCGATTGGAGGCGTGCATGGAGAGATCCTGATGCTGATCCGAGTCTCGCGTCGCCGAGTCTTCGGGGCGTTCGCGAAGCTTGCGTTGCGGTGCGGTAAGCCCAGTTGGCGCTCCTGCGATATGGTTCGCCATGTCATTTCGCCCATTGCCGGCCGATTGCGACCCTTCTGTTGCGAAGTTGCGACAATTTTGTTCAGCTGGCGCCCATAAGTAAGAATCCATTCTCAAAGTCGCCGCACGGACGCCTTCGGCCGACTAAAATGAAAAGGGCCGGAGATTGCTCTCCGGCCCTGGTCACTAGTCCTAGGTGTCGTTCAAGCTAGCACTTGTAGTACATGTCGAATTCGACGGGGTGCGGGTGCAGCTGCAGGCGCATCACTTCTTCCATCTTCAGCTCGATGTAGCTGTCGATGAAGTCGTCATCCATGACGCCGCCGGCCTTCAGGAAGGCGCGGTCCTTGTCGAGGTTCTCGAGCGCCTCGCGGAGCGAACCGCAGACTTCCGGGATCTTCTTCTGCTCGCGCGGGGGCAGATCGTAGAGGTTCTTGTCGGCGGGCGCGCCCGGATCGATCTTGTTGTTGATACCGTCCAGGCCAGCCATCAGCAGCGCAACGAAGGTCAGATAGGGGTTGCCCATCGGGTCGGGGAAGCGGGCTTCCAGACGCTTGGCCTTCGGCGAGTCGACGTGCGGGATACGGATCGAGGCCGAGCGGTTGCGGGCCGAATAGGCCAGCTTCACCGGGGCTTCGTAGCCGGGCACCAGGCGCTTGTAGCTGTTCGTCGTGGAGTTCGAGAATGCGTTGATCGCCTTGGCGTGCTTGATGATGCCGCCGATGTACCACAGGCACATGTCCGACAGGCCAGCGTACTTGTCGCCGGCGAACAGCGGCTTGCCGTCCTGCCAGATCGACTGGTGGACGTGCATGCCCGAACCATTGTCGCCGAACATCGGCTTGGCCATGAAGGTGGCCGTCTTGCCATAGGCGTGGGCCACGTTGTGGATCACGTACTTGTAGAGCTGCAGACGGTCGGCCATTACGACCATGGTGTCGAACTTCAGGCCAAGCTCATGCTGGGCGGGCGCCACTTCGTGGTGGTGCTTTTCCGGCTTCATGCCCAGCTCGCCCATGACGGCCAGCATTTCGCCGCGCAGGTCTTGGGCCGAGTCGATCGGGTTGACTGGGAAGTAGCCGCCCTTGGGACCCGGGCGGTGGCCCATATTGCCCTCGGCATAGGTCTTGGCCGAGTTACCCGGCAGTTCGACGGAGTCGAACGAATAGCCGGTGCTGTTGGGCTGGGTGTCCCACTTCACGTCGTCGAAGATGAAGAACTCGGCTTCCGGACCGAAGAACACGGTGTCACCGATGCCGGCCGACTTGACGTAGTTGAGGGCGGCCTTGGCGATCGAGCGCGGGTCGCGGTTGTAGGGGGTGCCCGTGTCCGGGTTCACCACGTCGCAGAACAGCGCCAGGGTCGTCTGCTGATAGAAGGGGTCGATGATCGCCGTCGACAGGTCCGGACGCAGCTTCATGTCGGACTCGTTGATGGCCTTCCAGCCGGCGATCGACGAGCCGTCGAACATGGTGCCGTCATTGAGGAAGTCGTCATCGACCAGATCGATGTCGAACGTGACGTGCTGCATCTTGCCGCGAACGTCGGTGAAGCGAACGTCAACGTACTTGACGTCCTTTTCCTTGATCATATCCAGGATCTGTTTGGCGGTGCTCATTCCGTATCCCCTTCTTGAGCCTCGTAAGCGTCTGACCTTCCGCGCCTAGACGGCTGCGGGGCCGCTTTCTCCGGTTCGGATGCGGATGACTTCCGCGATCTCCGAGACGAAAATCTTGCCATCGCCGATGCGCCCGGTCCGGGCAGCGCGCGTGATGGCCTCCAGCGCGGGTTCCAGTTGGCTGTCTTCGACAACCACCTCCACCTTGATCTTGGGGAGGAAGTCCACGACGTACTCAGCGCCGCGATAGAGCTCGGTATGGCCTTTCTGGCGGCCATAGCCCTTGGCTTCCAGCACGGTCATGCCCTGGACGCCCATCTCCTGGAGGGCCTCTTTTACCTCATCCAGCTTGAACGGCTTGATGATGGCTTCAATCTTCTTCATCGGTTCCACTTTCGGGCCCGCTGGCGCGCCGCGCCTCTGATGACCGGCACCGATCACGTCGCTCGGGGGACGCGCAAGCTTTGGTCGGTCGCAAAGCGGTCCGCCGACGCGGGATGCAAGGTGATGATCAAATTTTGCACACTCGAAGTATGAAAATCGATCAGCGCTGGTTTCCTGTCCAAATGGCTTGCAGCGTGCGCTTTCGCCCCTAGGATCGCCCCCAACGAGCGTTTGAATGGGGGTGAAAATGCGTGACGACCTGCCGGTTTTGATTGGCGCTGGCCAGTTCACCTATCGAGGCAAACCCGAAACCTCGCCGTCGCCGCTCGAGTTGCTGAAGATTGCGGCGGAACGCGCCGTTGGCGACGCCGGCGTCTCGGGGTCAGTTCTTGCCGAACTGGACGCGTTGGCAGTCATTGCTTTCAGTATCGACGCACCGGGTGGGCTTTCGAAACTGCCCTTGCCGCGCCTCGCCAATCCGCCCGCCAGCCTTGCGCGGGCGCTCGGAGCCGAGCCGGCCTGGAGCGTCTACACCGAGACAGGCGGCAATAGCCCGCAACAGGCGGTCAACGTCATTTGCGATAGGATCGCTCAGGGGCAGTCTGAGTTGGCCCTGGTCGCCGGCGCCGAGTTTCTCGGTTCATTGATGAAGCGCCTGAAGGGTGGCCTCGGCTTTGACGGGTGGGGCGATGACCTCACGGAGGCTCCGGGCCGGATTGGCGACCCGCGTCCAGGCGTGACGCCACAGGAGGCCGCACACGGGCTGGGCTATCCGGTAAACACCTATCCGCTATTCGAGAATGCGCTACGGGCGCGTGATCAGCGCTCGCTGGAGGACCATCAGGTTCGGCTCGGGGAGCTTTTCTCGCCTTTCAGCAAGGTCGCCGCCGCCAACCCGAATGCGTGGTTTCCGGTCGAGCGATCACCGGCCGAACTGGTCACGGTCACCGACCGCAACCGCATGATCAGCTATCCCTATCCCAAGTACCTGAACGCCATCATGGAGGTAGACCAGTCTGCTGCGGTGCTGATCTGCAGCGTTCGGAAGGCGCGAGAACTGGGCGTGCCCGAAGACCGGTGGGTCTTCCTGCACGGTTGCGCCGACGCCGCTGACCTCTGGTACCCGATGGACCGGCAGGACTTCCATTCCAGCCCGGCCATTCGCCTGACTGGCGAACGGGCCTTCGAGATGGCCGGCATCGGTCTGGCCGATATCGACATCATCGACCTCTATTCCTGCTTCCCGTCGGCCGTTCAGGTGGCGGCGGAAGAGTTCGGCCTGGCGCTGGACGATCCGCGCGGTCTGACGGTTACTGGCGGCCTGCCGTATTTTGGCGGACCCGGAAACAACTACGCCCTGCATTCGATCGCCGAGATGATGGCCCGGTTAAGGGCCCGGCCTGGCGCCTACGGGCTCTGCACGGCCAATGGCTGGTTCCTGACCAAGCAGTCTGTCGGCATCTATTCAACCAAGCCCGTCGACGGAGACTGGATCCGCGAGGCTCCGTCCGTGATCCAGGATCGCATCGACGCCCTGCCGCACCCAGAGATCATCGACCGACCGACCGGACCTGCGGTGATCGAGACCTATACAGTCGTCCACGCCCGCGAGGGCGCCCGCATGGGCATCGTTATCGGTCGAGATGCGGCGGGGCGGCGTTTCGTGGCCCACACGCCTGATGATGCGGCTACGCTCTTGGATCTGGAAGCACGCGAAGGCGTGGGGAGAACCGGCGTGGTTGGCCCGCATCCCGATGGCGTGCGAAACCTCTTTGTCCCGGACTGAGCTCATGACCCGCGTTCATGTCATTCGCCACGGTTGCCCGGCCTCCACCTGGGGGGGAGCCGACGAGGATCCGGGCCTTGATGAGGTCGGGCGACAACAGGCTATCAAGGTGATGGAGGTCTTGATGGCCTTGCCGGAGGGAGAGCGGCCAAGGCGCGTCGTCTCGTCGCCTCTGCGGCGCTGCCGCGAGACGGCTGAGCCCATGGCGCAGGCGCTGGGCGTAGCGCTAACGATCGATCCGCGCGTCGGCGAGATTCCGACGCCCGCAGGGATGCCCGCCGCCGAGCGTCCCGCCTGGCTACGCTCCGCGTTTGGCGGTGAATGGAGCCAGATCGTCGGTGATCAGGACTATGAAGCCTGGGCCCTCGGCGTCGCGGCGGCTGTGGCCGAACATCCGAACGCTGCGGTGTTCAGTCACTTTGTAGCGCTCAACGCCGCTGTCGGGGTCGCGACCGGTGAGGCCAGCGTGGCGGCGTTTCGGCCGGATCATTGCTCGATCACGACGTTCGACATTCGCGATGGGCGCTTGATCCTCAAGGAGAAAGGACGCGAAGCTCAGAGCCAGGTGCTCTGAGGGAGTCGTCGTGCAACGCGAGATCATGACTGTCGCCGAAATGACCGCGGCGGACCGCGCCGCTGTCGCGCGCGGCGTTTCGATCGGCGCCTTGATGGAGCGAGCCGGGATCGCAGTGGCTGAAGCGGTGAGGGCGAGGTTCTCGCACCGGCGTGTCGTGATCTGGTGCGGCCCCGGCGATAACGGCGGCGATGGCTATGTCGCCGCACGCCATCTCCGCCGCAAAGGCTGGTCGGTGCGCGTGGAAACTTCCGCCCCGCCGGCCACCGATGCTGCGAGGCGGGCCGCAGCCCGATGGAAGGGCGAAACCGGTCCTTTGTCGCCAGAGCCAAGCCCTGCGGACATTTATATAGACGCGCTGTTTGGCGCGGGCCTGTCGCGACCTCTGGAAGGCGATGTCGCCAGATTGGCCCGGGCCTGCAGTCTGTTGGGCAAGCCGGTGGTCGCGATTGATACGCCCAGCGGGGTGTCCGGCGATACGGGCCGCGCTGTCGGGGAGATCGCGTTTCGGGCCGACCTCACCGTCACGTTCCACCGACGCAAGCTGGCCCATTGCCTGGTGGAAGGCCGCGCCGCTTGTGGGGACGTGATCGTCGCCGACATCGGGTTGGGCGAGTCCGACCACCTTTCCAGCCTGCACGAGAACACGCCAGAGCTCTGGGAAACGCGTTTTCCGTGGCCGGCGCTGGATGCGCACAAGCATCGGCGGGGCCGCTTCAAGGTGGTGAGTGGTGAAGCCTGGAACACCGGCGCCGCGCGCCTGGCGGCCCGGGCGGGACTGCGCATTGGGGCGGGCGTCGTCACCGTCCTGTCGCCGCCCGGGGCCCTGGCCGTGAACGCCTCGCATCTGGAAGCCGTGATGCTGGCGCCTTTCGAAGGCGAGACCGATCTCCAGGCGGCGGGGGAGGCGGCTGACGCGGTGGTGATTGGTCCGGCGAGCGGCGTGGGGGATGCGACCATGCGAAACCTGTTCGCCCTGGCCCGAACGGGCGCAGCACTGGTGATAGACGCCGACGCGCTGACGAGCTTTCGTCATGACCCTGCCGCGTTGTTCTCGGCGCTGGATCGCGACGACGTCCTCACGCCCCATCCGGGGGAGTTCGAGCGGATTTTCCCGGGTCTGCTCGGTGGCTCTCCAGAACGCGTCGCGGCGGTACGGGAAGCCGCGCGCCGCGCCGGCTCGGTCGTCCTGCTGAAAGGCCCTGACACCGTGGTGGCCGCGCCCGACGGTCGCGCAGCCGTCTTGCTGAACGGATCGCCCTGGCTGGCGACGGCGGGATCGGGCGATGTTCTGGCAGGCTTTATCGGCGGCCTGATCGCCCAGGGGATGGAAACTTTCGAAGCGGCCTGCGCCGGCGCCTGGATCCACGCCGAATGCGGCGGCGCGCACGGCCCCGGGCTGATTTCGGAAGACCTGCCGGGTCTGGCGCCCGCGGTGCTTGCCCGACTTCTGGCCCGGCGGTCTGACCAGTCTGGCGGCGGACTTGCGTCGACCGGGCGAAATCCGTAAGGCCTGCCACCACGCGGATGTGGCGAAACTGGTAGACGCACCAGATTTAGGTTCTGGCGCCGAGAGGCGTGGAGGTTCGAGTCCTCTCATCCGCACCAAATCTACGGGTCGCTCCCGCCTGAAAGACGGCGGGCGAGACTTTTGCCGCCGGCGCTCTTGGATGGTCACGCACGTCGTGACATAAGGGCGCTCTTTCGCCGCCCCGGCCTCGCGGGCGGCGTCGATGTTTTTGACCCCAGGGCGGACCCCCGACGCGCGCGTCGCAGGTCCGAGAATATGACAATGTCGATGCAGATCGTTGAAAAGTCGGGCGAAGGCCTCAGCCGCGTTTATGGAGTGACCGTGCCGGCCGCCGAGCTGGCCACGCGTCTCGAAGCGCGGATCGCCGAAGTCGCGCCGCAGATGAACGTCAAGGGCTTTCGCCCTGGCAAGGTGCCGGCCGCCCACGTTCGCCGTCTGTACGGCAAGGCCCTGATGGGCGAAGTTGTTGAGCAGGCGCTCAACGAAACCACCCAGAAGGTGCTGGACGACAACAAGCTGCGCCCCGCAGGCCAGCCGGATCTGAAGCCGTCTTCGGATATGGAAAAGGTCATGGCCGGCGGCGAAGACCTGGCCTTCGACCTCGCCGTCGAAATCATGCCCGAGTTCGAGCCGATCGACCCCGCCAGCATCGAGCTGGTCAAGCCGGTCTACAAGGTGAGCGACGCCGAAGTCGACGAGGCCCTGGCCGAGCTGGCCAAGCAGGCCCGCACCTATGAGCCCCGCAAGGGCAAGAGCCTGAAGGCCAAGGACGGCGACCAACTGCTGATCGACTTTGTCGGCACCGTGGACGGCGTCGAGTTCGCCGGCGGCAAGGCCGAAGGCGCCGAGCTGGTCCTGGGTTCGGGTCAGTTCATCCCCGGCTTTGAAGAGCAGCTGGTCGGCGCCAAGCCGGACGACGCGATCACCGTGAAGGTCACTTTCCCGGAAGACTATCAGGCCAAGGATCTGGCCGGTAAGGCCGCCGAATTTGCCACCACCGTCAAGGAAGTGCGCGCTCCGGTCGACGCCGAAGCTGACGACGAGCTGGCCAAGCGCCTGGGTCTGTCGGACCTCGCCGCCCTGAAAGAACTGCTGAAGTCCAACCTTTCGGGCCGTTACGACAACTCGTCGCGCTTCAAGCTGAAGCGCGCGCTGCTGGACGTGCTGGACACCAAGCATGACTTCGCCCTGCCGCCGCGCATGGTCGACGCCGAGTTCGCCGGCATCTGGCAGCAGGTCCAGGCCGACAAGTCGCAAGGCGGCCTGCCGCCGGAAGACGCCGACAAGACCGAAGATCAGCTGAAGGACGAGTATCGCAAGATCGCCGAGCGCCGCGTGCGCCTGGGTCTGGTGCTCGCCGAGATCGGCCGCAAGAACGACGTGGTCGTCACCGACCAGGAACTGACCGACGCCATCATGCGCGAAGCTCGCCAATATGGCGCGCAGGCCCAGCAGGTGTTCGACATGTACCGCCAGCGCGCCGACCTGCAGGCTTCGCTGCGCGCCCCGATCTACGAGGACAAGGTCGTCGACCTGATCTTCGGCAAGGCCAAGATCGAGGAAAAGGAAGTCTCCAAGGACGAGCTCCTGGAAGAAGACGATCTGCCGGAAGGCTACGGCGGCTAAGGCTTCCGACCAACGCACTGAATGAGGCGCGGCTCGCGAGGGCCGCGCCTTTTTCTTTGCCTCAAGCGGAGCTCCGGCTCCTTGCAACCTGTTAAGGGCCACGCGATATGCGTTAGCGACGCCGCGCGAGGTGTGATTCGCACGGCCCCAAAACGCGAAAAAGGGCGAACCCTATGTATGATCCGATGGCGACGGCGATGAACCTCGTGCCGATGGTGGTCGAACAGACCAGCCGCGGCGAGCGTGCGTTCGACATTTTCTCGCGCCTGCTGAAGGAGCGGATCATCTTCCTGACCGGCCCCGTCGAAGACGGCATGGCCAGCCTGATCTGCGCTCAACTGCTCTTCCTGGAGTCAGAAAACCCCAAGAAGGAAATCGCCATGTACATCAACTCGCCGGGCGGCGTGGTGACGGCTGGCCTCGCGATCTATGACACCATGCAATACATCAAGAGCCCGGTTTCCACCGTGTGCATGGGCATGGCCGCCTCGATGGGCAGCCTGCTGCTCTGCGCCGGCGCGCCGGGTCAGCGCATCTCGCTCCCGAACTCGCGGATCATGGTCCACCAGCCATCGGGCGGTTTCCGCGGCCAGGCCTCGGACATCGAGCGCCATGCCGAGGACATCATCAAGACCAAGCGTCGCCTGAACGAAATCTACGTCAAGCATTGCGGCCGCACTTATGAAGAGGTTGAGCGCACGCTCGACCGCGACCACTTCATGAGCGCCGAGGAAGCCCTGGCCTGGGGTCTGATCGACCATATCAACGAGACGCGCGACGAGACCGACGCCAAGGTCTAGGCCTCGAGCCTCGCAAATCTGATCAAGCCGCCGACCGCCAGGTCGGCGGCTTTTTCAGTTCTGATCTAAAGGGGTTTGCCCCTGAATACGCGGTAGCCGCGCTCGTCAGCTATGGCCAGCATCTCGGCGTCGCCGGAGGTATCACCATAGGCGGCCGTGAGGCGAACGTCCGCGCCAAACACTTCCTGCAGACGGACGACCTTTTCTTTCGCGCGACAATTGGGACCGGCCAGCACGCCCAGGGCGCGATCGTTCTGGTCGAACGCCAGGCGGGTGCCGATCAGCATGTCTGCGCCAAGGCCACGGGCGAACGGCGCGACCGTGATGTCGGGGGACGCGGTAACAATCACAAGCTTGGCGCCCTTGGCCCGCCAGCGCCGCCAGACGGCCAGGGCGTCAGGGCGAAAGAGCGAAGGGGCGTGGAGCTCGGCGAAGGCCCGCGCGTCAGCCTCGATCTCGGCCTGGGTCGCGCCTTTCAGAAACTCCCGGACCGCCGCCGCCTTCAGCTTGCCGCGATTGCGATTGAAGACATAGCCCATGAGGGCGGGCGAGAGCCTGAGAACGCCTGCGGTCCAGCGCGCGGGTCCCGCGCGCCATTTAAGGAACGCGTTGAAGCTGTCGCGGACCGTCAGGGTGCCATCGAAGTCGAAAGCCACGAGCGCCGGCGCGTCGGTCAGGTCGCCTGTCATCGGCATCGAGGCCGTCAGGCCCTTGGCCATCAGTGAACGCTTCGCCATTCTTCTCCGCGCGCGTCCGGCGCGCCCTGTTAAACAAGCGGCTGTTCGATCACGATTCCCGCATGGGCTCTAAAGCCTTCCGCTTGTAGGAAGGGTCGGGGTCCGGGAACGGTTGCACCGTTGGCCATGGTCCCCATTTTAGACCGGAAGACCATGACACGGCACGGTGCATTCTCTCGTCAGGCGCTTGAAAAAGGCGCCAAGGCTTGTGAACTGCGGCCGGATCGGGGAATGTCAAGGATTAGACAACTCCCGGCATGTAGGCTGTCCCTCCGGCGGCGGCATGTAAGCCAGGAGCGGGCGTCACGGCCGTAGCCGTCGCCGCCATAGCGTGAGAAGCGACCATGACGAAAGCCGCGAGCGGCGATACCAAGAGCACTCTGTATTGTTCTTTCTGTGGAAAGAGCCAGCATGAGGTGCGCAAGCTCATCGCGGGACCGACGGTGTTCATTTGTGATGAATGCGTCGAGCTCTGCATGGACATCATTCGCGAGGAGCACAAGATTGCCTTCGTGAAGTCTAAGGATGGCGTCCCGACGCCACGCGAGATCTGCGAAGTTCTGGACGATTACGTGATCGGCCAAGGCCATGCCAAGAAGGTGCTCGCGGTCGCGGTGCATAATCACTACAAGCGCCTGAACCACGCATCGAAGAATAACGACGTCGAACTGGCCAAATCCAACATCCTGCTGGTCGGTCCGACCGGCACCGGCAAGACGCTTCTGGCTCAGACCCTGGCCCGAATCATCGACGTGCCGTTCACGATGGCGGACGCCACCACCCTGACCGAAGCCGGTTATGTGGGTGAGGACGTCGAGAATATCGTGCTGAAGCTGCTGCAGGCTGCCGACTACAATGTCGAGCGGGCGCAGCGTGGCATCGTCTATATCGACGAAATCGACAAGATCAGCCGCAAGTCCGATAATCCGTCGATCACCCGCGACGTGTCGGGCGAGGGCGTGCAGCAGGCCCTGCTGAAGATCATGGAAGGCACGGTCGCCTCCGTGCCGCCTCAGGGCGGGCGCAAGCATCCCCAGCAGGAGTTCCTGCAGGTCGATACCACGAACATCCTGTTCATCTGCGGCGGGGCGTTTGCGGGTCTGGAGCGCATCATCTCGGCGCGCGGCCAGGGCAAGTCGATCGGCTTCGGCGCCAAGGTGGCCGATCCGGAAGAGCGTCGCACGGGCGAAATCCTGCGCGGCGTCGAGCCGGACGACCTGCAGCGCTTCGGCCTGATCCCGGAATTCATCGGCCGTCTGCCGGTGATCGCGACCCTGGAGGACCTCGACGAGGCCGCTCTGGTCAAGATCCTGACCGAGCCGAAGAACGCCTTCGTCAAGCAGTACCAGCGCCTGTTTGAGATGGAGAATATCGGCCTGACCTTCACCGAGGACGCCCTTCACGGCGTCGCGACGAAGGCCATCGCCCGGAAGACCGGCGCGCGCGGCCTGCGTTCGATCATGGAAGGCATCTTGCTGGAGACCATGTTCGAGCTGCCAAACTACGAAGGCGTCGAGGAAGTGGTGGTGAATGCCGAGGTCGTCGAAGGCCGGGCGCAACCGCTGCTGATCTATGCGGAAAAGAAGGGTGGCGCCGCGTCGGCCTGACGCGGATTCTCATCCTGAACGATCAAGGCGCGCTCCTCGGGGCGCGCCTTTTTCTATGTTTCACAGGTCCGGCGCCATGTTCCGGCCCGCGCGATGCCGCGGCGCCGCGGCGCGATTCGGCCAAGTTCAGCCGGAGGAAAGTGGCTGATCGCAACGAATTTGCGTGTTGGCGGCTTTTAGGGGCATATCCCCTTTAGCTTGGCCACTTATGCGCGACCAGTCGCCGCTATTGGGCGACTCCGCTTGAACGCGGTTGCGAAACGTCCACATAAATACGGACATTCCGTCCATTCCCGGACGGACGGGCTGATCGACTCAGGCGCATCGTCTGGGCAACGGCGGTCCGCATGGCCGAGCGCGGACGCCGCGACGGCCGGGAGTAAGAGCATTATGTCTGAACTTCGCACGCTTCCAGTTTTGCCTTTGCGGGACATCGTGGTTTTCCCGCACATGGTGGTGCCGCTCTTCGTCGGGCGGGACAAATCCGTTCGCGCCCTCGAAGAGGTCATGCGCGGCGACAAGCAGATCCTGCTCGTCACTCAGAAGAACTCGGCGGATGACGATCCCTCGCCGGGCGACATCTATGACGTCGGCGTCCTGGCCACCGTCCTGCAACTACTGAAATTGCCCGATGGCACCGTGAAGGTGCTGGTCGAGGGCAAGGGCCGCGCCGCTGTGGTCAAGTTCACCGATCAGGAGTCCTTCTACGAAGCCCAGATCGGCGAAGTCAGCGAGGATGAGGGCGTCGGTCCCGAAGCCGAGGCGCTGTCGCGCGCCGTGGTCGAGCAGTTCGAAAACTACGTCAAGCTGAACAAGAAGGTGCCGCCGGAGGCTCTGGCGTCGATCCCGCAGATCGCCGAGCCGGGCAAGCTGGCCGACAGCATCGCCGCTCACCTGTCGGTGAAGATCGGCGACAAGCAGCACCTGCTGGAAATCTTCGATATCGTGAAGCGCCTGGAGAAGGTGTTCGCGCTGATGGAAGGCGAGATCAGCGTCCTGCAGGTCGAGAAGAAGATCCGCTCGCGCGTGAAGCGCCAGATGGAGAAGACCCAGCGCGAGTACTACCTAAACGAGCAAATGAAGGCGATCCAGCGCGAGTTGGGTGACCCCGACGATCAGCGCGACGAACTTATCGACCTCGAGAAGCGCATCAAGAAGACCAAGCTCTCCAAGGAAGCCCGCACCAAGGCCGAGGGCGAGCTGAAGAAGCTGCGCAACATGAGCCCGATGTCGGCCGAGAGCACCGTCGTGCGCAACTATCTCGACTGGATGCTGTCGATCCCCTGGGGCAAGGCCAAGACCAAGAAGATCGATCTGAGCGAGGCGGAAGGCATCCTCGACGAGGACCACTACGGTCTGGAAAAGGTCAAGGAACGCATTCTGGAGTACCTGGCTGTCCAGGCGCGCACCAACTCGTTGAAGGGTCCGATCCTTTGTCTCGTCGGTCCTCCCGGCGTGGGCAAGACCTCGCTCGGCAAGTCTCTGGCCAAGGCCACGGGTCGCGAATTCGTTCGCATGAGCCTGGGCGGCGTGCGCGACGAGGCCGAGATCCGCGGTCACCGCCGCACCTATATCGGCTCGATGCCCGGCAAGGTCATCCAGTCGATGAAGAAGGCCAAGACCACCAACGCGTTCGTCCTGCTGGACGAGATCGACAAGATGGGCAGCGATTATCGCGGCGATCCCGCCTCGGCCCTGCTCGAGGTGCTGGACCCTGCGCAGAACTCGGCGTTCGGCGACCACTATCTTGAGGTGGACTACGACCTCAGCCAGGTGATGTTTGTCACCACGGCCAACAGCCTCAACATGCCCCAGCCCCTGCTGGACCGCATGGAGATCATTCGCATCGCCGGCTATACCGAGGATGAGAAGCTGGAGATCGCCAAGCGTCACATCCTGCCCAAGCTGACCAAGGACCACGGTCTCAAAGAGGCTGAGTTCGTGGTGCCCGAGAAGGCGATCCGCGACCTGATCCGCTACTACACGCGTGAAGCTGGCGTGCGGTCGCTCGAGCGGGAACTGGGGGCGTTGGCGCGGAAGACCGTCCGCGATCTGGCGCGTGAGAAGCTCGCTTCGATCACCATCGACGACGAGCGGCTGGCCAAATATGCGGGCGTCAAGAAATACCGCTACGGCGAGACCGACGAGGTCGATCAGGTCGGTATCGTCACGGGTCTGGCCTGGACCGAATTCGGCGGCGACATCCTGACCATCGAAGCCGTGAAGATGCCGGGCAAGGGCCGCATGACGGTCACCGGCAACCTCAAGGACGTGATGAAGGAGTCGATCTCGGCGGCCCAGTCTTATGTCCGCTCGCGGGCCATGCACTTTGGTGTCAAGCCGCCGATCTTTGAAAAGACCGACGTTCACATCCACGTGCCGGACGGCGCGACGCCCAAGGATGGCCCTTCGGCCGGCGCCGCCATGGCTGTTGCCATGGTTTCGGTGCTTACGGGCATCCCCATCCGCAAGGACATCGCCATGACCGGCGAGATCACCTTGCGCGGCCGGGTCACGGCGATCGGGGGCCTCAAGGAAAAGCTGCTGGCCGCCCTGCGCTCGGGCGTGAAGACCGTGCTGATCCCTCAGGAGAACGAGAAGGATCTGGTCGACGTGCCGCAGTCGGTCAAGGACGGCCTGGAAATCATTGCGGTCTCCACGGTCGATGATGTCCTGAAGCACGCCCTGACGGGCCCGCTGACGCCCGTTGAGTGGAACGAGGCGGACGAGCCGATTGCTGCAAGTGCGAAGGTCGACGAGGGCGATGCTGACGCCATTCTGACCCATTGAACGTAAGTTATTGTTGATAAGTTGAGCGGCGCGGGACATTCCCGCGCCGCCTTCATTTGACGGGGCATTTTCCGCCGCCATAATCCCGGCCAAGCGAAGTGGCGTCGGCTTTTGCGAAGCGCCGCCGCTTTACAGGCTGGGAGAAAAACATGACCACAAAAGCCGAACTCGTCACGGCGATCGCCGAGAAGGCGGGCATCAATAAAAATCAGGCTAAGGACGCCCTGGAAGCCTTCATCGAATCGGTCACCGACTCTCTGAAGTCGGGCAATGACGTGCGCCTCGTCGGCTTCGGCACGTTCAAGGCCGTGGCCCGAGCGGCGGGCACTGCGCGCAATCCGCGCACCGGCGAAACTGTGAACCGTCCGGCCTCCAAGACCGCGCGGTTCCAGGTTGGCGAAGGCCTGAAGACCACGCTCAACGGCTGATCTGTTTTTCGGAAATGGGAGGGCGGAGCGCTTCGCAGCGCGCCGCCCTTTTCTTTTCACGCTTTGCACGGACCCTGCCGGCGGCTAGAAGGCCGGCTCGACTTTTGGGGCGGTTAGCTCAGCGGTAGAGCGTCTCCTTTACACGGAGAGGGTCGGGGGTTCGATCCCCTCACCGCCCACCAGAACTCAGTCTCTCACGAGCAGGTCTTCCAGCAGGGTCGCCGCAGACCGGTGGGTCTGGTCGAAACGTATCGTCTGGCCCAGCAGGCCGGCGGCCTGACGATAGCTGTTATTCTCAATCAGCTCTGCGATCGCGGCGGTGATCGCCTCGACGCTTGCGTCGGGTGCAAGGCGTAGTCCGGCACCTCTGGCGACGACACGGGCGGCATTGTCATTCTGATCGCGCCCCATGGGCAGGCAGAGGAGTGGCGCGCCAGCCATCAGCGGGCGCAGTGTGGAGCCGTGACCGGCATGGGTCACGAAGACCGCCGCCTGCCCCAGCAGGGCCGCGTGCGGCGCGCTGCGCACCACCGCGACGTTGTCGGGGGCGACGAACTCGCTTGGATCAAGAGTGGGTCCAGTCGTGACCAGCCCCCGAACGGGCAGGCGGCCCAGTGCGGCGATCACGTTGGTCAGCGTTGCCTCCTGCGCCTGATAGAGGCTGGAGAACGAGACCATCACCAGCGGCGCGTCACCGGCGGGGGGAGTCGCAGGCTCGACCCAGGCGGGATCGGCCAGATAGGGACCGGCATAGGCGAAGGGCGCCGGGAGATCGTCAGGCGCGAAATCGAACGCGCGGCTGGTGGCGATCAGGATCGAACGCGCCCCATCGAGCTGCGCGAACAGATCATCCAGCGGCGATAGGCCAAGTTCGGTTCGGGCAGCGTTCAGGGCTGGCAGGCCGATCTGAAAAAGCCCCCGACTCATCTGGGTGACCATGGCGTGCATGGCGCGATCTTCGTCACTGGCGGCGGGGGGCATGCCTGCGCCGAAAGGGGGAACGTCGGGCAAGGTCGGAAGCGACCAGATATTGGCGGCGAACAAGGCCATGGGCAGGGCCCGCTTTTCGGCGGCCGCCATGACACCCAACAAGAGCTCCTGGCTGACGATAGCGTCTGGCTTGAAGGTGTCGATCATGGCGAGCGTATCCCGCGCATAGGCCAGGGCCGGACCGGCCATGACGCGATCGATAAGCCGTTGAATCACCTCCAGGGGATTGTCGGCCTCATGGTCCTTCAGGCGATCGTCCTCGCGCTGCTTCCCAGTCTGGCTCGGTGCGGTCGTCCAGGGCTGGAAGGGCAGGGCCAGGGCGGCCGCGTCCGCCGCGTTGCACGCGTCGCTGAGGATCATGATCGTATGACCGCGATCCTTCAGCTCGCGCGCAGCCAGCAACAGGGGCTGCACATGTCCGCCGCCCTCCCAGGTGGTGAAAAGATAACGCGCCATTCCATCCCCATCGCTCAGGCCCCATCGCTCGGGCCCCACCGCTCAGGCAAACGGGCCTACACGGTCCCGCTTCATCTTGCCAAGAGCGATCAAAATGATATCATTTTCATATCTCATGGGGGCTGCGATGTCAGACGTTCACACCATCAACCGGTCAGCAGAGCGTATTGGCGGCGGTATCGGTGGAGGCCTACCGCTTCTCGCACTACCGCTCCTGATCGGAGCGGGCATCTGGGCCTTCACAAGTGCTGATGCCCATGGTGCGGGCTACAATGCGCTTGGCGCCGTGCTGATCACCCTGGCGGCTCTGATCAGCGGCGGCTTCTATTCGATGCAACCCAACGAAGCCTATGTCCTGACGCTGTTTGGCGCCTATGTCGGGACGGATCGTACGACCGGCCTGCGCTGGGTGCTGCCATGGTACGGGCGCAAGAAAATCAGCCTGCGGGTGCGCAACGTCACCAGCGAGATGCTCAAGGTAAACGACAAGCGCGGCAATCCGATCGAAATCGCCGCCAACATCGTCTGGCGCGTCGCTGACTCGGCCCAGGCCCTGTTCGATGTTGATGACTATGTGGCCTTCGTGAATATCCAGATCGAGACAGGACTGCGCGAGGTCGCCTCTCACTATGCGTATGATCACGCTGAAGAGGGGGAGCCGACCCTGCGTGCGGACGCCGAGGAAGTTGGCGCGAGGCTGCAGGCAGACCTGCAGGCCAGGATCGCTGTGGCGGGTGTCGCCATCGACGAGGCGCACCTGATGCACCTGGCCTATGCGCCCGAGATCGCCGGCTCGATGCTCAAGCGCCAGCAGGCTGAAGCCGTTCTGGCTGCGAGGCGGACGATCGTGGCTGGGGCTGTCGGGATGGTCGAGAACGCGCTCAACCAGCTCAGCGAGCGCGGAGTCGTCAGTCTGGACGATGAGCGCAAGGCGGCGATGGTATCGAACCTGCTGGTCGTGCTGTGTGCGGATCGCGAAGCGCAGCCGGTGGTCAATACCGGCACGCTGTACGGTTAGGTCGTGGCCGGCGATCCCCAAGATGGCGGGAAGGGAGGACGGCGCGCCTTTCTGATGCGCGTCCGTCCCGAGGTGCTGGCGGCGGTTGAAAGGCTGGCGGCCGCGGAACTCCGCAGCGTCAATGCCCAGGTCGAGATGCTTCTTCGGGAGGCTCTTGGACGCCGTGGCGTCGGGTTGACACGGCCCCGTAACGAGGAGGAACTCTAGTTGTCGCGAAAGCTTTATCGTTCTGAGGCCGAATAGCGCGGTCTGGGTAGCAATGAGGATTCGGCGTGGTGGATTTGAGATCGGATCAACCGTTTGGCTTTCGCGGTTTTCCAGATGCCAGCCCCTTGCCAGATGACATCGTGCGTCTGGTCGACACCACGATGCTGTACGCGCCCCGAAGCGGCGGCGTGCGTCGCTATCTGAACTCTAAGCGGGCGTGGCTGGCCGCCAACCGGCCATCGGTGCACCATACGCTGGTCGTTCCCGGAGCGCGCGACGCGTACGACGGACAAGGGCGTGTCTCGATCTATGCCGCACCCTTGCCGTTTGGGGATGGCTATCGCTGGCCGGTCGTCAAGCAGGCCTGGATGGAGCGGCTGATTCGTCAAAGGCCGCACATCATCGAGGCGGGCGACCCCTATACGCCGGGCCTGGCCGCGTTGAGAGCCGGCGACGCGCTAGGCGTACCAGTCGTGGGGTTCTGCCACACAGACCTTGGAGCGCTCGCCGCGCTGCACATCGGCGAGTGGGCAGAGAAGCCTGTTCAGAAGCGGTGGGCGGCGATCTACAGCCAGTTCGATCAGGCGGTCGCGCCAAGTCGATTCATCGCGGGCCGATTGATTGAGGCGGGCGTTCCCAACGCTATCGGATTGCCCCTTGGCGTTGACGTCGACATCTTCAATCCCCGGCGCGGCAACCGGGCTGCCCTGCGCGCAAAATTGGGCTTGAGGGCAGATCATCGCATTCTGGTCTTTGCCGGTCGTCCGGCACGAGAGAAGCGGCTGGAAGTCCTGGTGGAAGCCGTTGAGCGGCTGGGGGAGCCCTATGTTCTGCTGCTCGTCGGGGCCGGCGGCGGCGCGCCGGTCAGCGACCGCGTGATCTGCATGGACTATCAACGCGACCCTCAGGCGTTGGCGGCCATACTGGCTGGCTGTGACGCCTTCGTGCACGCCAACGACAACGAGCCGTTCGGCCTTGTCGTGCTCGAAGCCATGGCGTGCGGGCTTCCCGTCATCGGCGTGGCGGCGGGGGGCGTGGCCGAGTCGGTGGATGCCTCGGTGGGCGAGCTTGCGTCCGCGTCCGAAGCCAAGGCCATGGCCGAAGCTGTGGAGTCCGTCTTCGCCCGCGGCGCGGAGGCCTTGGGACAGGCCGCTCGTCTGCGCGCCGAAGAACGGCATGGCTGGGATTCGGTCTTCCGGACCCTGTGCCAGATCTATGGCAAACTGACGGGCGCTGCGGGCTTTTCAGAGGCAGGGCCCGCCATACGGCACTGAGGTCAGGCGGCCTGAGCCAGTTGGCCGCGAATCCCGGCCAGGATCTCGTAGCTGCGCACCCGGGCCGCATGATCGTGGATCTGTGAGGCCGCCATCAGCTCATTGGCGCCGGTCAGGGCCAGCACCGACTCGATTTTTCTGCGGACTGTCTCTGGCGAGCCCACCGCAGAATAGCGGAAGGTATGCTCAAGGCCGTCAAGCTCAGCCTGCGAGGCGATCTGGGTAATGTCATCCACGGGAGGCGGCAGCAGGCCGGGCCGACCTCTACGAAGCGCCAGAAACTGTTGTTGGGTGGAGGATGACAGCCGCCTTGCCTCATCGTCTGTCTCGGCCGCGCACACGCCGATGCAGATCATGATATAGGGTGCTGCCAGGGCGGCTGAAGGCTTGAAATGGCGGCGATACAGGGTGATCGCATCCATCAGCTGGTCCGGTGCGAAATGGGCGGCGAAAGCGAAGGGCAGGCCCAGCGCCGCTGCCAGTTGGGCGCTGTAGGTGCTGGAGCCTAGTAACCACAGCGGAACGTCCTGACCTTCCCCGGGTACGGCCCGCACTGACTGATCGGGCGCTGCCGGCTGGAACCAGGCTTGAAGCTCCACCACATCCTGGGCAAACGAATCAACTGCGCCCATATAGCGGCGCAAGGCCCTCATGGTGGCCTGGTCCGTGCCCGGCGCGCGTCCCAAACCCAGATCGATACGACCGGGATAAAGGGCGGCCAGGGTGCCAAACGCCTCAGCAACCATCAGGGGCGCGTGATTGGGCAGCATGATTCCGCCCGAACCCACCCGAATCGTCGACGTCCCCGCCGCCACATGGCCGATCACCACGGCGGTCGCGGCGCTGGCGATTCCCGGCATGTTGTGGTGCTCGGCGAGCCAGTAGCGGTGATAGCCAAGCCTTTCGGCATGTCTGGCGAGGTCAAGACTGTTGCGGAGGGCGTCGCCGACCGTGGAGCCCATCGGGACGGGCGCGAGATCGAGGACGGAAAAGACGGGAGAGGGCGCTGCTGACATTGAGACAACATCGTGTCTCCTCAGGCCAACCTCAAGCCTTGGGCGTCAGATGACACAGCAGGGCGCATATCTCGGACTGAAAGCGCGAATTCTGCGGAAAGCGCCGGACGGTGGCGCGAATGACGGGACTTGAACCCGCGACCTCCGGCGTGACAGGCCGGCGCTCTAACCAACTGAGCTACATCCGCGTCGTGCGCCAGGGCGCGACAGTCGTCCGTAATCACCGTCTGAAGGGGAAGCAAACCACCTTGTGGAAGGTGGCGCGAATGACGGGACTTGAACCCGCGACCTCCGGCGTGACAGGCCGGCGCTCTAACCAACTGAGCTACATCCGCATTGAGCCTTCGCCGAAGCGAAAGTGCGACCCGCCCTGCGGCGAGGGGCGTCTGATATGTCGGTCGCGGACTCGTGTCAACGGCCATGTCGTCGAAGCCGCAGATGAGGATTAGTTGCGATCGTTTCTCAATGTGATGCAGGTGTTTGAAGCGGTGGCGGCAGTGGGCTACAACCCGCTCGATTCAAGCCAAGGGCTGTCATGAACGCCTTCCTTCTCCAGTACCTGCCGATCGTCATCTTCCTCGGGATCGCGACGATTATCGGGGTCGCCTTCCTGGCCGCCGCCGCTGTGCTCGCGCCAAGGGCGCCGGACCCTGAAAAGCTCTCCGCCTACGAATGCGGCTTCAACGCTTTCGACGATGCGCGCATGAAGTTCGATGTCCGGTTCTATCTGGTCTCGATCCTGTTCATCATCTTCGACCTGGAGGTGGCGTTCCTGTTTCCCTGGGCCGTCAGTCTGATGAAGCTGCCGCATGAAGCGGCGGTCTTCGCGTTCTGGTCGATGATGACCTTCCTGGGCGTGCTTACCGTCGGCTTTATCTACGAATGGAAGAAGGGCGCCCTCGAATGGGAGTGATCGTTCCCGCCAATAGCTCGCCCCTCGTCCCGGCTGGCTCCGCTGGCCGTTCGACGGTGCAGGGCTATGATCCCAAGCTGCACGATCCGTTCTTCGACGGCATCTCGGGTCAGTTGGCCGACAAGGGCTTCATCACGGCCGCCGCCGATGATCTCATCACCTGGGCCCGCACCGGCTCGCTCATGTGGATGACGTTCGGTCTGGCGTGCTGCGCCGTGGAAATGATGCAGGCCTCGATGCCGCGCTATGACCTGGAGCGCTATGGCTTCGCGCCACGCGCCAGTCCGCGTCAGAGCGACGTGATGATCGTGGCCGGCACCCTGACCAACAAGATGGCTCCGGCTCTGCGCAAGGTCTACGACCAGATGCCCGAGCCGCGCTATGTCATCTCGATGGGCAGCTGCGCCAATGGCGGCGGCTATTACTATTACAGCTACAGCGTCGTTCGCGGCTGCGACCGCGTGGTGCCGGTGGACATCTATGTTCCGGGTTGCCCGCCGACCGCCGAGGCCCTGGTCTATGGCGTCCTGCAGCTTCAGAAGAAGATCCGTCGCACGGGGACGATCGAGCGATGAGCGAAGCCCTCGAACTTCTCGGTCAGGATATTGTTGCCCGCGCGCCCGGCGTGCTGGGTCATTCGGTGGCGTTTGGCGAACTGACCATCGTGGCTCGTGCCGCGACGGTCTGTGACACGCTAGTCTTCCTGCGTGACGATGCGGCTTGCCGTTTTCACCAGCTGATCGATCTGGCTGGCGTGGACTACCCGGAGCGCGCCGCGCGGTTCGACGTGGTCTATCACCTGCTGTCGCTGGTGAAGAACCATCGGATTCGCCTGAAGGTCTCGACCGACGAAGACACGCCGGTTCCGACGATCACGCCGGTGTTCGAAGTCGCCAACTGGTTCGAGCGAGAAGCGTTCGACATGTATGGCATCTTCTTTGAAGGTCATCCGGACCTGCGCCGAATCCTGACCGACTATGGCTTCCACGGCCATCCGCTGCGGAAGGACTTCCCGATGACGGGTTATGTGGAAGTTCGCTATGACGACGAGCTGAAGCGCGTCGTCTATGAGCCGGTCAAGATCACCGAGTTCCGCGCCTTTGACTTCCTTTCCCCATGGGAAGGCGCCAAGTACGCCCTGCCGGGCGATGAAAAAGCGGAGGCGAAGTAATGGCTGACGACGCTTCTATCGTGCCTGCGATCCCGGAAACCCCGGTTCGCAAGTTCAATATCAATTTCGGCCCGCAACACCCGGCCGCGCACGGTGTGCTGCGCCTGGTGCTGGAGCTGGACGGCGAAGTCGTTGAGCGGGTCGATCCGCATATCGGCCTGCTGCATCGCGGCACCGAAAAGCTGATGGAGGCGCGCACCTACCTCCAGAACATCCCTTACTTCGACCGCCTCGACTATGTGGCGCCGATGAACCAGGAGCACGCCTTCTGCCTGGCCATTGAAAAGCTGCTTGGCGTGGACGTCCCGCTTCGGGGGCAGATCATCCGTGTGCTCTATTCGGAAATCGGCCGGATCCTGAGCCACCTGCTGAACGTGACAACCCAGGCCATGGACGTTGGCGCCCTGACGCCGCCGCTCTGGGGCTTTGAAGAGCGCGAAAAGCTGATGGTGTTCTACGAGCGCGCCTGCGGCGCTCGCCTGCACTCCAACTATTTCCGTCCGGGCGGCGTCCACCAGGACCTGCCGGCCGCGCTCATCGAAGATATCGACACCTGGGCCAAGGCCTTCCCCAAGATCTGCGACGACATCGAAGGCCTGATCACCGACAACCGCATCTTCAAGCAGCGCAACGTCGACATTGGCGTTGTGACCCGCGAAGAGGCGATCGCATGGGGCTTCTCCGGCGTGATGGTGCGGGGTTCGGGCATCGCCTGGGACCTGCGGCGCAACCAGCCCTACGAGAACTACAGCGACTTCGAGTTCGACATTCCGCTCGGCAAGAACGGCGATTGCTACGATCGCTACCTGTGCCGGATGCAGGAGATGCGCGAGTCGACGAAAATCATCCGGCAGGCCTGCGACATGCTTCGCAAGACGCCCGGCCCGGTGATGACCGAAGACAACAAGGTCAGCCCGCCGCGCCGCGCCGAAATGAAGCGCTCGATGGAAGCCCTGATCCATCACTTCAAGCTCTATACCGAAGGTTTCCGCACGCCGCCTGGCGAAGTCTACGCCTGCGTCGAAGCCCCCAAGGGCGAGTTTGGTGTGTTTGTGGTCTCGGATGGCACGAACAAACCCTATCGCTGCAAAATCCGGGCGCCCGGGTTCCCGCACCTGTCGGCGATGGACTGGATGAACCGCGGCCACATGCTGGCCGACGTTTCGGCCATTCTCGGTTCGCTGGACATCGTGTTCGGGGAGATCGACCGTTGATCGAGGCCGTCGTGCAAAGCCAGCTGGACGCTTACAACGCCCAGGACGTCGATGCGCTGTGCCGGCACTTCGCCGACGACATGATGGTTGCCGACCTGAACGCCGAGCCGAACCTGCATGGCGTAGCCGCCTTTCGCGAGCGCCATGTCGGCCTGTTCGCCCAGTTTCCGCAGAACCGCGCCGAGCTTCTGTCGCGCGTGGTGATCGGCAACACCGTGATTGACCATGAGCGGGTCTTCCGCTCGCCCGACGCGACGCCCTTCGAGGTCGCCGCCATCTACACCTTCGCCGGCGACAAGATCGTCCGCGTCGATTTCGTGAAAGCCTGACGCATGTCCGTTCGTCGTCTCGCCAAGGAACAGCCCGCGAGCTTTGCGTTCTCCCCGGAGAGCCAGGCCAAGGCTGACTGGTGGAAAGCCAAATACCCCGCCGAGCGCAAGCAGTCGGCGGTGATCCCCATGCTCTGGCTGGCCCAGAAGCAGGAAGGCTGGATTCCCGAGCCCGCGATCCAGGAAATCGCTCGCCAGCTCGAGATGCCCGTCATCCGGGTGCTGGAAGTCGCGACCTTCTACGTGATGTTCCAGCTGCAGCCGGTCGGCAAGGTCGCCTTCGTGCAGCTGTGCGGCACCACGCCCTGCCAGCTGCGCGGCGCGCTGGACCTGCGCCAGGTGCTGAAGGACAAGATCGGCGAAGCCCATCATGTCTCGGCCGACGGCAAGTTCAGCTGGGAAGAGGTCGAGTGCCTGGGCGCGTGCTGCAACGCCCCGATGGCCGCCATCAACGACTACTATTACGAAGACCTGACGCCGGAGAGCCTGGCCCAGATTCTCGACGACTTCGCCGCGGGCAAGTCGCCGCAGCCGGGTAGCTATGAGGGTCGCAAGGCCTCCGAGCCCAAGGATTCGATCAAGACCCTGACCGATCCCAAGCTCTATGACGGCTCGCTGGCCAAGAAGATCAAGATCCCGAACCTCCCCGAAAAGCCCAAGAAGGCCCCGGCGACGGAGCCAACCGCCTGATGAATGCCGACGCCGTCCTCCAGAAGAAGCGACTGACCGCGATGCTCGCCATCGACGCGGTCTGCTTCGTGCTGGCCGGCGCGGCGATCGTCGGTCACGTGGCCATGGGGATTGGCTGGCTGTTGCCGGCTTTCCTGGTTCTGGTCGCCGCCGGCCTTGGCGCTCAGATCTGGTTCGTCCTGGGCTGGATGCGCGCCGTGAAGCGGGAAGAGGGGGCTTCGTCATGATCGACGACAGCGACTTCAACACGCGCAAGGCGGACTATCTTGAGACCATTCGGGGCCTTGGTCGCCGTGAACGCGGCATCGGCTTCGTGGCCTGCCTCCTGGGCGCGCTACTGCTGATCTGGGGCCGGGTCGTCGCCGGCGCGCCGGATTGGGCCGTGGTTCTGGGTCTTGTGACGATTGCCGCCGGTTGGCTGCTTTTCGCCTATGTCATCCTTCGTCGGACGCGGTATGTGCGCGCCCATCCATTCGATCCGCAAAGCTGAGTCATGGTCGGTATCCTCGAAGACAAGGACCGCATTTTCACGAACCTCTACGGTCTCCACGATTGGGGCCTCGAGGGCGCGAAGACGCGTGGCTGCTGGAATGGCACCAAGGACATCCTGGACGCGGGTCGCGACTGGATCATCGACAACATGAAGAACTCCGGCCTGCGCGGCCGGGGCGGCGCGGGCTTCGGCACCGGCCTGAAGTGGTCGTTCATGCCCAAGGAAGTGAAGGACGGTCGTCCGCACTATCTGGTGGTCAACGCCGACGAATCCGAGCCGGGCACCTGCAAGGACCGGGAGATCATGCGGCATGATCCGCACCTCCTGATCGAAGGCTGCCTGATCGCCTCGCGCGCCATGCTGGCCCACGCCTGCTACATCTATATCCGCGGCGAATATGTCCGTGAGCGTGAAGTGCTGGAAGCCGCCATCAAGCAGGCCTACGAGGCCAGGCTGGTGGGCAAGAACAACATCCACGGCTGGGACTTCGACATCTACGTCCACCACGGGGCCGGCGCCTATATCTACGCCCTGCAATGTCGAAGAGGCCATGAGCATCCCGTTCCGCCAACTGATCGAGGATCACTGCGGCGGCATCCGGGGCGGCTGGGGCAACCTGAAGGCTGTCATTCCGGGCGGCTCTTCGGTGCCGATGATCCCCGCTGAGCAGTGCGAAGACCTGCCGATGGACTTCGACGCCCTGCGGAACCTGAAGTCGGGCCTGGGCACCGCCGCTGTCATCGTCATGGATAAGGACACCGATCTCGTCCGCGCCATCGCCCGCCTGTCGTACTTCTACAAGCACGAGAGCTGCGGCCAGTGCACGCCGTGCCGTGAAGGCACCGGCTGGATGTGGCGCGTCATGGAACGCATGGTCACCGGCGAGGCCGATCCCAAAGAGATCGACACGCTGCTGGACGTCACGACCCAGGTCGAGGGTCACACCATCTGCGCTCTGGGAGACGCGGCCGCCTGGCCGATCCAGGGTCTGTTCCGCCACTTCCGCCATGAGGTGGAGGAGCGGATCGCTTCCTATCGTAGCGGTCGCCTGCACGTGCAGGGCGCCAAGCTGATCGCGGCGGAGTAACAAGAATGGCAATCGCCAAGGTCAATGGCGTCGAGGTCGAGTTCGAACCCGGCATGACGGTTCTGCAGGTGGCGGAGCTGGCCGGGGAAGAGATCCCGCGCTTCTGCTATCACGAACGCCTGTCCATCGCCGGCAACTGCCGGATGTGCCTCGTTGAGGTGAAGCCCGGTCCGCCGAAGCCGCAGGCCTCGTGCGCCCTGCCGGCCGCCGAAGGCCAGGAGATCTTCACCAAGACTCCGATGGTCAAGAAGGCCCGCGAAGGGGTGATGGAGTTCCTGCTCATCAACCACCCGCTGGATTGCCCGATCTGCGACCAGGGCGGCGAGTGCGACCTGCAGGACCAGGCGGTCGGCTACGGCCGTGACGACAGCCGCTACGAAGAGAACAAGCGCGCCGTCGAAGAAAAGTCGATGGGCCCGCTGATCAAGACCGTGATGACGCGCTGCATCCAGTGCACGCGCTGCGTCCGCTTCATCACCGAGGTCGCCGGCTCGCCGGAAATCGGTCTGATCTCGCGCGGCGAAGACGTTGAAATCACGACCTATCTGGGCGCGGCGGTGACGTCGGAGCTCAGCGCCAACGTGATCGACC